>CAJOFH010000112.1 GCA_905233845.1 uncultured Muribaculaceae bacterium | reverse complement strand
CTTCGCAGCCCGAGTAATCACCAATGGCACGGCAGGCTACGAAGACATTGTGGCTGAGGCCTGTCACAACACTACGCTGCACAAGGCCGAGGCTAAAGTAGCTCTTGAGTTGTGCATGGAGAGCGTAGCTGAAATGTTGAAACAGGGCTACATCGTTGACCTCGGTCCTGTAGGCAAACTCTATCCCTCCTGTACCAGCGGTTGGGTCGAAAAGGCCGAGGACTTGCAACTCAGCAGCGTAACCCCGTCGCTCTACTATCGTCCGGCTGACGAGGTGGCAGCAGCCATCAAGGGTGCAACCTTGCAATGGGCAAAGGAGACAGAAGAAGACGAGGAAGAAGCTGGCGGTGGATCTGGCACAGGCGGCGGAACTACACCTCCGAGCGGTGACCTCGAAGGGTAGATCAAAGTACATTACATCAACAAAATTCGGCAAGCAAAACACACGGGCTTTGCTTGCCGAAATCATATTCACCAGTATCCGAAATCAATATTTATTTTAGTGCGAGAATTGCTAAAAGCATAAATATAAATGATACCAATAATATTAGTGACATTATAATTATCCAAACTTGTCCAATGTGCATCCAACATTTTGTTGTCTTCGTAATTCTTTTGCTCTCATCTTTGTATTGAAAATCACCATCTTTTGTGGAATTGAAATATTTAGTTAAAAGGTATTTATAAAGTGACGATGTAATCAAAAAATAAAGCAAATCTATAAAAAGATAGAACAAAGCTAGTCCTAATGCCCATTGAACATTGCAAGTAGGAGAAAATTTTCCGTCAGTAAATGATATTGTCCAAGCTGTCGCAATAATAGCATAGACAGCTTTTCGCCCTTCGCTTCTTAGATTAGAAGAAGCATCTTTCATATATGAAGCAATTTTATTACCATCAGTTGCCATATTGCCCTCCTTTACTTTTTAAAACTATCAATCTTTACACTTTTCACACGCACCTTAATATCTTTCGGCATAAACGGTGGCCACACTCCATCATCGCCTCCATCTGCACTACTCAATACTCTTGGAGCGACAAATGTTATTCCACCTTTTCGATGATTCATTTTAAGCAGTTTCTCTACTTCCGCCTCAAGTTTTGTGTCTCCTACTGCGAATTTAAGAACACCATATCGTTTATTAACAGTGCGTTTTACACTCGGAACAAGACCAATGACTCTTTCCCTTTTTATATGGGGAGAAGCGACAATATACTGTTCACCAACCTTGTCTATTTTCACAACATTGGTACTAGATATGAATTGCCCTAAAGGAGTAGTTCTCTTAAAACTTCCATATTTTATTTTTCGATTCTTTTTAGGCATATTATATTATATTTAACTCTACAAAAATACAAAAAATTATCAATATAGACAATCTTTTCTTCGAAAATTCAGCTAGTTTAACATTAAAAAAGAAAAGAGCCCATTCTGTCACGTCACATGGGCACATTCTGTCTTACACCTCACCGACTTCAATCTGAGACAGTGCTTCTTTGGGGAGCATCTTCTGACCTCAGAAAAGAACAAACCAGTCGGATTAGTTGGGAGCGAAAAGACTGCACTCGTTTGCAGCATCCATCTGCCATATTTCACGTGGATTGCATCTGGCGGAAAGAACGCTTGTCTCAACGAAGGATGTATGAGCATACTTCAAGGGCGAACGCTTTCACTCTTCCCTGATCTTGGAGCGACCGACTACTGGATAAGCAAGATTCCGATAATGAGACAACTTGGTATCCATGCACAGTTGTATGATTATTTGGAACGGGCAGCGACGGATGAACAGCGGAAACAGGGACTCGACATAGCAGATTTCCTACTCAACATCGAGACCATAGAAGGCAAGTTGGAGCAGATGAAACGAACAAATCAATCAATTAGTAAACTGATAAATCTGTTTCAATTGCAGCCAGTAAGCGAGTCCAATGCTAACACATATGACCGTATGAATACTAAAACATTTTAACGCATATACCTATGAACAAGAAAGACCGATTGG
>CAJOFH010000111.1 GCA_905233845.1 uncultured Muribaculaceae bacterium | reverse complement strand
GAATGAATCAATTTGACCACTTCAAGACGTTCTTCATACGAATGTATCATAAAACTGCACCTCAAAAGTTTTGTGTCTAACTTTTGGGGTGCAGTTCACAAGGACGCTTTTTTTGTTTTTCGATTAATTAAGCATTATCAAATACCCAACATGATATTGTAAATTGCCGTGACATCGCTTGAGGTTATCTGACCGTCGCCGTCCACATCGCAAGTGTTGATGTAGGTCTCGTCACCTGTGAGAAGGTAGTTGTAGAGAGCAGTAATATCGGCAGCTGTCACCTCTCCATCACAGTTCACATCACCAGTACCCCCGGCATTGGGATTAAAGCCGAGTTGCTCGTCCATCCATGCCAAGCGATCGTGAATCCAACCCTTGAGATAGCTAATCTCTTCGTCGAAGTTCTGGGCAATAAAATGGTTAGGCCATACATATTGTCCCCATCTTGGCCATGCCTGACTATTGCGGTCCATAGCACCCTGAGCGGTGAGTTGTGTAGCCATCGAGTCAACAGTAGCCATAATATTCTCCTCGCTCATATTGGAACGACGGCACTGTGCCCATCTATTCTTGAGCAGTTTGGTATAGTATGGATCCTGATTCATCCTCTGCCACCAGAACGGATTTTCATATTCTTCGTCCAAATAGTTCAGCATGTCATTGTTCAGATATACCCATGTGTTGGTGTACCAGCCATCATAGTAGTCGCTGTTACCAAAAGCAATGTTGAAGTCCCAAAGCACCATCTTGAAGCGTGGGTCAACGCTGTCGCGCCACTTGAATATCTTACCACTTAGACGATAGCCGTCAACATTATGAGCCAACTCTTGAGCGATTTGGTAATCAACAAACGACATCACATCCATATACTTGCGGTAGCCATTCTCAGGGTCGGTAAAGTTTTCAGAGGCAAGTGCGTCCTCCATCAAGTCGATTTGACCAGTAATGTAATCGTACTGTTCGGGGGCCAACTCTTCATACTCAGGCTCCTTAAATTGATAATTAATGTATTTACTGGTTATCCAACACCCTGTATTGGGATCGTTATATGCGGAATACATGGGGTGATACTTCGAAGTATAAGTCGGCTCATCGGTGCGGTCTACCTCAAGCAGGTATCCACCAGTGAGCTCGTCGCCTTCGGTGCCCACGTCATCCAGATTGAGGCGCTCCTTGCCCTTGGTGGGCAATTCGCTCAAAATATAGACGCCATAATAGATGCCGTCGAGGAAAAGCTCGCAAAACTTTCCTGTTGGACAGAAGTACATCCAAGGACGAGAAAGTTCAAAGGTGAGCAAGTCGCGCATCATGCTCTTGTCATTGTAGGGCGCGAGCAATGCCCAGTTGTTGTCCTTACCCATGCCCAGAATTTTTACTTTCTGTTTCTTTCCGCCTTCCTCGAGAGGCTTGTTCAAGGGACGGAAAGAGTAAGGTTTCTTGTCACTCTCAGTGAATGACGAGTTGCCTCGATACTTCAAGGCAACGTAGCCTTGATAATCAATCTTTTGACCTGGATGCGCAACAGTGTCGGCATAGTTTAGGTTGCCCTCACCGTTGTGAATAATCTTCATGCGAGCTGTGATGCGCTCTTCACGGTCAATAGTAGCTCCATCTACCTCAAGCCAAACAATAGGAAGGTTGGTCTGGGTGAGTTGAACGTTCTGATCATCGGGTGGATAGTTTGGGTTCCACTGTGCATGCATTGATGTTACTGCCATCAAAGTAGCGAATAAGAGTAATAATCTTTTCATAACAATCTCATTTATATGGTTAAATATAACTTGCGACCGATTCTTTTATAATTATTCGCAAAATTAACCACTTTTTATTGATTCTCCAAACAAAAATCGATAAATTATGACATTTTATTATCATTTTTACCAAAAAACCAAAAAAGTTTTTTGAAACATTTAACATCCAGCTTGTTATAAACACTTCTACTGCGAACGGATTTGAATTTATATTTGTGGTCATAATCAGATCATTATCCCATATATCATAAGGAGGTGCTAATACAGTAATTTAACCTAAATCGGTCATTAGGCGACGGGAGGTAAAAAAAGCGTCCCGAATGAACTGCACCCCAAAAGTTAGACACAAAACTTTTGAGGTGCAGTTTTATGATACATTCGTATGAAGAACGTCTTGAAGTGGTCAAATTGATTC
>CAJOFH010000110.1 GCA_905233845.1 uncultured Muribaculaceae bacterium | reverse complement strand
CCATGTCCCTGACCGACCGGCACAGGTCAATCATGCCACTTTTCGATGATGAAATTACCAAAAAATAGATTTGGGTGGCGCATAGCCGAAGTCAGGATTCCGACGACTTCTATTTGGTTTCTCAATAAATAATGCTCTCTTGCATTGTTAGTTCATTCCTTGTCAGTTCGGCCCCCTTATTTAGTTAAAAAAGGTAATATAGTTGCATTGGTGGTTAAAAATGCTACTTTTTTAGCGATTTTGGACACTATGATTAAGGCAATATATTACTTTTGCAAAGTTTTCGAAAAAATAGGTAATAAACATAAAAATGAGTAATATGAAGAAACTTCATCTTTTAATCGCAGCAGTAGCTGTTTCACTGAGTGTTAACGCTGGCGGACTGCTGCACAACACCAATCAGAGTATCGCTTTCCAGCGCATGATGGCGCGTGGTGCAAGTAACGAAATCGATGCCGTGTACACTAACCCCGCAGGTATCTCCTTTATGGATCATGACGGCTGGACCCTTTCGCTCAACATCCAGAGTGCATATCAAAAGCGCAATGTCGATGCCACCATAATGACTCCTGCTGGAATGGGGCTCTTCCCTGACGACACCTATCATAAGAAATATGAAGGTACAGCTGCAGCTCCCATCATCCCTTCGGTTTATGCTGCCTATAAAACTCCCAAGTGGGCTATCTCAGGATTCTTCGGCATCGTGGGTGGTGGAGGAAAGGCAACCTTCGACGACGGTCTGCCAATGTTTGACGCTGCTGTGATGGCAGGTATTTATTCAAAAACCACATCGCTTGCTCCAATTCTGGGCAGTCCCATTACTCCCTCAATGTACAGCCTCGACAGTTATATGAAAGGAAAACAGTACATCTTTGGAGGACAATTAGGTTTCTCTTATAAGTTTAACGAGCACTTCTCTGGATATGCCGGATTCCGTGTCAACTACTTCACTGGCAACTACACCGGTCATGTCAATGCCACTGCCGGTGAGCAACTTGCCACTACTCTACAGCAAGTATCTTTGGCAATGCCTCAATATTCTAGCATTCTTATGCCTCTGGCTGCTGAAGACGGACTTGCGCATGTGGCTATCGACTGCACCCAGACGGGATGGGGTGTTACTCCAATCCTAGGCATCAACTACAAGTGGCGCGGGCTCACCTTGGCTGCAAAATATGAGTTCAAGACCAACTTGAGCATTGAGAACGACACCAAGACTCTCGAGGCTCCTGCAGGATTTGAAGAGAAACTTGAGCATTATGCGCATGGTGTTAATACTCCTAGCGACCTACCTAGCGTACTATATGCTGCTGTTGGCTATGAATTTATTCCTAACAAGTTGCGTGCTACTGTTGAGTATCACTACTATGACGACAAGCATGCCGACATGGCGGGCAACAAGAACAAGGAGCTGACACACGGCACACACGAACTCCTCGCAGGAGTGGAGTGGGACATCAACAAGACCTTCACCGTTAGTGCTGGTGCGCAGCGCACCGACTACGGCTTGAGCGACAAGTACCAGAGCAACACATCGTTCTCTTGCGACAGTTACTCGATTGGTTTGGGTGGTGCCATTAACGTGAGCGAAAATGTGAAAATCAACTTGGGCTACTTCTGGACCACTTACAAAGATTACAAGAAAGAGATGACTGCCGCCGATGGTGGATACAACGGCATCTCACCAGCAATCACTGGAACCGATGTTTATAGCCGCACCAACAGAGTCTTCGGCGCAGGTGTCGACTTCAAGTTCTAAGAAACTAGCACTAATTCAACTAGCATGGGGCAAATCGTGCAATGTGGTTTGCCTTTTTCTTTTGTGCGTTTGAACCCAAATCGGTCATTAGGCGACGGAAAGTTAAAAATTTATGTCTATTTATGCTATAATAGTTTTGTTTTGGCATCTTGACTTTTATAGACTTTTGACGTAGCCCGCTACGTCTTCAATTCTCTCAAAATCAATCTACTCAAAACAAATTCTATTCTATCATAAATCCTAATGACCGAATTGGGTTTGATGTTTTTGGTATTGGGAGCGACAATGATTACATGTAACGCATATTGTAACAGTATTGTAACGCAAAATACTTGTGTATGTGTGGATTGCTGAATAATTTTGCAAACAAAATAGCGATTTGCTATATTTTGAAAGTGAAATCATTAGTGTCCACTAAAAATCATAAAATAGGTCTTTGAAATAATTGAAATTCAGTTTGTTAGTTGACAATTTTGGGGTGCGACGATTTCAATTTAC
>CAJOFH010000109.1 GCA_905233845.1 uncultured Muribaculaceae bacterium | reverse complement strand
CAATCTCAATAATGTTGAGGTTTCTTGTGATGAGGTTGACGAGATTGACCTCGCTGACTTCAAGCATGACTACCGCACCGGTGAGCCTGCCCTGTATGTGGGTACTTACGCCAAGTACAACAACGGCGATTTATCGGGAATGTGGATCTCTATCGCCCGGTGCTACGACTACGAGGAGTTTATGAGGGTATGCCACTACATCCATAGAGATGAAGGCGAGGATGTCGAGCTGATGTTCCAAGATGCAGATAACATCCCCGAGTGCTGGTACAGTGAGTGTGGTCTCGATGAGGAGACTTTCGACCTTATCAAGGCATACGCTGAACTTGACGAGGATGAGCAGCGTGCATACGAGGCATTCCTGGACCTTCGCTGTGAGTCAGACTTGACAGTGGAGGACTTCCGTGAGAACTACTGTGGTGAGTGGAACAGCGAGGAAGAGTTCGCGGAGAACCTGATCGAGGAACTGGGAATACTTGACGAGATTCCCGAGCACTTGCGCCGATTCTTTGATGTAAGTGCTTATAGCAGAGAGCTTTTTAAATACGATTATGACTTCTGTGACAATTATGTGTTCAGAACGATGTAGGCTGAAGACATACCAAAGAAAGGAGCCACCTCAAAAAGGGTGGCTCTATTTTTGAGGGTTCATTTGGAATTTTTCGCACTGAGAAACAAAAAATCTCAGTAGAATAATGCCCAGATACAATTATCTGAAAATGCAATGAGTAGAATACAACCCCAAAAATGAAAAGCTTATTTTAACGGACATTTAACGGTCAAGTAAAAACACTCCAAGATATTTTTAAATAACTATATTTTAATTAGTTATGCCGAAAGTTTTAACGGACATTTTAACGGACATTCATTTTCTTGTAATTTCCCAATGCCCTGTTCTCTTTGGCCCAACCCAATTTATGTTATAAATTTCCCGAAGCAAATCAAGTTCTCGTTGTATTGTTTTGTAAGATACACCTATCAGCTTGCTTATTTCTGTTATACTTATTGAGGCATTGGATGATAAAAGCGACAACACTTCATTCTCTCTTTTAGATAATTCTCTATTTGACAGCTTATTGTGTTCCATATTAAACATCTCATCGATGGATTTTCGATATATGGTTACAGATAAGCCGCCACAATCTTCCTCAAAATGAGCTTCTCTCAGCCCTGCTTTTGACAAGCCTTCCATTATCTTGTTAATGCCACGACCCCAAGCCTCAATAAACCCTGCAAGGTAAAAGACGTTGGCTATCTTTCTGTTGCGAGGTCGAGACCTGTGTTTGCCAAGCAAATTGTCAAGAGTGAATCCCTCGGGCAACATTCCCTCGTTCCACAATTCTATATGGTCTGTGTATACTTTCATCTGAATGGCACTGCCTGTGTAGTCCTTGTGAACTATGGCATTGAATATGGCTTCTCGCAGGACATCTTCTGGGATCTCCAACGGCTCGATGCGTTGCAGCCCCTTGTATTCTATTGGCGAAATGAGATATTTGGCACGCAACAATTCAATAACCTTATCTGCCATTTGCAGAATGTTGCCTTTAACAACATCTTGAAACCACAAATCACTCTCACTGGCACCGAAACGACCGATTTTGAACTCCACGCTGGGAATATATTTCTCTGGATGTTTGCCGAACAAGAGTATGGCAGCATTCTTGACATATCCATCATCAGTCATCAAGTCCAAATTGGAAATTACTTCTTCTGTTGTATCATTCAAACTCTCTTTGGGCATACGCTTTGCATCTACAGCATTGAGAAGGAAATAGTTAACCGCATTGCGGTCGATTTCCTCTATTGTGGCTTTCTCCATCGCCACATTGTCCCAAGACAGTCCCATCTTCTTCAGTATGAACTGCTGCAATGCCACACCTTGCAACTGCTGCTTCGTGGCACCGCTACGCAGGTGATACTCACCTTTGTAGGCTATAGGCATATTGCTCGGTTCAACGACTATCTCTATATACTCACTTTCACCTTGTTTGAGCAAGTTAACGTCACAGACGATGCCCAAAGTGGTGACAATCTTGTTTGGAATATCCTCCAATAAACGGTGAGAATTAGCAACTCCAACGACTTGCTGCTTGTCGTTGATGCCAATATAGAGCTTGCCACCTTGCGCATTGGCGAAACCACAAATCCATTTAAGATATTCGTCGCGCCATGACTCTTTGTATTCTATGTTTTGACTTTCTGCCATAGCTATTTCATTTAAGGTTGCAAATATACAAAAAAATCGAATAAGGTTGGCGAAATATTGTCTTTTAAATGCTGAATTGTAAAATTTATCTAAACCTATGAAAAACACAAATTACCACCTTCATCTGAAGGGGTACGTGGGCGGTTGTGACTTTGACCGTAACTACGTGGACTATATCCTTGCCAGAAACGAGGGGAAACCGGTGAACGTGCTGATCGACAGCCTCGGCGGGTCGCTGGCGACAGCACTCTCGATCGCCAGCGCTTTCCGTGCGCATGGCGATGTCACTGTGCACTTCGTGGGAATGAACGCGAGCGCGGCGACCATCGCCTCGCTCGGTGCCAAGCACATCTCCATGGACTCCTCGGCAATGTACCTGGTGCACAAATGCAGCGCGGAGTTCTTTGAGTGGGGCTCGCTGAACGCTGACCAGCTCGCCGAGGTGCGCGACAACTGCGAGGCTGCCATCCGTGACCTGAACAAGCTGGACAACAACGTGGCCAGCATGTACGCAGGGAAATGCAGCAAGAAGCAGGAG
>CAJOFH010000108.1 GCA_905233845.1 uncultured Muribaculaceae bacterium | reverse complement strand
AATAAAACTAAGGTTAAAAGGAAAGAGCCCGGTTCAATACCGAACTCTTTCTCTAAACCAATAATGTTTAACCCGTCCAACTTTTTGGGGTCACTTCAAAACTGGCGCTTTTCACGTCTAAAATCGCATTATTGACAATTTTTAAGCAATAATATGAAAAAATACCTCCTAACTTTTTTCTGTTTCCAAAGATTGTTGTATTTTTGCAAGAAGAACTTAGGCGAAAGAAAAATGAGGAGATTTTTAGTCATATTGATGCTCTTGATGGCGATGGCAACAACAAATGTTGCTTCCGCCAAGGTGCAATGGCAATCCACCAGCGCCGAAGTTCAGGGCAAGAGCCTTACTGACCCAAAGAATACCGACGGAGTGGAAATCTTCCAAAAAAGTGGCACTATTATTATTCGCACACAAAAGACAGTGCAGGTAAGGGTTTTCACCATCCTTGGGCAACTGGTGTCGCAAGCTACGCTACAGCCGGGAACGTCGGAGCTCAGGCTTAACTCCCGCGGCATTTATATGGTAAAAGTAGGAAACATAACACAGAAGGTCGCACTTTAGCAACTTTGATAAACTTCTTGAAGAAATACATAAACTCAATAATATAACTTTTTAATACACAATTATCATTATGACAGACTTAGAAAACATTAACTGGAGTAAATTACCGTTTGGCTACATGAGAGCCGACTACAACGTGCGTTGCACTTTCAAAGATGGAAAATGGGGCGAAATCGAGGTTAGCGACTCTGAGTTCGTTAACATCCACATCGCTGCTACATGTCTTCATTATGGACAGGAAATCTTTGAAGGACTGAAAGCATTCCGTGGCAGAGACGGCAAGATTCGTGTATTCAGGCCACAGGCCAACGCTCAGCGTCTCATCAACAGCGCGAAAGGCATCTTGATGGAACCAGTGCCCGAAGAGCTGTTTGTAGAGATGGTGAAGAAGGTAGTTAAGCTGAACGAGCGTTTCATTCCTCCCTACGAGAGCGGCAGCTCGCTCTATATCCGTCCAGTGGAGATTGGAACAGGTGCGCAAGTGGGTGTAAAACCTGCCATCGAGTACACGCTCATCATGTTTGTCACTCCAGTGGGACCTTACTTCCCCGCAGGATTCAAACCCACAAAGGTGGCCGTCTATCGCGAGTATGACCGCGCAGCCCCTAAAGGCACTGGCAAGTGGAAAGTAGGTGGAAACTATGCTTGTGGAATGAGAGCCACTAAGCGTGCTCACGATAATGGCTTCTCTGCAGTACTCTTCCTCGACCCCAAAGAGAAGTTGTATCTCGACGAGTGTGGACCTGCCAACTTCTTCGCAATCAAGGGTAACAAATATATCACGCCTAAGAGTGACTCCATTCTTCCATCAATCACCAACATGAGCCTCCAACAAATCGCTAAGGACATGGGACTTGAGGTAGAATGCCGTCCAATACCTATCGAAGAGCTTGCCGAGGTTGACGAGGCCGCTGAATGCGGAACGGCAGCCGTGTGCACTCCTCTGAGTGAGATTTATGACAACGACAACGACAAGACTTATGTCATCTCTAAGGATGGCGAGCCTGGCCCTGTTGTCACCGAGCTCTACAAGCGTCTGCAAGGAATCCAAAAGGGTGACATTGAGGATACCCACGGATGGAATCTCATACTTGACTAAGTTTTCATTTTAATAAAAACGTCTTTTGATTAGGTGTGTCGCATTTCCTATTATGTGTGACACACCTTTTTTCAAATTATGATTGACACCATTTCCATTATTAACCGATTTTATGAGCCTGAGAGCGATTTATACTGCTTACTCGTCAAGCACAGCACTCAGGTGGCAAACCTTGCCAAGCAATTAGCACAACGGTTAATTGACAATCACACGCCAGTCGACATCGACTTTGTTGTCGAGGCTGCCATGCTTCACGATATTGGAATTATTCACACCAATGCGCCAAGTATATACTGCAATGGTACCGAGCCTTACATCTGCCACGGAGTGCTAGGGCGACAGATGCTTGACGAACTTGGACTATTTCGCCATGCATTAGTGTGCGAGCGTCACACAGGAACAGGACTCTCGCTAAAGGAAATCGAGGAGCAACACCTGCCATTGCCACACCGTGATTTACTGCCACTCAGCATTGAAGAGAAACTGGTGTGCTATGCTGACAAATTCTACAGCAAGTCGCACGTGGGACCTGCCCGACCGCTTGAAATCACCAGAAGCAAACTCCTTAAGTTCGGTGGAAACACCGTGGCTCGCTTCGACGAGATGGCCGCTCACTTTGGACTCCCCGATTACTCTATTCTCGACCTCGACCTACAATCATAAAAAAAATAGAAATATACCTAAATTCACAAACGAAGTGCAATAAATAATTCTTTGTTGAATTAAAAACATATATGATAATGTGCTGTTGGAAGTCGGAAATAACTTCCATAGCGA
>CAJOFH010000107.1 GCA_905233845.1 uncultured Muribaculaceae bacterium | reverse complement strand
GTCGAAATCCTGAAGTACTTCCGCATCGTTGTCTTCAACTATCTCACTCTCAATGATGATGCGCATCTGAAAAACTTCTCACTTATCAACCGAGGTGACGGAGAATACCACCTCACCCCTGCCTACGACCTCATCAATACCAGTCTACATTTGAGCATGCCACGCATCTTCGCTCTTGATAAAGGATTGTTCAAAGAAGGCATGCAACTATCCGATACAAGAACTGTTGGCCGTAAGGACTTCGAGGAGTTTGGTCGCCGTATAGGTCTATCTGAGCGATTGATAAAACGAGAAATGGATTTCTTTGCAGCAGAGCATCCTCTGGCAAAGGATATGATTGACCATTCTTTCCTGTCCGAATCCCTGAAACGAAGCTACTGGCTTTCGTACAACTATCGACGGGCAACACTTGCTTTAGTTTGATTGTCTCATTCCGATTTTACACCATAGTTATGTCTGAGCCTGCACATATAAACGACTCTAAAACCACTCGTTTTCGCCACCTCTTTTCAAAGTTTGTTCGAACGAAGGCATCAAGTAGAACCAACAATTAAATTTCTGCATGTTTATAACGCCAGAAAAGAGTCAATTCCCACAAAAAAATAAAAACGAGCCACATAACGGCAAATAATCGGTGTAACCGAAGGTTGTTTGAGAGATTTTTTGTAACTTTGTAGCCAATAAAAGACATCATTCTTTAAGAACAATATGGCAAAGAAGAAAGTTGCTGAAAAAGGAGAACCTAAGCGGGTAGCAAAATGCGACACCCTCAATGAAGTGTCCCCAAACCATGACGAGGTGATAACATCCGTTGCACAAAGTAGCTCTGAAGACATCAGCATTAAGTCGATGATACGAGTTATACGAGGGCAACAGGTAATGCTTGACTTCGACTTGGCTTTTCTGTATGGTGTTGAAACAAAAGCACTCAATCAGGCTGTTAAGCGTAATACAAATCGTTTCCCAGAGGACTTTATGTTCAAGTTAACAAAAAGCGAACTTGAAATATTACGGTCACAAATTGTGACCTCCAATCCGGTAGAAAGACAGCAAGATACTAATTGGAAGTCACAAATTGTGACCTCCAATCTTAACAATAATTATGGCTCAGATATTTTGATATCGCAAAATGCGACATCAAATTTTGCGAAAATGGGCTTAAGAAGGCCGCCTTATGCTTTCACTCGCAATGGTGTAGCCATGCTTAGTAGCGTGCTGAGGTCACAAACTGCTGTTGGTGTCAACATCAAGATTATGCGTGCTTTCACGGCTATCCCACAGTTAGTAAATAATAATGCTCAGATGATTCAACGTATTTTCAACATTGAGCAGCACCAACAGGAGACAGACGAGAAAATCGATGTCATTATTGAGAAAATAGAAAATTTCTCTCCTAAGTTACTGCCTGAGCAAATTTTCCAGACGGGTTGCGTGTGGGATGCCTGGTCGTATATTTCAGACTTGGTGCGAAGTGCCCAACAAAGGATTGTACTAATAGACAACTTTGTGGACGATCGTGTTTTATCATTGCTAACAAAGCGTGCCGATGGTGTGACAGCCACCATCCATACGCGCTACAGCGAGCAATTCCTGACAGACCTAAAGAAACACAACGAACAATATCCTGAGATTACGTTTGTACAACTGCCCCACAGAAATCATGACCGCTTCTTGATTATCGACAATAAGGCATATCTCCTTGGTGCCAGCGTAAAAGATATTGGCGCCGGATTATGTGCTGTCACTGAACTGACAGCATCGCCAGAGATTATCTTAGAGATGTTGAAATAGTACAGCAAAAGGTGGGTAAGCACTGTCTCTACGGAACTAACACAATATGGGACGTGTTTCCCCCGTATATAATAGAGAAAGTCTTGTATAAAAACATAAGAAACTATGAGTATAAGTGTAAAAACAATCAAATTGTTATTGTGGATATTGTTAGGAGTGTTTGCCTTAACTTATCTTATCTCTTTAAATATTGAGAACCACTTTGTAGTCGCCAATTTAAAATGGCTGTCTAACGATTTTCTATTTGCAATCGCTGGTGGGGCTTTTGCAAGCCTCGCCATTGTACTCGTATGTGAAGTTATAAAATATCGACAGTTAAAATTCGCAACAGAAGGAGCCATGTTCTCTTATTTTGGAAATCTTTATGGACAACTTCTTATTATTAGGGGAAATTGCAAGCGAACCTTAAACGGGCATGACCTTGTACCGGACAATTTGATACAACCCTCCTGCGATAACTCGATGATGTTGGCAGACCACATTAATGGGATAGACTATACTACATTTTGTGGGAAAAATAATGTGAGTAGCGTTTTATTAAAATTCAAGACAGAGAAGTATTTGCTCCTAAAAAATGTTATAAGTAGCTTCATCTATCTAAGAATCGCTATTCGTGAGGATTCTATGATGTTGCTACAACAAGGAAAACGTGATATTGT
>CAJOFH010000106.1 GCA_905233845.1 uncultured Muribaculaceae bacterium | reverse complement strand
TTTTTAATAATGTTTTTTGCACTACAAAATTACTAAAAATCTCGCTATGTTCCTAATTTTCAGCTAAATAAAATTCATCGAACTCACGTTAATTTATAACCAAACTCCTTATAGACATAGCTGGTGAATCCTGAGCAATCAAAGCCCTTTGGGCTCATAGCTCCATGACGATAAGGTACACCACGAAACTTCTTGGCAAAGGAAAGGAGATTATCGACCTGTGATTTCGGTTTCTCAAATTTGAGTTGACTTATTGTGTTCGCTGGTAAATTTTCGGGATCGGGCTCCACGCCCCATACTTTAATCGATACAGTACTAATTAATAATGTGACAATAAAAATTCTTGATAATAACTTCATTACTCTAATTATTTACGTTTGTGGCACAGGTGTAAACAATACAATTTATAGTGCCTAAAAATCTGTTTGACGCTGCAAAATTAGGGAGGTTGCCACACATTGGCAACCTCCCTTGACGTTCTGTAACATTTACTTTTGTAAATAATCCTTTTTATGACATCGCGACAACCACCTTCTATACAAGCCTCGCTTGATGTCATTTTTTTTAATTTCGTTAGCCGAAAAATGAAATAAAAAACAAATTTTAACTAAAAATACCATCTCTTGTCAAATTGTGATGGTCCTAAAAGAAACAACCAATTTGTCCATCATTGCCTACAACTAACTACTGATAACTACCCTATTGTCGCTTGATGTCGACGATAGCGGCGCCTATATTATCAACGATATCGCTGGCGATAAGGCTCTGCTCACCTTGTTTGGTGGCTGCTAAGTCGCCGGCGCGGCCATGAATAAACACACCCATCCACACGCTTGCGTCAGGCGAATAGCCTTGTGAAATGAGGCCAGAAATCACACCAGTGAGGACATCACCACTGCCAGCAGTCGCCATACCAGGGTTGCCACTGCTGTTAATATAGACCTTACCGTCGGGGCGAACAGTCATTGTGTAGTGACCCTTGAGCACAATGGTGATTTTATAGGTCTTAGAAGCACTAATTGCACGCTTCAGGCGCTCCTCGTCGGTAATGCCATCTGAGACGCTACGGCGGAACAGGCGGTCAAACTCGCCCGTGTGCGGAGTGATAATTGAGCCCTTGGGGATGCTGCGCAAGAGTATCGACCGCTTGGCGATGCAGTTTAGAGCATCGGCATCGAGCAAACATGGCTTGCGATAATTCTTCAAGAAGTGGTCAACAGCATCTATAGTCTCGTCGCTGGTGCCCATGCCAGGTCCCAGAGCTACAACGCTGAAGCGATGCTTAGTATTGATTAATGTAGTGCAAATGTCGCTTTCATCGGCCTCGAACAATGCCTCAGGACAAGCAGTCTGCATAATTACGTTGGCCGTGGCGGGGCCATGCACAGTAACCAAGCCCACACCTATGCGTTGCGCGCCCTTGGCTGCGAGAATAGCAGCACCCATCATGCCGTAGCTGCCAGCAACAAGGTAGAGCGTGCCGTTTTCATATTTGTTGATGAAGGGGTCGAGTGGCTGAAGCATCTCACGCACGTCTTCCTTCTCCACAAGATAGTAGTCGGTAGATGTTGAAGCTATCGCACCTTTGTTAAGCTCTATATCAAGCACCACGCATTGTCCTATAAACTCGGCATTCTCACTGAAGAAGAATGACAGGCGTTTGCTGGCAAAGGTGAGAGTAAGGTCGGCACGAATGATATTGCGGCGATCGTTGCCCTCGTTCCACTCGCCAAAGAGTCCCGATGGCATGTCGATGGCAACTATATAGGCCTCACTGTTATTAATGTACTGAACAAGTGAGGTGTAGCCACCCTTGAGCGGACTATGAAGACCCGAACCGAAAAGTCCGTCAATCACCACATCATTGCCACTAAGCTCAGGTGGATTGAAGTTGTCGATAATCTCAGTGAAATCGATGTCTCCCAAATCGAGCAACCGCTGACGGTTGGTAGCACAGCAATTGCTCAAGTGCGATGAACGGATATTGAACAGATACACCTCGGGACGATAGCCCTGCTCATAGAGGATGCGTGCCACTGCAAGTGCGTCACCGCCGTTGTTGCCTGGACCAGCAAAGATTATCATACGCTGCGATGTGCGCCATCGCGACATTATCTCATAAGCCACTGCCGAGGCAGCACGTTCCATGAGCTCAAGCTCGGTAATGCCGTCGGCTAAAATGGTCGCACTATCAATTTTCTTAAGTGCCTCATTAGTAAATATTTTCATGCCAAAATACTCGTTTTATTGTCTTACTTCATTTCATAACGGAACCATTCTTACTCACAAAGAATGGCCTTTTTCATTTTCAAACCACAAAGTTATTAAAAAAACAAATTATTACAAATATTAATGGTACAAAAAATAAAAATTTTTCTATAATGTAGAGTCAACAAGCAAATGCATATTTTTTGACAAAGTTAAGAAAAATGTTTGTAGAACTCTCTGACGGGCGTGCTGAATTTGAGTTTTTTTCT
>CAJOFH010000105.1 GCA_905233845.1 uncultured Muribaculaceae bacterium | reverse complement strand
CAAGCTGAAGAACAAAATGAAGAACTCTCTAATGAGCGTGTCCGACAAAGTACTGCTGAGAAAACGCGCCATTATAGAATCAGTCAACGATGAGCTGAATAACATGGCACAGATTGAGCACTCAAGGCACAGGTCGTTTCAAAATTTCGTCAACAACCTCATGGGAGGCATTGCAGCATACTGCTTCTTTACTAAGAAACCAATGCTGCAATTAGAACGAGAATTTGATAACCAGCTCACACTCTTTTAATTATTTTCGTCGAACTTTATTATTAAATATTTTTAATTGTCAGATAAAAATGAGTCAAAAAAAATTTTTAGAGCCGAAGTATGGGGGGCTATAGTTTGTGTTTTGCTGCGAGTTGTAGCACGCGGTAGAGGTTGCAGCCGATGAAGTTGCCAAGGATTGAGGCGAGGTAGACGAGGAGCGTTGTGCCCGTCCATTCGCCGGGCAGTAGTGCGAGGGTGTAGTAGAATGCGTCGGCGATGCTGTGGACGAAACCGCACATGATGAACAGCGGTATGCCAAAGAGCAGCGGTAGCCACATTTTCTGGCGTGCGAAATTGACTACGGTGGTCATGATGAAACCGCAGAAGATGGCAAGGATAGTGACATTCCAGAACCCTTTTTCTACTCGTCCATCCACGATTTTATGGGCTGTATCGACGAGTTCGGGTATGGAAGCCCTGATTGCAAGCGCCACGAGTGCACACCCCACGATGTTGCCAATGATAATGACTGGTAGCTCAATCCAATCCTGTTTGGTCTCTACGAAGCCGCTGACGCCTGTGTAGAGCTTCATTTTGTAGCACACTACGGTGATGAGACCGAAAGAGAAGAGTACGGCGCCGATGATGCCGCCTACTTTGAGAAAGACGGTTCCACCAATGGAGATGCAGATTCCTGCAAGGATTGAGTCGATGATGATTTTACGCATAGTTATATTTGTTTTTTGCGGGTGAGGGGGGAGAGGGAAGAGGGAAGAGCATGCAAGGCAACTTACTACTTCTTACTTAATTATTCATTATTGATGGGTGGCGAAGTAGCGCCAGAGTGGTGCCAGCATGAGGGCTTGCTTGAGTTGGCCTGAGTGCAGCATTTGCAGCACTTCGTCGCGGGAGAGGAGGAGAACATCGATGTCCTCGGTGCGGTCAAGGTGCTGGTCTTGCAGCTTCTCGACACCTGTGGCGAGGAAGCAGTGAGTCCAGTTGTTGCAAGTGCTGGGGTTCTGGCCTATGGTCATAATCTCCTGCCACTTGCCGCCTCCGAATCCTGTCTCCTCGAGGAGTTCGCGCCGTGCCCCTTCCTCGGGAGTCTCTCCAGACTCAATGACTCCTGCACAGAGTTCGACGGAGTCGAGGTCAAGGGCATAGCGGTACTGTCGCACAAAGACGAACTGGTCGTCGGGCGTGATGGCTATGACATTGATCCAGTCGGGGTACTCAAGCACATAGAACTCGTCGTTTATCTCGCCGTTAGGAAGCTGTACTGCGTCGCGCCTGGCTGTGAGCCATGGTCGACGGATAAGATATTCGCTCTTGAGGGTTTTCCAGCGCATGATGGTCTTTGTTTTTTTCTCACTCCGCTAAGAGTGGGACTTGGAGAGCTTGCGGCTCAAAATTAGTTTTAAACTCTTGCGATTTCATCACAAGGAATGATTATTATAAAACAAAAACGCTGACAGCTATTGTTGACCTTCGTCGTTAACTGTCAGCGTTTTCCCTAGGGGGTGGGTGCTGACGGATTCGAACCGCCGACCCTCTGCTTGTAAGGCAGGACAACGACCCTGTACAAGTCTGATAGTTAATAAATTATGTTAATTATAAAAACGTGAGCAATCATTTGGGCAATCATTAGCAAAAAAGAGCGCTTATATTTTGCCGATTAGTTCCAACAATTTTTTGTTCTCTTTCTCCAGATTATCTATCCTCTGCTGGCTCTTCACAAGCAAATCCACCAGTTGTGAAATAGTGTTCTGCAGAGATTCCACGTTAGGCTCGCCCTTGATGATGTTGTCAAAAGAGAGCGGCTCCAATTTAGGCAGATCTTGAGAAGGAACAGGGTCTGGAACAGTTTCAATGTAGTCATTGATATTGCTGATGCCAAGCTCTTTTACCACAATCTTTATCAGTTTGTCGGGTGCGGGACGCTTCCCGTGCTCAATCTGAGACAGGAACGCCTGTGGATAGCCGATACGGTTAGCCAGCTCTGACTGTGTTATTTCAGCGTCTTTCCTTAATCGCTTTAAATCAAGCCTTTCCATAATCTTATGAAAAAAAGTCCAAAAAAGTGCTTAATTAATTTGGAGTTTAAGCAGAATAATGCTTATATTTGCAATCAAAATGCTAATAAATGCTATTAATAAGTGTTCACTCTGCAAAGTTAAGCAATTATAATCATTATAACAAAATAATAACCACTTTTTTTTAATATTAAACTTTCTTTTTTATCATGACATTTCAAGAGATTTATCAAGATGTTAAGAGTCAGGCGAATACATTTATTGAAGATATCGCCAAG
>CAJOFH010000104.1 GCA_905233845.1 uncultured Muribaculaceae bacterium | reverse complement strand
AACCATGTCCCTGACCGACCGGCACAGGTCAATCATGCCACTTTTCGATGATGAAATTACCAAAAAATAGATTTGGGTGGCGCATAGCCGAAGTCAGGAGAGCAAAACAACCTATACCCTAATCTTAAAAACCATTTACACTCTTTAATCACTCTATTCTGTCACTGTTACAGTCTTGTTTCTTTGTTATAAAATCACGTCATTGATTGTCTCAAATAACTCCAATAGTGGAGATTTTTCAAAAAAAATGCTAAAAAGAAGACATTTTATAATTAAAAGTGCTATATTTGTAATCGCAAAGAAGAATAACTATTTTATTAACCCTTATAATATTATTGAAAATGAAACCAATTCACATCATTTTAGCAGTATTGAGCGGTGCTCTCGCTGGTGCCGCAGTTGGTTTGCTCTTTGCTCCAGCCAAGGGCGCCGACACTCGCAGCAAGATTGCCGAGATTCTTAAGAAGAACGGCATCAACTTGAAAGATGCAGAGATGGACGAGCTCATCGATGACATTACCAAAGAAATCAAGGAGGAGTAATATCTTTCTTGCCAACGTGTTAAACAATAAAAGTTAAACAATTCCATTAAATAATATTTTTATGAGAGACTTGAAATCGTTAAGCCTGCTTTATGCTTTCATTGGTGGTGCTATTTTGGGTGGTGCTCTTGCATTGCTCTATGCTCCCGAAAGTGGCAAAGACCTGCGCGTTCGCATCAAAGAGTTGCTCAAAAAGAAAGGCATCGACTTCAGTGACGACGAGGTAGAGCAGTTGGTAAACCAGATAAGCGCTCAAATCGAGCAGTAAAAACACATCAACGATCAAGCTACACACACATCCGCGGCTACAACATTGAGACGTGGAAGTGTGTTGCTTGATTGTGATATTGAAATAAAACATCTTGTGATGGACGAGAAATATACACAGATTATTGAGAGTCTGAAACAAAGCGCCAAGGTAGAGCTTGAATATTCTAAATTGACTCTGTCTGAGAAATTGTCTATTTTGCTATCACGAGGGCTTATTGTCCTGGTGCTTATCATTTTTGCTGCATGTGCTCTGTTCTTGCTTGAATGGGGACTCACGCATTGGCTTGTACAGTTAACTGGAAGCCTGTGGATTGGTGTTTTAGTATCAATGGGAATGCTGCTACTGCTCCTTTTGCTGCTCTACGGCTATCGCAAGCAATTAGTGATTAATCCTGTGACACGATTTGTGACAAAACTGTTGTTGAACCCAGAAGATCAATAAGTCATGAGCAACGATAACAATCAAACAGCAAACCCTCCTGCCAGTCTGCCTTCAAGCACAACAACTCCACAACAACAGTGGAAGGGGCTCACGATGGACGAACTTAAGATGCGTCGCGCCAAGCAACTGGTGCTTCGTGAGGTGAATCGTGCATCGCTCAACTATCAGCTCAGCAACGCACGCGAGAATGTGTCGCAAAATGGAATACGAGGACTTCTTTTCAGCGACAAGACCATCACGGGACTCAAAAAAGCCGATTATGCCTTCTTAGGATACAAAGTTATCGCACTGCTTGTCAAGCTTTATGCACGGCATCGCAGGCGCTAAATGTGCCGTGCTTAACGTGACTTGTTAAGATAAATTGTACGTTTTTAGTGAAAAAATTTGGCAATTATAAAAAAAAGATATAATTTTGCCATGTTTTCCTCACTATTGACGGAGAATATGAGATTATACTATTACTTTTAATAACTTAAACAATAACGCCTATTGACAAAAACATTACTTTATTAACCAACACATAAGAGTAATGATAAAATTTGCAGACGTAAGCGATGATAAGCTCATCGCAAGGTATGTCGAAGGTGAGAATGAGGCTTTTGATGCGCTGATAGAGCGCCACAAAAACCGCATCTTTAATTATATCTTTCACTCCGTTAAAGATGATGACCTTGCTAACGACATATTCCAGGAAACATTTGTCAAGGCGATAATGACAATCAAACAAGGACGATATGTTGAGAACGGGCACTTTGCTGCCTGGATTACTCGCATTGCCCATAATCTCATAATTGACTACTATCGTCAGGAGAAATCGGAGAACGTGCAGTCGAGCGACTCCACCGAGGTCGATATCCTGAACCGCAAGGAACTTAGTGAGGCGACAATAGAGGACAACCTCATAATCGACCAAATTCACAGCGACGTGCGTAAACTTGTGACTGCCTTACCTGCTAATCAGCGTGAAGTGCTACTCATGCGCTACTACAAGAACATGAGCTTCAAGGAGATTGCCGACCGCACTCACGTGAGTATCAACACTGCATTAGGACGTATGCGTTACGCAATACTCAATATGCGACGCCTAGCAGTTGAGAATAATATCGTGCTAACAATGTAATCATTTTCACAAATAACAACAAAAATAAGGTTGTCCTCGCTCGGGAGTGGCAACCTTATTTTGTGTAAAGAAATGTGGAATTAGCTCACCTGACTTCGGCTATGCGCCACCCAAATCTATTTTTTGGTAATTTCATCATCGAAAAGTGGCATGATTGACCTGTGCCGGTCGGTCAGGGACATGGTTT
>CAJOFH010000103.1 GCA_905233845.1 uncultured Muribaculaceae bacterium | reverse complement strand
CGAAAATTTCCTACGTTTTCTCAACAAGAGATAAGCAAAACGCTTCTTTATTATCAAAATTTCCGGATTGTTGCCAATCCAACTGCAAATATAGTAATTTTGGGTCAATGCAAAAACCCCGTTACAAAGCAGATTTACTATGCACACAGTTTAGAGAGTCTGAATATAAAGAAAGGAATATCTCTGACTCCTCTAAACTGACTTCTGAAAGCCTTTACTTTGGAGTTGAATGATTCGGCAAAGGCGTTAGTCTCCCTGTTTATAAAATAGTTGAGTATCGTTTCATAGTGATTGCTCATTGTGTCAAGGACAGTTGAAAAACAGCCATAATCGAGTTTCTCCACTTCATTATACCATTGCGCCAATTTTGTTCTTGCTACGTTTTTCTGGTAATGATAATTGTATATTTGGGTTAGTTGCATTGATAAATCATACACTCGCTCCAGTTCGGGATGAACCTCAAATAGTATATTAGCTCTTTCTCTTTGTGTATCAGTCCATTTAGTGTAATTTTTGGTCAATATGTGCTTCGAGCGAGCCAATAGCTGCTTTCTGGTATCACCATTGCGATAGCGATATGGCACATATTCTATTCCCTCCTCCTTACATCGCTTGATTTCTTCATTTTCAAGGTCTCTAGCCATCCATCGGTATAGTATTCTCAGGTCGTCAATTGCTTCATAGAAAAGTCTTTGCACATGAAATCTGTCATTTGTCATCATGGCTTTTGGAAACACGCGACGAACGATTTTCATCATTGTGGGCGACAAATCAAGTGTCACTTCTCTCACAATGGAGCGCAACCTTTGCGGTATCATTCTGAGGATTTCTATTATCTCCTCTGACTTGGTGCCGCGAATCATAGCCACGATTGTCCCTTTGCCGCCACGCCCTGCCTTGTTGGTCACAATCGTATATAGTTCCCCGCAACTCAAGGCAGTCTCATCAATCGCCAGCGATGGCCCTATATTGTTAGGATACAGCACGTATTGATCGGCATGCGCGAGCTGGTCCCATTGATAATAGTCGCTAATGCTCTCTTTGTATTGACGAGAGAGCTGCCTGCCGTTAACTCCGTAATTTTCACCTATGGAACTGATGCTTGAAACACTGGACTCAATACGCCTCTTTTAAAAAAGCAACAAACTCGGGTGTGAGTTTAGTGCCCTCTGCGGTCAAATCATCATAGCTATACGAGAATGTCTCTCCCGTGGCAGTGTCAAGCCAACGACGGCGACGGACGTGTAGAAACACAGGCTTGCCTCGCAATGGGAAATCCTGTATTGTCTTGCTCTGGGTGAATCCGTGTGCTTTTACTGTTCCCTTCTTGTAATCATCCTTTTCCATGAACTCCTTCTCGTCAAGCCAAAACTCGATCTTGTCATCTTGGGAAAGCATATCCACTATGGTGAAGTACTCCACTAGAACCTCCGGGAACACTTCTTTCATTATATTTTCGTATCTCATCATGTTGCAAAGATAACTAAATTGTTAAAATAATCAACTCCGCAACACTATTTTTGTATTGACCCCTTTAAGAGGGACGGTGAACTGCGGTACACCCTTAACAAGCAGAGAGAGCAACGGCACCCTCGTACTGGTACTGCAAAGGTACTGCAAACCGAGCGAACCACAAAATAATTAACAATTATTTTTATTTCCGATGTGTTGACTTACAATTAAAGCATAAGGCTTCGTTGTCCCACAAGATAATGTAGCCTGCTTTTTACCCAACTATATCAACCCGGAGTTGGTGGCGAGGGTGAGGGCTTCGGTGATGGATCGGGTACCGAGACGTTCAAACAAGAGACGTTTATAGGTCTTGATAGTGTCGACTGAGCGGCACATCTTGTCGGCAATTTGTGCCACGGTGTAGCCTTGAGCCGAGAGTATAAGCACTTGTTTCTCTTGTGGGCGAAGCGTAATGGCCTCTTTAGGAATCCAACGATGGTAGTCGAGAGAGTATTCCCAAAATTTGGCATCGCCCTTCTTGTGGAATTCAATATGGCCAGGCTCGCTGTGTGGCGAGAGTGAAACGACACACATCGCCAACCATGCCCTGCCGTCGTCGGCAAGAGCAAACGGTGTGATTTTATGATTCACCAAGAATGTGGAGTCGCCATCACTGATGTGAAAATCGTAGCTCATGAAACAGCCTTTGCGCTCATCGAGCGGCGTGTCATTGAACTTCTGGAATCCGGCTTCGTTTATCTCGGTAAGCATTGTCTGTTCCTCTGCTGGCACATGCTCAATGTAAAAAACATACCCCATGTCCTGCACTTCCTCAGCCGTATGCCCACACAAGAACAGCGGGTTGCTTGCCACGTGTAGGAACTCGCGTTTGAAATAGTCAATCACATAGATGCTTTGATAAGTGGCGTTAGCCATTGCGTCAATAGCACGCTTGAGCAGTTCAAGGTGGGCATACTGCTCATCCTGAATGTCGCTTACTGAATTTATCGTCGAAAAGAAATCTTCAACTTTTGCCATAACAGTTTGATTTGTGAGTGCAAAGTTACAGCAAATTTTGTAATTGTTAATATTTTTCACACCCTAAAGTGTGAAAGTGCTTCATAATGCCTAAACCGCTGCAACTTTTCACCCTTTAGTGTGCGTCTAACGCATGAAAGGAGCAATAATTTTGTTGCCATAAAAGCAGATAATCACTAAACAGATACAACAATGAGACTTATTCAATTCTTATTTCTTTGTGTGCTCACGGCTTCTTGCTCAATCATAAGAGGCTATCGTGCAGACGGTGAAAGTGGCCCACATATTTATAGTTTTGAACATCACGAGCAT
>CAJOFH010000102.1 GCA_905233845.1 uncultured Muribaculaceae bacterium | reverse complement strand
CTATGCCCAAAACCACAGTCCACAGAATGCTCGCAACACCTAAAGAAAAAATTTTTCAAAAAGTGTCCCAACCACCAATCTCCCCCTCTAAGCAAGAGCAGCCAGAGGGGAGTATGACCAAGCAACCCAGCTCCCCCTCTAAACTAGATGGGGTTGGGGGGGAGTATGACCAAGTCGAGCGAGTCACTGTCACCCAGCTCCCCCTCGAAGCTAGAGGAGCAACCTAGTCCTAGTGAAAGTCCTGTATTGCGAGTTGTCAACTCGCACCCACCGCAACAAGCTACCTAAAACTAACAACTAAATAATTTTTTCCAAAAACTGTCCCACACGCTCCTGGGAGCTGTCAATGTATTGCACCGCCGGCGCGGTGCACAATTTGTTCCGGTTGTTTGATTTATTTTGCGAGATAAACAATTCGCGCTTTTTGCGATATTTGCGTGAGACTCAACCCGGCGCGGTGTAAAAAGTTTTTTTCAAAAAGTGTCCCAAGACAGGTGGAGCGACTGAAATTCAACGCTTTATTTCCGTCGAACTCACGTTAACTTATGTATGAAATGTGAATTGTTATAATTGTGTATCAAGCATTGTGCATTATTATTCCAGTGAAAGTGCGGCCGCTGTTGATGCCCAGGCGACGCGCCGAGAAGTAGCGGTTGTGTTCGCAGCGGCTGCAATGCTCTGGAAGTAGGATATTTCCATAAGATACACCTGCAGAGATAAGCACTTGGCGGTTAGCTTCTTGTAGATTGATATGAGCCTTGCCTGTAATGGTGTTACGATGCATGATTTTTGCTAAGTCGAACCCTGCTTGTTCAAAGGCCTGTGCCACCTCATCGCCAACCTCAAAGCACTCCTGACAGATGCTCGCTCCCATTGTGGCGCTGATGCAAGTCACATCGGCACCTAAATGAAGCATGGTATTGACAGTTTTTGCAGCGATTTTTGCCATGGCGCCTCTCCAACCAGCATGAGCGATGGCAATGATGCCATGCACAGGGTCGGCAAGGGCTATGGGCACGCAATCGGCAGTATTCACCCCGATGCACACTCTCGGTAGCATTGTCACTAACGCATCAATGTCGTCAAGAGCAGAGTCTTGCTCATCGATGGATGTATCAAAGAAATTTTGGCCAATAACAGCAACATTGGTGGTGTGGCTTTGTCGAGGCATGACCAAATGATCGAGCTCAATGTCCAATTGATGGCAAAACTGCATGCGAGCGTCCAAAACCCTTAGAGCATCGTCGCCCGTGTAGTCACACAGATTCCACTGCGAGTAGGAGTCATTGGTGCAAACCTCGCCTCGCTGCGTCTGCAACACTTTGATGCTCTTGTCGCATCCTTTTAAAGTAAGTTCGTCAAGTGTCATTTCGATAGCTCTTTTATCACCTGGCAGGGATTACCAACAGCGAGTACTCCAGCTGGGATATCGCTTGTGACAACGCTGCCAGCACCTATTACCGAGCCGTTGCCAATTGTTACGCCAGGACACACCGTCACATTGCCACCGAGCCACACATTGTCGCCCACTGTTATGGGCAGCGACCACTGTTTGCCAGCGTTTCGGCTTTCGGCATCGAGAGGATGACAAGGGGTGTAGAATGAGCAGTTTGGCCCGATGAAAACGTTGTCGCCAAAGGTGACACGTGCCTCATCAAGTATCACCATATTGGTGTTGGCAAAGAAGTTCTCTCCAACCTCAATGTTGAAACCATAGTCGCAAAAGAATGGCTGAATCACCTTAAGTCGCTCGCCAGTCTTGCCAAGTATGCGCTTGATTAGTGAATCTTTCTCGTCTTGGTGAGAGGGGCGAATATTGTTGTAGTCGCGGCACATCTCCTGTGTCTCTTGCAGAATGTCGAGCAACTCGGTATTGTCGCTTGCGTCGTAAGGTTCGCCGCTCATCATTTTCTCCAGCTCACGCAGCTGTATCTCATTGAATTCTCGCATAAAGCTTAGATTATTTAGTCAAAATATATCCTATTGCAGTTGCTGTCACACCAAGCACTATGCTGCCGATGATATAGAGAGCACAGGTCCAGTGCTGGCCAGTTTGTAACAGTTGTAGGCACTCCTTCGAAAACGTTGAGAACGTTGTGAATCCGCCACACAATCCTACTGCCAGCAGTAAGTTGAGATGACTTGAGAAATTAGGGTTACGGCCGGTTAAGCCAAACAGCAGCCCAATCACAAGGCATCCCACAATATTTACTGTGAACGTCGCCCACGGAAATCCTGTGCCACCACTTTTCACTGCCAACGATACTACGTAGCGCAATATGCTCCCCAGTGCTCCGCCTGCTCCCACATATAATAGTTCTTTAATCATAAAGATTGATTTTTGACCACAAATATAGTAAATTACTTGATTATTTTGCTTATATTTGCAAAGGAATAATTAAAAATCACGATAATCATGAAGAAATTATTAATTTTATTAGCAGTGGCTCTGGTGGTGGTAACTGCTAATTCACAGCAGGTGACTGAAGATTCTGATAATACAGAACTGCTTTTGCGGAGACCTAAAATAGTGTATTTCACTCGTGATATCAGCCCTGAGGGCTTGGTGAAAATCTTTAAGTTGTTTGAGCATGAAGTGAAAGTTACAGGTCGCGTGGCAGTGAAAATCTCGACTGGCGAGGGTGGCAATAACCATTATCTGAAGCCGACTCTTATTCGTAACCTTGTGGAGGAAGTGAATGGCACTATTGTAGAATGCTGCACCGCCTATGGCGGCACACGGCAGGATGTGAAGAAGCACTGGCAGACCATCCACGAGCATGGTTTCGACTCAATCTTTGCTGTTGATATCATGGATGAATATGACCAAATCCGCATTCCTGTTCAAGACCGTAAGCACATTAAGTAACGTGAGTTCGATGAATTTTATTTAGCTGAAATTTAGGAACATAGCGAGATTTTTAGTAATTTTGTAGTGCAAAAAACATTATTAAAAAAACACGCT
>CAJOFH010000101.1 GCA_905233845.1 uncultured Muribaculaceae bacterium | reverse complement strand
CTCAATAGAAGACAAAGGGAAAAACTAAATTTCTCAACACCCAAGAAAGAGTTCTTCAAACATTTTCCTTAATTTTGCACTTGCCAGTTGACTCTACAGGGGTCGGTTCCTTTTTCTTCACTTGCTTGTTTTTTTATGCAAAAAATGGGGGATTCTTATTTTTTTATTAACTTTGTGGGTTATTTGATAATTTACCACGAATTCTCTTTTATGACACTCAACATTAAAACGATAATACTGATTACGGGGGTTGCCTTAGTTCTGTTTTTACCTTCCACAACCATGGCGAAAGATACTATTAGCCATAGTGAGAAAATCAATAACTTCACCATCGACGCCGAACTCATGACGCGAAGTGAACTTCGCAATGGTGGTTTGCCCGACAATGAGGAAGATCACGACAACAAGGCGTATTTCATCCTTGAGCGCACCAGACTTGGGCTTGACTATGAGCGCACTTTCCTCAAGGCACACGTTACTGCTCAGCACTCGGCGATATGGGGACAAGCTGGAAAGGGGGCTTTCAATTTATATGAGGCTTGGGTTCAGCTCACTTCACGCAAGGGATTTTTCGCAAAGATAGGACGTCAGGTACTTAGCTACGACGACGAGCGCATAATAGGCTCCAACGACTGGGCCGTGGCAGCACTATCACATGACCTAGTGAAACTTGGCTACGAGAACAACTCTCATAAAGTGCATGCCATGTTTGCCTATAACCAGAACAGCGAGAGTGTGAACGGTGGCACTGAATACCGCAACGGAGACAAGCCTTATAAGCTAATGCAGAACCTATGGTACCACTACGACCATCCAAACGTGCCTTTTGGCGCGTCATTGCTGTTTATGAATCAAGGTTTGCAAAGCACCAATGACAATGACCTCCAAAAGACTTTTTATCAGCAACTGATAGGCACCTATCTCTCTTATAAACCCAAGAACTGGAGTGCCGAAGGCTCTTTCTACTATCAGTTTGGCAAAAACGAGGATGGAATCGACATTTCGGCATGGATGGCAAGCGTGAAAGGCACCTATTCGCCATCTACGCAATGGAAGCTCACTGCTGGCTACGATATCCTTAGTGGCGACCCATTCTTTGCCGTTCCTACGGGAGGCGGTGTTGGACTTGGCCTTGTTCAGCACAAGACCATCAAGGGATTCAGTCCTGTGTATGGTTCTCACCACAAATTCTATGGCGCGATGGATTTCTTTTATCTGTCAACCTATCTCGATGGTTTCACACCCGGCCTTCAGAACCTCTTTGCCGGCATCACCTACAAACCCATTAACAAGCTGAAGTTCGATGCTACTTACCATTACTTTGCCATTGCAACCAACACCGAGAACCTCGACAAGCCCTTAGGGCATGAAATAGAATTCACTGCTAGTTATACTCCCATCAAAGAGATTACCGTATCGTTAGGCTATAGCTATATGCACGGCACCGAGACCATGGAGCGCCTCAAGCGCGTGGACAACGGCCACGACCTGCATTGGGCATGGCTCAACCTTATAGTACGTCCCAAGTTCCTACAAACAAAATGGTAGTAGTAAGAATTCAAAAAGAGTTATACAATGGTGGCCATGGAGAAACTGCTGAACTTAATAAAGAAACACTTCAATCGACGCACTTGGATTACTTTAATCATAGTGTTTGCGGCGCTGCTGCTCGAACTGTTCTCAGCAGCACAATACTACTACACCAAGCAGCTTCTCGAAAATGAGCTTGAGAAGAAAGCATCTATCGAGATTACAATGAAAGCCATTCTTGTTAAGAGTATGCTCAATACTACCGAGCAAGTCCTTAACAGTCATGTGACCGAGATAACCAAATTGACTAATGAGCCCGATGACATTGGCGATGCCATATACACAATTGTCAAAGCCAACCACTTTTTTAAAGGTGTTGGACTGGCTTTTAAGCCTGGATATTATGAGGACAATGACGAGTTGTTAGAACCTTGGGCTTTCAACACTCAAGAAGGGGTCAAAGTAAAAGAGAATATTGCCAGTAGAGGTGGACATGACTACACTAATTTGACGTTCTACACCATGCCAATGTCGACAGGAGCCCCCTTCTGGAGCGACCCCTATATCGACAGTGTGGAAACAAAATCATTAATAACCACTTATTCTGTACCCATAACCGACAAAAAAGGCAAACTTGCCGGAATAGCCGGAATCGACCTCTCGCTTGAGTGGCTGAGCGACACTCTCAACAACCGCCACATGTATCCATCTTCCTATTGTTTGCTGCTCACCGACGATGGCAAACTCATTTCTCAGCCACCAACGACTCATATTCACTATAAAGACTTTGACGATGCCATTCGCTTAATCAACGACCCAACTGCCAATGTGCGAACTGTCGCAAAGAGTAAAATCAAGGTTATTGAATTTGTCAACGAAGATGGCGAGGACGCCTGTGTCTTTTTCCACCATATGAAAGGAAATCCTCACTGGCAAGTGCTATGACAATGAGGTATTTGGCGATCTTGATAAGATACGCCTTAGAACAGGACTGTTCATGTTGTTGGGTTTCCTGTTATTGGGATATATCATCTACCGCTTCCTCAAGAACAACAAGCGAATGGCCCAAAACGAGAAGGAGCGCGCCCGCATTGACACCGAGCTTCAAGTGGCTAAGCGCATTCAGAGCGAGATGTTGCCGCACGACGACCTCAATCACGACAACATCGACATCGCCGGCACGCTGCTCGCCGCGCGTGAGGTGGGTGGCGACATCTACGACTATTTCCTGCGCGACGACAAGCTCTTCTTCTGCATTGGCGATGCCAGCGGCAAGGGAGTGGCGTCGGCACTCATCATGACGGTGACTCACGCCATGTTCCGCTCTTTCGGCTCTCGTGAGAGCAACCCAACACGCATTATGCAGAAAATCAACCATGCAGTGTGCCACGGCAACGAGTCGAGCATGTTTGTCACCTTCTTCATAGGTGTGCTCGACCTGCCAACAGGACGACTACACTACTGCAACGCCGGCCACGACACGCCTTTAATCATTAATGGCGAGGCAATGCCGCTTGAAGTTATTTCAAATATCCCACTCGGTGTAGATATGGATTGGTTCTACGAAGGTCAAGAGGCTGAACTGAAACCTGGTGCTACGTTGTTGCTCTATACCGACGGTCTCACCGAGGCGATGAATGCTAATCATCAGCAGTTTGGCCTGCAACGGGTGAAGGATGTAATCAACGAGCACCCTGATTCGACCTCGCAGCAACTTCTCGACAGTTTGCTTAATGCCTCCAGCGCGTTTGTCGATAGCGCTGTGCAGAGCGACGACCTCACCATGCTCGCCGTGAAGTTCACCCCACAGGAGGAAGAGACCATTTTGCACCGTGAACTCTCAATAACCAACGACCTCAGTCATCTAGCGCAAGTCAACGATTTTGTGAAAGACATAGGCGACGAACTGAAATTCGAGCCCAGCGACACTCAGAACCTCAAACTCGCCATCGAGGAGGCTGTAGTCAACGTGATAAACTACGCTTATCCCGCCGGTGAAAAGGGAGAAATCAACATCGAGTCAACAGCAACAGCCAAAGCATTGATATTCAAAATAAGAGACAATGGCATGGCATTTGCACCGACCGATGCACCCGATGTTGACACCTCACTTACCGCCGAGGAGCGACAAATAGGCGGTCTAGGCATCTTCCTCGTGCGTCAGCTCATGGACACCATTAACTACGAGCGCATCGACCACACCAACGTGCTCACATTGACAAAAAAGATTACCAAAGTTAAGGACTAAAAAAGAAATCGAGCACTTGATTACTTAACCGCTCGATTTCTCTTACTTTGTTTATTAGTTAGCTGGTTTTTTCTTAATCCTCTTTGCTTGACCAATGGCGCCTGTTGGACACACTAGGCTGCACAGGTGGCACCCCACGCATTTCGAACCGTTAATCTGTGGCTTGTGGTCTTCGCCAAATGTTATAGCCTGATGTCCGCCATCCATGCACGACACATGGCAACGGCCGCAGCCTATACATTTTTCGCGGTCTAACATCGGGAAGAGGACTGTTGACCGGTCGAGATCGTTAGGCTTAACAAAGTTAGGCAGCTCCTCGCCCACAATCTCGTCAAGGCTCTTAACGCCACGCTCAACCATGTAGTGCTGCAAGCCGAGCTTCAGGTCATCGATAATGCGGTAGCCATATTGCATCACGGCGGTGCACACTTGCAGGTTGGTGCATCCTAGCTGCAGGAACTCAAGGGCGTCGCGCCAAGTCTCTATGCCTCCTATTCCGCTCAGTTTCACTGCTTTCATTAAGGGGTTCTTTGCCATTTCAAGGATATGCCTTAATGCAATAGGTTTCACAGCACGACCCGAAAGGCCTGAAACAGTCTTTTGCCCCGACACCATTGCCCGGTCGTCCATCGTAACACTCTTGACAGTGTTGATGGCGCTGATAGCGTCAGCACTGGCGAAGTAGGCTGCCATAGCGGGCTGGCTGATGTGGGTGATATTTGGTGTCATCTTGGGGATGACTGGGATGTTGACAGCGCGTTTCACATGAGCAGTGTAAAAGAGCACTAGCTCAGAATTTTGCCCCACGTCGCTTCCCATGCCGGCAAGGCGCATTTGCGGGCAAGAAAAGTTGAGCTCAACCGCATCCACGCCAGCATCTTCAGCCATCTTTGCCAGTATCATCCATTCTTCCTCGGTCTGACCCATGATTGATGCTACCACAACTTTCGATGGATAGTCTTGTTTCAGACGGTGCAGGGTGTCGAAATCCACCTCTGCTGGGTTCTCGCTGAGCTGCTCCATGTTGCGAAGGGCGTAAAAGTCACCCTTACAGCCTTCACGGTTCACCACATCAAATCGCGGCGACACCTCTTCAATATCTTGCAGGCAGATGGTCTTGAAAAAGACTCCTGCCCAGCCGGCATCAAAGGCGCGAGCCACCATCTCATAGTTGGTGCATATCGACGATGATGCCAGGAAGAACGGGTTCTCACAATGGATGTCACAGAAGTCTATCGCTAGCGATGGCAGATTGTTAGACATCTCGCTAGGAGGCAGCTGCTTGGCCATCTCCACGATGCGGATGGGGCGATCGTAGTGAATGCATGCGCTCTGAGCCTTCTCCAAATCCTGCTCGCTGCAATTCTCAATCCATTGCTTTGCCAGCGCCGCATTGTCAAAACGCACGGCTCGAATGGCGCGTCCCACATCTCCTTTGCCACAAGCCCTAGAGCATGGTGCATCATGGCACAACAGGCATCGTGCCGCCTCTTCTTGGATATTTATTTTTCTCTCCATGATATTTCAGTTATTAGTTCGTTAATTGTTAGTGTTTTTCGAAAATGCAAAGATACAAAATAGTTTTCAGTATTCAGTTATCAATCCACAGTTTTTTTGAAATAAGGATTCACTCGAAGACCAAAAATGGCAATTTATCGCAATTTAGAAACAATAAATAACGTGAGTTCGACGAAAATAATTAAAAGAGTGTGAGCTGGTTATCAAATTCTCGTTCTAATTGTAGCATTGGTTTCTTAGGGAAAAAGCAG
>CAJOFH010000100.1 GCA_905233845.1 uncultured Muribaculaceae bacterium | reverse complement strand
CATGTCCCTGACCGACCGGCACAGGTCAATCATGCCACTTTTCGATGATGAAATTACCAAAAAATAGATTTGGGTGGCGCATAGCCGAAGTCAGGAAAATGTTGCAGTGATTTTAATGTTGTTGTTAGATTTTTGGTATTTTAACAAATTGGATGATAAAAACATTTCATGTGTTTTGTGCGAATGGCAAAAAATGAGCCCGCACTGCTTGATAAGCCAAGTGCGGACTCTTTGTGATTTGTTTAACCCAAAACGGTTGTCATACTCCTCAGTCGCAATGTTGGGTAAAGTTGCAATGCCTTCGGCACCACACGCTGAGCTTTGCTCAACACATGTTTTGCAATTTCCCCGAGCACTTCGTGGTTCGCGACAGCTCCTCTATCTTAGAGGAGCAGCTGATACTCAGCACTTTATTTTCATTGACCTTACGTTGTTTAAAAGGTTATTTTGCCACAAAAAGATAAGATATTCCAATGAAGGCTAAGAAAACTAAAGCGAGTACCGCCCATGAAATGACAAAAGTGAGAATCAAATAACCCAAAATGCGCCATTTCTTGTATCCCGAGAATTGATGTAGGGCCACAAAGACCATAATGACAGCAATTAATCTGAAAATTTCTAAACTCAGTAGCTTACCAATGATTAAAAAAATACTATTGGTGTTGGAGGTATAGACAAGTGCCACTATGAACTCCGAAAACCTCAGGTCTGGAATCTTAGGGGTTTTGCGCAAGAAAAAGAACAGAGGCCAAGAGAACAGCAACAGTGCAAGGAGAGAAAAGATGGCTGGATTCTTTTCCCTTAGAGTTTTCATCATATCGGCAAATTTCATACCTATATAATACATAGGTGACTCATCCATCTTTACTGTCTTGCCATTTACTGTTATGGTTCCATTTAAATTATCTTGCTGCTCGATTTCAATCTTTGCCTTTTTCTGACCTCCTTTAGTTTCATCAGGACTAAAGCTGCAACCATGTTCTACTAGTAGTGACAATGCCACAAACAAAAAGAACATCTTGAAAGGCGGAAAATAGGCCGACTGCATACCGCTCAAGTAATCGCGAATCATATAGCCTGGGCGAAGCATCAAGTCGCGGACGCTACGGAACATGCCTCGATTGCCCAAGCCCCACACATTGAGGAAGTGTATAAGCGCTTTCTTGAAAGAGAATCGCCCCACCGTTGCCGACTGACCACACCGAGGACAATAGTTGCCTTGATATTCCGTGCCACACGAGGCGCACTCGTGAGTTGACTCGGAGAGCGGTGCCAGTTTGGGAGGAGTGATTTGCCAAATGTGGAAGGCCCTACGCAGAACAGCCCGTTTTTCTTTACTGGTAAGATAGCTCAACACTTTCTTCCTCTTGCTTTTAGAAGAATTAGATAAAACACTTGAGGGGATTTGTGTAACGTTAGAAGGAATACTCGGAGCCGTGCTTGTGAGCGAATCTCTCTCAAATTCCAGTCTCATGACTCTTATGGGACGGTCATCGCCTTGATATTGATTGGGGTCGATGCAGGTCTCGCCAGTGGGAGCGAAACCACACTTCTCCATCACACATCCCGACGCGGGATTATCGATGAAGTGGCCGCTGATGAGTGAAGGGATGTCGGTTGTATCACGGATGTTGTCAATCATCAACTGAAGAGCCTCGGTGCAGATGCCCTGATTCCAATAAGGCTTTGCAATCCAATAGCCGATTAGGGGCTCTCCGTCGCGTGCAGGAAGGTTGCAGTCGCACGAGGGTCCATAGCCTATTGCGCCTATTGGTTCTCCACCTTCAACACTCTCAATTGTTCCAGCACTTTCCTCGCTTTCGCCATTCTCTCCACTCTTCACTCTCTCCTCTCCACTATTATCTTTAAGCACAATCGCCCAAGTGGTATCATTATTGAACAAGGTTTTGATAATTTCCAGACTTTCCTCCACACTCTTGTGAGGAGGCCATCCAGCACGCTCCCCTACATCAGGGTCTGAAGCCCACTTGAACAGTGCTTCGGCATCACTCTCGCGCCATGGCCGCAATAGGAGTCGTTCGGTTTCCATCATTTTCTCCATCTCTTAAGCATCGGGAAAAAGGTACGCATCATCGACACATATTCCTCACGCGTCATGGGCTGAGGCATATTCTTGTTAACCTCATCCACAAATTGAGCGCAGTGCTCTATCATCTCGTCCATAGTACAGTCTTGCAAGAACTTGCCGTCCTGGTAACAGTACTTGCAGTAGTCGAAGCTGGTGCTGCCGTCGGGATTGGTGCCGCAGTCGTCAACGCTTGTCAACGGCATGCCGCAGCTCTGGCAGAACTGGGGAAGCTGGCCCTCTTGAAACTTTTTCTCCTTTATGGGGAAAGTGGCTTCATAGGCAGCGAAGCCCTTGGGGTTCTCGTCAGCGACAAAATATCCCTTTGGAGGGCAATAGGTAGCCTCTTCTATGCCATTGTCTTTCAGCCAACCAGGAATCAGTTCCTGGGCGAGGAAATAGGGCACTTCGGCATCGTGTGGCTCGCAATGATAGTGGATTCCCAGTTTGCTGGCGAGGCCAAAGCCTGCGTGCTTGTAAAACTCGATGTTTCCCTCCATGCACAGGAAACCGATGCCCATTTCGCGAGCCTTCTCAAGCGCATAATTCAGCAACTTGAGTCCGTAGCCCTTGCGCTTGTAGTCGGGACGAATGCTGATGGGGCCAAAAGTCCACGATGAGCGTCGCGTGCCATCGTCAAGCGTAAGTACAGCCTTTGAAAACATGATGTGGCCAATTATCTTGTCGTCCTCTTCCATCACGAGGTCGAGTTCGGGTATGAAGTCGGGATTGTTCCTGAACTGGTTGAGCACGTAATGCTCGGTGCATCCTGGGCGATACACATTCCAAAACGACTCGCGCGTGAGGTTTTCCACCTCACGGTAATCGCTGGGTTGTTCTTGTCTAATTTTCATTATTGCTGTTTTTGATAATGCAAAGGTAATGAAAAAAGCCCATTCTTCACAAGTTCGGAAATATAAAATTCCTGAGTGAGCAGGTCTCTTCGACGAACTCTGTTCGCTGTGTTTTGTGACCTAAATTCACAAACGAAGTGCAATAAATAATTCTTTGTTGAATTAAAAACATATATGATAATGTGCTGTTGGAAGTCGGAAATAACTTCCATAGCGA
>CAJOFH010000099.1 GCA_905233845.1 uncultured Muribaculaceae bacterium | reverse complement strand
TTCGCTATGGAAGTTATTTCCGACTTCCAACAGCACATTATCATATATGTTTTTAATTCAACAAAGAATTATTTATTGCACTTCGTTTGTGAATTTAGGCCCCTTTTCTTCATTTTAAAAAAAATGGTACCAATTCGCAATGAAGGTTAAAGGGGCTGTGATTTGGTGATTGATTGAGCAATAATGCCTAATTTTGCAGCGCAAATAACATAAAAAGATGGTTTTTAGTTACCTAAACACAAAAAAGAGTATATAATGAAGGGATATCGTAAACTAACTCAACAGGAGATAGATACACTAATTATTAACGGATGTCAGGCACAGGATTGGAACCAGGTGGAGGTTGCGCAGGGATTTGATGCGCATTGCCTTCACCGAGTCACTTTTTATGGCACAGCACGCTTGGGAGGTTGCTGTGGTAGCATTGAAGTGAGCGAAGGTTTTGTGAAGCGCTGTGGCATCAACAACGCCACATTGCGCAATGTCACCATTGGTGACAATTGCCTCATTGAAAATGTGGGCAACTATATGAATAATGTGGTGGTGGGTAATGGATGCCACATCAGCAACGTGTGCACCATTGAGACAAGACCAGGAGCAACCTATGGGCAGGGTAGTCTTATCTCTGTTCTTAACGAGGTTGGAAAAGGCAATCTGTTACTTTTCGATGGTTTGAACAGCCAGCTGGCAGCCCTTATGGTGAAACAGTTTGGCAATAGTGCATTCCTTAAGGCCCTAACCTCACTTGTGGAGAAATTCATAGCCGCAAAGCGTCCTGAGTATAGCACTATTGGCAACAATGTTCAGATAATCAACACCAACGAGATTACTAACTCTGTCATTGGCGACGGATGCCGAATGAGTGGTGCTTCGCGCTTGAGCGACTGCACGATAAGTAGTACAGTAGAGAATCCCATCACCATTGGCACTGGTGTGATATGCGAGAACTCAATTATCAGTGGTGGGTCGAAGATTATTAATAGCGTGAAGATTGTCGACTGCATGGTTGGCGAGGCATGCGAGCTGAGCAACGGCTTCACCGCAGCCAGCAGTGTGTTCTTTGCCAACAGTTACATGTCGAATGGTGAGGCGTGCGCAGCATTCTGTGGTCCATTCACCGTTAGCCACCACAAGAGTTCGCTGCTCATTGGTGGACAATTCTCGTTCTACAATGCTGGCTCGGCTACCAACTTTAGCAACCACGCCTACAAGATGGGACCTATGCACTATGGTATCCTTGAACGTGGTACAAAGACAGCCAGTGGCGCCTATCTGCTCATGCCAGCCAACATTGGCACGTTCAGCGTGTTGTTTGGCAAGTTGATGTATCATCCCGACACACGCGACCTGCCTTTCTCTTATCTGATAGCATATAGCGACACTATGTATCTCGTGCCTGGTCGCAACTTCGCCACAGTGGGACTCTATCGTGACATTCGCAAATGGCCCAAGCGTGACAAGCGTCGTGTCGCCGATCGCAAGAGCATTGTCAATTTTGATTGGCTGAGCCCATTTTCCATTAGCGAGGTACTGCGTGGCAAGAAGATTTTGGAGAACCTGCGCGCCGCCAGCGGTGATAACGTGAGCACTTACAACTATCATGAATATGTTATCAAGGCTCCGTTGTTGCGCAAGGGAATTCGTTATTATGATTTGGCATTACGCATCTACATGGGTGCTGTGCTCAAGCGTCACCATCCAGTTGTGCCCGCATCGCAAGTGGGTGAGGGCGACTGGGTTGATCTTTCGGGAATGTTGCTGCCAGTAAGCGAGGAAAAACGACTCGTTGATGATGTCATCAACGGCAAGTTGGCCTCCATTGAGGATGTTCTCGAGCGTTTTATCAACATCCACAAGAACTACGATGAGTATCGTTGGGCCTGGACCTACCGCATGATTCTTGACTATTATGGCATCGAGAACCTTGATGCCGAGGCTGTGGAGAGGGTACATGCCGACTATGTGGCTGCTCGTCGAGAGTGGATATCACTCATTCGCAAAGATGCCGAGAAGGAGTTTAGCCTGGGCGACGTGGAGCAAGATGTTCTCGATGACTTTGTCACCCAGCTCGAAAGCGAAGTCGACTTCGAGAACAACAAGCTTTATATGTAATTTGTTATTACCAAGTACAATAATAAAAGTGGACCCCGATTGGAGTCCACTTTTTTACTGATTATTATTCAGCTAAAGCTGTGGTTATTCTATCATTTAACAATAACTTTCTTGCCATTGTTGATGTAGATGCCAGGAGCACTTGGTTGTCCGTTGAACTTCACACCCTGGAGGTTGTACCAGTTGTTGTCCTGCTTGTCGGCAGCAACAGTCTCGATAGCGTTGGGCTGAGACTCGGTAACTTTCAAGACATAAGAAGAATTAGCCTTATCAAGCTGGCTTACAAAAATCTCAAGGTCATAAGTGCCAGCATTCTCCATACGGAAGTTTGCACCGTCAACGAGATTTACAGGAATGCCCATCAAGTCGCTGTTGAGCAGGAAGTAGCCAACATTATTAACATCCACGCCACCAAGCCATGTCCAGCCACCGTCCTCTTTAGGAACAATAACCTTGAACTCTGCGCCAGCCTCAAACTCTACGCCAGATGCGGTAAGAACGCCATCAACATCCTCAAATGCGATGCGGCCACCCTCTTCGGTCTGGTTCCAGTCGTTGAAAGTACCAACGAGGTAAGCCTCGGTGATTTCCTCATTTGGTTGCTCTTCTGGTAAGGTGAGCTCATAGGTCTTGAAGTAGTTGCCAGGGAAGTATTGATAGATAATAGCCTTGGTGTCGCTAACAACCTCGGCGTTGAGCCAGTTGCACTGGAAGCCGTTGGTAACGAAGCCAGCAACCTCGGGAACAACTGCGATAGCCTCCTCGGCGTTCTTCTCGGCGATAGCCCAAGCGTTGCCATAGTTAGGCAGAGTGGTGTAGATAACCAGGTCTTTGCCACCGAAAGTCAGTGGGAAGCAGCCATTGGTAGCGCCCTTGTTAGGCAGAGAGAAAGTAGTGCCAATGAAGCCGTCCTCGGTGTCGTTCATAACCAGGTCAACAGCGGCAGCGTTGCGGGTCCAGAGCATGTAGTGCTTGGTGCCATCGGCAGCAATGTAGGGGTTAACTACGGTAGAGCTGGTTTGCACCATCAACTGGGAACAGAGCGATGTGGTCGGTGTCAATCTCGCCCTCTACGAAAGGCACTTTCAAAATGCCAGTAGACTTAGCTGTTACCAGCCAGAGGATACCCTCTTCCATCACGTTGCCTTCAATGAAGCTGAAGAAGTCGCAACGGCCGTTTTCGGCCTCAAAGTCGGCGAAGATGTTAGCCTCAACATCGATGGGTTCTCCACCGTCGGCGGGGAAGATCTTCATTACAACAGTGTCGGCCATGAAGTTGCCGGGCCAGCTGTTGTCAACACGAGCGATGATGTTGCCAGCCTCGTCGCGGGTAACTGCGGGCCAAGAAGCGGTAGCACCAGTGTAGAGTGTGTTCTCAACTGCGCCATCTTCGGGATTGTAGAAATTGATCTCGCCAAGCACCTTGTCCATAACAATGAACTTGCCGTCCATACCAAAGCCTTGACGGTTGTTCAAGCGGTCGGTAGGAACATTGTTGGTGCTGGTTACCTCAGTGAGCGTGAACTCCTGTGCGCTCATCGTGAATGCAGCAAAGAAAGCTGCGAGAAGTAAAAATTTCTTCATAATAAGTTGAAATTTTGGTTAATAAAAAAATGAATTATCTAATATCGTTTTCTGTGTTGGAAAATAAAAGCAAAATAAAACTAGTGTTCCAAATCAACTAACAAAATTACACATTATTTTAATAATGGCAAATTATTTTAAAGAAAAAACTTGGTAAATCGCAAAAAAAGTTCACACCATAGCGAGAATTGGTAGTCTCGCCATGGTGTGATGCAATGATTATTTGTCATAAACAAGTTATCACTTGTTGCTCAAGTTTTCTTCGTCTTCCTCGGTCCAGAGCGGATTCTCATCGTCCCAGTCGTCGAAGCCGAAGAACGCCTCGTCGGCAAATTCTTTCATCTCGCGGCCCTCCTTCTTGGTGGGACGGCCCATTCCCTTCTGACGGCGCACGAAACCTCCGATGCGGGCCATCTCCAGTATTTTGTATTGGTCCTCAGGAGTGATGTTCTTTAAGTAGTTAGGCACGAGCTTTGCGCCCACGCGGTTGTTTAGCAGTCCCACCACCTCAAAGGTAAACGTGATTGGTGGCTTGCGCACCTCTATAATGTCTCCCACCTTGATGTTGTGCGATGGCTTCACGTTCATTCCCTTGATAGTGACACGTCCCAGCTTGCATTGGTCAGTAGCCAGTGAACGCGTCTTAAACACCCTTGTGGCCCATAGCCACTTGTCGATTCGCATCTCAGTCATCACTTCCTACTTCTTACTTGTTATTGTAGTTTGTCATCGCAAAGTTCAATCCGCTCAGGCAGAAGGCTTTGATGGCATCAACGGCTTTGGCGGCTCGGTCGGGGAGTTGTTGTTGCTCCTCGGCGGTGAATGGTGTGAGCACATAGTCGACTTGTGCTCCCTCGGGGAAGTCGCTGCCAATGCCGAAGCGCAGGCGCGCATAGTTCTGGGAGCCCACCATAGCGTTGATGTTTTTCAGGCCGTTGTGTCCACCGTCGGCGCCTTTGCCGCGCAGACGGATGGTGCCGAATGGCAGTGCCAGGTCGTCAACGATTACCAGCACATGGTCAATGTCGATTTTCTCCTTTTGCATCCAGTAGCGAACAGCCTCACCGCTAAGGTTCATATAGGTTGACGGCTTCAATAGCACCAAGCGTTGGTTCTTGAGGCGCATCTGTGCCACAGCACCATATCGCTGTGTGGCAAAAACAACATTGGACGCCTCGGCAAAGGCATCCAATATTGTAAAACCTATATTGTGGCGGGTCCCCTGATACTTTGCACCAATGTTCCCCAATCCAACAATCAAAAACTTCATAGTTTCTGGTTCTTGCGGTTCAGTGTGTTCGTTGTTAGAATTGCGTGAGAAAATGCGTTTGAGCCAATTACTCAGCTGCAGCTTCATTCTCTTCACCCTCCTCGGTCTCGGCAGCAGCGGTAGCAGCTGCACGGGTAGCACGAACGCCAGTGATAACGAGGTCCTTAGAGTTGGCAAGCTCAAACTTGTCGAACTTCAGGCTGCCCACCTTGATTGCTTGACCAATGGCCAGGTCGCTAACGTTAACAACGATGCGCTCAGGAATGTCGGTGTAGATGCCTTTAACTTTTACTTTCTTCATGCTCAAGAAGAGCTTACCACCGGCCTTAACACCCGCAGCGTGACCCTCAATCTTAACAGGAATAGGAACAATCACTGGCTTGTCGAGGGTTACCTCAAGGAAGTCGAGGTGAAGAATGCTGTCGTTTACGGGATGCCACTGAATGTCTTTCAGCACAGCCATCTTCTCAACACCGTTGAGATTCAAAGCTACTACAAAAACTTCAGGGGTGTAGATGAGCTTGCGAACGTCGCTGAAGTTTACTGTGAAATCGGTGGTGATTACGCCTTTTCCGTCACGACCAATCTCAACAACCTTCTCGCCCTCGGCGAGTTTGCCATCATACTTACCGTCTTTTAACTCTACAACCTTGCCGCCATTCAAAACGCAAGGGATTTTTTGGCTGGCGCGAAGCGCCTTTGCTGCCTTCTTGCCAAGGTCAGTTCTTGGCTCAGCATTTAATTGAAATGTCTTCATTTTTAAATAGTTGTGTTACTAAAAATTAAGTTGTTTAGCTTAATTTCCCATCACACGGGAGCTTAAAGCGGTGCAAAGGTACAACTTATTTTCTTAACTCACAAAACTTTGCCGAATATTTTTAATAATCATTTTTTTCATTGGATTTTATGTAGAGTCAACAAGCAAATGCATATTTTTTGACAAAGTTAAGAAAAATGTTTGTAGAACTCTCTGACGGGCGTGCTGAATTTGAGTTTTTTTCTT
>CAJOFH010000098.1 GCA_905233845.1 uncultured Muribaculaceae bacterium | reverse complement strand
TACGCTGCGCTCCACTACTAAGTTATTTCCGATTCTAACAGCACATCATCATTATTTTTTCAAGATAAAATTATGCATTTCTATCTTGAATGTTCAAAATTTTTCTATAAAACAAGCAATAAAATAGGTTTATTGAGTGGACTCAGTGCTGTAGGTATGAACACTTGTTCCTTTGGCGCTAGGCAAGTAGTTAATGCCCCACCAGCACATCTGCAACAAAACAAAAGCCACTATGAGCATTGACAATGCGACAGCCTTTCGGTGTTTTGGCATAAGACGGTAGTGGACATAGACTAAATAGGAGAGCCATGTAATAGCTGCCCAAGTCTCCTTGGGATCCCATGACCAGTAGTGTCCCCACGCTTCCTTGGCCCACAAAGCCCCAAACAACATACCAATGGTGAGAAACGTTAGTCCAGCATAGACTAAATTATCGGTAATCTCATATTCTTGCTCGGTTGGCTCATTCTTTTTGAAGAAAAGCAGATAGATTGCCATCACAGTGGCTGCGCCAAGCAAAGCGTAGGCCATCATGTAGACTATAACGTGAGGTGCAAACCACGGACTCTGCAAAGCAGGCATTAGTGTCTTGGAGTGAATCTCTGGTTTGAAGATGTTGATGGCAATGAACACCAGCGCCATGAGTGTAGAGAACGACAGAATCCACTTGTAACGCCAACGGCAATAGACAATGATACCCGCCATCGGCAGAAACAACGAGTACCATAAGCGCGTCTCGCCCATTGTGCGTAGTGGTGGCCTCTCGAGAGATACCCACATGGAAATAATGTACCCCAAAAACACAATAATACCAAGGATAGTCGCTCCATAGGCAACAACCTTCTTATCTTTCCAAGCAGCCCAGGACCCCACTGCCCACAATACCACCGACACTAAAGCAAAATATATAAAACTTTCCCAAGTCATACCTTTTTCCTCCTTCCCGCTCCTATAAAGAATAAACTAACTGCTCCAGCAATCATCATAAAGATTCCTGCGTAAACTGCAGGAAGCCATGGGTCGCGCACCAGCTCAAGAATACTGGTATTACTCAAGGCACCCATCTGTGTGTCGTATCCATATTGATAAATCTTCCATCCATTGACCTTAGCAGGCTTGTTAACATCGACTGTTGAGTCAAAACTTTGACCATCCTTAGTGTAGATGTTGATGTTTGAAGCAAAACGCCTGAGAGAGCCGTCGTCATAGGTTTCCATGATGAATTTTTTAAGCTCGATTGCTATATCTAGCTCCTGAATGATTCCGTCGCTGGTCATCACCCGCCATTCGGGATTGTCGATAGCGGCAATCATCTTAACGCGCTGCATGTCGGCATTGCCCAACGTAGCGGCAACAAGAGCAATAAACAACCCCAAGTGATTAAGTAAAAAAGGGATGTCACGTTTCCATTGGAAACGATGTAAATGACGAATGATTATCACTCCTAATATAATTGCTATGTAAGTGTAGATGAGGACTAAAGGCCAAAATGCCAGCATATTGTGGAACCAAGTGCCATCAACGGTTTGCTTTGTCAACCCCATGATTATAGTGAGAATCACAGCATAGGTCATAGCTGGCACTGCAGCTTTATAAGACCCCCAAAAACGCAATGCATCAACCTTTTTACCAAGCAAGTAAAGGCCTAAGATAATCACAACAAACACAGCAAGAACAATGACATTAGCTGGCCAAGCGAATGCATCCCACACCACTGGCCCCACCACCGCCTGCAACAAGAATCCTGCTGCGATGATGCCACCGCCAGTCATGAATCCATCAAGAAGCGTAAAAGTTTTCTTCATTGTTATTTCTGCCTGAAAAATAAGGCAGGCATTTTGTCGCGCCTGCCTTAAAAACTATGTTATAGATAACTAAATTTCTATTAGTCGGCCTTTCTTCTTGGCGTTGTTAATCCATTTTGGTGTAACTTCTTTCAAGAAACGTTGCTTTTTGGCCTTGAGGTCACCCATATTAAGACCAATATAAGCTTGAGCCTTCTCCTTGGTAGAGATGTCGGGCATTGGCACATCGCCAGTAAAACCATGTTTCGAAAGAATCTTGCAGATGAGCAGTCTCGCCTGAAGGGCAAAGTCAACACTATGCGAGAGGAGTCGTGTAACCTCTTGTGGGGCGTGGAATGTAGCTCCGTGGCTAGCTATGGCATAGTCCCATCGCCACTGGCTCTTGCGCAAGAGGTCTTGCACGGGTTTCATCTCGGCATCAGTAGCACCCTTGTCAAAGGCAAACTTCGCCTCGATGTGAGCAGCTGCCAGCTCTTTCTCAGCACGGTCGCGAACCTCAAGGCACTTGCGTTGACGTTCATAGACGTTCTGCTTGAGCACTTCGGCATCCTTGCGATGGCAAGTCTGGCAAGTGCGGTCGATATTGGCCAAAGGCGACATTATGTGGTGGTCGGTGAACTTCACACCACCTTGCTGAATATAAGGCATGTGGCAATCGGCACATGAAACTCCTCGTTGTCCGTGAATTCCTTGCAGCGATACCTCATAGCCAGGATGCTGTGCCTTGAGGATGGGAGTCTTCGACAGCGGATGTATATAATCGTAGAAGTTTATCGAGTCGAAGTAGTGCTCGGCATCCTCACAGGTCAATCCGTAGTCTTGCGGGAACATCAAATAGTTGGCCTTGCCTGGATTGTTGGAATCGTCGGGTTTGATAAAATAGTACTCAGTGTGGCATTGGGCGCATACGAGTGAGCGCATCTCTTCATGCGTAGCCTTGCGCACATCTTTGCCTGCACGTGCCCAAGCCTCGTAAAGAGCGGGGCGAGCTGGGCGCAAATCCATCGTGCGCGCATCGTGACAGTCGCTACAGCCAATAGTGTTGACTATTTGGTCGCCAAGTCCACTCCATTTACCTGCATAGGCATAGTAGTTGGTTGGGTCGAAGACCGATTTGTTGCCGCTGAGCTCACGCATCATGCGTGGCACGTCAGGACCTTTGCAAGTCCAGCAAGTAGCTGGCTGCATGTCTTCATCACCATCAATACCAGGATTGCCTGTACGCAGGATTTTAGTCAAGTCCTCAATACAATGCTTGTGTCCACGAGGTGTGTTGTAATCGCGAGAGAACGCATACCCTGCCCATAGAATTACCATCTCAGGGCGCTGTTCAAGCACATCAACCTCATTTGAACTATTGTACTCCGACTTGAACGTTGTATCCTCGGTCATCGACCAAGTTTCATACTCACGAGGGTAGTCGGCCTTGAATTTCTCATTCTGAGCAATGATGGAGTCGTTGAACTGGGTACGCTTGTTGTTGAACACACTAGCAACTTCGGCTCTTCGCTCCATGAGCGAAGAAGCAAGCAATCCCAGCAGGAACACGACAATCATGGAGCCTCCAAAGAGCGCCCATCCTTGCCACTTTTTAAGTTTCTTTGCCATAGCTATATGTTTTGTCGTTAGTTATCAGTTGTAAATTATTTACTTGTCATTTTCTGTAACCAGTCAGGAACTGGACTTGGTGGTAAAGGAACCTGAGTCTCGGCATTGGGAGTCGACATTAGAGAATTCATCCCACCGTGTGGAACATTTCGGTGACAATCCCAACAAGCCTTGCCATCGCCCACCTTAGTTTTCATATAGTCGATGCGACCAGTCTTGACAAACTCTTGGTTAAGTTGAGTGTGGCAACGGATGCAGTTGTTCATGATTACCTGAGCACTAGCGTCCTCGGCCATAATGGCTTGCCGCTCACTATGGGTAACAAAATAGGCAACATGCTTGAGTCCATCGGTTGCTTTAAAGGCATATTTCTTGATTACACTTTCATGCGGCACATGACAGTCATTGCAAGTGGCATCACGAGTGTGACTCGATTTGCTCCACGAGGCATAATAAGGTGTCATAATGTGACAGTTGACACAAGCACTAGAATCATTGCCCAAATAAGTGTGAGCCCTAAGCAAGTAACCAAAGAGCCCTCCCAGCCCAACAACAATTCCTGCCACAACAATCAGTCCCACCTTTTGTAGATAGTCGACCCTTAAAAAGTTTTCTTTGAAAGGTCAAGACAAATGGGGATGGTGGCTAAATCCATGGATTTAGTTGCTGTCCCCAGATTTTTGGTCCAGG
>CAJOFH010000097.1 GCA_905233845.1 uncultured Muribaculaceae bacterium | reverse complement strand
GTCAACCACAAAGTTACAAAATGTCTCGCTATTTTCCAAATATTAGCCCCACTATTTTTGATAAAAACAACATATTTCCTTATCCCGAACTCGGGTAATCGGTATGTCATATTGTTTTTTGTTGTGATATTTCCCACTTCTATCAGGCGCACGAAAGAAGAGAGGCAACCAATTGATTTTAAATATTATATGGTGCCTCTCTTAGTTTTTGTCAATCATATTGAGGTCATGTCGGTGGTGGGGATGTACAAAACAAGGGTGTTCGCTCGAAACGAATACCCTTGTTTGTGTATCTAAAAGTCAATATGGATGATGGGAATCAATTATTTTTGAATTTTCTTCATGCCATTCTCAATAACGATACCCTTGTAGTTTTCGTTAACTGGCTGGCCGAGGAGGTTGTAGCGTCCGCTCGCAATATTGTTGTCAAGGTTGAGAGTCTCTATGCCAGAGATGGTTCCTACGATAGTGAGGGTCATGTTCTCGAGGTCAACAGTAAATGTGAACTCGCCCTCTGGAACCATAAATGCCTGACCGTTGTCATAAGTCAAAGACAATGGTTGGCCAAGCATGTCGCGGAAGAATTGGAAGTCGCCATCGCTAACTGCACCGAAGCGGTAAGGGGTGAGACCATCCCAATCGTCGGCAGCTTCCAATAGCTTATTAGCGAAGCTGAAATAGCAGTAGTTCGCTTCATCTACATCCATAAGCATGGCGCTATCAGCAGGACGCTGTAGTGTCACGTCGGCAGTGTAAATCTTGCCATCTTCGGTTTCCATAGGAACACCTACGTTGGTGGCCCAAATGTTGCCGTTAACTTCACCAATTATGTAAACATCGGCAAACTGTGGATTTACCTCTACAGCAGTGAGAATAGCGTTAACCTCGTTATTCTCGGGGTTGTAGGTTACGTTGAGGGTGTAAGTGCCATTCTGTTCAACAGGAATTAGGTAGTTGTTCTCAGGATAGCAAACATCCCAAGCGTGGTCTTGAACAACCTTGAACTCAACGTCGCCAACCTCGAGCTGAGTAGCTGCGCTTGTCCACTCATAGAGACCGTTGTCGTTGAGAGCCATCTCTGGAGCAGCTATTGGATCCCAGTCGTTCTCCATTCCGAACAGAGCGGCAGGAGTACCAGCAACAGCGTAGGTGTGCTCAGTTTCTACCTGAGTAAGAGTAGCGTTAACCTCGTTATTCTCGGGGTTGTAAGTAACGTTGAGGGTGTAAGTGCCATTCTGCTCAACGGGAATTAGGTAGTTGTTCTCAGGATAGCAAACGTCCCAAGCGTGGTCTTGAACAACCTTGAACTCAACGTCGCCAGCCTCGAGCTCAGTAGCTGCGCTTGTCCACTCATAGAGGCCATTATCGTTGAGAGCCATCTCTGGAGCAGCTATTGGATCCCAGTCGTTCTCCATTCCGAACAGAGAGGCAGGAGTACCAGCAACAGCGTAGGTATGCCCAACAGCCTCTTGGGCACTTACTGTAAATACAGCAAGCAAAGTTGCGAAAAGTAATAATTTTTTCATGATGTAATGAAAAGTATTTGATAAAAACGTTAATATGCTCTGTAGATTAATGTGTTAGAAATATCAATAATAATGTTTTAATGACCGATTCTGGTTCAATATGCAAATTTAGACTAATGTTTTTATCGACACAAGAGTTTTTGGCATAAAAGTCGTTTTTTTGAACAAAATAGATAATATAGTCAACAATAGAGGGCACGACAAATAAACAAAACAAGGGTGTTCGCTCGAAACGAACACCCTTGAATTTTAATTCTACCCAAAAGTAAATTGGGAATGACAGAAATCAATTATTTCTGAATTTTCTTCACGCCATTCTCAATAACGATACCCTTGTAGTTTTCGTTAACGGGCTGGCCAAGGAGGTTGTAGCGACCGTTCACAACATTGTTGTCAAGGTTGAGAGTCTCGATGCCAGTGATATTTCCTTCGATAGTGAGGGTCATGTTCTCGAGGTCAACAGTGAATGTGAACTCACCCTCTGGAACCATAAATGCCTGACCGTTGTCATAAGTCAGAGACAATGGTTGACCGAGCATTCTGCGGAAGAACTGGAAGTCGCCATCGCTAACAGCTCCGAAGCGGTAAGGTGCGAGACCATCCCAATCGTCGGCAGCTTCCATCAGCTTGTGAGCAAAGCTGAAGTAGCAGTAGTCAGCTTCGCCTACATCCATGAGCATTGCGCCGTCAGCGGGACGCTGGAGAGTTACGTCGGCAGTGTAAATCTTACCGTCCTCGGTCTCCATAGGAACACCTACGTTGGTTGCCCAAACGTTGCCATTAACCTCGCCAATGATGTAAACCTTAGCCTGCTGAGGAGTGCCAGTGAGAGTAGCGTTAACCTCGTTGTTCTCGGGGTTGTAAGTTACATTGAGGGTGTAGAGACCATTCTCGGGAACAGTAACTACATAGTTGTTCTCGGGATAGCATACGTTCCAAGCGTGGTCTTGAACAACCTTGAACTCGATATTGCCGGCAAGTTCGGTCTCAGCGCTTGTCCACTCATAGAGACCAGTCTCCTCGTTGAAGGTCATCTCGGGAGCAGCTGTTGGATCCCAGTCATTCTCCATGCCAAACAGAGCTGCAGGAGTACCACAAACTGCATAGGTGTGCTCTGGCTCAATTGGTGTGAGAGTGGCATTAACCTCGTTGTTCTCGGGGTTGTAAGTTACATTTAGGGTGTAAGTGCCAGCGGCCTCAACAGGAACTACATAGTTGTTCTCGGGATAGCAAACGTCCCAAGCGTGGTCTTGAACAACCTTAAACTCAACGTTGCCAGCTTCGAGCTGAGTCTCGGCGCTGGTCCACTCATAAATGCCATTATCGTTGAGTGCCATCTCGGGAGCAGCAATTGGATCCCAGTCGTTCTCCATGCCAAACAGAGCAGCAGGAGCACCTGCTACAGCGTAGGTGTGCTCTTCGGCACCGCCGATTGTCAGCTCATAGGTCTTGAAGTAGTTGCCAGGGAAGTACTGATAGATAATAGCCTTGGTGTCGCTAACAACCTCGGCGTTGAGCCAGTTGCACTGGAAACCGTTGGTAACGAAGCCAGCCTCTTCAGGAACGACTGCGATAGCCTCCTCAGCGTCTTTCTCGGCGATAGCCCAAGCGTTGCCATAGTTAGGCAGAGTGGTGTAGATAACCAGATCTTTGCCACCGAATGTCAATGGGAAGCAGCCATTGGTAGCGCCCTTGTTAGGCAGAGTGAAAGTAGTGCCAATGAAGCCGTCCTCATTTTCGTTCATAACCAGGTCAACAGCAGCAGCGTTGCGGGTCCAGAGCATGTAGTGCTTTGTGCCGTCGGCAGCAACGTAGGGGTTAACTACGTGCACCATCAACTGGGAACAGAGCGATGTGGTCGGTGTCAATCTCGCCCTCTACGAAAGGCACTTTCAAAATGCCAGTAGACTTAGCTGTTACCAGCCAAAGGACACCCTCTTCCATCACGTTGCCTTCAATGAAGCTGAAGAAGTCGCAACGGCCGTTCTCAGCCTCAAAGTCGGCGAAGATGTTAGCCTCAACTTCGATTGGCGTATTACTACCAACAGGGTAAATCTTCATGATAGTAGTGTCGGCCATGAAGTTGCCGGGCCAGCTGTTGTCAACGCGTGCGATGATGTTACCAGCCTCGTCGCGAGTGATTGCGGGCCAAGAAGCTGTAGCGCCAGTCTCGAGAGTGCCAATCAAAGATCCGTCTTCAGGATTGTAGGAGTTGATTTGGCCAAGCACCTTGTCCATTACAATAAATGCACCTTGCATGCCGAAGCCCTGACGGTTGTTCATTCGGTCGGCAGGAACATTGGGAGTGCTCGTTACTTCAGTGAGCGTAAACTCTTGTGCGCTCATTGTGAATGCAGCAAAAAATGCTGCTAGAAGTAAGAATTTCTTCATAATTTCAATGAATTTAGTTAATAATAAAAGTTAATTAATATCTCGAAAAATGTTATTTGTTTTAATTCAACTCACAAAAATAATTTGTTTTTATTAAACAAGCAAATTTTTAGAAAAAAAATTACAAAAAAAAGCGAATGTGAAAGTTCCATGTAGAGTTCCATGTCATAAAAAATAAGGAAGTGAGAATCGTATCCCACTTCCTATGTCGCTTATTTTATGAACAAATAGGTCGACACACTCTGTTTGCCCAAATAGAAGGCTCGAGCTTTCACAAGCTTGCATTTTGCGGGCACTGGCACTGGCTCGGTCCAGATAGGGGAGGAGAGTGTAGGCTCAGTTCCATCGAAGGTGTAGCGCACTTGTGCTTTTGGATATTGTGCGTTGGCTAAAAGTTTTCCGTTCTTAACTATGATTCCTGGTTGAGCCATGTGGAAGTTGTAGCCTCGGTTTGCAAGCATGGGCAGTTCCCATGTGGCGATGTTGGCATTGTATTGAGCGCGTGCTTGCGTCATTGCATCTTCATTGTCTTTCCAATCGGGAGTTGCGTTCCATCCTCGTTCAACAAGTCCAAATATTTTGGGAATAACAAGCATTTCCACTTCGCTGTAACGTCGCAGTGTTTCACCCCACAGTTGCGCCTGCACACCGATGATGTTCTCGGGTTTAGAGAGAGGAGTCTTTTCCTCGGCTTTGTCGCCGTATAGATTCCAGGGCTGAGCTTTCCATGAGTCAAACTCGTTGACTTTTCCTCCCCAGTGTAGTCCCTGTTCGTACTGATGCCAGCTGTAGCCCATATCCATGTAGAAATTGTCGACATTCGAGAGAATAGTGGGGTAGCCAGCATTTGCAATCTTATAGGGCACCTCTATGCGGCTGCCTATCGTGCTCCAGGCGTTTACTCCTGCAAATCGTGGCGCCACTCGTTGGTTGAACTCGTCGCTGTGGTTCAATGCCACCTCTTGCCATCCCTCAATCTTTATGTCACGCTTTCTGAGCATATCACTGATGCGGTCGATGTAGTGCTCCATCATGACTTGAGTGTTGGCCATGTTGTTCTTTTCCATGAGTGCTTTCACTGCAGGACTATTGTCCCAACATCCGCTTGCCACCTCGTCTCCGCCCAGATGCACTATGCCAAGCTTGAGACCTGCCGCATGATACATTTTCTCAAGTTCTTTCACCACTTTGTTTAGGAATTGGTAAGTGCCTTCTTGTGCTGGGTTGAGCACATTGTTGGCATAGGCTTGAGTCGACTTGTAGCCTCCCTTGTCATCGGGATCCCAAAGCATGAATTCCTGTGCTTTCTTGAGATTGCTGTCTTTTAACTTGTTGTATCGGTATTTCATTGCTACAATGGCAGCCCGTGAGTGACCTGGGGTGTCAATCTCGGGTATGATTTTGATGCCGCGGGCGTTGGCGTATTTGAGCAGGTCAATGAATTGCTTGCGAGATAAATAACCATTGGCACTTTGGCTCAAGTCATTAGGATTACCATTGCCATCAAAGATTTGTGCCAAGAAGCCATCTTTGAGTTCGTCGAGGGTACAGCCTCGTCGTGCTGCCACTTGTGTGAGCTCTGGTAGTCCAGGAATCTCAAGTCTCCAAGCCTCGTCGTCGGCAAAGTGGAACTGAATCGTATTAATCTTGTAGAGCGCCAATAGGTCGATTAGGCGTTTTAAATCGTCGATTCCATAGAAGTTGCGCGCTATGTCGACCATGAAGCCACGATAGGCAAAGTCGGGCTCGTCGATTATCGTGCCTTTTGGCAAGATGTTTCGTTTAGTGTGCGCTAATGCTGCCACAAGAGTTTTTGCTCCGTTTAGGACTGCGATGTCGGTTGTTCCAGTTATGACGATGCAAGAGTCGGTAATAACCATTTCGTAGTATTCATTGTTTTTGCTCATGGTGTTGTTGAGTCTTGTCTCAATCACAAATTGACATTCATCCATGACGTGAATGCCGTAGAACTTGAGATTATTGTAAAGGAAATTTTTCACCCTTCCAAAGTCCATTTTTCGTGTTTGCAAGAATGGTGGCGACTTGAACGACACGAGGTTGGGGATTCGTACTTCACCACCCTTGTCATCGAGAATTACTTGTTTGGGTTTTGGCAGAATGTCAAAAGGTGAAGAGCTGGGGACTCCCTTATTGACCTTCTCATTAAAGGCATAGACGCTGTGTCCATCGGGATATTCATCGGTGGCTGCCCATTGTCCCATACGTTTCAGTTCGCTGTGCTTGATATTAACGGCAATAGGGTGGCTGGTGTCATCGTTGAGCACAACATGGCCTCCAGCTGGAGCGTACCACAGGTTTACGAACTTCCCCTTCATCAAGAGATCGACAACTATCGAGTCGCCAGAATTGATGGTTTTATATCGTTCATTGGGCTTCACTTGGTAATAGGTGGTGGAAATCTCTTTCACGTCAACGGGGCAATTGGCAGGCAATTCCAATTGTCTTGAGAATTGATTGAAGAAGAACATCCAGTTTCCTTCAAGAGGCTTGCCACTGATGTTCTTGATGACGAATCTGGAACTGTAATATCCTGGTTTTGCGTCGTTTTGCCCCATGTCCCATCGCACGTCGATAGGGGGGTGGGCGTTAACGCCCAATGTCGTAGTCATAATTGCTGCCATTAGAAGCAACGCTTTGAAGCCGAGTTTCATATTGTTGTTATTTTAGTTTGTTTAATTATGTCATCAAATAAATTTTTGCAAGCGTCCTCGAGCAGGTCGAGTGCAATCTCGAAGCCTTCGGCTCCCTCGTAGTAAGGGTCGGGGACGTAGTCGTAGTGGGCGCGCAGCTTCACGATGTAGTCGCCCATCATCACAATTTTCTTCTCCTGTTCCAAAGTAGCGCACATGCGTGCAATGGTGCGTCGATTGCTCTCGTCCATTGCCACTATGATGTCGAAGTAGTCGAGGTCGCTCATTGTGATAGGGCGAGCGCGATGAGTGAGGTTGTAGCCACGGCGGCTGGCATGTCGTCGCATGCGTGGGTCGGGCAGTTGTCCTTGATGTCCACTGTAGGTTCCCGCCGAGTCAATCTCAAAACGGTTGTCAATCCCTCGCTCTTCCACGAGTCGCTGCATAACACCTTCGGCAGCTGGTGATCGGCAGATGTTTCCCAAGCAAATGAAAAGTATTTTGATTTTCATGTTTTGCCGGTTTACATCAACTGCATGATTTTATCATAGTCGACTTGCTTTACGCCTTTCACTTTTTCGAAGTGTGCCTTGGCTTCGTCCACGTTCTTGCCTTCGGGCAGCTTGATGGCGATGCTTGTTATGCTCTTGTAGTCATAAATCACTGTGGCGCCATATTGCTTCACCGCTTTCATAAGCGACTTTTTTCCACTCTTGCCATCGTAAAAGATGATTAACGTGTTGTCGGAGTGATGCTTGTAAGGTTTTTCAGGCATAACTTGTCCGTTGCCAGGCCTTAGTCTGATTGGCCTCACAATGCGTGCGTTGAGTGCTGGCAAAATAACCCCCACAATAGCTGTTAATATCATAATGCGTTTCATCATGTTGCAAATATACAAAACTTTTTCAAAAAAGAGTGTTTTTGAGTGAGAAATAAAAGAATGAATGAGAATGTAGAGTCAACAAGCAAATGCATATTTTTTGACAAAGTTAAGAAAAATGTTTGTAGAACTCTCTGACGGGCGTGCTGAATTTGAGTTTTTTTCTTG
>CAJOFH010000096.1 GCA_905233845.1 uncultured Muribaculaceae bacterium | reverse complement strand
ATTTGCTCGCGCCACCCTGCGCCACCTTGTTTTTAGAGCTATCCCCCTGATTTTCAATACCCGCTATGTGATGGCAGAAAAAAGTACCGAAGTCAGGAATACCAAAAATCTAACAACAACATTAAAATCACTGCAACATTTTAAACGGCTGTTGCGTCTAATGTGTGAACAAAGCAAATAACATTGTATAATTTAAAAAATAAGGTAAAATGAAAAATTCAGTTTTGAGAATTACTGCTCTGATGGCTGTCATAATGATAGCATTGAGCGCCGTGGCAAAAACTCCCGATGTTAACGGCAAAGTGATAGACGAGAATGGCGAGCCCATGCCATTTGTCAACGTTGTGATGATGTCGATGCCCGACTCGACCTATGTGCAGGGCGGCATAACCGACGAACAAGGAGCATTTAATCTTACCGCTTTGCAAAATGGCGGACTGATAAAGATCTCTTATATAGGATACCAAACAATGTATATCAACTCTAGTGCTGTCGATCTAGGCACAATCACCTTGTTGCCCGAAGCCACACTGCTAGGCGAGGTGGTAGTAGTGAGCAAGCTACCTAAAACGCGCGTGAAGGGTGACGCCATGCGCACCACTATAGAAGGCACCATCCTTGAGAAGGCTGGAACAGTGGCCGACGCACTAGCGAGAGTGCCATCGCTCGAGGCCGAGCGCGACGGCGGCGTAAAGGTGCTTGGTCGTGGCGATGCCGAGGTGTATATCAATGGCCGCAAGGTTCAAGACATGAGCGAGCTCTCTCGCCTGCGTTCCGACCAAATCGAGCACGTTGATGTGGTTCAAAACCCCGGTGCGCGCTATGCCGCATCGACCAAGGCCGTTGTGCGCATCCAGCTCAAGAAGGCCCAAGGCGAAGGATTCAGTTTCCAGGACAACCTTAGTGGCATGTATCAATATGGATACACCATCACCAATAACCTTGATGTTAACTACCGCATCGGCGGCCTCGACCTCACTGCCTCGTTCTGGGCAGGACGCTATGGCCACACCAAGCAGTTGCAGGATAACGAGCTTATCTACTACGTTGGCCCCGACCACATTAAGAGTGTGACAACTCAGGAAGGGAAAAACATCTGGAAAGGCTGGTCACCACAATTGCAGGTGAACTATATGTTTAACGAGAACCATAGCTTGGGAGCATTCTATAAATATGACCACCACCCCGGCACCGATTTCAGCGACATGTTCTATACCGATAATTATGTGAACGGCATCTTGACAGAGCATTCTGAGAGCGACATCAAGCAGAGCGATACTTTTAAAAAGCACATCTTCAACGCCTACTATAACGGCAAGATTGGAAAACTTGGCATAGATTTCAATGTGGACGGACTCTTCGACAAGACCGAGACTCCGGGTAGCACTGTTGAGACTGCCACAGCGGCTACAGGAGAGACCTCACAGCGTAGCATTGAAAGTAACACCAGCAGCGGCAACGACTTCTGGGCAACAAAATTAATCTTCTCTTATCCCGTGTGGAAAGGCAACTTGTCGCTCGGTGGCGAGTACTCACACAACCATCGCACCGACGCTTACTCCTTCACAGCCACCGACGCTGTGCCTGTTAAGACTACCGACACCAAGATCAACGAGTCGTCAACAGCAGCATTTGTGGAATATGGCAGACAGTTTGGCCGAGTATTTGCACAAGTGGGGCTACGCTACGAGCATCTCAAAAACGACTACTACAACTATGGTGTGCGTGAGGACGATGTGTGCCGCAACTACGGCGACTGGTTCCCCACCGCAGTAATCACCTTGCCCATTGGTAACGTGCAACTGTCGCTCTCTTACCGTCGCGACATCCAGCGCCCAAACTATGGAAGTCTCACCAGCTCAACGGTGTATATCAACCGCTACACCTACCAGAGCGGCAACCCTTACCTGAAGCCCACCTACACTCACAGCCTCGTGCTCAACACTGCCTACAAGTGGATGAACCTCACTCTTAACTATGGCCGCATCAAGGACTGCGAGACCATGTCGACCGAGCCTTTCCCTGGCAGTGACGATCCGCTGGTTAGCCTCGTTAGGCCCATCAATAGTGCCGAGGATTTCAACCAACTGTCAATCAATTTTATGGCACGACCTGTTATTGGCTGCTGGCATCCTCAGTGGAGTGCATTCGCAGTGTTCCAGAACTATAAGACACCTTGTGCCGACGGTTCAATCCTCACCCTTAACCACCCATATCTGAACCTTGTATGGCAAAACGATATCGAGCTGCCAAAGGGCTTCCGCTTGAATGCCGGCATAGTATGGGCTTCACGCGGCGACTACAACAACTTCCGTATCACCAAGACTCAATTCAACACATCGCTAGGCATTCAACGTGACTTCAGCTTGGGACGAATGGGAACACTGACTGCCGACCTGCGTTGCAATGATATCTTTAACACCAACAAGGCTGGTGCCGTAATTTATGGAATACGCGAGATCTCAACTTATAACCCAGCCCGTCGCACCTTTATGCTCGACCTCACCTGGAAGTTCAACGCCGCAGGCAGCAAGTACCGCGGCTCAGGCGCCGGCGAGAAACAAAAGGCGAGAATGTAACATCACTCTCAATATAATTACTATGGAAAACATAAAATCCTCGCTACCCTTTTAGGGCAGCAGGGATTTTTCACTAGCACATACTAATAAAAAGGAATAAAACTAAGAAAATCGCTATAAAATGGTCGATTTTTGCACGCTTTTTATATAAATATGAAAAATTTTACTTAATTTTGCTTTCTAAAAGAATATTAACTCAAAATACCAACCAATTTATGAAAAAAATCCTACTTATTCTCATGACATTGGCCGCCAGTTTGGTGGCGTGGGCGCAAGATGCCAATAATTTCTTTGTGTCGCAAAACGGCAACAACAAGTTCACCGTTGTTCGCAAATCCACCGACAAGGCCGAGACAGTGCGCTATCGCACTGTGGGCCTCACGGCCATCGCCGGTGTGCACTTCATCCCTGCCGAGGGCGAGATGCAATTCGCCGAGGGAGAGGTATCAAAATCGGTAACTGTCGAGGAGATTGACATTACCACTGTTCCCCTCATTTACCGTTATCAGCACGCAACGAGGCGCAACTACCGCTTCGAGGTGCTGGACATGGGAGGTTTCAGTCTCGCCTACCGCGACCGATATATCACCTACGGCAGCCAGTATGACGCCGGTGGCAACCACATCAACTCGAACATCGAAGACCTTGTTTACATCAGGCACATCCCCAACTCCGACCATGAGACCGAAATCATGTCGGCACTGTCAAGTGACAAATATGTTGATGTGTCAATTAGAGAAGACTATACAACAATAGATGATAGCTATGATTACTATTACGGTTTCAGCGGTAGTACACGCACCCTCTGGAATGAGGAGTATACCGACCGTGACAGTATTCGCAAGTACTTCTCTGAAATCGGCACCAAGCTGTATGCCACAGTCTATTTCAAGGAGCATGAAGGCGCAGATGGCTACCAGTATGTCCAGATTCTTGCCGACAATTCCGAGACCTACGACGGCAAAGACCCCGACGGCAGTGTCAATACTCCCTCTATCTCGGTCTATAAGGCCTGCTTTGAGCTGAACACCAGGAACACCGTTGACTACAACCGCTACCTGCATCAGTTCTTCCCTCATCGTTACGATTACACGAACCAGGCCGCCGGTAACCAGGACAACACCCACACCGAGTTCCCTAGGGAGTATTCTGTACTGCATCAGCAGAAATTCCGTGACAACAGTCTGCGCGCCACCGATGCCGGTGCCCTCGTGCTCGACCCAACTGTGCAGAAAATCATCGTACGCTTCGATGCCAACGGCTCGGGCGAAGACACATGGTCAGCAAAACAGATATATGCCCGCTTGGCGTTGTGCGACAAACAGCCACCAGTGCTCGTGAAAGCCCGTGTCTGCAATGGCTTTTTTGCCAGAGGCTCGAGCTTTGCCGTGACTCTTATCTTCAGCGAGAGTGTAAGGGCTGATAATGTGGTGTTGCACACCAGCTGGGGCGACCTCACTAGCACGCAATCTCAATACGTCCTTACCAATGCCGTGACCTTCACCGGAACCGTCTCACCTAATGTGGCGCAGGGCACGCAACTCATCCTCCAGGGCTATGACGGTGAGATTTCTGATATAGTACGCAATCCATTGTCTAATTCGGTTTCGCAGACATTCCCCTACACCACCGTGGGCCAAAGCCATAACTATCCCATCACCTACGACCTTGACGGTGGCATGCCCACTGCCACCAATCCGACCTATTATAACTATGATACCAACGACTTTACGCTTCACAACCCAGTACATCCCACTTTGTATTTTGCCGGGTGGACGGGCAGCAACGGCGATACGCCCCAGCGCGTAGTCACTATCCCTAAAGGGTCTCACGGTGACCTGCACTTTGTTGCCAACTGGATTCCCACGGCAGTACCAGGCGATGTGAACGGCGACGGCGACGTAACAGCAGCCGACGTGACAGCACTCTATAACTACATGCTTAACGGTGACACAAGTGACATTGTCAACGGTGACATAGATGGTGACGGCTACATCACCTCAAGTGATATAACTACCGTCTACAACATTATTCTTGGAGTTAATTAGTCGTCCCTTAAATAAGCCTCAAATAGTTGATTATTAACATATTATAACTATCAACATTTGTATAAGTCTGCAGGATTTTGTAACTTTGCGT
>CAJOFH010000095.1 GCA_905233845.1 uncultured Muribaculaceae bacterium | reverse complement strand
AGTAAATTGAAATCGTCGCACCCCAAAATTGTCAACTAACAAACTGAATTTCAATTATTTCAAAGACCTATTTTATGATTTTTAGTGGACACTAATGTTAGAGTTAATAAAAATAAATTGGTTTAATATTCCTTAAAATTTCGGTTGACAATTGGCTGACAAAAAAGAGGACAAAAAATTGTAAATCATCTTATTACAATTTTTTGTCCTTGTGTTTTTGTGACCCCGGAGGGGCTCGAACCCTCGACCCACTGATTAAGAGTCAGTTGCTCTACCAACTGAGCCACGGAGTCAAAAAAAGAAACCATTTTGTTGATTTCCGACTGCAAAGGTACAACTAATTTTTGAACTGGCAAGCGTTTTACGAAGATTTTTTCTAAAAAAGGTCAAAAAAGTCTTTTTGGGGCAGTTTTTTCGCTTTTTGTTAATTATTTTCGCATTAATATTGTTGTTATTGTATAAAAAATTGCTATTTTTGCGAGTTAAAACAAATTGAAAATAGAGTTCATTAAAGAAGAATATAAACTTAAAACATAATTGATATGGATTTAGACGGACGTAGAGAGAGTACAAATGTGGAGGATCGCCGTGGTATGAGCGGTGGTGCTAAAGCCGGCCTTGGAGGCGGCATCATGGGTATTATAATCGCACTGGTGGCCATGTTTTTAGGCGGCGGTGACCTGGGCAGCATCCTTGGCCAAATGGGCAACATGGGGGGAGGCATCACTATGCAGGAAAGCACCGACAACAATGGTGAGCCAGTAGAATTCTCACAGGAAGAGCAAGAGCTCGCCTCCTTCTCTAAGAAGATTCTGGGTGGTACCGAGGACATCTGGTCGCAGATTTTTGAACAGCAAGGATTGGGCGAGTACCGTAACCCCAAGATGGTTCTTTACACTGGTATGACAAGCACAGCTTGCGGACAGGGTCAGTCAGCTATGGGTCCCTTCTATTGCAGTGGTGACCAGAGTCTGTATATCGACCTGTCGTTCTTCTCGAGCATGAAACAGCAACTGGGAGCCGATGGTGACTTCTCTTATGCCTATGTAATCGCTCACGAGGTGGGTCACCATGTTGAGAACCTCACTGGTGTGCTTCAGCAGATTCACAGCAAAATGGCACGATATGGTCAGGGAAGTGCCCAGGCCAACAAGGAGAGCGTGCGCATCGAGCTGCTTGCCGACTATTTGGCAGGATGCTGGGCTCACTACGACAACAAGCAGTTTGCCTCTGTACAGGATGGCGACCTTGAGGAAGCTATCGACTGCGCTCAAAAGATTGGCGACGACTACTTGCAGAAGAAGGCTCAAGGCTATGCAATGCCTGAGAGCTTCACTCATGGCACCAGCCAACAGCGCATGCGCTGGTTCAAGGCTGGATATCAAACTGGCGACGTGAAGCGCGGTATCAACAGCGCACTTCAGCTCGACTACAGCCAGCTGTAATTCAGTCTCAACAATCGAGGCCACGCCTTGATTTATAGAAAACTTATAATGCAAGTCCCTTTGGGCGTGATGCTCAAGGGGATTGTTTTTGTGTCCTAAAAATGCAAAAAACTATTATAAATGGCTTTTTGGGAAGGAATTGTGCAGATTTTAAGTTTTTTTTTGATTTTTTTTGTGTCCTATGATGTAACTACTATCTAATTTTGCAGTCCATTTTTGGCAGGTAATAATTTTTTAATAGGTAATTGATTTCTTTTAGAGGTTGCCGAAACGCTTGAAAGGGAGTAGGCATTATTCAAAAAATTTTAGATGTGATGAAAAATTTAAGAAGTGCTATCTTAATAGCGATGTTAAGCGTGTGCTCATTTATGAGTTTTGCCAGTGAATATGACACAGATTATATTACTATTCCAGAGTCATATATCAACAACAACAATTCTCAACTTCTTGAGAAGGCAGTGACAATTTTTAGAAAGCCTTATAACTTGACACTAAAGAACATCTACTTGAGTGAATTTTGGTTCTGTTGTGACATTGTTATAGAGCATTTTGAGGAGGATTTTGATGTCACTCAACAATGTGATAATGAGTATCCACAAAATCAAAGCACTGGTTCAGAAACACAATCGTCGATAACCATTGGAAAGACTGCTTATGACATAGTTGTTCATTCTGAGGTGAGATTATATCGAGAAGATGATGAACAAAAGATAACCGTAACTTATCATTTCACAGAGCTCGTGCCATCTAGCGGTGATTATGATCAGGACGACTATTATCTTGTAATAACTTTCCCTTACAACAAGAAGACTTGGACTGGAATTGACGGTATTGATGTGAACCAAATGTCAGTAGAGTACTATGACTTGCAAGGTCGCAAGCTTAACGGTCCTCAACCAGGCATCGTGATTGAGAAGCAAGGCAATAAGGTATCAAAGAAGATGTATCGTTAATCCTAATGACCAATTTGGGTTAATCATCTTCTTATCCACAAAGCGAGTATATAAAATTCCCTTGAGCGACGCTCAAGGGAATTTCTTTTTATTGCAGTTGCACACTATGCATTAATCAAGGCGCAATCTACTTTTTACTTCCTACTTTGAAAAAGGATTACTGGCCGCGACCGTGGCAGTTTTTGTATTTCTTGCCGCTGCCGCATGGACATGGGTCGTTGCGACCAATTTTGGGTCCTTCGTTGCGGATTGGTGCTACGGGGCCTCGTCCTGCCTGGCTGGCTCCCATTCCTGCTTGACGCTGAGCGGCGGCTGCAGCAGCCACAGCATCACCACGTCCCTCGTTGTATCGTTGGCGACGGCGAGGCTCGTTGTTGCTTGCACGCTGCACATCGCTCTCGTCCTGCACAGGAATTTGTCCTCTCATAAGCGATGCAATAGCCTTGTTGTTCATGTCGCCAAGCATAGCCTTGAAGAGGTCAAACGACTCGAGCTTGTAAATCACCAAAGGATCTTTCTGCTCATAGCTGGCGTTCTGCACGCTCTGACGCAACTGGTCAAGTTCACGCAGATGCACCTTCCAACTCTCGTCGATAGAGAGAAGCATGATAGCCTTTTGCCAATCCTTTGCGATGCACTTGCACTGAGTCTCATAAGCCTCCTTCATGTCGATTATGATACCAAAGGTGCGCTTGCCATCGGTGATGGGCACACGCATCTTGCCTTCGGGCTCAGGAGCGCCGGCATCCATCTGCTGCTTGCAGATGCTTTGGATTACTGGGTTGGCAACCTCAGCTAAGCGATCGGTCTTGCGTCTGAATGCTTGCAGCACAGCGTCGAATACTTTTTCAATGTTCTTGTTTTTGTCTTGTTTGCGATAGGTCTCCTCGTCAAATGGAGGCTCAATGGCAAATGTTGACAACAGTTGAATCTTGAAGTCTTCATATTCTGATGGTCCAAACTTGTTGACAGTATCTTCAACGCTGTCGTAAAGCATATTGATGATATCGGTGCCGATGCGCTCACCTAGCAGAGCGTGGTGACGACGGGTGTAAATCACCTTACGTTGAGCGTTCATCACGTCGTCATACTCAAGAGTGTGCTTACGGATACCGAAGTTGTTCTCCTCCACGCGTTTCTGTGCGTTCTCGATACTCTTAGTAACCATGGGCGACTCAATCATCTCACCATCATGGAGTCCAAGCTTGTCAAGCAGCTTCACCACTCGCTCGCTGGCGAAGAGGCGCATCACCTTGTCCTCAAATGAAACAAAGAATACTGAGCTACCGGGGTCTCCCTGACGACCGGCACGACCACGCAACTGGTTATCAACACGGCGTGACTCATGACGCTCAGTACCGATGATGGCAAGACCACCAGCCTCCTTAACCTCGGGCGAGAGCTTGATATCGGTACCACGACCTGCCATGTTGGTGGCGATGGTCACAACACCCTTGCCATTCACTTGTCGACCAGCTTGAGCCACGATATCGGCCTCCTTCTGGTGCAACTTAGCGTTCAGCACGTTATGCTCAATGTGTCGCAAGCTGAGCTGACGGCTCAGGCGCTCAGATATTTCCACTGATGTAGTACCCACCAGTGTGGGTCGTCCTGCCTCACGCATCCTCACGATTTCCTCAATCACGGCATTGAACTTCTCCTTCTCGGTCTTGAACACGCGGTCGGGATTGTCCTGACGGATAACGGGGCGGTTGGTGGGAATGTTAACTACATCGAGTTTGTAAATCTCCCAGAACTCACCTGCCTCGGTCATGGCGGTACCAGTCATACCCGCAAGCTTGTGATACATACGGAAGTAGTTCTGCAGGGTGATGGTGGCGAAGGTCTGTGTAGCAGCCTCCACTTTCACTCCTTCCTTGGCCTCGATGGCCTGGTGCAGACCATCGCTGTAACGGCGACCTTCCATGATACGTCCTGTCTGCTCATCCACAATCTTCACCTTGCCTTCTTCGTCAACGATGTACTCGTCGTCGCGGTTAAACAGGGTATAAGCCTTGAGAAGCTGAGTCACAGTATGTACACGTTCGGCTTTTACCGAATAGTTCTGCAACAGCTCGTCTTTCTTGACGATTTTCTCTTCCTCAGTCAATGGCTCGTTGGTCACTGCCGAGAGTTCGCTGGCTATATCGGGCAACACGAAGAACTTGGGGTCGTCAGTGCCACGGGTGAGCACGTCGATACCCTTGTCGGTAAGCTCCACGGTATTGTTCTGCTCCTCAATGATGAAGAACAAGGGGTCGGTCACCACGTGCATCTCACGGCTGTTGTCCTGCATGTAGAACGCCTCGGTCTTGAGCATCGCCTGCTTAACGCCTTCTTGGGAGAGGTATTTAATCAATGGCTTATACTTGGGCAGACCCTTGAAAGCACGGTAGAGCAACAATGTACCTTCCTTAACCTCGGCGGGGTCTTCGCTTGCCATCATGCGGCGAGCATCACTGCGGCATACACGCGCTCTACGTTAGGCTTATACTCGTCAAACATCTGGTCCTCGCCACGAGGCACTGGACCTGAGATAATCAATGGGGTACGGGCGTCGTCGATAAGCACCGAGTCAACCTCGTCGACAATGGCGAAGTGGTGTGGACGCTGCACGCAGTCCTCTGGTGCCATTGCCATATTGTCACGAAGGTAGTCGAAACCGAACTCACTATTAGTACCAAAGGTGATGTCGCAGTTATATGCATCACGACGTTCCTCACTGTTAGGCTCGGTCTTGTCGATACAAGCCACGCTCAAGCCGTGGAACATATAGAGCGGACCCATCCACTCCGAGTCACGTTTGGCGAGGTAGTCGTTCACTGTAACGACGTGAACACCGCAGCCAGCAAGGGCATTGAGGAACACTGGCAGCGTGGCGACAAGGGTCTTACCCTCACCAGTGGCCATCTCGGCAATCTTACCTTGATGGAGCACCGAGCCACCAATGAGCTGCACGTCATAGTGAATCATGTTCCAAGTCATCTCGTTGCCACCAGCTTCCCAGTGGTTATAGTAGATAGCCTTGTCACCGTCGATATCGATGAAGTCGTGTCCATCGGCAGCGAGTTTGCGGTCGAAGTCGGTGGCCGTTACCTCTATCGTCTCGTTCTCTGTGAAACGTTTCGCTGTCTCCTTAACGATAGAGAACACTACAGGCAACACCTCGTTGAGTTTGTCCTCGATGCGATCAAGTACATCTTTCTCAATCTTGTCGATTTTCTCCCACAGAGGTTCACGCTCCTCATACTCAAGCGTCTCAATCTCGGCCTTAATAGCTGCAATCTCATCGCGCTGTGGTTTTACATACTCTTTTATTTCCTCTTTGATTGCGGCACTACGGGCACGCAACTCATCGTTCGACAACTCCTCAATCTCAGGATATACCTTTTGAATTTGGCGCACGATGGGCATGAGCTTCTTCAAGTCACGCTCACTCTTGTTGCCGAAGATGGATTTCAAAAAACTATTAAATGACATCTCTTTATAAATGTGTGGTTTTTATTTTGCAATATAGAGGGGATTTACAGCAAAAAATATGCCAAATCCATAACAAGCTGCAAAGGTACAAAAAAATGTTTGAATAACAACACTTTTTCAACCTAATATTAATTAATGTGTCATGAGTAATAATACAATTAGAAAGCCAACAAAGCAGCATCCAATAAAATCCATAAAATCCAATGAAATGAACATTCAAGATAGAAATGCATAATTTTATCTTGAAAAAATAATGATGATGTGCTGTTAGAATCGGAAATAACTTAGTAGTGGAGCGCAGCGTAA
>CAJOFH010000094.1 GCA_905233845.1 uncultured Muribaculaceae bacterium | reverse complement strand
CGTTAAGGGTCGTCCTTCTTTGGTTTTCTTGGGAATATATTCGATCGCTCCATTGACAATACTTTGCTTTGTCATTCTGTAAAGGTCGCTGACGCGACAACCTATCACCGATTGGAAGATAAAGATGTCACGCTGAATGGCGAGTTGTGGCCTTGCAGACAAATCCGCATTCCAGATCTGTTCCCTCTCGTCTAATGATATATAGACAGGTGTACCATATAGGCACTCTTCAATGGGGAATTTGTCAAATGGGCGATTGGTGGTCTTCCCATTCTCATAGCACCACAAGAAAAACGTCCTGATGCGTGAGAAACAATCTATCAGAGTGTTCTTTCCTCTGGGTTGTGGTGTGCGCTTTTCGGGTATGTTCTCATAGATTGTTTTGACAATGCCGAGTTCAGCCGATTTAGGGCGAAGCCAATAGCAAATTTCTTCTACTCTCTTGTCAGCCATTGTAAATCTCTCCTTTCTTGCTGCGCTCGACTATTGCCGCAAAAGCATAGAGTTCGAGCATTAGCAATTTGCCATATTCCTCGCATTGCTGAGCAAATTCGCCCAATGATGTACCTTCTTGGCGATAGTTCGCCATGAGCCTTTCGGCTTTGCCTACATAGCCGTGCATTTCTTCTAAATCGCACCTTGACATTTGTTCAAAAATCCTCATTGCTTTCGGTGTATTGTGGTGGGCGGCTTTCGCTCGCCCACCTGTGAAACAATCTAATTACTTGCTCTCTTTTTTTGTGCTCTTGCGTGTGGCTTTCTTCTTGGGTGCGCTCTCCTGCGGTGCGCTCGGCTCATCGCAAATTGCTACTCGCTTACCTGCACGCACCAATTTGGGCAGTTATCAAAAGTAAAACATTATCAAAAGTATTTCATAAAGAGTGCTGATGATTAGCAATCTACGCAACTTACTTTATAAAATCACTTTTGATAATGTTTCCATTAAAACTTATAGTTTTTGAGCATGTTCAGCACTTGGTTATTGCTTTCCCAGGCTTTTGTTTGTGGTTCAACGATGCCGATTGAGGTATAGGCGCCTTCTAACGCTTCTCTTTTTGCCTTGCTATCCACTCTTGCATATCTTTCCGTGGTTATTATGGTCGCATGACCTAGTACATCCCTGATATAGATAAGATTTACTCCTGCTTGTAAAAGATGCATGGCTCGCGAGTGCCGAAAGACATGCGGTGATATCTTATCCGGCAATGAACCTGGATTGTTCCTTTTGGCCCGCTGAAAATACCTGTCAAGTATGTCACCGACTCCAGGCGTTGAGAGTTTCTCGTGGCGAGCATTAAAGAACAGAGGATGACATTCCCGTCCTTGCTGGTCAAGTTTCTGTTCGCGCATATATGACGTGAGAAGGGTCATTATCGGCTGATCGAGTGGAATGACACGATGCTTCCGTCCTTTGCCAAAGACCTTTAACACATGCGGGCCGGATGTCGATAGGCTTGCTGGTGTGAGGTCGATAAGCTCCTGCACACGAACTCCTGAGTTATAGAGCAAAGACAGCAATGCCAAGTCCCTGCGCCCCTTGGCATTGGTCGTGTCAACCTCTTGAAGAATAAGAGCCAATGCCTCGATTGACAGATAGTCCAATGTCCCATCCTCACATTTCTTCCGCTTGATTGTGGATATGCTTTTCCACTGTGCAAGATGTGCGGGGTCCAAGTACATCATAAAGTTAAAGAAAGACTTCATGCATGACAGCCTTTGATTGCGGGTCTGCACGGAACATCTGTTATGATCTTCAAGCCAGTTCAAAAAGCCCACGATCAGGTCTCTGTCCAGAATTGACATTGATATGTCCTTGGGCTTGATCCTTTTTGTGGTAGAAAGAAAATCAATGAACCGGATGAAACAGTCTCGATATGAGCGCATAGTGTGCCTGCTTAGGCCTCTTTCCTTGACGAGATAGTCCTCAAAGAACTTTTGAAGCGATTCTGCGAAGTCCTTATACATTGTCATCTGGTTTTACGATTACAGCTCTGTTCACTATTCCCCTGATAGAATCGATTATTCCAATCTGTTGTTTGGCTAGTTCCGGGTAGTACTGCTGAGCCAGCCTCAAGTAATCCTCTGTGTCTGTCATTTTTATATGCCCCATAAATGCAGAGATTTTGGGCAGATCGCAGTATAGGTCATCTCCTCTCACCAAAAGTTTATGCATTACATGCACACATGCCGTATGACGGATGTCATGGATGCGCGGCAGCTTCATGTTGTAACTGTCAACAACTCCGGCGGACTCCAGTATGCCCTTATACCATTTTTTGAAGGTGCCTGGGCGTACTGGATGACCCTTAAGGTTCACAAAAAGATGGTGGTCTGGGGCGTTGATACCCGGAACGGGGATCTGATCCCGATAGCCGATATATTGCCTGAGAACTGCTTCCAAAGAGGGGTTAATCGGCAGAAAGCGTTCTCTCCCGTTTTTGGTCTCATGCAGTATGATGACGTGTTTCTCAAAATCAACGTCTTGGTTACGGATAGACAACGCTTCTCCGATTCGAGAGCCAGTGCTATACAACAGACGGACAATGGCCGGGACGGCGATAATGCCAGTGTTATTCCCCGTTTGCATCGAGACAAGCCGATCTGATTCGGCAAAGACTCGGCTGATTTCTTCATGTGTGAAGATATAGGACACGTATTCGCTCTTCCTGTATTTAGGCCGTATCGGCATCGTGCAGGGTATGCCGTTCTTTATCAAGAACTGGAAGAACTGACGGATTTGGGTAATCCTCTCGTATTTTGTGCGGTATCCGACAGTGTCCATTGTCGTCAGCCATTGTTCATACACGTCGTGTGATATGGCAAGCTCCGAATGCCTCCTTTGCACAAAAAAGCGATCCAGGCCACGCAGCATAGTCAGATGCTTTTCCTTTATAAAACCGCGGGCTTCCCGCTCGGCAAGGAAACTGGCCATATAATCGGCAAAAACGCTTTTAAAAACAGGTTCACTCATAGAACTTCCCTCCTTTCTGGATATAGAAGCCTTCGTCAACAATGGGCACATCCAAAGAGCATTCCAACAGGTTCTTTATGCTGACTCCCAGATAATAGGATGTTGATGCCGTGCTCCCGTGACCCAACACTTCAGATATCACGGGAAATTCAACGCCATCATTCATCAATGTCGTGGCCAACGAATGGCGGAGGCTGTGAGCTCCAGTGTGTCGATTTTCATATGACACACCGGAACGGTGAATCGTTCTTTTCACCAAACAGGAAAATGCCGTGGGAGAACACGGCCTGTATGGTTGGACATGGCTTATAAAAATAGAATCAATCCCGTTTGTTCTAGGACGGGCATGCAGGATATAATCGATCATGGCTTCTCCCACATCACTCAGCAAAGGCAAGGTAATCGCGCGGCCTGTCTTATATTGCTTGCGTGTTATGATGCAGTTTTCCCAATCTATCTCATTGAATCTTAAACCCGCCACATCGGATGCCCGTAAACCAAGCCGTGTCGCCAGCAGGATCATTGCATAGTTCCGTTTGCCGTTTTTTGTCCTCCTGTCTATAGTGCTTTCGATTTTGGAGATCTCTTCCGCGGTATAAAATGACAATATCTTTTCATGTGGAGTCCGCTTAACGTTTTTCAGATTCTCAGATAAATCAATGCTGATCAGTTGTTGTTTGTACAAATACCTAAAAAACAACCGCAGTGAAGTGATGACTTGGTTTCTGGACGTGTGCTGACAACTGATATAGCTTATTAAATCGTCCTCCGTAATGTTGTCAAGGGTGATTCCTTTATTTGCCATTCCTATTGAAAACAAGCTCAAAGTATATCGCCTTGTGTAAATGGTCCTAGGCCGCAAATGCTCATTAGCCAGTGAATCAATGAATGCTTTGGCCACCTCTCCTATTTGGCCACGGAATTCATACTCTTTATGCTTATACGTATATTGTGCTTCATAAGGCAAGTCATTTACAATCAGGCGTAATAGCTTCGTAACTCGTTGTGCCAAGCACTTTGAATGGTCACTCCTTGTACTCTCTGATTTAAACCATGTATAGAAGTCCACTCCAATGTCTTCTGTGCACTGTTCAAGGCCATTTGTGTCCATGAAATAATACAGATGCCTATAGAACCTCATGTAGTTCCGGATTGTGCTAGTACTCATACCGTACCCTTGCATCGCTTGCCGACATCGTTCAAGCAGCTGATTTTTAGGAATTGATTTCTTTTCCATATTGAATTATTGATTAAGAATGACAACATCGTCATCCTTAATCAATATATGGATTTTTGATGAAATATTATCAAAAGTTATTATCACAAGTAGATAACTATATCAGAGACTTAAACTCTTTGATGAGAAATACTTTTGATAATGTTTTACTTTTGATAACTGCCTATGTTAGTGAGAGCCGGCAAGCGTGTGGCGATTTGCGATGACATCACCAAGAGCGAGAGCAAGTAACAAGAAGTCTAACAAGGTGGGCGAGCGAAAGCCGCCCACCATAACACCCCCGAACTATGAAAGTTTTTGAGAAAATGACAAGGCGAGATTTAGAGAAGTTACACGGACATTTAGCCGAGGCAAATTTGCTCATGGCTAAATATCGCCAAGAGGACACAACAATGTTGGAGTTTGCCGCAGTCTGCAAGCCGTTTGCCGATTGTTTACAGCTTGAATTGTCGGCTTTTACTGCAATAGTTGAGCGCACCAAGAAAGGAGAGGTTTACAATGGCTAAAAAGAGAGTAGAGGAAATTTGCTATTACTGCAAATTTGCAGCCGCTTGCGGTTGGCACTTGTGGCACTGCACCAAGCACGATGAACAAGTAAGCGAGCAAAGCACCTGCCCCGATTGGGAGGAAGAATAACAAGAATGTTTAACAAGGTGGGGAGCAATCCCCACCATAAAACAACCGAGACGATGAAAGCAACACCCAAGCAAATTGCCCTGCTGAAGAAGCTGCACCCCGTTTACTGCAATGTGGACTTGCAGCCCCTCGACATCAAGCACGCATCAAAGTTAATTAGCACGCTAATCGACATGAAGCGCAATCCGTGGAACACCAAGCTGCAAATGCACTTGTCGGACGTGTTCTATGA
>CAJOFH010000093.1 GCA_905233845.1 uncultured Muribaculaceae bacterium | reverse complement strand
TGAGGGTCCCACCTCTTCCCATTCCGAACAGAGAAGTTAAGCCTCACCACGCCGATGGTACTGCGAAAGTGGGAGAGTAGGTAATCGCCCCCTAAGAGACCTAAAGAAATTCGTTTCTTTGGGTCTCTTTTTTTTCTCCCCAAGCCCTCCTCCCATTGCCTAACAGAGCCCTAAGCATCACCACGACAAAGGTCAGCGATATGGGAAGGCGCAGGTAATCGCCTCCTAAGGAGGAGACTCAGAGCAATCCGAGCCTCCTCTTTTTTTCGCTCTAATTTTTCATACACCGCAGGACTGAGCCTCCTCTTTTTTCGTTTCTCTTGGTCTCTTTTTTCGTTTTTCCTCCATTTTCGTTACATTTTCTCTCACTCCTCATGCTTTTCTTGTCTCTATTGAATGTAAAAAAATATTTTTTTACAAAAAAATTGCTCAAAATTTTTTAATTTCACATACTTTTGTTAATTTTGCATCGTTAAGTTAAAAAGAGAGTGCTCGTTAACACTTCAGGAGGTGATTGTAACCATTAAATACACAATCGAGTGATGTTGAAGAGCGGCAATTAAGGGAAGAAGGCCAATGAAAAAGTCTACCATATGGATACTAACGGTCGTGATGGCCATCGCAGTACTGGGATTGCTTTTTGTGCAGATCATGTATATGGAGAACATGATCAAGATGCGCAACGAGCAGTTCAGCGAGGTGGTTATGCGTAGCCTTTACAACGTGGCTTCCAACCTTGAGAGAGACGAGACTGAGCACTTCCTTGACCAAGACTTGAACGAGGCGCAGAAGTCTTTTGCGCCATTGAGTTCTTCCAAGATTGTTGACAATGATTTCGCCTCTTCGGGAATCGACACCACTGGCAGTAATTTGTCCATCGACAAGAAGACAAGCAAATCTACGAATCTTGGTCCAAGGCTTAATACTGGAATGAGCCGCCAGGAGATTCTCAAGAGCCAGTATCTTTACCAAAAGAGCTTGCTCAACGAGGTAATCCTTAACATTTTGAATCACGCCAGTGACCGACCCATCAATGAGCGCGCCGACTCGGCTACTGTGGGCGAGTACATTCGTCAGGAGTTGCAGAACAATGGGCTTGAGATGCCATTTGAGTATGCTGTACAATATCCTTCACGCTCATTTGCCTACAGTACTGAGGGCTTCGAGCAAAGTGCTGAGGACAAAGGCACTTATCCCCAGATTCTCTTCCCTAACGACCCTAACGGCAATTATTGCACTTTGAGCGTCACTTTCCCCACCAAGAGCGATTATATCTTCTCCTCCATCAAGTTCATGTTGCCATCGTTCGCTTTCACCTTCCTGCTGATGGCGGTCTTCATCTACACTATTATCCTTGCCTTCAGGCAGAAGAAGCTCAGTGAGATAAAGAATGACTTCATCAACAACATGACCCACGAGTTCAAGACGCCAATCTCCTCAATCTCGCTTGCGGCACAGATGCTCAACGACCCCGCCGTCGCCAAGAGCCCTGTCATGCTCAAGCAGGCGGCTACCGTCATTAACGACGAGACTAAACGCTTGCGCTTCCAGGTCGAGAAGGTGCTACAGATGTCTATGTTCGACCGCACCAGTGCCACGATGAAGCTTCAGGAGGTAGATGCCGACGCAGTTATCTACAGTGTGGTCAATACTTTCAAGCTCAAAGTCGAGAAGTTTGGCGGTACCATCACCGCCGACCTGCGCAGCGATGATCCCATCGTCAATGTCGATGAGATGCATTTCACCAACGTTATCTTCAACCTCCTTGACAACGCCATCAAGTATAGGCGTGATGACGTGTCGCCGCAGCTCACCGTGAGCAGTTTCAACCCCGACGACGACCACATTACCATCACTGTCGAGGACAACGGCATCGGCATGAAGCGCGAAGACCTCAAGAAGATATTCGAGAAGTTCTACCGCGTCTCCACTGGCAACCGCCACGACGTGAAAGGCTTTGGACTGGGTCTCGCCTACGTTCACAAAATGATAACCCTCTTCAATGGCAACATCAAGGCCGAGAGTGAAGTGGGTAAAGGCTCAAAATTCATCATCACTCTGCCACTATTAAAATAGCTTACTCTACCACAAATAAAATAGAAACAAATAATTACAAACCACTTTAAAATAAAACATTATGGACGAGAAATTAAGAATTTTACTTTGCGAAGATGACGAGAATCTTGGCATGCTTTTAAGAGAGTATCTACAGGCCAAAGGCTATAACGCCGACCTCTATGCCGACGGCGAGAGCGGATACAAGGCCTTCCTCAAGGGCAAGTACGACATCTGCGTGCTCGACATCATGATGCCCAAGAAAGACGGTTTCCAGCTGGCCCAAGAGATTCGCACTATCAACAGCGAAGTCCCCGTTATCTTCCTTACTGCCAAGGCTCTCAAAGAAGACATCCTCGAGGGATTCAAGATTGGCGCCGACGACTACATCACTAAGCCATTCTCGATGGAGGAGCTCGTGATGCGCATCGATGCCATCATGCGTCGCGTCAAGGGCAAGAAGGGCAAAGAGATTACCATGTACAAGATTGGTAAGTTCACCTTCGACACCCAGAAGCAAGTGCTCATCGTCGATGACATGTCAACCAAGCTCACCACCAAGGAGAGCGAGCTGCTGAGCCTGCTGTGCGCTCACGTCAATGAGATTCTCGAGCGCAACTTCGCCCTCAAGACCATCTGGATTGATGACAACTACTTCAACGCCCGCAGTATGGATGTTTACATCACTAAGCTTCGCAAGCACCTCAAAGCCGACCCATCAATCGAGATTATCAACATCCACGGCAAGGGCTACAAGCTCATCGCTCCAGAGCCCGAGGAGAAGTAAGAGTTGAGAGAAGAGAGAACATCTGTTCTGCCCCTCTCTAACTCATTCTGACCACATCAAGTTCACGAGTCCACATCGGTGCGGCTCGTGAACTTTTTTTATTATTTGGTTGTTGTGCATTATGAAATTTTTTATTAATTTTGCCATGTAAATAAATCAAGCTATCATGAATATCCTTTACCGAATATATCACTATTGCATCGCAGCGCCCATCGTTCTTGTGCTAACTATCATCACATGTCTCATCACCATCGTGTGCTGCCTCTTCAACAGCGATTATTGGGGCTATTACCCCGCAAAGTGGTGGGGACGAGCCATGTGCTTTTTCTTTGGCGTGAGAGTGAAAGTCGAGAACCGCAAACTCATCGATCGCAATAGTGCCTATGTCTTCGTCGCCAACCATCAAGGAGCCTACGACATATTCTCCATTTACGGATACCTGGGGCACAACTTCAAGTGGATGATGCGCAAGGGACTCAACAACTTTCCTCTTGTAGGTTGGGCGTGCCAGATGGCTGGCCACATTATGGTCGACACCCACTCGCCACGAGGCATCGTCAAGACCATGAGCGACGCAAAGAAACGACTCGCTAAAGGTATGTCAATCGTCGTCTTCCCCGAAGGACGCCGCACCGATGACGGAAAAATCCACGAATTCAAGCACGGAGCATTCCGACTCGCTAAGGAGTTCGGTCTGCCCATCGTGCCCATCACTATCAATGGCTCTTACAAAGTGATGTCTCGCACTATGTTCCACGTTGAGCCAGGAACTATAACCCTCACTATCCACGAACCCATCCAACCTGAAGAATTCGGTACCATCCAAGACCTCATCCAACAATCCCTTGACGCGATCACCTCTTCACTCGAAGAGTAATCTTAGGGGATGGGGAGAGAACGCACCATCAACCACCACTATTTCCGTAAAATGAGCCACTAGGCTCATACAAAAGAGTGTTGTCATAGTATTGCGCTGCTTGCATGATGTACAAAGCTACAGTTTGGATTTCCTGATATTGCTATTTCACAGCAACAATCCACGAGACAAATTATCGTGAGCTAACAGTAAAGTACCCCAAATAAATCAAACTACCTTCTTCGCCTATAGCTCAGAGCGCAACAGGATGGTGACGTTCATGTATGGGGAGGTTATCACTACGGTGTGATAACCTCTGCGGTATCTTGGAATGTGAGAACCTGCCTTTTTGACCTTGGTTATATTGTCCTGTAGAATCATTGACAGATTTTCAAGGCAGCCTTTTTAATTTTTTTAAGCAGGGTAATGGCGACCAACGCTTTTGAGAATGTTTGATAACAGTATAATGGTCGTTGAGTTAATGATATATAGCGTCTTCTCCCACTTGCGCACAATCAGGCTGACCGATAAAACGTCGCGATAATGCTCGTACAGACTAGTATAATATTCTCAAAGAACACATGGCTGAGACGATTGATTGTAGTCGTCAGTGAGCGTTGAGCGGGACACGAGCTGCAACATGCCATTATGGAGCAGCTTGTTGGCCTCACTCATCAGACCGAGCACTATCACGCGCAGGGAGTCATAGCGGTTGAACACAGCAAAAGAGCAGTGTTTCTAGTTAAAGCGTCAAAACGTTTGATATAGCAATTGTCGCCTCCCTTTTGTGATTTTTCTTGGATTATTTTGTCTCGAAATTAATTTTATTAGCTGATTAAACAGCGGTTGTGATAAAGTTACTACTTTTGTCCATTGATTGAAATGTTTGTTTGGTCGTAACAAAGTAAATCAAAAGGGCTGAAACCACAAAATCTGATTTAGCCCTCTTTTCTGTCTCTCAATATATTTTCGGACACAAAAAATAATTATTGTATCCCTATTGAGTTATATTTGTTTCAGAGCAACAATCAGATATTCAGATATTCATCGTATATCATTATTAAGATTATATACTTTACCCGAGTTCGGGATAAGGAAATATGTTGTTTCTATCAATAATAGTGTGGCTAATAGTGTGGCTAGTATTTGGAAAATAGCGAGATATTTTGTAACTTTGTAGTTGACAATCAAAAGGTTAAAAAATATTACTCGCTATGATTTCAGAGGACAAAATTATAGAAATTTTCTTTTTTATTGATGAATTCTGCAAAGAATTTGAGAAAGAACTGTCAAAAATAAACAATTTGACAAGTGACGGCGTGCGCAGACGTAACCGCAAGGCTAGCATGTCGCACAGCGAGATCTTGACCGTGCTGCATTCCGCAACTTCAAGCACTACTACCTGCATTACGTCAAAGTCCATCTGGCATCTGAGTTTCCAGATGCGGTGTCCTACAACCGCTTTGTTGAGCTGGAGATCCGTGTGTTCTTCCACATGATGTTCTTCCTAAACCTCAGGGTCTTCGGCACCCGCACCTGCATCAAGCACCATGATACCAGTGTGCCACAACCTAAGACGTTACGCCAACAAGGAGTTCAAGGGTCTGGCCACCGACGGCAAGGGAACGATGGGATGGTGCCACGGCTTCAAGCTGCACTTCGTGTGGAATGGCCTGGAAGAGATTATCACCTTCGTGCTCACCGGGGCCAATGTCAATGACCGGGACATGAGGGTGTGGGACGTACTCGCCAAGAGGATATACGGGCGTCTGTTCGGGGACAAAGGGTACATCTCGGCCAAGCTTTTCGACTTCCTGTTCTAGAATGGGACGCACATCATCATGGGGCTGAAATCCAATATGAAAAACAGACTTATGTCGCTATATGACAAGGTGATGCTACGCAAGCGCTATGTCATCGAGACGATCAACGACCTGCTCAAGAATACGGCTGACCTCGTGCATTCAAGGCACCG
>CAJOFH010000092.1 GCA_905233845.1 uncultured Muribaculaceae bacterium | reverse complement strand
CTCAATAGAAGACAAAGGGAAAAACTAAATTTCTCAACACCCAAGAAAGAGTTCTTCAAACATTTTCCTTAATTTTGCACTTGCCAGTTGACTCTACAGAACTTTCATTTTTTTCAGTTCCTGACACTTTTCGCGCCTTTTGGATGGTGGTTTGGAAGAAAAATGCTATATTTGCACGATAATCTTGAAAACAACTATTACTAATTTTATAAACCGTTTTATGAAGAAAACATTAATTGCCGCTGCTGTTGTGGCACTGGCATCAACAAGTATTGCTATGGCACAGAACAGCAATTTCAATTACAACGTGGACCGCTTTGCCGACATCGAGGTGTTACGCTATCAGGTCCCTGGTTTTGACGACTTGACCCTTCAGCAGAAGAAGTATGTCTACTACCTCACCGAGGCCGCCCAGCAGGGCCGAGACATTCTTTTTGACCAGAACTGCAAGTATAACTTAGTGGTTCGCCAAGTGCTTGAGGCTATTTACACCAACTACAAGGGCGACCGCTCTAGCGCCGACTTCAAGGGATTTGAGAAATATCTAAAACAAGTATGGTTTGGCAACGGCATCCATCACCACTATGGCATGGATAAGTTTGTGCCCGAGTTCTCACAAGAGTTCTTCGACGCCGAGTACAAGAAACTGCCTCTTGAGGCTCTTCCCATCCAGTCGTGCGACAAGTGCACTAAGGAGAAGAAATGCGACAAGGCCGACGAACTGCTCAAAACTCTCGACAAGGTGATTTTTGACCCCACATACTTGGCCAAGAAGGTGAACCAAGCCGATGGCGAGGACCTGATTCTCACCAGCGCCAACAACCTCTATGATGGTGTAACACAAAAAGAGGTGGAGGACTTCTACAACGCTATGAAAGACCCCAACGATGAGACACCTATCAGCTACGGCCTCAACCGCAAGGTGGTAAAAGAAGATGGCAAAGTGGTAGAGAAAACCTACAAGATTGGTGAGCTCTACAGCCCAGCTATCGTCAACATCGTTTACTGGTTACAGAAAGCCGCCAGCGTTGCCGAGAACAGTGCGCAGAAAGCTTACATCGCCAAGCTCATTGAGTACTACACCACTGGTGATCTCAAGGCCTTTGACGACTACAGCATCATGTGGGCCGAAGAGACTCAGGGAACTGTTGACTTCATCAACGGCTTTATCGAGAGCTACGGCGACCCACTGGGCATGACCGCCAACTGGGAGAGCATCGTCAACTTCAAGAACAAAGATGCATCTTTCCGCACCACACTCATCAGCGAGAACGCTCAGTGGTTTGAGGACAACTCGCCAGTTGACAAGCGCTTCAAGAAGCAGAATGTGAAGGGTGTTAGCGCCAAGGTTATCACCGCTGCAATCCTTGCCGGAGACAGCTATCCTTCAACTCCTATTGGCATCAACCTGCCAAACAGCAACTGGATTCGTGCCGCTCACGGTTCGAAGTCGGTTACTCTGGAGAATATCACTGACGCCTACGATGAAGTAGCAAGCGGAACTGGCTTCAACGAGGAGTTTGCCTACAGCGACACCGAGGTTCAGCTCATGAAGAAGTACCTCACCATCGCCGACAAGCTGCACACCGACCTGCACGAGTGCCTTGGTCATGCCAGCGGACAATTGCTGCCAGGTGTTGACCCCGACGCTCTCAAAGCTTATGGTGCTACCCTTGAGGAAGGTCGCGCCGACCTCTTTGCCCTTTATTATCTCGCCGATCCCAAACTCATGGAACTTGGAATCTTCAAAGATCCTGACACCTACAAGGGCGAGTACTACAAGTACATCATGAATGGTCTGCTCACCCAGCTCACCCGCATTGAGCCAGGCAAGAACATCGAAGAGTCACACATGCGCAACCGCAAATTCATCAGCGAGTGGTGCCTCGAGAAGGGTAAGAAGGACAAAGTGATTGAGATTGTAACGGACAAGAAGAGAGGTGGCAAGACCTACGTTAAGATAAATGACTACCAGAAGCTTCGCAACCTCTTTGGTCAGCTGCTTGCTGAGGTACAGCGCATCAAGAGCGAAGGCGACTTCGAGGCTGGACGCAAGCTCGTTGAGACCTATGGTGTAAAGGTTGATCCTAAGATTCACGCCGAGATTCTCAAGCGCTATGAGAGTCTGAACATCGCTCCTTACAAGGGCTTTGTGAACCCCGTTTACAAACCTGTATACGATGCCAACGGTGAGATTAAGGACATCACCATCAGCTACGATGAGAACTACGTTGACCAACACTTGCGCTACAGCCGCGACTACTCGCCGCTGACCAAGTAATGGGAATCAAGGATTAGAAATCGTGATTTGAGAACTAGATTCTCTAGAGGTTTTAGATTTTCTAGAGAATCTAGTTTTCATTTTTAATTGATTAAAATGACGCAAAATATAAAACAGGAGTTTTTTGCTTATCGCAATGGCATTGTTGCAGAGCAATTGCGGACTGCAGGCGACCCACATACCATGATAATGGGCTGCCAACTTGCCGATGTTATAGCCATTACAAGCCGCTATGAGAAAAACGCCACGCTGGCTCAAGCACTGTGGGACGACAAGAGCCATCGCGAGTGCCGCATGGCGGCAACTATGCTCTACCCTATCGAAGATTTTTCCTTTGAGACCGCCATCGCATGGTGCCACAGCGTCGAGAGCGTGGAGATTGCCGATGTGCTTTGTCACCGCCTGCTACGCCACCTGGATTACGCCCCAAAACTATGGGAACAACTGCGCAACAGCAAGCTGCCAATGGAACGCTACACCGCCTGGCGCCTCGCCCTCAACCTCCTAATGATGAATAGAATAGAGAGAAACACCGACCTAAAATCACTTGTTGAACAAGAATTCACAACCGCCCAATCTCCTATACGTCAGGTGCTTGAAAGAATTATAGAGGAAGTATAGATACACGCAATTCCTTTTTTGAAATTTATAATATCTGCAAAAATATTTGCAGGTATAGAAAAATATACCTATATTTGCAAAAAACATGTGCTATGCCTACAGTATTAATAATTTTTGGGTTTAGGTTTTATTTCTACTCCGATGAGCATGAACCTATTCATGTTCATGTAGATTATGGAGACAATTGGTGTAAGATTCAACTTGTACCTAATGTTGAACTTATGGAAAATCATGGTATGAAACGCCAAGAAATCAAAAAAGCTCTTGGTGTTGCTAAACTTTACAAAGAAGATTTTATCAAAAGATGGTATGAATACTTTAAAAAGAAAAATGAAAAAAATAATTGATATATGGTTTAAAGATGGTAGGATTTTCGTTAAGACAAACCTTAACGAAACGCTAAGTCGTTCACTCATTGATTTCCCTATATTGTTGAACGCTACTAATGCAGAGCGTGCAGAATATAGAATTGTTCATGAGGGAGAAGCTATTAGATGGGATAATATTGATGAAGATATTCATATATCTAGTTTTTACCGTCCTGACAATCATTACGACAACGAGATTGCAAAAATCTTCGTCAGTTTTCCACAACTAAATGTTAAGCAATTCGCCAAAATTGTTGGAATCAATTACACCCTTCTTTCTAACTATATCAACGGCTCGAAAAAACCAAGTCCGCAGAAAGTACAGTTCATCAAGGAAGGCCTCCACAATCTAGGAAATAAACTCTTAACAGTTTAATCACTTATAATAGACCAAAACTATAATACTATGTTTAAAAGATTCTTTTCTATACTTATTGCGACATTATTTGTTTTTGCGACAAACTATTCTAATGCCGACGAGAGAATTAAAATGACCTATGAGAATGGGGTTTACACCATGCCATGTGAGGTCAATGGATTGCGCATGAAATTCATCTTCGATACTGGAGCATCTATGGTTTCAATATCTATGACAGAAGCTAAGTTTATGTACAAAAATGGTTATATTGATGGAAATGATTTCATAGGAACTGCTAAAACCCGCATCGCAAATGGCGATATTGAAGAAAACATGAAATTAATCCTTCGGGAAGTTAAAGTAGGCAACAAAACAATCCATAATGTTGAAGCACTTGTATCAAACTCATCTAATGCCCCATTGCTGCTAGGCCAATCAGTGTTACGCCAATTAGGCAAATGGTCAGTTGATAATGACTATCTTGTTATCAAGGATTCTAACACTGGAGATGAAGAAGATGATGAGGAAGATGAGGAAGATGAGGAAGATGATGAAGACTTATACACGATTGCTGATGCCGACGAATTATATAAACAAGCATTGTCCTATTATAGTTCAGGCAACAAGAAGAAAGCCATTGAATGTTTCAATGAAGCAGCTGATATATATAATGATTTTGAAGAATATAAGAAATTCTATAATTGTGCCAAATACTCTGCCGACTTAAATGATGCAGAGGGACAATGTAATTTAGGTCTTTGCTATGATGAAGGTTATGGCGTGTCTCAAAACCACAAACAAGCTGTGTTATGGTATAAAAAAGCGGCAGAACAGGGCAATGCCCCTGCACAATTCAATTTAGGACTTTGCTATTTTAATGGTGAAGGAGTTACACAAAATTACAAACAAGCCGTTTTTTGGTATAAGAAAGCAGCAGAGCAAGGATGTGCTGAAGCACAACTTAATTTAGGAAATTGTTATGATTTCGGTTATGGTGTAATCCAAAATCGCAAGCAAGCAGTATACTGGTACAAAAATGCTGCTGAGCAAGATCTACTTGAAGCACAATACATTTTAGGGAATTGCTATGCAAATGGAGAGGGAGTACAAAAGGATTACCAACAAGCTGTATATTGGTTCAAAAAAGCTGCAGAGAAAGGAAATGTTGCTGCTCAAGCAGACTTAGGTTGTTGTTATTACAATGGACATGGTGTTACACAAAACTATGGTTCTGCTGTATATTGGTGGAAAATGGCGGCAGAACAAGGAGATGCTAAATCACAATTCAATGTCGGTGAATGCTATTATGAAGGTGAAGGCGTTGCTCGAAATTATCAGCAAGCGGTAAATTATTATAAACAATCAGCATCTCAAGGTAATTCAAGCGCACAATTTAAACTGGGAGTATGCTATGGCTTTGGGAAAGGAGTAACAGAAAGTAATCAAGAGGCTGTATTCTGGTATAAAAAAGCGGCAGAACAAGGTGTTGCAGAAGCACAATTTAATTTAGGCCTTTATTATATGGATGGTGCAGGAGTTCCACAAAGCAATAAAGAGGCTAAATATTGGGTCAGAAAAGCTGCAGCACAAGGGTACCGAGACGCACAAATCCAACTTGAGAAGTTAAAATAACGTGAGTTCGACGAAAATAATTAAAAGAGTGTGAGCTGGTTATCAAATTCTCGTTCTAATTGTAGCATTGGTTTCTTAGGAAAAAAGCAGTATGC
>CAJOFH010000091.1 GCA_905233845.1 uncultured Muribaculaceae bacterium | reverse complement strand
GCGTGTTTTTTTAATAATGTTTTTTGCACTACAAAATTACTAAAAATCTCGCTATGTTCCTAAATTTCAGCTAAATAAAATTCATCGAACTCACGTTAATTAATATGAAACATTTTTCAATCTTTTTTTTGGGCTTACTTATCGCACTAATGACAGTCAACGTGGCAAGCGCCAAGGGCAAAGCCGGCAGCGCAAGCAAAGTCTACATTGGCGTGTGGGGCTACATTGGTGACCAAAAGGCCGACCTTGAAGTGAACGGCACCACTGGATGGTACTACCTCAGCGACAACGAGAATGCTAAGCGCAAACTCGTGCTCCAGTCTTACAACAAACGCACTGGCCGTGTAGTCCTGAAAGCTTACTACAAGGGCAAGTTCATCGGCACACTCGACGGCACTTTTCAAGAATTCGACGAACCTGATCATTACGGCCAAACCTACAACGGCAAGTTCAAAAGCGTGAACGGCACAGTCCTGGAATTCGGCCTCTATTACGACTGACAGACAAAACGACTCACATGATAACAAGACATCGTCAATTATCACTCAATTAGAAAATTCCGTTCACAGAAAAGTATTAAGTCGGCAGAATGACCGATTTGAGTTTAATCATAGCATTTAACAATATTATAAACGACAAAATAAACATCATAATGAAACGAACAGCAATCATTCTTCTAACCATCGCCATTGCATTGATGGTAACTTCTGGCATTGACGCCAAAGTGAAACACAACCGTAAAGTCGTTCCAAAGCGCATGTTATCAATCGAGGCTGTTAAACATGCCTACATCAACAAGGTAAATAGTCTCGTTCAGTTTGAATATGACGGATATTTCCTCACCGACATAACTGGTGACGGGATTCCAGAGCTTTGGGTGAAATATGGTACTTGCGAAGCCGACTATATGCTCGAGGTCTACACCTTCGACAAGTCGGGACTGAAGCGCATTCTGAGCACTGGAGCCGGGCATACAGGCTACTATGGATATCGAAATGACAACTATGTAATTGCTCAAAATGCACACATGGGGTATGAGACACTCACACGCATCACCTATACTGGGAAAAAACTCCACGAGAAGATAATCTACAGGAGCCCAGGTGAAGTACGGAACTACAAACAATTGCGTGAACCATACTTCGAATTTATCCCATTCAACAATGCTAACGCAATATACCATTTGTTCTAGTTGATACAATTATCCCGAATTAGTTCTTAGGATACTGTGCCATTAATCTAAGCACAACTTTCCATAAACAGCAACTATCATCCATTAACCTACTGACTATGGCACTTATTAATTGTCCCGCTTGCGGAAAAATAGTTTCAAGCCAAGCAACAGCTTGCCCCAATTGCGGGCACCCCATTGCTGGAGGTGGCGGTTACATGCCTCCTGGCAATAGCAATAACAACAAAAACAAAGGACTCATTACCATTCTTCTAATCACTGTAGTGATTGCTTTGCTAGTGCTACTGCTTTTATCTCTATCTAAAGGCTGTAACGGTATTGGGAGCGAGTCCACCAGTGCAAGTGTCAGCTCCGACTCCATATCAGCAACAGAACAAATCGACACCACCGCCACTCCTGTCAACGCCACCGCTACTCCTGTTGACAATGTCGCTACAAAAGATACCATGGATGATAAAACTGCCGCCGAGCCTAAAAAGAATCGCGAGCACAAGCATCGTCGCGGTCGCAATAAAGAGTATCGCTCTCGAACGAGAGCAAGCTCAAGCTATGGTTCGGGTGCTACTCACCCATCGGGAGGAAGCTACTACAGCAGTGGACCAAGCTACTCTGTTCCAGAGTATTCTTCTGGCTCAAGCGATGACGGATCATTAACTCACCCAGGCCGCTCTGGTTTATAATTACATTCATCTGATTTTTTCAACTGATAACTGATATGGCACTAATACAATGTCCCTCTTGTGGCAACCAAATTTCTAACAAAGCAGCAACATGCCCCTACTGCGGGCAACCATTGGAGCCAATCAACATGCCACAACAACAGCGACAAACCAAGAACAACAACACTCTCATTATCGTTCTGGTGGCGATGGCATGTCTGGCTTTAGGAGCGCTCGCTGCTTTGCTCCTAAACAAGAACTCCAATAAAACCGAAACTCCTAGCGAGCTTCAAACGACGCAGCAAACGACCAATCCTGATGCATCAGCATCCTTGGTACCAGCACAGGCTTCTGACTCTGAACAAACCACCACAACTGAGGGTGTTCCAAGCATTCCACGCAAAACAAATCAGACCACAACTGCCGAAGACGTTCCAAGTATTCCACGTAATGGATATAGTGGAGAATCTATTCCCGATGCCCTTATAGATTATGTAGTAATTTCAGATAGCGGAAGAGGAGTTTACTTGCGCCATAGTCCAAGTCCAGAAAAAAGTGCCAGAACTGGAATCATCTATTACGATTACACTCATTTTATGGGGGCACCTTCAAACGTGCCTGGATGGATTATGGTAATCGAGAACGGAAACATCATTGGCTACATGCCTCAAGAAAAAGTATACCTTGCTGAAGATTATAGTAACTACGCTCAATAATTTTTCAACACAATAAAATAACCAACACCTCATTATGGCACTTATTTATTGCCCAGCGTGTGGACACAAAGTCTCACAGTATGCTACATCTTGTCCGCGATGCGGCCAGCCACTCCAACCACAGCAGTATAATCAAAACAACCAACATCAACAAGGTGGCTACTACGGTCAAGGACCAACACAGTCACCTAAGAGAAACAACACCGCATTAATCATCATGCTCACGGCCGCAGTGTGTCTGGCATTATTTGCAGGATTAATTGCTGCGATGAAAGGATGTGATAACAATGGCAATAGCGGCAGCAGTACTTCACCGCCTACCCAAAACGTGCCCACCACACAGCCTACCGACACTGTGGCAAAGACTCCGAGAGACACCATCCACGACACCGTCTTCATTCCCCAAAAGGAGAAAAAGATTATAAAGGTAAAAGAGCGTGAAACACCACGCATCACAAAAACCGACAGAAATACCAATTATGACAACATCGATAACGTGAATTATGACAACGATGATAACGCGTACTATGACAGCAGCGATGACTATGATGACTCTGTAGGGCTCCATCTTTCACTGTCAGGAACTTTTCACACAGACAACAATTCCATCCTGATATTAAATGGCACTCATGGCCGATTTACGTCCTATGAACACAAGAACCGTACTGTCAAGCTTGATTCTTATGACCCAGTTTCTGGACATCTAGTTCTTAGAGCTTACAGCAGCAAGGGTGATTATCTTGGCAATTTTGATGGCACATTAAATGGCAATAACTACCAAGGCACTTTTGAGCATACCAATGGCAAAATAAGAGAATTCCATTATTATTAACCACAACACTACTTCCTTATGGCACTAAATTTTTGCACTAATTGTGGGAAACCAATCCCCGAGGATGCCATGTTCTGCCCTGACTGCGGATTCCCAATCCAGCAAATCACAACGCAGCAACAGCCCGAGCAACCACCAGCTCAACCACCACTACCCGTAGAGCACCAACCACAACAGCAATACGAGCAACCGCCAGTCTTCCCACAAGGCAATGCTGGCTATCCACCCGAAACACCACCACCATTCGTCCCAGAGCAGCCCTATCAGCAGTCCGACGATGGATACTATGCCAATCCTGGAACCATTCCACCTCAGTATCCTCCCCAGAAAAAGTCGAATGGAGCAATCATCGCTCTCATTTCGCTCCTGGCTCTCGCTGCTTTGGGTGCTGGATGTTGGGCTCTATACAATTATGTCCTCAAACCAAAGACTGAAAACACCAACGTACCCACCAACGATAACGACCAAAACAGCTTCTCAACAGAAACCGACACTATCATATCTATAACCGATTCTGTTTACACCGACACAGCATCTGTTGTCGACAACGAAGATGACATATCCATCACCCCCGAAGTGATACCAACTGAGCCCAGCGTACCAAAGACCAAAACTCCCAAGAACAACTCAGTGGAACCTGAAAGCGACGAGGTACCTCGGGGCATGACCGATGAGGAAGCCGAACAGATGCAACAGTACTACAACGGCAACCCGTATTATGATGAATACGATGAATATGACGAATACGATCCAAGGGATCATTACTACGATGATGGATACCAACAAGAAGATCCACAAAACGTGCGAAGCATACATCGAAGGCCACCTCGAACAAGGTACAACAATGACTACCCAAGGAGATATTATGATGAATACGATGAAATGCAACAGAATAACGGCGACCCTTGGGGCATGACCGATGAGGAAGCACAACAAACGCAACGAAATCAACAAAAACGTAACATCATTAGAAGGCACAGGATAAGATAAGCAGACTATTAACCCGTGGGACAACACTCCCATCACATATAACAAGGTTGCGCCAGGGATACTACCCCGAGCGCAACCTTGTTATGTGTACTATCGATGACTACTACTAAATCACAAAAGTAGAGTCGTAATACTGCCGTACGTCGCTTGCCTCAATGTCAAAGTCTTTCTCCTTGTTGAGAATCTCCATATTGCGACTTTTCTTGCAATGGCAGCGAATGATGTTGTCGGTGCTGGGAACATAAAGAATGATATCCTCTTGATCAGGATCTACATAAGCGTTACTCAGCTTCAACATATAAAAGTCGGTACCGTTGTGATTGAACTTATAGGCCGACCCACTCAAACCATTCATCTTCTCCATCAAGGGAGCTACACCAGCGCGCTGTACAAACTCATCATTAGCGAGCAGGTTGCGGATGGGCTGCTTGGTTCCTTCTTTACCCACAGCAGCAGCAAGAAGTTCATCTATGCTCTTGTCATTGGAGTAAGACGATTTCACGGCAGCGTCGGCGGCCACAGCATCCTTGTCGGCGGGTTTCTTGTTTGTTGTCACTTTGGTAGTCGAAGCTTTCTTCTTGGTCACCTTCTTCTTGGGGGCAGCATCAAGCGAAAAAGCCATTGACAGCACCAGCATACACACGAGAATTGATGCGATTTTCTTCATTTTCTTGCAATTTTAAAGTTTATAATAAGATGGATTTTTGCGCAAATTTAATACTTTTCTGCAACACAACCCACATCTACACATGAAAAAAGCCCCAACTCTTGATGTTGAGGCTCTTTTGGAAGCGTGGGAAGAGGTGGACTCGAACCACCGAACCCGAAGGAGCGGATTTACAGTCCGCCGCAATTGCCACTATGCGATCTTCCCAATAAGCGATTGCGACTGCAAAGGTAATACTTTTTTTTAATTCTCCAAAATTTTCTTTCACTACCGACCACTTTTCTCTCAAATTACACGCTTATGTAGAGTCAACAAGCAAATGCATATTTTTTGACAAAGTTAAGAAAAATGTTTGTAGAACTCTCTGACGGGTGTGCTGAATTTGAGTTTTTTTCTTGGTCTTGCATTGAGCTCTTTCTGTATTTTCTTGACATGTTTATCGTTAATTTCTTTGAAGTCAGTGTCTTTCGGCAGATAGAACCTTATGAGCTTGTTCCCGTTCTCTATTCGTCCCTTCTGCCATGACGAATATGCGTCTGTGAAGTAGACTTGTGCTTTGAGCTTCTCCGTT
>CAJOFH010000090.1 GCA_905233845.1 uncultured Muribaculaceae bacterium | reverse complement strand
CTGCTTTTTCCCTAAGAAACCAATGCTACAATTAGAACGAGAATTTGATAACCAGCTCACACTCTTTTAATTATTTTCGTCGAACTCACGTTAAATTAACACTTTTCTCCTATGAAAAAGAGACGAAGTCAGGAATCTTTTTTTCGTGGAATAAATTAACAAAATTTATTATTTAATTTTTTTTTGTTCGCACTTTTGTCCCTAATTTTGCCTAACCAATGATGTATTTTGTTTTGCTTTTTACAGCACTTAAGCGGCAAAAGGCATCATGGTATGATTATCGAGAGTGTTAAAATCTTGGAAATCAAACAAATGTAAACTTTAGTGCTGGTAATTGTAAAATTATGACAAAAATGAAAAATGTAAAAAAAAGTAGTATCCTTACCTTTTTGCTTTTGTTAGGTGCAATTTTTAGTTTCGATGCTTCGGCTATTTCTAGAGATGAGATGTATTCTATGGCACGTTTAGCTGCTAATAAAGCAGCAGAAGCTGAAATGAATAAAATTTCGCCCAACACAGGTAAAGATCCTAATTATGAATTGATTTATGATTCATTCACTTACAGTGGAGGGGTTATTGAGTGCTCAGTAAATTTAAGCTGGTCGGCTAAAAACCAGATGATTTTTGGTACAAGGAAAACATGCAGATGTATGGCTAAGATGAAAATTTACTCTGATGGATCTTATAGTTATAGTGTTGTAAGTACTAATGATTGGTACGATGTTTGTAAACGATCTCATCTGTTTTAATAAGTTTTAAGTTCTCGGATTATCGTGCTAATACTAGTTTCATGAAAATAGTATTAGCACGAATTATATATAATTATTTAAAATGAAGAGGAAAATGAAGAAGAGCAAAGTACTATATATATTCTATTTTTTTCTATTGTTATTGCTAATTACAAGTGTAGTTCTTATTTTTTTAGCATTTGCGTCTCCTGTTCGTGAAATAAATTTTCATGCACCTAATGGGAAAATTATTATTGACAATTATTCTGTTAAGCAACTTGACAGTATAGAAGGAAAATATAAAAATGTTACGATAATCCCCGAATATCGTGAAGTAATATTAACTGTTTTGGGAAATTATCCTGAGTTTGAGAATGTGAAAATCAATTTTGAATACTCCTCTGAACGAACCACAATGGCTTCTCGGCCCGATGTTTTAGTAAGTCTTTTTGACGATAGAACATATAATGTGTTTATCAACAACAATAAGGATTTTGAAGGAATATTGTTGTCGGATGTTCCACGTAAAGCCCAAATTGGTGTTATGGCTCATGAGTTGGCTCACATATTGCAATATGAGGGTTATTCTAACACAGGAATCTTACAATTGGGACTGATGTTTATAGACGAAGAATCTCAGAAAATTTTCGAGAGAGAGACTGATATGCGAACAATTTCCCGTGGTTTTGGTGAACACCTCAAAGCGTGGGCGCAATATTCTATGTATGACTCACCTAAAGCCACACAGGAGTACAAAGAGTTTAAAAGACGCATCTATATGAGTCCCAAGGAAATTGAGGAAGAAATGAAAAACTATTCTTGTTATGATGAAATCAAAAAGTAGTGTCATTTCATTCCTGCTCCTTTTAGGGAGTTTTATTATTTTTGATGTCTCAGCAATAACGCAAGAAGAGATAATCGGTATTGCGAAAAGTGCGGCTTATATAGCGTGCAAGCATGTGACAGCATTAGTGTCTCCTGGTACAGGACTTGATTCTAATTATGAGATGGACTATGAGTCAATAGTTTATGATACAAATGCTAATCAATTGCTTTGTGACGTTCAATTGAGTTGGGTTGCTAAGCCATATATGTTGTTCACTGGCACAAAAGAACAAATGACCAACAGAACTTGGGGAAAGTTGTATGTTAACGTTACTGATGGGTCAATTAAGTATGTGTCCGAAAGAGAGAATGTTTATCTCACAAAATGTGCTGAATCTTGGGTTCTCGAAAAACTCAGAAATGGAGTTGAGTGCAAGAATCGAAGAACACAGTAAAAGAATTTGGGTTTTAATATCTGTAAAATTATTTTTAATCAAAATGCCGCCATGCTAATTGATTTGGTGTGGCGGCATTTTATTTGTCTATGTCGATTTAAAATCACCAGTCCTCTTGGAACAGTGGGTCCTCGGGCATTACCATCACTGGCTTGGTCTGGTAGGCCTTGAGGATGCGCTCGGGAACGTATTTCTTGTCGACTACAAGACGGAAGGCATACGCGTTGAACCAGTCGTTGGTCATGATGATGTAGCCCTTTTGGCCGCTGTCGGCACCCCAGGAGTTTTCTACTTTCCATTTCATTGGTTTGCCGTTGGCGTCGAGGTCTACAGCGGTGAGCGTCATGGCATGGGTCGAACCGCTGTCAAAGGTGGCGATGCGGTCGGCCTTGTTCATGCCAAAGGTGGTGCCAAATAATGTGCCGTAGTCGTAGTTGTTGAGCGACAGATAGCCATTGGCGCGGTTCAGCTGCTTGCCCACATCATAGCTGGAGTAAAGCTTGGTAGAGTCGCGGAGCGAAGCTATCGCCATCTGGGCGATGTCCTCCATTGGCAGGTTCACGTAACGCCAGTTGTGGCCATCGTAAGTGTGGCGGTCCCATTCCACTTCGTAGGTCTTGTAGTACTCACGCCTTGGGTCGTTCATCGCCATGATGAAAGTGCCGTTGATGGGGCCATCCTGGGTCTCTTGGAAGAACTCGAGTGGGGTATAGGTGCGAACGGGAGTCACCGATTTGCCGTCTTTGTTCTTGAAGGCATACTCAAAGCTCTTGATGGGCTCGCCCAGGGTGAGTGACAGCATGTTGTAAATCTCACTAAGCATCTCGGTCTTGCGTTGCTTGATGGCGCTCTTTGACTTGCCGTTGGCTACCATCTTACGCAACTCGAGGCCCTGCTCACGAAGCTTAGACGAAACCAATTGGCTCATGCGAGAGGTGCGCTCGGCACTGTAGGTCTCGGGCTGAATCTCCACAGGCACCAGGCCATATTTCTCAGCGAGGTCAGCAGCGCCGCAGAAGGTGCCACCGTCGTTGATAGGGTGGTGGAAGAAGAACTGTACGCGCTGGTCGTCTATGGGTTTGTCGGCGCAGTCTATCACGCCTTGCAGCATTAGGTTTGCTTTCTCAAGCTGGTCCCAGAAGAATAGATAATCGTGAGAATACTCAACACGCAACGTGTCGTTGTGTCGCTTGGCGAAATTGGCGCGCATCACGTTGAAACTGGAGTACATCCAGCATCTTCCGCTCGAGCGCTGGTTGTGGATGCTCTGCTTGGGAGTCTCAATGCTGAAATGGGTGTCGCTAACGGTGGCATTGCGGTAGTTCTTCGCAAGGTCATCGATGGAGTTTGATGCCATCGCATTGCTTAGTGCGGCATTGCTTTTGCCAGCATATTGCTGCGTAATCTGACGAAGCATATCTGCATCGATGCCACCATCACTCTTGCTCTGTGCCGTTGCTGGCATTATTGCCATAGCGCACAGCACAAATGCTAATGTCTTTAAAGATTTCATAGTTCGTTAATATTTCAATTTATTATGTTTTAATAGTATTATCGTTTTCTTTATTTGTGAATCAAGAATCTCCACTCTGCCCTCTCAACTCTTCTCTAATTTATCAAATGCTTAGCTCTCATGCGGTAATACTCGTCAAGACTCTCAAAATAATTTAATTGGATGTGATAGCACACTATTAGGGTTGCGATGAGAACAAGTGTGTAGACTATCATCCAAATGATGAACGAACGGCGATAAGAACCTTCTTTGACATGTAAGAGTACATAAATTGCTATCACCACAAAAAGTGGTTGCAAGGGTAGGACATAACGGCTTACTGAACCACCAGTGATGAACGCGATGAACAGGAACGAGACTAAGGGCCACCATGCCCACATGCCCAGATTGCTGTGCTTGTGATGGAGTACATTGATGTATAGGTAATAATAGATGCAAACACCACCCACGAAGTACCACATAAATCTGATTCGAGGTAAAATGTTCATCATCTCGACACCCTCATAGTCATAAAGCCAAGGGAACGGGATAATGTACTGAACACCAGCGGTGATTGGCAGCAACAACAGGCGTTCCCACTCGGGATAGTGGTAGTAGTCGCCTATCAGCGATAGGTAAGGCTGTTGGAGGAAGCCCATCTTGAATGCAAGTGCCATAGCGTCACCACCATCTATGGTGCGGTATTGCTGTCCAAAACCATAAGAGAACAAGATGCTGAATAAAACTGTGATTGATAGCGCTACCACAGCAAGCAACGCACCGCGCTTCCACTGGGAGCGACCGCGGGCAAATGCCATCATTGCGGCTCCTATCATGGCAAAGTAGGCAAAGTTGGTGCGTATGAGCGCCAAGATCAACGTGCCAGCCACGAAGATTATAATGTCACGACGCTTCTCATTTTTACTGAGTGGTGTCTCCGAGGCAAAGCCAGCAAGGCAGTAACCCACCATTGTGATTCCGAGTGTGCAGCCAGCCTCCTTTTGGATGCGAGCGCATTGCGACAAGAGAAAGCACAGTAAAGACGCAAGCAGCATTGTGAGTGCCGAAATCGACGCAGGCGATACATTGGGGAATCGGTGGCTAAGAAGGCGATTCGATATCTTGCCAGCAATGACTATCGACAACAAGGTGAACATGAAGTTCAGCGCCATAGGCCACACAACGCTAACTCCCAGCACTTTCCATAGGCCGAGCATAAACAGTGGCAACCCCTTGAATGGAATTTTGGGCGATGGACAGCGACCGTCGTAATGCGATAGGGCCCAACTGTAGTAGCATCCGTCGTCTGAATGTAGGTCAGGCATCTCTAACGAAAAGTCGCTGTGGTTGGTCCAAACCTTCATGCTATAAATCATGTACAACGTCAGCAAAGTGCTTACAACAAGCAATAGCCACTGCCCGCTGCGGCAACTCAACTTGCTCTGTGAGTACAACAAACGAGGAATGAGATAGGCAACAATGAAAGCCAAGACGATGTCGCAAGACTCGCCGAAATTGAAATTACTGCCAGCGAATGCCACTATCATGCCTAACGAAATCACTTCGCCAAGCAACAGTAGCCAACCACCCTTGTCCACGCGAGCAGTTATTCTATTTCCCCCTTCACTGTCCACCTTAAATTTATTTATACAACCTGCAAATTTACTCTTTTATCCACAAAAAGTCAAAATTATAACCATAAAAGTGCCCCTTTATCATCATAGAAGCCATGAGTAGAGGCATCATGGCAGTTGCTTAGCTGTTACTTTGTTGTTACTTTGTTAATATAACGTTGTCTCATCACTCCACCATCACTACCTTCGCGACAAAAACTCTACACCTTATTATATATAATATATAATTGTCATGAACCGCAATAATTTTTTTTCAAAAAGTGTCCCACACCATTCTGGGAGTTGTCACTGTATTGCACCGTCGGCGCGGTGCTCAAGGAATCCAAACAGTGTCCCGCCCTCCCCGCATCACAATCCTGGGAGTTGTCAATGTATTGCACCGCCGGTGCGGTGCACTTCCATCACTCTCATTCCTGAAAAAAGTTGACACATTTTTGTCCCATCTGTCCCAATTGTCCCGGCGGTCCCGATTGTCCACGATGTCCACGGCCTCTTAGAAACCATGCCGCTATTCAGCATTGAAATCGCCCTGGCAATTTTTTTTCAAAAAGTGTCCCACACCATCCTGGGGGTTGTCATTGTATTGCACCGCCGGCGCGGTGCACAATTTTCTCCTCAAAAAGTGTCCCTCTCCTGCCGTGTCGGCATGCGTGAGGCTCCCCTTCCTCCTCTCCGGCTGTCCCAAACCTCCCCATCGCTGTCCTCGTTCGCCCCAAAACCCGAAAAAACGCCGTTTTTTTTGAAAAAAGTCGTCAAAAGATTTTGCCATGTCAAAAAACGGTTGTAATTTTGCATCGCTTTTCGGCTCACGAGGACCCAGT
>CAJOFH010000089.1 GCA_905233845.1 uncultured Muribaculaceae bacterium | reverse complement strand
TCTTTGACAACAAACCCACTGCCATTAGAGGGTTCTACATTGAACAATCGCCTCAACTGACGATTTTTTGATAGAGCTTATCCCGAACTCGGGTAATAAGTACAATAATTGCTGATAGAATTAATGATGTTTCCATAACTTAAGTGTTAAATAGTTAATAATTCACAGCAAATATACAACAATTTTCATTATTACACGTGATTTTGGCTGAAAATCTTCTTATTCAGCGTATTAGAAACAATTCATCAGAATTCCCAACCGAGATTTTTCTCCATATACTCCTTTGTTTGAACCACAGAGGCGTAGCACTTGATGCTGAACCACTTACACCATTGGAGTTTCTTTGCTTTTCCGATGTCTTCTGGGTTGCCTCGTGACGTTTCCTCCACCCTAAAAGCGAAGATTAGTTGAATCAGCTGTGTGGTATCAATCATAATTATTTGCGATTTAAGTTCACAGCAAATTTATATTAATGAGTCATACAGTAAAAGATAAGAAATAATCCTTAATTGAGTAGAATTTTTAATCATTTGCTGAGACACAGATTGACATAATGTAATCATATGCATTTTCAGCAGTCATATTTTTTGTAATACAACACAATTTTGCCGCTTCATTAAAACGACCGCCAATAATAAGATTTAAAATGTTTTCATCTATATTGCTTCCTCTAACATAAGAAGGTGGGTCACATTCTTTTATTCCATCAACAGACATCATCCAAATATTTTCCATCTGTTGAGCTACATTAAACTTTAGATTTGGAGGAACAATAGTATTGTTCTCATCGTTATTACATTCTTGCTCCGATTGCTCAGTATCTCTAAGTATAGTCTTCTTTATAGAACTTTGGTCTATTATTTCTTCTTGTATTTGCTCTTCTAAAAGATTATTATCTAGTATGTTTAGATCATACATTTTATTAATTATTTGTTTCTCCTCATCATATTGTTCTGCTGATAAAATGCCTTCTTGAAGAAACTTTCTGAGATTATATAATTTCTCATATTTTTCATAATTATTAGGGGAAATCACGACTGCCGTACCAACACAAGATACCATGAACATGCTTTTCCCTTTGCCAGAGATTTCATTATATCCAATTTTTAAACCAAGGATAGCATTGGCCCCTATTGACGACGCCTTTTCTGTTAGTTGTTTTTTTACAAAATGAAACAAATCATTTAATTTATCACGATAAGCACCAGATGTCCCTCCAAAAAAATCTGAGAAACTAGCGATAAAATCGGAAATAACATTTGCTCCTACAACTTGATTTGCTTGAATAACACCTAAATTCTCAGTTATAGAGAAACAAGGAATATTATAAGTCGTTACGATTAACATAATTATCTCATTTTTTGTATGCAAATATAATTATTTTTTTTCATTTTACTATTGATTTTGCCTGAAATCTTTTGATAGCGCCGAGTTAATCAGTCCACAACTGCCATTTCACCTTATGACAGGGCTTGGATGCGCTTGATGTCGTCCTCAAAGGAGTCCTTGTTCATGGCTCGGGCTTTGAGGCGTGAGCGGTAGGTGTAGACTGTAGCGATTGATGCGCGAAGGATACTGGCGATTTCTTTGTTGTCGGTGATGCCGAGGCGGATAAGCGCCAAGATGCGGAGTTCGCGCGTGAGTTGGTGCTCATCTTTCGTGTCTATCACACCTTCGGGTGTGAGCAGACTGTTCACCTCCCTAATAAAGCTTGGATAAATGTTGAGGAACGCCGAGTCGAAGTTTTGGTAGAAAAGCGTAGCATTCTCGTAGTCGAGATGCGGACTCTTGAGCTGTGCTTTCAGCTCCTTAATTTTGTCTTCCATAGCAAGGCGGTTCATTGCCTTGCGCTGTGTCTCATTCTTGTCGATGAGCGAGCTGCTGAAAGTGAGAAAACGCCCTAAGTACTGCTCCTTGATTTTGTCACGCTCCTTAAGTTGCTGGTTTGTGCTTTTAAGTTCGTCGTTGATGCGCTTGCGGCTCTCGCTGAGTCTGCGGTAACGCTTGTAGAGCATATTCAGTGCCACGATTCCCGCCACAAGCAACAGAGCCAGTACGCTCAATGTGATAATCAGGTTGCGCATATTGCGATAGTTTTTCTCTTGCTTGGCCTGGTAAGCGCTGATTATGCGTGGCACCAGCTGTGAGGCCTGAACATTGCGCAAGCGAGTTCCATAGAAATTGGCGTCGGCGACACTGCAGTTGATATATCGGTAAGCTCGGTCGATATCGCCATCGTCAAAGAGTAGATCGGCAAGTTGGCGCAGTGCTGAGTTCTCCATGATGCAGCCCTTGATGTCGCTTGCCGCACTCTTGGCGAGTAGCTCCTTCTGCTTGTCACGGTCGCCCAAGCGGCTATAATAAAACGCCAAGCTGCTTGTTATCACCGAGAAAGTGCGGTCGCCGCTATGGTAATTCTTAAGCATTTCCTCAAGCATGGCAATGGCTTCGGTGGTTTTTCCTGTGTCATTGAGGTAATTGGCTCTATAGAGCAACTGCCGCTCCGAACCCTCGGGAGCCAATGCGGCAATCCTGCTTCTCAGCTTGGTGAGTTGCTCCTGATATTGGCTCTCATAAGAGCTTCCCTTGTGAAACTCGAGCTTGAAAAGGTTGATGTCGGAGAGTATCTTGTAGAAATACAGCTTGTTGTCATTGCTCATGCTTGTCGTATCGAGAGTCGCCGCAAGGGCCTCGGTCTCGTCGAGCAGATAGGCTTTGGTGAGCAGATGCATCAAGTTGAGGGTAGACTCGTTCTTTTTGTCTTCATCTCCAAGCTGCTTGGCAAGGTCGATGTTGCGCCGCATGTACTTTTGTGCTGAGTCATTCTGAAACTCCACATAAGCATTGTATAACTCGTTGTTTATTACATATTCTTGGTCTGGACCAATGGCGCTGTTGAGTTTTTTCTTTATTTGGTCGATGCTTTTTTCCTTGCGTGAAATGTTGCTGTCATGATTAGAAATCAAGCTGTCAAGGCGCATGAATGCAGTAGACGGCGAGGCTGCCAACGATAGTGCCAACAACATCATCAAGGTCAATAATATGTGTCTTGGAGTCATCACATTGCAAATGTAGGCATTCAGTTTGTTTTTATAGTAAAAATTTTACTTTTTTTATGATTTAAATAATTCTCTATTATGCCATTTTTTTGTAATTTTGTATGTTTTTACGGCAGACAAAGAAATGAGGTTATTTAAAGGCCTGAAAAACATTTGCAACACACTGTACAATAGACTGTTATTGATGTGTTGTGCCATTTAAAACCTAACCATAAATATTTGGAAATAAATTTAATTAGAATATATGACAAACGAAGAAATCAGAGAACAAGAACAACAAGAAGAGAAAAAGTACTCGGCGCACAATATTCAGGTGCTCGAAGGCCTTGAGGCAGTGCGCAAGCGTCCTGCCATGTACATAGGTGACACCAGTGTCAAGGGTCTCCACCATCTCGTGAGCGAGGTAGTGGACAACTCCATTGACGAGGCGTTGGCGGGATTCTGCGACACCATCCATGTGACCATCACCGAGGACAACTCGATTATTGTGCAAGATAATGGTCGAGGTATCCCCGTTGATCAGCACGAGAAACTGAAGAAGTCGGCCCTCGAGGTGGTTATGACTGTACTTCATGCCGGTGGAAAGTTTGACAAGGGTTCCTACAAGGTATCAGGTGGTCTGCATGGCGTAGGCGTGAGCTGCGTTAACGCATTGAGCGACTATCTGCGTGCCGAGGTGCGCCGTGGCGGTAAGATTTACTGCCAGGAATATGCGTACGGCAAACCCACTTGCGAGGTGCATGTGATAGGTGAGTGTGGCGACGAACACGGTACCACAGTGAAATTCCACCCTGACGCAAAGATTTTCACCCAAACTACCACCTATGAGTACCGAATTCTCGCAACTCGTCTGCGCGACCTTGCTTACCTCAATGCAGGCGTGAAGCTTATCCTCACTGACCTTCGTGAGAAGGACGAGGAAGGAAATCCTCACACCGAAGAGTTCTTCAGCAGCACCGGTCTCGATGAGTTTGTGCGCTACATCGATGCCAGCAAGGAATCGCTCATCAACGATGTGATTCACATTAGCACTGCAAAGGGCGACATCCCCGTTGAGGTGGCGATGACCTACAACACTTCGTTCAACGAGAACATCTATTCGTTTGTCAATAATATCAATACTATCGAGGGTGGTACTCACCTCACTGGCTTCCGTCGTGGCTTGGGCTCTACTTTGAAGAAATATGCCGAGGACAGCAAGATGCTCGAGAAGGTGAAAGTCGACATCAAGCCCGAGGACTTCCGTCAAGGTCTCACCGCAGTGATTTCGGTGAAGGTGCTGGAACCTCAGTTTGAGGGACAGACTAAGACAAAACTCGGTAACACCGAGGTGATTGGTGCTGTGGAAACCAGTTTAAGAGAAGCGCTGAACATCTACCTCGAAGAGCATCCCAGCCAGGCTAAGGCTATCGTGGAGAAGATAATTCTCGCCGCCACAGCACGCCACGCCGCCGAGACAGCACGTGCCAAGGTGCAACGCAAGTCGCCATTGGCTGGTGGTGGTCTGCCAGGCAAACTCGCCGACTGCTCGAGCCGTGACCCAGCTAAGTGCGAGCTCTTCCTCGTCGAGGGTGACTCGGCAGGTGGCTCAGCAAAGCAAGGCCGTGACCGTGGCTTCCAGGCAATCTTGCCGTTGCGCGGTAAAATCCTCAACGTGGAAAAAGCTATGGACCACAAAGTGTTTGAGAGCGAGTCGGTAGTGAACATTTTCCGCGCTTTGGGTGTCACAATCGGTACTGAAGAAGACCCCAAAGAGGCAAACCTCTCGAAGTTGCGTTACCATCGCATCATCATCATGACCGATGCCGACGTCGACGGTGCGCACATCGCAACACTGCTTATGACCTTCTTCTATCGTCGTATGCGACCCATCATCGACAATGGCTATCTTTACATCGCTAATCCACCGCTGTATCGTGCCACTAAGGGCAATACTATGGAGTATTGCTGGGACGAGATGCAGCTGCGTCAGTTTATCGAGAAGTATGCCAACGGCGAGGAGAAGAACGTACGCATTCAGCGATACAAAGGTCTTGGTGAGATGAATCCCGAGCAGTTGTGGGAGACAACCATGGATCCCGAGAACCGTCTGCTCAAGCGAGTGAACATCAGCGATGCTGCCGAGGCCGACCGCATCTTCTCGATGCTCATGGGCGAAGAAGTGGCACCACGACGCAAGTTCATCGAGGACAATGCCACCTACGCCACCATTGATACTTAATTGATGTATATACGCATGAAAAGTCAAGCGGTTAGATTGCATTAGCAATTCAACCGCTTGATGTTTTAATTCGAGCTTATAAGCACGAATCGGGATTAACGTGCGATTTTCTTTACGCCATTTTCAATGACGATGCCCTTGTAGTCGCTTCCCACAGGCTGGCCTAGCAGGTTGTAGCGAGTAGTGGTGCCTGGAGTGTTTGTGCCGATGGCCTCAATAGCCGAAGGCTCGGTTCCCTCATAAGGTTCCCAATCGCCTATTGCCGCCCATACAATCCAGCCTTTTGCATTTGCTGCTGCTACTTGTGTGGTGAAGATTACATTCTCCTCAGATTCTGAATCTGGATTAATGCCTACTAACTCGCCCCCCATAATTTTCTCATCTTCAAATCCTCCATAGTCAGGCAAGCTGTTAATCAAGTTCCACATACCTTCATCTTTGATTTTGTTTTCATAGCAAATGAGCATATTCAAAGGTGCATTGGGGTTTAACACTATCCCTGTAAGTTGGTTTTGATAGCAATCGAGTTGTTTCAATCCTAACAAGTTGCTCACATCAAGTGATGTAAGATTGCACTCATAGCAGTAAAGGACCTCCAATGATGAGTTGCTTGTGGCGAAAGAGAGTTCTCCTAATGGGTTTTCCCCCATGTGGAGTTCTTTCAAAGCGTTATTATTACTGATGTCAATTCCTGTGAGTTGGTTATTGGTGCAATCAAGAAATTCCAGATTTGGGCAGTTGCTCAAGTCAATAGACGTCAGCATGTTGCTATTAAGAGAGAGCTGCGTTAGTTTTGTGTTTTGGCTGAGATTCACTTCAGTTAGATTGTTGCCCGTTGCAGACATACTCTCAAGCTCGGTGAAATACTCAATTCCAGTTAAGTCTTCAATATCACGATACCACACATACATATATGTCACTTCAGCAATCTCGGCATCGGTGAGCACTCCGTCACTGCCATAAGATTGTGATAACACATAATTGCGGAAGTTTGCATCGGGGAATGATGTCCCATCGATGATTACATCGGCACTTGCGTTAGCTGCAAAGAGTAACGCTACAAAAAGAAGTAAAAATTTTTTCATAATGAATAAAAATTAAATAATTAGTCGTCCCTTAAATAAGCTTCAAATAGTTGATTATTAACATATTATAACTATCAACATTTGTATAAGTCTGCAGGATTTTGTAACTTTGCGTTATAA
>CAJOFH010000088.1 GCA_905233845.1 uncultured Muribaculaceae bacterium | reverse complement strand
GAATGAATCAATTTGACCACTTCAAGACGTTCTTCATACGAATGTATCATAAAACTGCACCTCAAAAGTTTTGTGTCTAACTTTTGGGGTGCAGTTCATGAAGAGCGCTTTTGATTATGTTTTGTGCTTTATTCTTCTTTTCCTAAAAGGATGTTATAGATTATTGTTACGTCATTACTGGTAACAACGCCGTCACCATCTACATCACCGCGGACTGGTGTTTGTCCTCCACCTTCTTCAAGGATAGTCATGAAGCTATTCCAAGGAGATGTGAATTGATATGATTCCAATGTGCCTACTGGAACATAGACTTTGCAATAATTCATGCTTACTCCCTCAAAAATATAAGGTTCATAAGTCACATTCTTAGGGTTTTGTATTTTTGAATGTATCGACTTTAGATTATTGCAACTAGCAAAGGATAACTGCTCAATCGAGGCCACCGAGCTACCAATAGTGACCGAAGTCATATTAGTGCAGCCCCAGAAAGCCCCCTGTCCAATTGAGGTTGCCGTGTTAGGGATGGTTATTTCGGCCAAGGAACTGCATCCGCTGAAGGCATATGGTGCTATTGCAGGTAACATACTCCCGATGTTTGCCGATGCCAAATTAAGGCAATTGAAGAATGCTGATTCACCCAAAAACGTCAAATTGGGTACATCCACCGAGGTCAAGCCAGAACATTCATAAAAAGCATTGCTGCCTATCGACGTCACCGAGCGTGGAATGTTAATAGAAGCCAGTTTCGTGCACCCTTTGAAAGCATATCCGCCAATTTCAGTCACTGAATTAGGAATTGTCACCGAAGTCATGTTATAGCAACCATTGAATGCGCCATCTCCAATCGAGGTCACCGAGGAGGGAATAGAAACCGAGATTAAGCCCCAGCAATTAGCGAAAGCGTTCACACCAATCGAAGTCACAGTGTTAGGAATGGTGGTGTTTCTACATCCAAAAATCAGGGTGTTAGTTACAGTTTCAATAATAGCATTGCAATTATCTCTTGAGTCATATTTAGAGTTTCCACCATCAACTGAAATAGCAGTAACTCCAGAGCAATTCACAAAAGCATCATTTCCAATCGAGGTCACCGAGGCAGGGATAGTAATCGAGGTCAATTCACCGCAATTATAAAAAGCGGTATTGCCTATCGATGTCACAGAATTGGGAATAATCACCGAAGTCAAGTTATTGCAATTAAAGAATGCACCGCTAGCAATCGATGTCACTGATGAAGGTATTGTCACCGAGGTTATAGTACGGTTATAAATAAAGGCACTCTCACCAATCGCAGTCACCGAATAGGTGATTCCTTCATTAGAAACAGTTGCAGGAATTTCCAAAGCACCAATGAGGCTAGTATAATTAGCCCCTCCATTATTTCTTTCGTAAGTCACTGTCACGGTTGTGCCATCATTGTTTTTATTGTAGCAAAGACCATCAACACTGAAATCGTAGGCACCAGCCGATAGAGTTGCCATGAGAATGGCCAGCATGAAAATAAATATCTTTTTCATATGTCTTAAAAATTTAATTGATAAATTCTGTTTTTTGAAGCATGAAACATAACTATTTCCACATCATGTTGCAAATTTAATACTTAATTATTTCATTTGCAAGAAAAAAACAGATTTTTTTAGATACATGTATATTATCCCTTTTTGTCGGTTAGGATAAAAATGTTATCTTTGCAATCAAATAAAAAAATTATCATGAGACTACGACTATTCACACTACTCGCTGTTGCAGCTATATCGCTGAGCAGCAGCGCAAATATCACTCAAGTTTTTGACCTCAGTAAGCACTGGCAGTTCAGCCGTGACAAGGTAAACTGGCAAGAGGTCACAATACCCCACGATTGGGCAATCAGCGGTCCCTTTGACAAGAAATGGGATTTGCAAGTTGTCGCAATCAAGGAGAACGGTGAAGATAAAGAGACCGAGCACAGCGGTCGCTCAGGCGCTCTGCCCTGGATTGGCGAGGGCTATTATAAGACACAATTTGTGCTACCTGTAGGTACCGAGCGCGCAGAGTTGCTCTTTGACGGAGCAATGAGCGAGCCAATTGTATACCTTGATGGCAAGGAAGTAGCCCGATGGGCCTACGGCTACAACGCTTTCAGAGTAGACATCACACCTTACATCCATAGTCCTTACTTCCGTGGCGAGCTTGAGGTTCATCTCAAGAACGTTGAGGAGAGCAGCCGTTGGTACCCTGGCGCTGGACTGTACCGCCCTGTGAAGCTCATCACCAGTGGTCGCGTGGCGTTCGACACTTGGGGCATGGACATTCACACCATGAAGATAGAAAACGACACGGCCATTGTTGCTGTCAATTCCAAGCTCAACGGTTGCGTAGCAGGTGACAACCCTGTCATTACCGTGGTAATAAACGACCGCGACGGCAACGTGGTTGCTGAGACTCAACGTCACATCGCCGCCGACGGTTACTGCCGCATGGAGCTTACAATGCCTAACGCTCAACTGTGGTCGCCCGAGTCGCCTTATCTATATAAAGTACACACCACTGTCCAACTTAACGATGAGGTTGTGGATGAACGCACCGACAACTTAGGCGTACGCACCGTGGCATTTAGCAAGGAACACGGATTCCAACTCAACGGCGTTACACGCAAGTTCAAGGGTGTGTGCTTGCACCATGACCTTGGTCCGCTGGGTGCAGCCGCCAACAAGGCCGCCCTCGCCCGCCAAATAAAGATTATGAAAGATATGGGCGCCGATGCCATACGCACATCGCACAATATGCCGTCGACATGGCAGATGGACTTGTGCGACAGCTTGGGCATGATGGTAATGGCCGAGAGCTTCGACTGTTGGAAAGATCCTAAGGTGAAAAACGGCTACAACCGCTTCTGGGACGAGTGGTGGAAAAAAGACATCCACAACCTCATTATGAACCACCGCAACCACCCTAGCATTGTGCTGTGGAGCGTAGGAAACGAGATTCCGGAGCAGTGGAAAGAAGAAGGTGCCGAGCGTTATGCCGCACTGGTGCGTTGGTGTCACACCCTCGACCCCACACGCATGGTGACCTGTGGCATGGACAACCCCGATGCTGACATCAAATGTGGCTTTGCTCAACAGGCCGATGTGCCAGGTTTCAACTACCGCACCCACCGATACGAGGACTGCATCAAGCTGTTGCCACAAGGCTTCGTCCTGGGCAGTGAGACAGCCTCGACACTGAGCAGTCGTGGCGAGTATTTCTTCCCCGACACCTGCGCCAAGATGCTCATGCATGATAATGGCCAATGCTCAAGCTACGACACTGAATACTGCTGGTGGAGCAATCTCCCAGATGACGACTGGCGCTTGCAGGACGATTTTGACTGGACTATTGGTGAGTTTGTGTGGACTGGTTTCGACTATCTGGGCGAGCCTACTCCCTATGACGCCTATTGGCCATCGCGCAGTAGCTACTTTGGCATCGTTGACCTCGCTGGACTGCCTAAAGACCGCTACTACCTCTACCGCAGCCATTGGAACAAAGACAGCCACACTATCCACCTGCTGCCACACTGGACGTGGCCCAACCGCAAAGGGAAAGTGACACCTGTTTATTGCTACACCGACTACCCTACCGCCGAACTTTTTGTCAATGGCAAGAGCCAAGGCAAAATCACTAAAGACCCAACAACCCGACTCGACCGCTATCGCCTGCGCTGGCGAAATGTGGTTTATGAGCCGGGAGAGATAAAGGTTGTGGTCTATGACGAAAACGGAAAGAAAGCGAGCGAGAAGACAGTCAAGACGGCTGGCAAACCTCACCGTTTACAACTTGACGCAGACCGTAGCATCCTCAACGCCGATGGCAATGACTTGGCTTTCATCACCGTGAGTCTTATAGATAAAAATGGCACACTCATTCCTGATGCCGATGATGACTTGGAGTTTGCGGTAGAAGGCGCTGGCACCTTCCGTGGAGTGTGCAACGGCGACGCCACCTCGCTGCAGGTGATGACCGAGCCGCAGATGAAGCTATTCCACGGACAACTAGTAGTCGTGGTTCAGACTAGTGAGACGCCAGGTGACATAACCCTACGTGTGAAAGGCAACAAAAGCTATCTTAATCGTACAATCAAATTGCGCTCAACTAAATAATACGATATCATTATGAAATCAAGCCTAAAACATTTTTTATTTCTTATAGCGGTTGTCTTGATTGCTGTAACTGTCAAGGCACAGAATTTTGACAAATATTTCAGCGACTCAACATTGAGAGTTGACTATATCTTGAGTGGCAACATCAAGAGCCAAAGCATTGCCATTGACGGCATGAGCCGTATGCCTGGGTGGTATGGCAAGCATCAGAACCTGACCCAAATTCCTGTGCATGGCGCAGCGACAATCGATATGCGACTTGCTGCCACAGGAGAACTCATATATAAGCACACCTTCAGTACTCTGTTCCAAGAGTGGCTTGACCTTGACGATTCACATTTGGCATCAAAAGCCTTTGAGTGTGTGGAGCTGTTGCCTATGCCTCGCGACTCGGTTATAATTACTGTAAATCTTTACAATCACCGTCAACAGGTAACATCTTCGATTGAGCACAAGGTTTATCCTACCGATTGCACCATTGTGCACAAGGGCGAGCAGAATGTGCCAAAATATGTGGTCTTGAACGAGCCAGCCCGCAACGACAAAGCCATAAATATCGCCTTCGTTGCCGAGGGCTACACCGTAGAGCAAATGGACGACTTCCTTGCTGACTGCCGTAAGGGAGTAGATGGTCTGTTCCAATATGAACCCTACAAACATATGCGTGACCGTTTCCGTGTGATTGCCGTTCTCACACCGTCGCGCGACAGCGGTCCGTCGATTCCGTCAGAAGGGGTGTGGCACAGCACCGCCATGGGTTCGAGTTTCGACACCTTCGGAATGGCGCGATACCTAACCACACTGCGCATCAAGCAGATGCACGATGCAATAGCTGGCACGCCTTATGAGCACATCATCGTGATGGTCAACACCGACCGTTATGGTGGTGGTGGCATCTACAACACCCTCAACCTTTTGATGACAAAGCACCGTCTTTTTATCGAGGTGCTTGTGCATGAGTTTGGACATTCGTTCGCCGGTCTTGCCGACGAATATGCCTACGAAGGCGAGGAACCCAACGACTTCCCTCTCGACGTGGAACCTTGGTCTCCAAACATCACAACCCTTGCAGACTTCGACTCAAAATGGGAAGACCTAATGCCAGGGAAGAAAGCCTTCATCAGCACCACCGACGACAAGAATTTGGACACCCAGACGGTGGGACTATATGAAGGTGCTGGCTGCGTGCTCAAAGGTGTGTACCGACCTACCCCCAACTGTATGATGAAAACCCTAAAGATTCCCACGTTCTGCCCCGTTTGCAGCCGTACGATAGAGGGAATCATTGACTTCTATACCAAATGAAAAGATTAATTTTCAGCATATTGTTAGGATTGGCGTTGTTCAGTGCCTGGGCCATTGAACTCGATTACAGCAACGACAGCAAAGTCGCAGCAGGATTAAAACTCGGCATGTCGACACGGCCAACGCTCGACATTGAGATTGGGGCTTCATTCAGGCCATTTCGTTATGTTGGCGCAAACGCGTCGGTGCTCATTATTACACCTTTCAACAGCAGGAAGAACTTCATAGACAGCATACCACTAAACGGCGTTATTTACAGCGAGATGAACAACTACAAAGAAGGTGGATACGGTGTCGCAGCAAAGGCTGGACTGCAATTCACAACCCCTGCTGTGATGTTGAGCAAGAATGAGATGGGCCTGTCGCTAAGGGTGTCGCCTGGCATCACAATTCCTATCCCCACCAACAAGAGCATGCTTATTTACAACTATCAACGAGTCGATATTTTGGATGTTGATGAAAGTCTGGAAGAGAATGAATACTATTCTATTTACGATTCCAAAGAAGATTTTAAGAACTCTGGAGCAAAATTCTGCTATTGGTATGTGAGAAGCGAATTGGTTCTGGAATTTGAGGAACAATGGGAGTTCACCATGGGTTACACCTATAGCAACTTCGACCTCTATGGTGGCAGCCGCAACATCAAGGTTAACGACACGCCGCTCGTCATCAGTGACAAGAAAAAGCATCACACCATATCGCTGGGACTAACTTTTAAGTTTTAGACTCGGGTTAACAGATGGTGGTGAAGCTAAACACTTCACCACCTCATGTTTTATTATCAAAGCACTGCTTTTGGTAATTGATGCTTTTTCTTGATTCTCCCTGTATCAATGTCAATAAGGTTATATATCCTACTGCCAAGTCCTATCTTCTCGGCATAAGTGGTTATGTAAGTGCCGTGCTGGCGCTTGATGCGCTCAATGAGAGGTTTGTTGTCATCACCTGGAGTCCCTTCGTATCCAAAAATCATATCAAGGCATGCTTGGTCGGCCGCCACTGGGTCGAGGCTTGCGACGATGCCAATGTCCTTGATAGCAGGAGCGTCGGGAGTACCGTCACAGTCGCAGTCAACACTCATATTATTCATCACATTGATATAAATCACACGGCCACCCATGTAGTTGTGAACTGCTTGGGCAGCAGCAGCCATCGACTCGAGGAAGTCATCCTGAGTGTCCCCTGCAGCTAGGTATTCCTTGGTCCATGCGAGAGACGCATCGTCGGTCTTGCCAGCGCTGTGAATATAGGCCTTGCCGGCTGTTGATGCCACACCGATGCTCGCATTCTTGAGCACGCCACCAAAACCACCCATGGCATGTCCCTTGAAGTGTGCGAGGTTAATCATGAAGTCATAGTTTGCAAGATGACCGCCCACGATGTCATACTTAACGTGAGTTCGACGAAAATAATTAAAAGAGTGTGAGCTGGTTATCAAATTCTCGTTCTAATTGTAGCATTGGTTTCTTAGGAAAAAAGCAGTATGC
>CAJOFH010000087.1 GCA_905233845.1 uncultured Muribaculaceae bacterium | reverse complement strand
TGTCAACCACAAAGTTACAAAATATCTCGCTATTTTCCAAATATTAGCCCCACTATTTTTGATAAAAACAACATATTTCCTTATCCCGAACTCGGGTAAGTAATAACTTATGTTTTAAGCGTCGTGGCTATTTTGACTACCACGACGCTTGATTTTGATGTGCATTTTTGGCGTTTTTGGTTTTTCATGTTTTCCGCTCTGTTGTTTCTCCAATTTTTTAAGTCTTGATTATCAGGCGATAAGAAAATAAAATTTGCAAATTTGGGTGTCTCTCGCTAAATTTGCTGTATATTTTATCGCAGAAAGCCTAACAAATCAGGCGCCTTTAGTGTAGAAGTTGTTGACAAACAAAGCGGCAAAAACATTGTTGTCCAACGGCTTGGCACGTCTCGTGATGAATTGGAGCTTCGCTCTCTCGAACGAAAGGCTCAGCAGTGGATCGATGACCAGCGTGGTGCGAAACTTCCATTTTCGTGGGAAAAAGACGACATCATATCTGATTTCATGTCCACACTTTCCAACTCCCAAGTCAGGATTTATTGTCCTGAGCTTGTTATGGCTAGCCCTACAATCAGATAGGCTACAGCGCCATCGAAGACGAGATGTTCCGTCATCTGGTGGTGTGCCGCCTGTTCAATCCTGGCAGCAAGTTGAAGACAATCGACTATCTGAAACGTTATCTTCATGTTGTCAAGTCTGTGGACAGCATATACCGTTTTGTTGACCGGCTGTCCCCAACCGAGGGTTGTGGCATCAAGCGTCAGAAAGAGCAAATAAACTACGCCCAGACCCTGAAGGTACTGGGCGGCAAGGTTGGCGTGGTGTTCTACGACATGACAACTCTCTACTTTGAGTCGGCCAACGAGGATGACTTGCGCATGTGCGGCTTCTCAAAGGAGGGTGCTGCAGATGTCTGACGAACAACACCAATTGGTTGAAATCGCCCAAATGTGATTTGGGTGTCTCATTGCGGAAAACAGAAAAAATAACGGCCCAGGCTAAGAATTGCCCGGGTCGTTACCATTATTGAGAATAATTAAATATGAAGGGAGTCGTTGTAAGTATTATTAGTACAACACCTTGCTTGTGGTGGTAGCGCCATTGCTATAGCGGGTCTCCACGATGTTGATGCCCTGATGTGGACGGCTGCTAGCCACACCCATCATGTTGTAGTAGGTCACGCTCACTACCTTAGCCTCGGCGTTGATGGTACCGACAGCTGTTGGGGTGCTGTTGTTGAAGGTAACAGTTTTTGTTGCTTCGGCAATGAAGTAATCCTTGCCAGCATCGCCCTCGGTCACACCCTTAGTGCCATGGTCAAAACCAGCACTTTGCTCGCCATTAATTGTAGTGGCATAGAGACGAACGGTATATTTTACTTTCTTGGTGCCATCGTAAGCACGATCAATAAAGATGTCGTTTACAGCTTTATTGCCATCACCAGGATAAGTTACATATAGGCAATCATAATCGCTAGCCCAGCTTTCGCCTGTCTCCTCATCTGTACCACTGTCCTTATCCTCACGGTTAAGCAGTGTTTCTTCAGTAAATAATGTTGGAGAGTTGTTGGTGCCGTCTACCTCACGCCACAAACGATAGTAATAGATGAAGTTAATGTTACTATAGTTCGTTGGCATTTTAGGAGTGATTTTGAGATTTACCAGGTAACCCATAAGGCTGCCATCGTTGCCATAGAATGGTTCAGTCTTCAATGTGTTTTCCACACTCAGCTCAACCTGTGGATAGCTTATGCGCTGGATTTCACAACCATAGGAGTTAGGACGTGAAGCATCACCATTGTAGAGAGTGTTGATTACAGGCACATAAGCACTGATTTGATTGGCACTAGAACTATTGATGTCGTGAGTGGTGATATCACCACCATCGATGCCAACGGTCTGTGTACCCACGAGTTCGTTGAGCTGACCAGCGCTATTCAAAGCGTAAATATAGTAATTGCCACTATTCTGGAAATTCTCAGCCTTACCAATCTTGTCAAAATTACTGAAGCTGTTAGATTGCAGACGGCGAACCTCGTAATTCGTCACATTAGCCGCAGGATTGTTGATAACATTGAAAGTGATTGTATTATCGGGAGTTGCCTTAGCGCTGTGGTCCACGTCGGCAATCACCTCCTCAAGAGTACGTCCCTCGCCACCTACAGTATTTGTAGTCTTGTAAACAGGCACCACATACTGGTCGCTGCAGGCATAGTAGCCATTAGTCTTCTGCTCCTTGAAGGTGTAGATATAATTGTCGTAGTGATTGTTGTTGGAAGTTGAAGCACTGAAGCGGTCAATAATCTTCACTGTAGAGTTCTCAAAGCTGGTGATAGTGCCGCTAGTCACTGGTTGCTCATCGTCAAAGAGGAAACCAAGGTCTTGAGTGTTGTTGTCATATTCTACAACATAAGTATATTGCTTCAAGCCCTCATCATTAGCAAGAGGAGTGAAAGTAACAGTAGCGATTGGTTTGTCGGTGCTGCCATATTTGCGATATACCCTATAAGCCTCGGGACGGATTGTCTCATAGCTGGCCATTGAAGAGGGAGTAATCGATACAGTGTTTTTATAGATATTTATCTGTTTCGATGAGTTCTCAATGTGATAGCGGCTGCGGTACTCTGAAACCTCATTGAAGAACGCATATTTTTTACTTGGGATGATAACAGTACGCACGGGGCTCTCAGCGCTGATAGTGATATAGGGGCTCTGGTCAGCGTTGCGCAGCACTGTGGTTCCGTCGGTATCATAGTTGATGGGGTGAGCTGTGATAACATATTTTATTATCTGCTGCTCATTGGTCTGCTCCACAAGGTAGCTATGATTTTGAACGCGCACCATACCGTTCTCGTCCTTTGCCACATCCTGAATCAAGGTGCGGGTGCCGTCGTCATTCAAGATATAAACATAGAAATGTTGTGGCACGTTAACACCCAGATTTTCATAAGTGTAAGAGGTACTCCAATCAAGGTTCACCTGATAAAAACCGTAGGTCTCGGTTGATGGCACTGCCTCGGCATTGAGGTCGGCGGTGTACATGAGAACCTTTGGTAACACATTAAGGTCTCCACTGTCGTTCTCGTAGTTCTTGAAAATCTGAGATTCGGTGTCATCGTCGCTGGTGGCGTTGCGCACATCAACTGAATACTTCTCATTGTAACCATATTCCAGACGGCGGTCAGGGATGAAAATCGTTAAGTTATCAAGAGTGTAAGACTCACCGCTTGAAGCAATCTCAAACCAGTGGTCATAGCCTGTACCGTTTCCAAATCCGGGCACGTTGGTGCAGTCATGGTAACAAGGATAAGGATGTCCCTGCTTAATCTCATCGATAAAGTCGTCCGATTCATGTCCGCCATCACCTTTCACTGGGCTGATTTGCTCAAAAAGGCGATAGAAAGGCGCCCATATCGAAGCTCTGGGCTTGCCCTTCGAGATGATAAAGAAACGGTTAGTGACACCTTCAAACGAGTAGAGATAGCCTGGGTTATACTCATCGTTGACACGTGTGAAGTTCGACATGAGTTTCACCGAAGAAATCGCATTGTCGAGGAAGTAATCCTTGTCTTCGGAGTGACCATTAGAATATGACCTATACCAGCTCTTCTTCATGTTCACCATGAGCAAGGTCATACCGTCCTGCTCAGGATTCTCAATAAACTCCGCAGGATCGGCATCATCCCAAGTGACAATCATTTTTTGATTGTTTGGTTTGAAGCCAGAGTGCGCATAGGCGTTGTAGTTTATCTTGCGCACTTGGGTGCCATTGAAGTCATAAGCATAGTGAATACCGGGTATCGTTGGGTCGGTATACACTGCTTTAACCAAGGCTTTAATCTGCTCAGGGGTTGTGGCCTCGTCGGTGAGACTGGCGGTTTGTTCTACACCATTAGCATCAATATAAGTATAGGTGTAACCACTATAGTCAAAATGTGTGACTTTTTGAGTTGTCTCGTGATACACTGTTGCACTTAACGGCAAAATCCATGCAAAGGCAATCAATGTAAAAAGTAAAGATTTCCACGTTTTCTTCATAGTTATTTCCTCAATAAAATGTATATTAATATTGCAAAAGATAGTGTTTTATTTGTGTTTTATTGAACAATTCGACTGCAAAATTACACCTTTCATAAAGACCACGCAACAATTATACCGTTAAAATATCAATAAAACACAAAATTAATGTGAAAATATATTTAAATAAGATAACATCATATGATACGCAATGGACGATTGGTGATTAGATGTAAAATAGCAACTCCAGTCTCGGGCACGAAATCCGAGGCTGGAGTTGCTATTTCGGTGCTTAGAACATCACCTTTTTACTGTTGGTAGTACCATCGCTCTTGCGAGTGACCACAATGTTCATGCCTTGATGTGGACGGCTACTTGCCACGCCCATCATGTTGTAGTAGGTCACGCTCTCCACCTTAGCATCGGCGTTGATAGTCCCCACAGCAGTGGGAGTGTCAGGATTGAACTTAGCAGTAACTTTAGCCTCGGCGATGAAATAGTCCTTGCCATTGCCACCTTCGCTGACCGCCATCGTGTTGTAGTCATGACCAGAACCCTCGGCACCTGGGATTGTGGTGGCATAGAGACGTACGATATATTTCACGTCTTTGTTGCCTTCGTAAGCAAAGTCAATAAACAAGTCATTCACACAAACATCATTTTGACCGGGATAAGTTACGTGCAGGCAGTCGTAATCACTTGCCCAATAATCATTAGTGCCCTCAGTGCCACCGCTCTGGTTATCCTCTCGATTTATCATCCTCTCGCCCTCGATGAGTGTAGGATTGTTCTTGCTGTCAATCTCACGCCATACGCGATAGTAATAAACGTAGTTGATGCCACTATCGGTAGATTTGGGCAATTTAGGTGATATTTTCAGGTTCACAAGATAACCCATCAGTGGACCGTCATTGCTATAGAAAGGATCGGTTTTTACTATACCTTCAACACTCGCTTCTACCGCAGGGTAACTCGTGCGCTGGATGTCGCAGCCATAAGAGTTGGGCTTAGAGGCATCGCCGTTGTAGAGTGTATTGATAACAGGCACATAGCTACTTGTCTGGTTATCGCTTGAGCTGTTGATATCGTGAGTGGTGATGTGGCCACCATCGGCGCCTACAGTCTCGATGTTCACCAGCTCATTAAGCTGACCTGCATCGCTAAGGGCATAGATATAATACTGTCCACTGTTGTTGTAGTTCTCAGCCTTGCCAATCTTAGTGAAGTATTTGAAGTTATTCTGCCTGAGTCGGCGAATCTCATAATCCACAAGGTTGGCGGCAGGGTTGTTGATAGCCTTGAAGGTGATAGTGTTATCGGGAGTGGCCTTAGCGCTGTGATCTACGTCGGCAATCACCTCGTCAAGAGTGCGGCCTTCGCCAGCAACAATGTTCTCGGTCTTGTAGACAGGAACGTTATACTCATTGCTTCGAGTAATATAATTCACATTGACAAGTCCTTTAAGATAATAGACATACCCTTCATCCTGGTTGTTAGAAATAGTGGACTCTTTAAAGCGGTCATAAAGTACAATAACTGGCTCATCGAGAGTGATAGTACCACTTGGCTCAAGGTCGGTGGGGGTGTTTTCGTCAAAGAGATATTCATCACTCACGTCTTGAGTGGATTTATCCTTTAGATCTTTATAAATTATTGAGTAATCGTAGGCAGTAACAACGTTCTCATCAGAATAAGCCGAAGGAGTAAACGTAATTTGAGCGATTACGTTCTCAGTAGAGCTCACATTGCCGTTCTTGATTGACTTGCGGCACAATCTGTAAGCCTTATCGGCAGTATTAATCTTACCGAACTCAACAGAATTAGTAGGATTGATCGAAACGGTGTTCCTGTAGATATTATACTGTTTGCTTGAATTCTCAATGTAATAGCGGCTACGATATTCCGACAACTCGGTAAAGAAAGCGTTCTTTAAACCAGGAATAGTCACTGTGCGCACTGGGCTCTCGGCGCTGATAGTGATATAAGGGTCGCCGTCTTGGGTGAGCAGTATGCTCCCATCATTGTCATAGTTGATGGTGTGAGCGGTAATCACATATCTGAGGGTTTGGGTCTCATCGGTCTGCTCCACAACGTAGCTGTGATTATGGACACGCACCATTCCGTTTTCGTCCTTCTGAACGTCTTGAATCAGAGTGCGCGAGCCGTCCTCGTTGACGATATACACATAGAAATGCTGTGGAACGTCAACACCAATTTTTTCTTCGGTGAACGAGGTGCTCCAATCAAGGTTCACATCGTAGTAGCTCCTGTCGTCACCAGTAGAATAGTTAGAGGGCGTTGCCACGGCGTTAAGGTCGGCGGTGTACATGAGCACCTTGGGGGCGATAACGGGGTTGAATGGGTCGGTGTCGTTGCCTGTTCTACCATAATTCTTATAGACCTCGCCATTAACATGATCATCGGCAACATTCTCGTTAGGATCCAGGTTGTCCTCAAATCGCCTGTCAGGCATAAAGATAGTAAGGTTGTTGAGACTGTAGTTCTCACCACTCTTGTCGATGGTGAACCAGTGGCCAGGTTCATAATTAATTACTTGTCCACAATCATGAATACAAGGATAGGAATGACCTGCCTTAATCTCGTTGATGAAGTTGGTGGTTTCGGAGGCAGTAGCATAATTTACAGGGCTAATCTGCTCATAGGTCATATAAAATGGTGAGAGGTAAGTTGCACGGGGCTTTCCCTTCGACAGGAAGAAGAAGCGGTTGGTGCTGATGCCGTCAATCGACATAAGATAACCTGGATTCGTCTCGTCATTGACGCGAGTGAAATTGTTCACTAACTTCACCGACTGGATAGCGACATCAATCTTATTCCTGTCGCTTCCAGTATGCATTGATTTTTTATAGCTGTCTTTAACCTGAACCACCAACATGGTCATGCCATCATCATTGGGGTCGGTGACAACTTCACCATTAGTCCTTGTCCATGGTGTTCCATGGCTGGCATTGGCGTTGTAATTAACGTGAGTTCGATGAATTTTATTTAGCTGAAAATTAGGAACATAGCGAGATTTTTAGTAATTTTGTAGTGCAAAAAACATTATTAAAAAAAC
>CAJOFH010000086.1 GCA_905233845.1 uncultured Muribaculaceae bacterium | reverse complement strand
AATAAAACTAAGGTTAAAAGGAAAGAGCCCGGTTCAATACCGAACTCTTTCTCTAAACCAATAATGTTTAACCCGTCCAACTTTTTGGGGTCACTTCATATAGGGCGCCTTTTTGAATCTAAGAGACCTAAAAGCATTGAATCAAATGATAACTGATAACTAACAACTAATTTTATAGAGTTGTTTTATAGCATTATAGCTTCCTACATTTGCGTGCGCTAAAGCACAAAGTACGAAGTATAAATGACAAAAGACAACGCGATGTTAGTGAATTAAAAATTTTTTTTGTAAAACTGTCCCACACACTCTTGGGAGTTGTCAGTGTATTGCACCGCAGGCGCGATGTTCAAAATTTTTTTTCAAAAACTGTCCCATACAATCCTGGGAGTTGTTAATGTATTGCACCGCAGGCGTGGTGCTTAAAAAATCCAAATAGTGTCTCGCCCCCTCCACATCCAATCACTTTCTTGGATATAGCTTCTCTATCAGGTCGCGGCGGTGCATTTTTTTAAGCGACTTGATAATATCGGCTTTGTATTTCTTGTCATACCAGAAGAAATACTTGCGCTGAGCGAGTTTCTCCTCCTTAGTGTGGGCGGTGTAGATAGGCTCGAGGGTGTAGGGGTGCAGACCGGTGTAGAATGCCTCGGTAGCAACGGTCATGGGCGTAGGGGTGAAGTCTTGCACTTGCTCGAGATGGAAATTCAGCTCCTTGGTGAGTGCGGCAAGCTCTGCCATGTCCATCTCGCGGCAAGCTGGATGCGACGAGATGAAATAGGGGATTAGTTGTTGGTTGAGGTGGTATTTGGCATTCACTCGGTCGAAGATGCGCTTGAACTGCACAAATTGCTGGAATGACGGTTTGCGCATCACCTTGAGAACCTCGTCGCTGGTGTGCTCGGGTGCCACTTTCAATCGGCCAGAGACATGGAATCGTATCAGCTCCTCGTTATATTGAGCATTGGCTTTATCAATCTCGGGGTCACCGCTGCGATGCATCGACAGGTCATAGCGCACGCCGCTGCCAATGAACGACTTCTTGACCTGTGGCTGAGCGTCGACGCTATGGTAGATGTCGAGCAGGGCGTGGTGGTCGTTGTTGAGGTTAGGGCAGGGCTTAGGGTGAAGACACGAAGGGCGGGTGCAGCGCTTGCATCGCTCCAGGTCATGACCGTGCATACTGTACATATTAGCGCTTGGACCTCCCAAATCGCTAATGTAGCCCTTGAAGTCTTCCATCTGCGTCACTTGCTTAACCTCACGCATTATCGACTCTTTGCTGCGCGAGGCAATAAACTTGCCCTGATGTGCGCTGATGGTGCAGAATGCGCAGCCGCCAAAGCATCCGCGGTGCATGCACACCGAGTGACGTATCATTTCGTAGGCAGGAATGCGCTTGCCACGATAGCGAGGGTGTGGGAGTCGAGTGTAAGGTAAGTCAAACGATGCGTCCACCTGCTCGGTGGTCATGGGTGGATTCATTGGGTTGACCTTAATCACCACGTCGCCAGTAGCTTGCCACAAAGTGTGACCATGCCAACGGTTACTCTCAACTTCAATGTTGCGGAAATTCTCGGCTTGGCAGCGTTTGCTCTGCTTGCACTGCTCAAACGTGTGGAGCACGATGTTCTCGTTGTCATTCTCGGTAGGGATTTCGTTCAATTGACAGCGAACGACCGTTTGGGGAATATAGGTTAAGTCCTCAATCTTGGCTCCAACACTCAAAGCGTCGGCAATGGCGATGGTTGCCATCTCACCCATGCCGTAGGTGATTATATCTACTGGAGCGGTGTGCATAATCGACGGCATCAGGCGGTCTTGCCAGTAGTCGTAGTGCGATAGTCGGCGAAGCGAAGCCTCAATGCCGCCAGCCACCACTGGCACGTCGGGGAAAAGCTTCTTGAGTATTTCGCTATAGACGATAGTGGGGTAATCGGGGCGGGCACCAGCGCGGCCATCGGGTGTGTAAGCATCATCGCTGCGACGGCGGCGGTTGGCGGTGTAGTGATTCACCATCGAGTCCATCGCTCCCGCCGAGACACCAAAGAACAGTCTGGGCTTGCCCAGCTTCTTGAAATCGCGCAGGTCGTCGCGCCAGTTGGGCTGTGGCACGACAGCCACCTTGTAACCATGAGCCTCAAGGGTGCGCCCGATTACTGCTGTGCCCATCGAGGGATGGTCGATATAGGCGTCGCCCGTGAAGAGTATCACGTCGATGTGATCCCACCCCAGATGCTCAATCTCTTTCTTGGTAGTGGGTAGCCATTGTCCCTCGATTCGCATAGTTGTTAATCATTATTTGTATGTTGCGTTGGTAACGCAACACACTGTGCATTATAGTTTTTGAGATTTTAGTTTCTCTTGCAATTTCAGAATCTCGTCGCGGTATTGTGCGGCGGCAATGAATTCCATGTTCTTGGCGGCAGCCACCATCTGGCTCTTGAGATACTCAATCGTCTTCTCCAGATCTTGGGGCTTCATGTAGGCAATCACTGGATCGGCGGCAATGCCGGCGGTGTGGTCAAATTCTGCCTCCACTTGATGCTTGAGCGATGACATATCCACTACGTTGCTCTCGTAGCGGCGTGCGTGCTGTCGTGTCTCGTCGCTTGGACTCATGTTGGTGTCAACGCCTATAATGGCGTTCCTAGCCTTGACAATGGCTTGCGGTGTGATGCCATGCTCCTCGTTGTACTTGAGCTGCATGGTACGGCGGCGTTCGGTCTCGTCGATAGTGCGCTGCATGGAGTCGGTGATTTTGTCGGCATACATAATCACCTCGCCGTTGAGGTTTCGGGCGGCACGGCCTGCTGTCTGCGTCAAGGCTCGATGTGAACGTAGGAAACCCTCCTTGTCGGCATCAAGTATAGCCACTAGCGACACTTCGGGCAGGTCAAGTCCCTCGCGAAGTAGGTTCACTCCCACGAGCACGTCAATCACTCCAAGGCGCAGGTCGTCAATAATCTGTATGCGGTCCATGGTTTCCACATCGCTGTGCATATAGGCGCACTTGATATCAATTTTTGCCAGATAGTTAGTCAACTCTTCTGCCATGCGTTTTGTGAGGGTGGTCACCAGTACGCGTTCGCGGTTCTCGACACGTAGCTCTATCTCGTGGATTAGGTCGTCGATTTGGCCCAGCGATGGGCGAACGGTAATCTTGGGGTCGAGGAGTCCGGTTGGGCGCAGAATCTGCTCGGTGACAATGCCTTCGCAGCGCTCAAGCTCGTAATCGGCAGGTGTGGCGCTCACGTAGATTGTCTGGTGAGTCAACGCTTCAAATTCGCTGAACGTGAGCGGACGGTTATCGCGGGCTGCGTCTAGGCGGAAACCGTAGTTTACCAGCGTGTCTTTGCGCGAGCGGTCGCCGCCATACATAGCGCGCACTTGCGGCACTGTAGCGTGGCTCTCGTCGATGATGGTCAGGAAGTCTTTGGGCAAATAGTCGAGCAGACAGTAGGGGCGCGCACCTGGTTCACGTCCGTCAAAGTAGCGGGAATAGTTCTCGATGCCTGAGCAGTAACCCACCTCACGAATCATCTCAAGGTCATAGGTCACGCGCTCATACAGGCGTTTGGCCTCCACAGGACGGTTCTCGCGGCGGAACATCTCTACCTGTGTGCCCAGGTCTATGTCAATCTTTCCTAGTGCGCTTGCCATGCTCTCTTTGGTGGTGACAAAGATGTTGGCAGGGTAGATGTTAAATCCCTCCACTGTCGTCAACGGATCGAGAAGTTCCATGCTCTCTATCTCGTCGCCCCAGAATATGACGCGCAACACAGCATCGGTGTCGGCTATCATCACGTCGACGGTGTCACCCTTCACCCTGAAAGTGCCCATAGCGAGCTCATACTCGTTGCGGGAGTATAGGGCATCGACTAGACGACGCAAGAAGGCGTCACGGCCTGGACGGTCGCCAACTTTCAACCGTACAATATTCGCCTCGATATTCTCAGGATTGCCCATGCCATAGAGGCACGACACGCTCGAAACCACAATCACATCGCGGCGACCTGAGAGCAGCGCTGTAACGGTGGCAAGCCTCAGGCGGTCAATCTCCTTGTTGATGGCGAGGTCTTTCTCGATGTATTTGTCGCTCGATGGCAGGTAGGCTTCGGGCTGGTAGTAATCATAATAGGATACAAAGTACTGCACCGAGTTCTCTGGGAAGTACGATTTGAATTCGGCGTAAAGCTGAGCCGCAAGTGTCTTATTGTGCGACAAGACTAGGGTGGGGCGGTTGGTATGCGCAATCACGTTGGCCATCGTGAACGTCTTACCCGAACCTGTCACGCCAAGCAGCGTCTGGCACGGAAGGCCGCTATTTACCCCATCCACAAGCTCCTTAATAGCCTGTGGCTGGTCCCCCGTTGGCTCATATTGCGAATGTAACTTAAAATCCATCTACCATCATTTTTACAGCCACAAAAATACTAATTTCTCACAATATAACCAACCCCATGCTCAAAAACTCAATTTTCATTCACTCCAAAGGTGCAGCCCAAATTGTGCATTATGCATTGTGCATTGTGCATTGAAAAGGGCGCAGCCCAGATTATGCATTGTGAATTATGCATTGTGCATTGATTGAAGGGCGCAGCCAAGATTCTGCATTGTGCATTGAACAAGGCGCAGCCCAGATTATGCATTGTGCATTATGTATTGTGCATTGCTTCAAGCCCTGTTAATACTTTTTTACAACAAAAGATTAAGGAATTTTATAGTTATAAAAATTTTTTTTGTAATTTTGCAGCCTGTATAATAGGTAATAGTGAAATTTCTACCATTTTTAGGTAAAATTAGACTACCGCAATAAAAGATTATATGAAGCTACTACAACAGAAGTTGGCAACCTACACTGAGCCACAAAAGGCCAGAGCAGCAGGTATTTATCCTTATTTCCGTGCCATTTCGAGCGAGCAGGACACCGAGGTCATCATCAACGGCAAGAAGGTGCTCATGTTTGGCTCCAATTGCTATTCTGGTCTCGTTACCGACCCTCGAGTTCGTGAGGCCGCTATTGAGGCTACCAAGAAGTATGGCACTGGTATGGCAGGTTCGCCATTCCTTAATGGCACTCTCGACATCCACAAGGATCTTGAGAAAAAGCTTGCCGCCTATGCTGGCAAAGAAGATGCCATGATCTACAGCACAGGTTTTGAGGTTAATTTAGGTGTTGTGTCTTGTCTAACAGGCCGTGAGGATTATATCCTTTGGGACGAGCAAGACCATGCCTCAATCATTGAGGGACGTCGTCTCTCATTCTCTCAATCGCTCAAGTACAAGCACAACGACATGGCATCGCTTGAGGCACAGCTGCAGAAGTGCAAGCCCGACAAAGTGAAGCTCATCGTTACCGACGGAGTGTTCTCGATGGAGGGTGACGTGTGCAAGCTCCCCGACATAGTGGATTTGGCACGTAAATATGATGCCTGCATTATGGTTGACGAGGCTCACGGTATCGGAGTGTTTGGCAAGGGTGGACGAGGTGTGTGCGACCACTTTGGACTGACCGATGAGGTGGATCTCATTATGGGAACCTTCAGCAAGTCGTTTGCGTCACTGGGTGGCTTTATCGCTACCGACGAGGTGATAACCAACTATCTGCGTCACCACAGCCGTAGCTACATCTTCACTGCGAGCATCACACCTGCCGCTACCGCTGCTGTGAGTACCGCAATGGACATCATGATTGCCGAGCCTGAGCGTCAGGAGCGCTTGTGGGAGAATACTCACTATGCACTTGAGGGATTCCGTCAGATGGGATGTGAGATTGGCCATACTGAGACTCCAATCATCCCACTTTTCATCCGCGACAACAACCTCACGTTCCTCATCACTCGCGAGTTGCTCGACGAAGGTATCTTCGTCAATCCAGTGGTTTCACCCGCTGTTGCCCCTAACGACACGCTCATCCGCTTCAGCCTGATGGCTACTCACACTCGTGAGCAAGTGACTACCGCACTCGAGAAGATTCAGAAGGTGTTCCGCAGTCACAACCTCATTCCTTAAGACTCTTTTAAATCAATATTATAGAGGATGTGTCATTAACGTCACATCCTTTTTTTAAGGTGGATTCTATAAATTAAGTTGAGATGTTTCTGATTTATTTTCGAGCAAATGCGAAGTTAAAGTTGATGTGGCATAGCAAGCTATGGCACAAGACTTTGACGCAGCAGGAGCCGAAAAGAAACAAAAACATCCAAGAATCTATCTTCACATATTCTTAATTTGTAGAATCCTCCTTTAATGAAAGAACGTTTTCTAAATAAAGTAAAGGAATTTATCGGCAGCGGCAATCTAATCGATGCTGATGCTCCTGTGCTGGTAGCTCTCAGCGGCGGGGCCGACTCGGTAGCGCTGTTGCGTGTTCTGCTCGCTCTGGGCTACGAATGTCGTGCTGCTCATTGCAACTTCCACCTGCGTGGCGACGAGAGCGACCGCGACGAGCACTTTGTCACAGAGCTGTGCAAGCGGCTGAATGTACTTCTTGACGTGAAGCACTTCGACGTGCCAGCTTATATGAGTGAGCATGGTGTTTCGCTCGAGATGGCTTGCCGCGAACTGCGCTATGAGTGGTTCGATAAGCTTGTGGCCGAACATGGATGCCAATGCATTGCTGTGGCTCATCACAACGACGATAACATCGAGACGTTCTTCCTAAACGCATTACGTGGAACTGGCATTGCTGGGCTCACTGGTATGAAGCCACGCAACGGCAACGTGGTTCGCCCGCTGCTTTGCGTCTCTCGAGCCGAAATTCTTGAGTTGCTCAGCGAGTTAGGCCAGGACTATGTGACCGACAGCACCAATCTCGAGAATGACGCGCGCCGCAACCGCCTGCGCAACGTGGTGTTGCCTGCAATCTATAGCGAGTTTGAAGGCTCCAAGGATGCCTTGCTCAAAACTATCGAGAACATGACGCGTTGCAACGACCTCTATCGTGAGAGCGTGGGCGTGATGCGCAACATCGTGAGCGAGCGCGAGGGCAACAGTTTGATAATCGACACCGAGATTCTCAACAGCTTCGAAAATCGCGAGATGCTGCTCTATGAAATCCTCAAGCCTCATGGCTTCAACCATGAGCAGTGTGCCGATATGCTCACAAGTGCTGTGGGCAGGCATTTTACCTCGTCAACTCACAAGGCCGCAATCAACCGCTCCACAATCGAAGTGGAGCCCATCGCTGAGCGAAAAGAGGATATACGCGTCATTGACCTCGACGATGAGTTGATTTCGGAGCCTATCAAGTTGGAAATAAAGCATATTCATGGCAAACCGTTCTCGCCTTCAATGGTTGACGGTAAGAGGGTAGTGGCATTTAACCCTGAAATATTGCAGTGCTCTGAGGTGCTGCTGCGTCATTGGCGCGAGGGCGACCGCTTCAAGCCTTTCGGCATGCACGGCAGCAAACTCCTGAGCGACTTGTTCACCGATCTTAAATTAACCGAGAAACAAAAAAATGCAACGTGGCTCCTCGAAGCCGACGGCGAAATCCTTTGGGTGATTGGTTACAGGGCAGCACAGGCCTACAAAGTCTCAAACGACTCCACAAGCTACCTGATAATTAGTAAGAATTAGTGGTTATTTTTTCCAAACAGCATCGAGTTTTGTCTCGATGTCGCCGTCTTCTATTCCTTTAAGCTTGCTCAAAGCTTTTAGCGTGCGATTTAGGCTCGCTTCGTTTTTCAATATCACCCGTTTCTCGTGGTCGAGCAGGTAGAACATGGGCATTGTCATAAGGTCGTAGCTCTGTTCACCATCCACTTTTTGTTCCCAGTCCCAACCATTGATGATGTAGGTTGGCATGGGGTCCAATTTCCACTCCTCAACGTTGTCGAGGGGATAGATGCCAAGCACAGTTAATATGCTGTCATTCACCATGTCCTTGAGGGTGGCGCAGGTGTCGAGGCGCTCCTTGACTTTGGCGCACGACAGGCATTCGGGGTCATTGAAATAGATTAAGGTGTAGGGGGTAGAAATATCACTTAATTTATGATGAGAACCGTCATGAGTCTCGTAATCAATGTCGTTAGCAATACAGCCTGGTTTGTTTTTTCTCACAACCTCAAGCATCGCTTTGGGGCGCATGCGCTCATTTTCGGTCAAGCACGATCCATTTGCAGCATGCTCCATCGCCAAGGCAAAGAGTTCCTCATTGTGGTAGTCCCATGTGGGCTCACTGAGCATTTCCTCAAGACTGGCGATTAGAGTCTTGTACTGTTTACTTCCTGTTTGAGCTGTAGCATCGAGCCACCTGCTCATCTCGCTCTTGGCAGCTTGACGAGGCATCGCTTCAATAGTTGCCAACATCTTGTCGGGAGTGGCATTTTGTGCTTTCAATGAGCCAGATGTCACCATTAAAGCAACAGTGAGCAGCAATACAACTTTTATATTAGTTCTAAACAATTTCACCGTGCAAATATACTCAACATTACATTATGTCAGCCATTTAAAGTGCTAAAAAATCAAAACTTTAACCTCAAATAATGGCAAATAATTAATTACGATACAAAATATTTTGTCAGTCCAAAAAAAGTTCGTAAATTTGCGCGCCATTACAATGTTAGGTGTCTTACCAACACCGTTATTGTATAACAATTTAAATATATATTTAAAATGAAACAAGGTATTCATCCTGACAACTATCGCGAAGTTGCTTTCAAGGACATGTCAAATGAAGAGGTTTTCATCACACGCTCAACAGTTAACACTAAAGAGACTATTGAGATTGACGGTAAGACCTATCCACTGGTGAAGCTTGAGATTACTAGTTCTTCTCACCCATTCTTCACTGGTAAGCAGAAACTCGTCGACACCGCTGGTCGTGTTGATAAGTTCTTGAGCCGCTACGGCGACCGCAAGAAGAAATAATCCTCTTCGAGGTTTAAAGTTCTATGAGCCACAGAAGCTTAGAGATAAGCGGCTGTGGTTTGTTTTTTGCCATTTGTCGCTATCCTTGTCTCATTTAGTACTCTTTTTTTGTTTGTTATTTGGGAATGTTATATCTTTGCATTATGGAACAACGCAAGAAACTGATGGCAATCATCAATCCTTACTCGGGTAACAGCAAGAAGGATCGTGTGCCACAACTCATAGATGAGGTAATTGACCACAGCCGTTTTGACGTCGAGGTCGCCCTTGTCACGCGTGAGCTCAGGGTGAGTGACTTGGCGGCAAGGGCAGTAGAACAGGGCTACTACGGTGTGATTGCCGTGGGGGGCGACGGCACGGTCAATGGCGCGGCAACGGCACTAAAGGACAGCGATGTGGCTCTCGCCATCATACCTTGTGGCTCGGGAAACGGCTTGGCGCGTCACCTCGAGATTCCTATGAACATGCGTCGTGCCTTTGAGGTCATCAATCGCGACCATATTGAGGATTGTGACTACTGCACTTTGAACGACGACACCTTCGTGTGCACCGCTGGCATGGGCTTTGATGCCGATATTGCCGACCGTTATGCTCAGCGCACCAAGCGTGGCGCTTTGAACTATGTCAGAACGGCATTCCAGGTCTATGCGCACTACAAACCCATCCATTGCACTATCGAAATAGACGGACGTATGATTGACGAGGATGTGTTTGTCATCACTTGCGCCAATGCCTCGCAGTATGGCAACAACGCTTTTATAGCGCCACATGCCAGTCTGCAGGACGGTCTGCTCGATGTGACAATTATCAAACCTTTCAGTCCGCTTGAGAGCCCCATAGTGGGCGGCAGCCTTTTCACCAAGACAGTCGATAAAAACCGCAACGTCGACACTTACCGTGCCCGTCAAGTCAAGATTCATGCATCGCTGCCTCGTGTCTACCACATCGACGGCGAACCCATGTCAATGATTACCGACATGACAGTAACCTGCCACCCAGGTGGCATAAAGTTCTTCGTCTGATAGTTGGCGCAACTCCCCCTTTAGAGGGGGGCTAAAGATAGATTCCAATATTTATGAAAATTGTTCTGGCAGTAGTGGGAAAGATGGCTGGAGGCTATCTGAGCAAGGGAATTGAGGAATACTCCTCAAGGCTCAAACATTATGTGCCCTTTGAAATCCAGTACATCCCCGACGCCAAGAACACCAAGAATCTCACTCAAGAGCAGCAAAAGGCTGCCGAGGGACGCAACATCCTCGCGGCACTCGACAAGAGCGACCACGTGGTGTTGCTCGATGAGCACGGCAAGCAGTACACCTCAATCGAGTTCTCGCGTTATATCGAGAAGAAAATGAGCACCGTGCAGCGCAGGCTCGTCTTCGTCGTGGGAGGTCCCTACGGCTTCTCGCCTGAGGTCTACACCCGAGCCAACGAGAAAATCTCCCTCTCCTCTATGACCTTCTCCCACGAGATGATACGCCTCATCTTCACCGAACAGCTTTACCGCGCCATGACAATTCTCCGCAACGAGCCCTACCACCACGAATAAACCTCCCCAACGCACAACCACGTAAAGCCATTAAATTTTCCTGTTAAAGCAGGCTTTCCATCCCACCCAATCCTGGGAGCTGTCAATGTATTGCACCGCAGGCGCGGTGCTCATTCCAATGTCTTTTTCCTGAAAAAATTGACTATCCGTTTTGTCCCATTTGTCCCAGCAGTCCCTTATGTCCACAGCAAACTAAAAAATCATAGTTGTTTTTGGTTGATTACAAGGCTGCTGTTTTTGTGCTTTGAGATGTTGCGAGGGGTAGTTTTTTTTGGCATTTTGTGCGGAAAAATCAAAAGGCACATTTTTAATACTTCGTCTTGCAAAAAGCAAGGGCACGGGCAAAATGTTTGGTGGTTAACAGAAAACGTGCTAAATTTGCACGTTTTAAAAACATCATTATGAAGAAACTATTATACCTATCGCTCTTTTCAATTCTGCTCACTGCTGTGATGAGCTGTAATCGAAGTGTGGACAAGCGACTTGTCCTGGCCGACTCTCTAATGTGGACCAACCCCGACAGTTCACTTGCCATACTTGAAAAAATCAACCGTGACTCGCTCATCAGCGATGAAGATCTCGCATTCCACGCTTTGCTTCTTACACAGGCACAATTCCGTTGCTATGGCAACTGTACAAGCGACACATTAATCAATAGTGCTCTCGACCACTATAGCGATAACCACAACCGTGAACATTACACCCGCTCATTACTATATAAAGGAGCATATTATGAGTTTAGTACCAATCAACCTGTAGTTGCAATGAAATGGTACAAAAAAGCAGAGGATAATGCCGACTCTACTGATTACCGCAACCTTGCACAGATTAATATGCGGTTAGGTGTTCTATATTATAATTATTTTGCAAGCAATAATCTTGACCTTGAAAAGTTTAAGAAAGCATTGATTTTCTATGATAAATTGCATGATAAACGCATGACAGCACTTTGTCATTCCTATCTTGGAAATCTTTATAGAATTAACGACCAGCAAAAAGCCCAAGAGCATTTTTCTATTGCCATTGAGCAAACAAAAGAAATGGGCGACAGTAGTGAGATGTTTGTTGCAATGTCTTCACTATCTTTGTCATATTATATGGATGGAGATTATAATAAAGCTAAAAACACTGCTATTTATTGCATCAAAAATGGGGAAAAATATATAGATGACCATTGCTATTATAATCTATCAAGAGCCTACTGTGCTTTAGGAGATATTGATTCAGCTAAGATAATTCTATCCAAAGCAAAAAAGGAACCTGATTACAAGCAACTACTTGTGATACGATATTTGACTCTAAAAGAAATTGCAGAATGTTCAGGAGATAATATAGGAAGAAAGAAATATGAAGCTTTATACAACAATTTGTATGACTCTTTGAATTACAATCCAGTAAAATACTCTTTGTTTGAAAATGAAAGGAACATTGATGAAGAAATTACGGCAAGAGACAACAATAAGATATTATCGCAACATAAAACCATTTATTTCCTAATTGCTTTATTTTTTGTTTTTGCATTGGTTACCATAGCACTCTTTATCATCAGCAACAGGAAAAAGCGCAAAGACAAGCAGCAGGTGATTGACGAGTTGAAGGAAGAAAGTTTTGTCAATTATGAGGAGTTGAGGAGCAACCTTGCTGACTTTGACAACCACTTTAGCAAGACCATGAATGAAAAGTTGAAATCTCTTGAAGAGATTATGTCTGGAGCATATAATCCTAACCAGGACCCCAAAAGCAACGACGTGGAGCATATGATATCGCCTATTGCCAACGACGACACGAAGTTTTGGGAAGGGCTGTATTCCTATATCAATATCAAGCATAATGGCGCGATGGACAAGATCGCCAATGATTTCTCGCAATTATCTGCCAGCGATTTAAATTTCATCAAGCTGATGTGCTGTGGATTCTCGGATGCCGCCATTGCCGTATGCAGGAACTACAGAAATGTCGCTTCCGTAAGAAGTCGCCGACGAAAGATAAGAGACAAAATGGGTATAGAAGGAAGCCTTACGGACTATGTTAGAAACATCATCCAGAGTTAATCAACAAATAATGTGAGTTCGACGAAAATAAAGCACTGAGTATCAGCTCCCCCTCTAAGATAGAGGGGGGCGGGGGGAGTATGAAAAAACTTTTAAGGACAAAAATGCGATTTAGCGAGCCAATGTTGAACCTGTTTTGACTCTGTTTTATGCACTTCATTAGATAAAAACGAAAAGGCACATTTTAAAATTGCATAACACAAAGAGCAACAACGAGTTATAAAAAGTAAAGGCACGGGCAATTTTCTTGCAGAATAATTCTGTTGATTGTAACTTTGCAATCAGAATTTTACTTAGATGACAATTACTGATAATAACACTTTACTTTTGTTTTATTAAAGACAATTGTCGTTCCCTGAAAGCTGGTTCAAATTGGCTCAAATGGACCAAATTGGATTTTGTTCAAAAACATACAAATCCTTATGTTTAACGTAATTTAACAAATGGGGGGTAATTTGAAAAAATGTTTATAACTTTGCGATTGATTCAAAATATGGATATAAATTATTAACTTAGTGGCGTTTAAAAACGACACCCTAAAAAAGATATAATTATGAAAACTACTTTCCACACATTCACTCAGCGAGCACTTCTGCTAGCTCTGCTGGCAGCGGCAGCCCTCCACGCCAGTGCCTACGACTTTAAAGAGGGTCGACTTTATTATAATAAAATCGAATATAATGGAAACCATACCGATTATGTTAGTGTAACATATGGACCAACCAAATATAAAGGCGATATAGAGATACCAAAATATATACGTTATACTATGTTCGTAATCATGATTGATGAAGACGCATTTAGGGATTGTATTAATCTACACAGTATTGTTATGAGTGATTATGTAATGCATATCAGTAATCATGCTTTTTCAGGATGTACTGGTTTAACTAGTCTTGACATGCCCGCTAAAGTACTTGGGCCAAGTGCATTTGAGGGTTGTGTCAAATTAGAAACAATAAGAATTGCTAATACTGTAAACGAAATAGGCAATAGCGCTTTCAAAGATTGTGGTGCCAAAAGAATAGAAATAAGATTGGGAGAAAACATGTTGTCAATCGGTGAGAAAGCATTCATGGGTTGCAATAATCTTGATACGATTAAGCTTTTGGGCTCAAAACCTCCAATAGTTGAAGACATTTCAGCGTTTGATGATATCCATTATAACAACACCGTTGTTCTTGTGTCACAAAATGCCATAAATAAATATTACAAAAATATTATCTGGTCACGCTTCGATAATATTCAAGCTTTGGACTATGATACTGAACAAGATGGTGTATGCTTTAAGAAAACAAGTGCATCAACAGTAAGTGTGGTTAATATTACTGAAGCTGCCAATGTGAATGGTGTTGTTTCGATCCCTTCCACTATAGTCTATGATGGAAAACCAATGAGTGTTGCTTCAATTGGCAAAAATGCATTTCGTTCTTGCAATGGAATTACTCAAGTTAATTGTCCTGCTACATTAAAAGAAATAGGCGAAGGAGCCTTCAGAGATTGTATAGACCTTAAAAAAGTTTATTTTCCTGACAGCATCACGCATATTGGAAAATGCGCTTTTGCCAATTGTACAAGTCTTGTCAATAGTGGTGGCAAAGGAGTAATAGAAGTTGGTGATAGTGCTTTTGCAGGATGCTCTCAAATCCAATATCCCGCATTTGCCAATAATATTAGACGCATTGGAAATAATGCTTATGAAAATTGCACATTATATAATTTTAGGTTTAATGGTATTTTGGAAATAGGCGAGAATGCATTTAAAGGCTCTACTATTAAGAATCTTTATTTACCAAGCTCTCTTCAAAAGATTGGTAATGGTGCATATCGTGATTGTAACAGTCTTAAGACGGTCGTCTTTGAACAAAGACTCTCGCCAATAGAGCTTGGGGAAAAGGTTTTTGCTGGTTGTGGTAATTTAAAAACTATTGTGAGCCACTCCACAATTCCTCCACAATTGATTGGGACAAACATCTTTGAATCATCCCAGAATCAACAGATACAAATTGTTGTTCCTCATTCTTCGGTAAATTCCTATCGTGCAAGCGATGTGTGGAGTTGTTTTTCTAATTACTCAGCAATGTCTATAGATTTTTGTATTAATTCTATAAATTAACGTGAGTTCGACGAAAATAATTAAAAGAGTGTGAGCTGGTTATCAAATTCTCGTTCTAATTGTAGCATTGGTTTCTTAGGGAAAAAGCAGTAT
>CAJOFH010000085.1 GCA_905233845.1 uncultured Muribaculaceae bacterium | reverse complement strand
TGATGTATCCTCTGTCACCTACGAGCTTGCCATACAGTTCCTCGGTGAACCGCTCAATCTTCAATGGTTCGCGGTCATCCACATTGCCTGGCGTGAACAAGAACACGTAAGCACCGCTCTCGGCAGGCGTAAAGGTGAATTGAGTGCCTTCGCCGGTCAAATCTATCTCGTTGTCGCCAAGCTGGAGCGAAGCAATCTCGCCCGACCCGCTGATGGTGACATCGGCAGCAGGCATGGTGAACGAGTAAACCCGCCCCGTGTCGTCTACCGTCAGCGCGATGGGGTCACCATTGACTGTTGTGGCTGTCAGGCTGTTGATAGTAGTGCCACTAACAACTGTGAGTTTAACCTCCTGGCCCTCGTAGGCTACCATGGGCAGTCGACTCAGCATGGTAGTAAGGTCGGCGCTTTCGGCGTCAGGGCTGACGAGATAGCCCTTTCTCACAGTCACTTGCGCCAGTCCAGTGAGACTGTCGTCTTGTGGAGCAATGCGAAGTAAGTAAGTTTGTCCGGCATTTAGCTTGTTCAGATAACCGAGGTCACAGGTGTATTCTCCTGGAACATAACCGGGGCCGTTCGATTGGGAATAAGCGTCGTAATATGAGTCGCTCCACAAATTGATGCAAATATAGTGACTCACATCAGCGTCAGTAGAGAACACATAATAGTCGGTCTCTTCGGGAGTGAATGACAGATAGCCCTTGCCACTGTCATTAGGGCCTAACTCAATTCCGTTGTTCTCGCCCATCTGGAGCGGGATGAACGTTTGCGCCCACACCGTGGCGGTCGTGAGCAGCGCAAAAAGAAATAGTAGATACTTTTTCATACGCAGTAAGTTTTATGATTATAAATTTAGTGAACTTCACAACAAATCGCCACACATCACACCGCATGGCATCATTAACCCTAAAAACGATGCAAAATTAACCATTATTTCTCAATCAGGCTTATAAAAACTAAAAAAACTCATCAAAAACCATGACCCGAGAAGAAAAAAAGCAAAAAAACGCCTATTTTTTTATTTTTTTAATTATAATTTGTTAGGATTTTCAGAATTTTTTCTTACATTTGCAAATAATTTAAAATACACACCACCCAAATAAGGTGTTTTCAACTTAATTGGAGTTCAAAACAAGAATGAAATACTTAACAATTAATAACCTAACACTTTATAATTATGGCTACACCAAAATTAGATGACTTAGATTACAAGATTCTGAACATGCTTTCGAGTGACGCTCGCAAGCCTTATTTAGAAATTGCCCGAGAGTGCAATGTCTCGGGCGCAGCAATCCACCAGAGGATTCAGAAACTCAACTCCATGGGAGTCATCCGAGGCTCCATCTCGCTCATTGATCCTGTGTCGGTGGGATATGAGACCTGCGCCTATGTGGGAATTTTCCTTAACGACTCTTCGAAATTTGAAAGCGTTGTTGACCATCTCCGCGATTTGCCCGAAGTGGTTGAGTGCTATTACACTACTGGCAAATATGATATGTTCTTGAAGCTGTATGCCCAGAACAACGACCACTTGCTGAAGCTCATCCACGACAAGTTCTTACAGCTGGGATTGGGCCGCACCGAGACCCTTATCACCTTCAAAGAGGTCTTTAAGCGTCAAATTCCCATTAAAAAACATCCCGAAATCAAGCAATAAGAGAATGACCAGCTACAATTCGATTCTCGACGACGCTATAGTGATGGCTCGTCGTGCGGGTGATGTTCAGCTACAGTTTTTTAGGTCAAAGGAGTTAGAGATCACCACAAAGCTCAACGACTTTGATGTTGTGACAGCAGCCGACAAAGCCAGCGAGAGAATCATCGTCGACAGCATTAGAGACAAATATCCCGACCACTCGATACTCACCGAGGAGTCGGGATTTTCTTTACATAGCGACAGCCGTTGGGAATGGGTCATAGACCCGCTTGACGGCACCACAAACTACAGCTCAGGTCTGCCATGGTTCAATGTATCGATAGGTGTCAAGTGTGATGGCGAGGCTGTGGCGGGAGTAGTTTATGCTCCCAAGCTCGACGAACTGTTTTGCGCCACACGTGGTGGAGGCGCTACTCTCAATGGCAATCTCATAGCTCCAAGCGAGACGCCCACCCTTGCCAAGGCAGTTGTCTCGACCGGTTTCCCCTACGACAAAGCCACCAATCCCGACAACAACCTCGACAATTTCAAGCGTGTGATGCCTGTTGTGCGCGGTCTCAGGCGCATGGGTTCGGCGGCACTCGACATTTGTTATGTCGCTGCCGGGTTTCTTGATGCTTATTGGGAGATGAATTTGAATGAGTGGGATGTGTGTGCCGCCATGCTAATTGCCGATGAGGCCGGTGCACCGGCTCGAAGGTTCCGTCCCGACCTCACCAACAAGCCACTCCACAACCAGTTGGGTGCTTTACTGAGCAACCCTCATGCCACGAATGACGCCTGATTGCATGGCTCGTGGACACCTTTACCTACGGACACAAAAAAAGGGTAAGAAGACTACATCGCGCCGCTACAACCTGTTACCCTTGCTTCGGTCAAGACCTGGGGGATTGGCAGGGAGCTGGCCGTGTAGGACTTACCCGGCTGCAAAGGTACGACTTTTTTTGTTACCAGCAAATTTTTTCCTTAAAAATAGCACTTTTTCTCTTTTTTAGGGCTGCCAATTCACGTCATCGAGATTAATTGACATGCCTTCGTGAGCGAGGATAGTGTGCGGGAACACCTCTTTTGCTTGTGACAGCAGTATGTCCTCATGTCCCTCATATCGGCTGCTGTAATGCCCAAGTATGAGCCTCTTGCATCCAGCCTCGAGCGCCACAGTGGCTGCGGTTCGCGCCGTGCTATGCCCTCGCTTGAGTGCGTTTTTCACATTCTCATCACCATAGGTAGCCTCATGATAGATCCAGTCCACTCCCTGCACAGCGTTTATCACGCGCTTAGAGAACTTCGTGTCGCCGCAATAGGCATAGGACAGCGATGGGTCGGCATCGGTGGTGAGCAATGAGTTGGGAATCACTATTCCGTCGGCTGTGACGAAGTCCTTGCCCTGCCGCAGGCTGTTCAGAGCATATTGAGGCACATTGTGCTGCTTGCAAGCCACAGGATCGATGTGCCGCATCTTGGGCTTCTCACGGAAGAGGAATCCCACGCAGGGCACACGATGAGTGACAGGAAACGTCTCAACCGTGATGGCGTTGTCCTCATAGATTATCGCCTTGCGAGTGCCAATGATGTTGAACTGGAGGTTATAGGAGCGCTCTCGACAGAAAAAGTCGAGCATGTGTCCAAAGAGTTCCGCCCCCTCCTTGAAAATGTGTACTGTCACCGTCCCACCCTTGTTGTGAAGTGCCATCGTTGACAGCAGCCCAAGCAAGCCAAAGCAGTGGTCGCCATGCAAGTGACTGATGAAGATATTGTTGAGGCGTGAGAACTTAAGGTGCATACGCTGCATTTCGAGCTGAGCCCCCTCGCCACAGTCGATCATCATGAGGTGTCCACGCACGTTAAGCACCTGACACGAAGGCAAGTGCGCCAATGTTGCAGTGGCCGAGCCACATCCCAAGATGTTTAAGTCAAAATTACCCATTTCTTATACAGCGATTTTGAGAGTACGAAGATAATAATTTTAATTGTTTCACGCAAAAAAACCACCTGGAAACATAGTCCAATGCGACAAATTTGTACATTACCACAAAAAAAATGTTAAAAATCCAGTGGGTTATCACCTAAACTATTGCGTAAAAATCAACAACGTTATAAATTTGCAGCAAGTTTTTTCATAGGATTAGATTTTTAAGGTTTACTTTATGCGGCTGTTGCGAAACATCTGCATAATTTTTTTGTCCCTACCTGGAATCAGACGATGAAGTGCTCTAAAATAAATCCTAATGACCGATTATGGTCAAAATGGTTTTAAATGATGGCAGCACACCTCTGTTTTGTCAAACTCACTAACTAATAAATCATTAAAAACAAATGTATCGCGATGTGGGTTGAAACATTAATATTTCAACTCATCAAGACGTTTGGTTTATTTCATTTTATTCTTCTAAACAATTGACTCTCAGCCCAGCCCAACCATCATCAATTTAACGATTCAAGATGATTTTTAGTTAAAATGGTTAATGTGGAAAAATGTTTTAAAATTGTTTGTTGATTTCTAAAAAATATCAATACCTTTGCACTGAAATTAGGATTAAGGTTTAAGAAAATGACTTTGTTAGAGTTCTTTATATTCGACATCCACAAGTCTGGCAGTCAGCCATATACTGCTGGCGACTGGATATCACACATAAGGGTTTACAAGGCATTAAAAGAGGGTTCACACCGCTATTAGAGCAGAGTATCTAATAACGGTGTGTAGCTTTTTAATAAGGTTAAAGAAACACATATTTATATTATAGGTAATAATTTCTAACTAAACGTTTTTTATTAATCTAAAATTCTATGCTTAAAAGATTTTACTTCTCAACGCTGATGATGTTGCTGGCAGCAGCAATGTCAGTCAATGCGCAGATTACCACCTCGTCAATGTCGGGTGTAATCTTAGATGAGACCAATGAGCCCCTCATTGGCGCAGTAGTAAAACTACTCCATGTTCCCTCAGGTACCGAGTACAACGCTGTGAGCAACCTTGACGGCCGTTTCTACCTTCAAGGAATGCGTCCTGGTGGCCCTTACACCGCCACGATGTCGTATGTAGGTTACCAAAACATCGTCGTTGCCGACATCATCCTTGAGCTCGGCGAGACCTACAACATGCAGCCAATAGTGATGTCGGCCAGTTCCAACCAACTCGATGAGGTGGTTGTAACAGCCTCGAGCTCCAAGTTCCCCATCGACAAGACTGGTGCCTCAACCAACATCAGCAACGTACAAATTACTAACCTGCCAACCGTCACCCGCAGCATCACCGACGTAACCCGCCTCTCGCCTTATGGAGGCAACGGCATGAGCTTTGCAGGTACTGATGGCCGTACTGCCAACTTCACCGTTGATGGAGCCAACTTCAACAACAACTTTGGTTTGAGCGACAAACTTCCTGGTGGTGGCAATCCCATCTCGCTCGACGCTATCGAGGAGTTGCAGGTAGTGATTTCGCCTTATGATGTTCGTCAAACCAACTTCATTGGCGGTGGTGTTAACGCCATCACCAAGAGTGGTAACAACACTTATCGTGGAAGCGCTTACATCTATCACCGCAATGAGCACATGCGCGGTGACGCAGTAGATGGACAGCAAATCGCCGGTGCACGCGAGAAAGACCGCAACACCATCTACGGTTTCACTTTGGGTGGTCCTATCATTAAGAACAAGCTGTTCTTCTTTGTCAACGGTGAAATGGCTAAGATTCCTACCGTTGCAAACCGCTGGCGCGCCTCGGAGAATGGTATTGCCGACCCCGACAACTACCTGTCGCGTACCACACTTGCCGATATGGACCGAGTTTCCAAATTCGTAAAGAGCAAATATGGCTATGACACTGGCTCCTATACCAACTTCCCTGCCGATGAGAGCAACTACAAGCTACTTGCCCGCATCGACTGGAACATCAACAACGACCATCACATGGCTTTGCGTTACAATTATACCAAAAACAACATTTGGAACTCTACCAATGCTTCGTCGATGGATGGTGGCACCCGCTCGGCCTACAGCCGCGCTTCGCAGTACTCGATGATTTTTTCCAACGCCATGTACTCTATGCAGAATATAGTGCACTCGTTCTCGTTTGACTTGAACAGCCGCCTGAGCGACAATCTGTCGAACCAGTTCCTCGCCACCTACTCCAAGCTTGACGATGTGCGTGGCAGCAATTCGAGCGAGTTCCCCTTCATTGACATCCTCGATGGCACAGGCAGCACAGGCAACTACATGGCTCTGGGTTATGAGCTCTTTACCTGGAACAACGCCGTTCACAACACCATTTGGAACGTCAAAGATGATATCACCTATTACCGTGGCAACCACAAGTTGACTGCTGGTATTAACTTTGAACATCAGATGGCCGACAACCAGTACATGCGCAATGGTACGGGTTACTATCGCTACCTGAGCGTTGACGACTTCATCAACGGTGCAGCCCCCGAGGTTGTTTGTTTGACCTACGGCTATGACGGTGAGACTGCTCCCGCAGCACGTGTTCAGTTCAACAAACTTGGCATCTACGGCCAAGATGAGTGGAACATTACCGACAAGTTAAAATTGACCTACGGCCTTCGTATCGACGGATTGTTCTTCAACAACGGCGATTTGATGACCAATAACGCAATTCTCAATCTTGACTACTATGACAAGAATGGAGACGTTCGCAACATCAATACTGGCAAGTGGCCAAACAACTCTCTCATCTTCTCGCCACGCGTAGGCTTCGCTTGGGACGTGCTTGGCAACAAGGCTCTGAAGGTTCGCGGTGGTACAGGTCTCTTCTCGGGCCGTCTTCCATTGGTATTCTTCACTAACATGCCCACCAACAGTGGTATGATTCAATACCAAGCTCAACTCAATGCTAAAAACACCGACATGAGCATCTTTGAGGGCGGTCTCGTGACCGATGCCAACGGCAATGCCACAATAGCTGCTCTGCAAAACAAGCTCTTCGAAATGGGCTATCCCCAGACTGTTAAGCCCGAAGACGGAACAGTTCCATCGGCTGTTAATGGTGTAGATCCTAAGTTCAAGATGCCACAGGTGTGGAAATCATCGATTGCCGTCGATTATGCGTTCCCAGTATCTTTCCCTCTGGAAATGACTGCTGAGTTCATCTTCAACAAGACCATCAACGCCGTGACTATCAGCGACTGGTCAATTCCAAGTGTGGGTGGCTTCGCACGATTCAATGGTGTTGACAACCGTCCCATTTATCCTGAAGGATTCCGCACTGGCACCAAAGCTTTCGTTCTTGAGAACACAAGCAAGGGCTACGGCTGGAGCGCAAACATTATGGCAACTGCCAAGCCAGCCGACTGGGTAACCCTCATGGCATCTTACACCCACACTGTGGCTAAGGAAGTTACCGGTATGCCTGGTTCTGCTGCCGAGAGTGCATTCACCTACGTTCCCACTTGGGAAGGCCCCAACAACATACGTCTGCACAATTCACAGTATGTGACCCCCGACCGCTTCATCGCCAACGCTACCCTGCACGACCGATGTGGCAACCACTATAGCCTCATCTACGAGGCATGGCGTGGAGGTTACAACTACTCCTACATGACCGCCAACGACATGAACGGTGACGGATACAACTATGACGCAATCTACATCCCCACCGATGAGGAAGTTGCCAACCGTGAGTTCCGATTCGTGAGTGATAACGACCGCGACCGCTTCATGGAATACGTTCACAAAGACAGCTATCTAAAGAACCATCAGGGTCAATATGCCGAGGGTTACAGTGTTTACAATCCTTGGGTACACCGCATCGACCTTGGTTACAAGCACGACTTCAACTTCCGTGCTGGCTCTACCAAGCACACCATCCAGGTGAGCTTCGACATGAAGAACGTGCTCAACTTCTTCAACTCCAGCTGGGGCGTAAGCAAGTATCTGAATCCTGCTATTGGCAGTGACGCCCGCATTCTCAAGTATGAGGGTGTTGATGCCGATGGATATGCCACATTCTCTACTATTAAAGCCATCAACGGCAACACCGAGACTTGGGTTCCCAACCACAGTATTGGTCAGTGCTGGAACGTGGCAATCGGTGTTAAGTATATTTTCAACTAATTCAATAAAGCACATTATAAGACTATGAAACTAAGATATTTTATTCCCGCATTTATAGCACTTGTAGGTGCTATGCTGGTTAGCTGCTCCGACGAAGACACCATGACTCTTCTCGATGAGATTCAAGTTTCACGTTCCTACGTGCCCATCAACATTGACGGTGGTGAAGCTACTATCGATATCACCTCGCAAGCCGACTGGAGCTTTGATGATAGCAATATTCCCAAATGGCTCACGATATCTCCTATGCAAGGCAAGGCAGGTGAGACCAAGGTCACTTTCAGCGCTCCTGCAGCTCCCGACGGACGCAATGCCGACCTTAAAATAAACTGCGCCGGCCGCACTCAGAACATCAAAGTGATTCAAGGTCTTGCCACCGTGCAGGATGCCACTGTTGCTGAAGTTAATGCCGGGCCTGACAGCAAGACATATCGCGTGACAGGTACTGTTACCAACATCTTTAACACCGTCTATGGCAACTGGTATCTCGTTGACGAGACAGGTAGCCTCAAGATATGGGGTACTCTCGACAAACAAGGCAAAACCAAGAATTTCTTGAGCCTGGGTCTTGAAGAGGGCGACATCGTGACAGTAGAAGGACCAAAGACCACCTATAACGGTGAGGCTGAGTTGGTTGACGTTACCGTTATTAATATTGTGAAGTCGCTCATTAAGGTTGAAGGATATAACCCCGAGGACGCTACTATCCCAGTGGAGGGTGGCGAGTGCACCGTTAGCCTCTCTTGCAAGGGCAATGGCGTGACTGTGGAGATTCCTGATGCCGACAAGAGCTGGCTCACAATCACCAACATTACTGGCGGTAGCAATCCAACTGTAACATTCCGTGCAACAGCCAACGCTGGTGGCGACCGCTCTTCGGTGGTCACCTTCAAGACCTGCAATGGCGAACTAGAATCGGCTACTACTGCCACCATCTACCAAACTGGTTCTATAGTAGCATGCACTGTTGCTGAGTTCCTCTCTAAACCTGAGGATGATACCCAGTATCGTCTCACTGGTGTTATCCAGAAGGTGACAAAGGCGGAATCAGGCGATTTCGTACTTCGCGACTGGAGCGGTGAGGTAGCTATCTACCATATGGGAGCTAAGGGAGAATTCCAAAATATTGGTTTGAAAGAGGGCGACATTGTCACAATAGTGGGCAAGCGCGGCTCTTATCAAGGCACTCCACAGATGTCATCAGGTAGCCAATATGAATCTCATTACTCTGTTACCGATATTTCAATTGACGAATTCCGTACCAAGCCCGATGATCCAGACCCCGATGCACCAAGTCAGTATTACCGCATCACTGGTGTTGTTGAGGACATTGGCACCGGCGCTAACGACCCCATCTATGGCAACCTTTATTTAAGTGATGACGGTGGTGCAACCACGCTCTATGTCTATGGCTGCTACCCAGGCTGGGGAGCCAAAGGCAACGACCGCAAGGGTTGGTTGGAAGCCGCTAATATTGAAGTTGGCGATGAGCTTACCATGATTGGTTACAAAAAGACTTATAATGGTAAGATTGAGCTTTGTGGCGGTATCTACTTCTCGCACAAAAAAGGCTAAATGATTAGATTCGAGCGATTAGACTCTAACCCCTAACACTAAGGCTGGCGCGTGATGTGCGCGCCAGCCTTTCTTTTTCCTTTTCAACAAAAAATGAAGAAAAGGGGTCGGTTCCTTTTTCCTCACTCCTGACTTCGTCACTTTTTTCTTAAGAGAAAAATGTTAAAATATAATTGATTTATAATCAAATTGTTGTAATTTTGCATACCCTGAATTTGGGGTATG
>CAJOFH010000084.1 GCA_905233845.1 uncultured Muribaculaceae bacterium | reverse complement strand
ACTGCTTTTTCCCTAAGAAACCAATGCTACAATTAGAACGAGAATTTGATAACCAGCTCACACTCTTTTAATTATTTTCGTCGAACTCACGTTAAAATAGATTCTGTTGTTCAGCATTTTGAGAATTTACACTCAGCGCGCGTTGAGTTACATGTAGTACCCGAGGTGGCTGGTAAATTCCTTGTGGCAACAGCACCCACAGTACTCGTGTTTGCTAACGGCAAAGAAGTGTATCGTGCCGGCACATTTATCGACACGATAGAGGTTGAGAAAGTATTAACAAAATGGAGTGACAATATCAGTTGCTGGCCTTGATATCGTTAAATTTCGTTCGGAACATAGCATCGACTGCTTTGCACACAGTGAGTACGTCTTCGCTCTGAACAGGCATCTCAAGTCCCTTCTGCTCAGGCCATGAATCTTGTATTTTTTTGATAGATTCTTGAAGTTCGGCCTTATTGTATTCTATACCTTCGCTTGCCGATGCAATCAGAGTGGAAAAATAGCAATACCAACGCCTAAAGTAATAATTGTCAAGCAATCCCGCCCAATTGCGACTTGCATAATCGTTTAGGTCTCCACCCCATGTAGTTACTAATCGACGTGCGTTCATCTCATAGTAGTCCTTGACTTCAGGCGCTACGCCCAAGTCTCGTGCCTGTTCAATCCATTTTTGCATGGTGCAGAACGGATGGCATTGGTTCAATGCCTCCATCGAAAGGATGATATAGCTCATATCTTCCATAAGTTCTTCCAATCTCTTAATGTCACGCTCATGGTAGGCTTTGTCAAATGCTTTCTTTTCGGTATAGAACAGATCGCCGAGCAATTGGCGTCCAATCCATATCAAATCTATAGTCATGGCGTCGGTTGTTACAACGTCTTGTTCAATTAGTTTATCCCACACATATAATAAATGTTGTGGGTTATAGCGAACGGTGCAACGGCCATGCTCTTTATCAAGCTCGGGATACTGGCAGGGGAGTGGTCCACAGAAAGTGGTGGGGCGAATGTTCAGCACACTGTCATACAGCACTTTCCAAGCCTCCCTTGCTGGTAGTGATTCCTTGCCAGCATGACGATCGGCGAGCTCATTGACCACTTGCTCATCGGTTTTCTTGAAGTCCCATGCTTTCTCAAAGATGTACTCGTAAGGAAATTGTTGAACCTCAAGACCTTCGAGAGTGGAGCCTATGCCCACAAGATTATTGCCACCTTCTTTCAAGGCAGCTTCAAGCTTCTCTCCTGCTTGTTTCACATTGCCCTGGATATTGCTGTTTCCGCCAAAGTTGCCAAGATAGCACCAGATGTAGGGTTGACCAAAGAATCCGTCAAGGTCGCGCCACATCTCTTTGTATTCGCAGTAGTAATCGAGCATCGTCATCTTACCTTGCGGCACACCAGTGAGCATCGCCTTAGCACGTTCGGGTGTGTAATCTTTGCGCTGGTAGTAGAGGAACCATCCCATTTGGAGCCATTCGGCTTGTGGGTCAACGGCAGTGAGACTCTTGTAGATGTGTTCCGATATTTTATTGAGATAATCAGGCTCAAAACTTGGTGGATCCATCTCGTTGAAAGGGTCGATACCATAAATGTGGTCGGTGCCAAACATGCGAGTTTGCTCCTCAAGGAACATCTTCTGGATTCTTGTATAAAGCGGGTCTTCACTGTTAAGGAAGAAGGTGCGATAAGGCTCCTCAAACTCGTCCCAAGTACTCATTGCCTTGATATCGGCATTGGGGTACATTTCTTTGAGCTTGCGAGGCACATGGCCTGCAAAGGCAGGCAACACAGGTCTCATATTAAGTGCTCGCTCACGAGCAACAATCTTCTTTTGTAATTCAGCTTGGCCATCAAGCCATTCCTTTGGCAAGGGCCCACACCAAGCGTCAATGTTAGCCATGCGATGCCAAGGGAGATAAACTGGTCCTGTGAAATATCCTCTGACTTCTTCTTCGGTCATTCCCATTTTGGTCCATACATTATACCACACAGCCTCTTGACCAGTGATTGCGAGTGGCATATTGATTCCGTTAAGAGCCATCCAGTCAATAAACCGTTCCCAGTCAGCCCAGTCCCAGAAAGGCATAGTATAGCCAAATGTGCAGTAATTCAGGAAAAAACGTTGTGGCACGCGTGCCTCAACAGTCTCTTTTTCAGGTATGTCGGGCAGGGTAGTAGGGAGTTCAACAGAGACATCGGCATACCAAGAAACCGTTGTCTTACAATATTTATTCAGATATCGGTTCAATCCCACAGCCATTGAGTTGGCGTTATTACCACCGATTACCACCTTATCTTCTCGGCTTTCAATTGAAAAGATGTCAGAGCCATTACTGGCTGCTGTTATCAACTCAAATGTAACTTTTTGCTCCAGTTGTGGTGACAATCTTCTGGCTAGAGCCTGAGCTTGGTCAAGGTCATTTGCCACTGTTGAAATAACTGCTATCGAAGTTATCAAAGAAATAAAAAGTCTTTTCATGATTTATCTTTATTATTCAGAATGTCAATCTGTTGACGCACCGACTCTTGATGAATGATGGTCATAATCTTTTTCATGAAATCATCACTCATCCCCATTTCATGCGCCTGCATTATGCGCTGTTTCAATATCTCATCGAAGCGGCTTGTTTGAACCACTTGCATGTCGTGTTCTTTTTTATATTTACCAATTTCGCGGCTGATACTCATGCGTTTACTCAAAACATCAATTAGGTTGTTGTCGCATTCGTCAATCATACAACGAAGAGCATCAAGTGCTTCATTTTGACTATTTTGCCGTCTGATAACCAAGGAATTAATTAATATCTGAAAATCATCTGGTGTCAATTGTTGTTCACTGTCACTCAATGCGCAAGAAGGATTGTAGTGCGACTCTATAAAGAGCCCGTCAAATCCCATGTCAAGTGCTTGTTGCGATAGGGTAGGGACGTGCTCACGCTTACCTCCCATGTGTGATGGATCACATATAATTGGCAGATTAGGGAAACGACGGTGAAGCTCAATAGGAATGTGCCATTCAGGGGCATTGCGATACATGTGGTTTGCACCCACGCCAAACCCACGATGAATTGCGCCAATCATCGTTATTCCGGCATTATTAATGCGCTGCAACGCGCCAATCCACAGGTCTATGTCGGGGGTGACAGGGTTTTTAACCAGTATAACCATTTCGTTGTGACCATAAAGCGCATCTGCAATTTCCTGAACAGCAAATGGGTTAGTGGTGGTACGAGCGCCAATCCACATCAAATCGATGCCTGCATCAAGACACAACTCAACGTGTTCACGAGTAGCGACTTCGGTAGCTACTTTCATTCCAGTTACTTTCTTGACTTGAAGCAACCACTCCAAGCCCTTACTTCCAACGCCTTCAAAGGCCCCTGGCATAGTGCGCGGCTTCCAAAGTCCTGCACGAAAAAGAGTCAATCCCTTATTTTTGAGTTGACGAGCAGTTTCAAGTGTTTGCTCCAAGTTCTCAGCACTACAAGGTCCTGCAACGATATATGGAGTTTTGCCAAATGGCAAGGGTGATATGTTGAGCTTTTTTTCCATAGAATGAAATATCAGATTGCAAAAATACTATTTTTTTCTGTTTTCAACAATAATTCCATGATTTACTCCTATTTTAATAATGGGGGAGTATTCATAGTTTTCTCAGCTTACATTATTATAATGTATATACTTTATTTAACATAATACTGATTATAAAACAAAAAAACATCAAAGAAACAAGGCAACTCAGTAATGCACATATTATATACCTATTTATGTCGAACATCTTGTTATTCAAGCAATTTAGGAGTTATAAATAATAAAATAATGTGATTTACTTTGCAAAATATAAATTATAGATTACTTTTGTAGTTCAAAAATACTTGGTCAATGCGTAATATCTCCCACATCATAAAATTTCTTCTTTCTATAATTGTTGTTATTTTGTTCTCGTTTCACGCTTATAGTGAGATGCCAAATGACACAATTTTTTCTCAAGATTTATCGTCACGAGAATCGGATATTTGTGATGAAGCCGAATCACAGTTCACAAAATTCAAGCCTCAGCAGCTTATTGTGCCTGGTGTGCTCATGGTATCGGGTCTTGCTGGCGCTATCGACTGTGAGAACAATCTCAACCGTTCAGTGCGTGATGCTATGACTGATTTGAGTGATGGAAGGCAATGTAAAATTGATGATTATCTTCGTTTTTTGCCATCGGCTGCTCATCTTGTTATGGGAAGTTTAGGGATAAAATCTAAGCACAATTTCAAGGAACGATTTCTAATATCAGCTACTGCTCATGCGGCTATGCTTGTTATAGGTTATGGATCAAAATTTATCATACATGAGCAACGTCCTGACTTGAGTGACAACAAGTCGCTACCAAGTGGTCATGTTGCATTGGCATTTACTGGAGCCGAATTATTGCGCATGGAATACGGAACTGCCTATGGTATAGCTGGTTACACATTAGCAACAGGTATTGCCTTTCTTCGACTTTACAATAATAAGCATTGGTTGAATGACGTGCTGATGGGTGCTGGAATCGGAATTCTAAGTGCAAGGATTGGTGCTTGGATGTTGCCATTTGAGCGTAAATTATTTAAAATCAACAAGAAAAGCAACAAATCTTCAACCATCGCTTTAATGCCCACTTACAATCCTTTAGACAAGGCTTGTATGATGAGCTTCAATGCAATATTTTAGTAAGAGCCTATTCTCCCCTACTTTGCACTCCCCTATTTCTTTAACATGCGGTCTATGGCGCGCTTGTCTTCACGCTCCTTGATTGACTGACGCTTATCATATTGCTTCTTGCCTCGAGCAATAGCAATCACCACTTTTGCCAACCCACGCTCGTCGATATAGAGACGCAGAGGAATAACCGAATAGCCAGGCTGTTGTGCGGCTTTAGCAATCTTGTTTATCTCCCTGCGATTGAGAAGCAGTTTGCGGTCACGATGTGTGGCATGGTTGTTATAGGAACCATAACTGTATTCGGCGATATACATTCCCTTCATCCACAATTCATTGTTCTCAACCATACAATAAGTGTCGGTCAGTCCAGCTTTACCTTGTCTAATCGACTTTATCTCGGTTCCTGTGAGAACAATTCCAGCAGTGAAACTCTCAACTATCTCATAGTCGAAAGTTGCACGACGGTTCTTTATATTTATATTGCTTGAAGTCATAGTAATTATTTCTTAATGAGTGAATTGAGTATTAGTCCAATAAGGAATGGCAGAGCCATCATCATCAGCGTTGTGATTATAAAGAACTTCATCCGCTTGTTAGCCTTCAATCCCAAGAAATCCAAGCCACTGTATGCCATGTAAGGCATGTATAGGAACATAAAATATAGCACCGAAAACTCAGCATTGAGAATGTTTATGAGTATCGACAAGATAATCATAAACGACAAGTTGTAGATGAGATAGTTGTTAAGCTTGGCGAGTGCTATGTGGCTGCGGGAAAATTCTGGATAGAATCCTGAAAGCAAGTAGCTGCAAAGGAAATAGGTGAGCATGTATTGCGAGAACGACACAATAGCATACATCAGTGACGACGACAGTGTGTTAGTGGTGCTGTCATAAATCATAGGGATAAAACATGAGATGGCAAGGATAGCCAGCAACGGGAAAAATACGCTCGAGAGCACTCGTTGCGTGGAATTTCCGCTGTCGTCAATGTATTGCCAACCAAGTTTTGGCTTGATGATTACTACAAGTATTTTTTTCAGCATTTCTCGTTTTATCCAAAATCAGAGTGCAAAATTAATAAAATGATGAATAAAATAAAACTAAAAATGACCGAGAAGTGGAAAAAATCAGTATTTTTGCAAATTATTAGTGATTTTAAGGATGAGATTCGAGTTTTTCATAGCTTCACGACTCAAGTTGGGGAACAAGCATAAAGCTGGTTCGCCAAGTTTGAATGTTGCACTTTTGGGCATTATCCTCGCCATTCTCATCATAATCCTCTCGGTGGAGATTGTCATGGGCTTCAAGAAGGAAATCACCACCAAGATTACCAGCCTCGACTCTCATCTTAAAGTAACCAATGGTGCCATTGGCATTGATGACAATTTCTCAATAGTTGACTTCAGGGAGGTTTCCAAAACTATTAATAAAGACACCGCATTAAAAGACAAATTGGCAAGTGTCTCACTTATAGCCGAGAAACCTGCCATCCTTAAGACTGACAACGACTTTAAAGGGCTACAGTTTAAGGGAGTTGACGAGAACTATGACTTCTCGTTTTTGAATAACCATTTGCTTGAAGGTCGCGTCCCAAACTTTAACCATCAAGATAGCACTCAAGAAATCATCATCTCCAGCACTATTGCTAAGCAACTTCAGCTGAAACTTAACGATAAGATTTTCACTTATTTCATCGACTACAAGGTTAAAGTTCGTAATTGCAGAATTGTGGGCATCTTTAACACCGATTTTGACACCTTCGACAAGACCTATATCGTTGGCAACATAGCACTGCTGCAAAACGTGAATGGTTGGACAATGGACCAGGGCAATTATGTTGGAATCAACCTGAAAGATGTTGATAATATAGAACAGAATGCTTACTCGTTATATGGGATGCTTGCGCTGCAGTCAATTGGCGACAACGAAACATCCACTGTCTATAATGTGACCAACACTCACCAGAACAACATTGCTTTCTTCACTTGGCTAGGGATGCTCGACATGAATGTGGTTATCATCTTGGTTCTCATGATAATAGTCTCGGGATTCACATTAATAGCAGCATTGCTGATGGTTGTGCTCGAGCGCATTAAGATGATTGGACTGATGAAGGCATTAGGAACAACCAATTCATCCATTCGACGCATATTTATCTTCCTAACTCACAAGATAATATTTAAGTCTATCATCATTGGCAACATATTAGGTATTGGGCTGGGATTGCTACAAAAGTATTTCCATATCATCAAGCTCGACCCTGATGCCTACTATATGAACTACGTTCCCATCGACATCAACCCCACATCTCTCCTACTCCTTAATATTGCTATCATCGTAATTTCCTACCTCACACTACTGGGCCCATCCTATATCGTCTCGACTATAAAACCCACTTCAACCATGCGATTTGAGTGATATTATATATGGCTAACACTTGCAAATTCAATAGATTAACGTGAGTTCGACGAAAATAATTAAAAGAGTGTGAGCTGGTTATCAAATTCTCGTTCTAATTGTAGCATTGGTTTCTTAGGAAAAAAGCAGTATGC
>CAJOFH010000083.1 GCA_905233845.1 uncultured Muribaculaceae bacterium | reverse complement strand
ATGGTGCAAACCGAAACCAGCGACAAAACCTGTTTTGGCATTGGTGAGGTGCAGCCCATTGCCGCTGAAAGAGCGGGCAGGGGGGAGTATGACCAAGTCAATCGAGTCCCAACCACCAATCTCCCCCTCGAAGCTAGAGGAGCAACCTAGTGAAAGTCCTGTATTGCGAGTTGTCAACTCGCACCCACCGCAACAAGCCACCTAAAACTAACAACTAAATAATTTTTTCCAAAAACTGTCCCACACAATCCTGGGAGTTGTCTGTGTATTGCACCGCAGGCGCGGTGTAAAAAGTTTTTTCAAAAAGTGTCCCACACGCTCCTGGGAGCTGTTAATGTATTACACCGCCGGCGCGGTGTAAAAAAAGTTTTTTTCCAAAACTGTCCCACACAACCCACATTTTGTTGTGCAAGTTGTGTTTAAGTTGTTCCAGTTGTTTGATTTATTTTGCGAGATAAACAATTCGCGCTTTTTGCGATATTTGCGTGAGACTCAACCCGGCGCGGTGCAAAAGTTTTTTCCAAAAACTGTCCCAAACAGGTGGAGAGACTGAAATTCAACGCTTTATTTCCGTCAAGCTCACATTATTTAAAGCATTTTTGCGGTCTTTTTTATTTTTTCCTCTTAAAAATGAGTATACGACAATAATTATTGCTACTTTTGCACTCTGAAAAATGATAAAACTCACCGACATAAAGCAATCAATTGACGCCGAACTCGTTCAGCTCAACAATATCATCAACGACACGTTGCGTAGCGACAACCCGCTGATGAACACCATAGTGTCTAATTATCTCAAGACTAAAGGCAAGCAACTCAGACCCATGCTGGTGCTGCTAAGCGGTAAGCTCTTTGGAGGTATCAATGAGCAAGTAATTACTGCGGGAGCGGCTATCGAGATGCTACATAATGCTTCGCTCATTCATGATGACGTGATTGACCAGAGCAAGCAACGACGTGGAGTCGACACTATCAACGGCGTGTGGGACAACCATGTAGCAGTGTTGGTGGGCGACTTCTTCGTGAGCCGCGCACTAGTGTGTGCCGTTAAGACTGGCGACAGCAACATCCTGAAGGTGCTCGCAACGTTGGGAGCCGACCTCTCTCTAGGAGAGATTGACCAGTTTGACACTGCGCGTCACCACACCATCAGCGAGGACGCCTACTTCAACATCATAGGCAAGAAGACCGCGTCACTTTTCACTAGCTGTGTAGAGGTGGGCGGATTGGCAGCAGGAGCTTGTCCTGAGCAGTTAACGAGCATCAAGGAATATGCACGGCTACTGGGTCTTTGTTTCCAGATAAAGGACGACACTTTCGATTACTTTCACGACCCAGTAGTGGGAAAACCCACTGGCAACGATCTGCGTGAGGGCAAAGTGACGCTGCCGCTCATATACACCTTGTCACAACGCAGCAACCCCAAGCGAAACGAGATGATGCAGATTCTCGTCAAGGGGAACTACAGCTCCAGCGAGATAGAACATCTGGTGGAGTGGGCAAAAGCTTGTGGAGGCATAGAGTATGCCGTGCTAAAGATGCGCGAACTCTGCAACCAAGCCGAATCGCTGCTTGACGAGTATGGCGACAACGACACAACTCGTGCCCTAAAATCAATCTTCCACTACATCATCGAGCGTAATAAGTAGAAAGCGGAAAGTGAAGAGTGGAGAGCGGAGAGTGGAGAGTGGAAAGCGGAGAGCAAAAAGTGAATAACAGAAAGTGGAAGGTGGAGAGTTTTAACTCCTTTGATTCCTTTAATTCCTTTAACTCCTTTATTTCCTTTATAATATAATTAAAACCAATACAAAACTATGAACAAAGTTATCATCATTGGCTGCGGCGGTGTGGGAACCGTAGTGGCACACAAGTGCGCAAAAAATCCCGACGTGTTTAACGAGATAGTAATCGCTTCGCGACACAAGGAGAAATGCGATGCCGTGGCTAAGGCTATAGGTGCTCCTAACATCATCACCGACGAGGTGGATGCCGACAGCGTGGAACAACTGGTAGCTTTGTTCAAGCGTCATCAGCCCAAATTAGTCATCAACGTGGCACTACCCTATCAGGACCTGACTATCATGGACGCTTGTCTCGAGTGCGGAGTCAACTACCTCGACACAGCCAACTATGAGCCACGCGATGAGGCACACTTTGAGTACAGCTGGCAATGGGCCTATCGCGAACGTTTTGAGAAAGCTGGCTTGACTGCCATTTTGGGTTGTGGTTTCGATCCTGGAGTGAGCGGTGTATATACTGCACGTGCCGCAAAACACCACTTCAAAGAGATTCACTACCTCGACATCGTCGACTGCAACGCAGGCAATCACGGCAAGGCGTTCGCCACCAACTTCAACCCTGAAATCAACATCCGCGAGATAACCCAGAAGGGGCGCTACTATGAGAACGGTAAATGGGTGCAGACTGGCGCACTCGAGATTCACAAGCCTCTCACCTACCCCGAGATTGGTCCACGTGAAAGCTATCTTATGTATCATGAGGAATTGGAATCGCTGGTGATTAATTATCCCACCATCAAGCGCGCCCGCTTCTGGATGACCTTTGGCGAGGAATATCTCACTCATCTACGTGTGATTCAGGACATTGGCATGGCACGCATCGACCCAGTGATGTATCAGGGAATGGAAATCGTGCCGTTGCAGTTCCTCAAGGCTGTACTGCCCAACCCACAAGACCTGGGTGAGAACTACACTGGCCAGACTTCAATCGGTTGCCGCATCAGCGGTATTGGCAAGGACGGCAAGCCTCTCACCTACTACATCTACAACAACTGCGACCACCATGCAGCATTTGAAGAGACTGGCATGCAAGCTGTTAGCTACACCACCGGAGTGCCCGCCATGACAGGTGCCATGATGTTCCTCAAGGGGTTGTGGTGCAAACCAGGAGTTCACAACGTCGAAGAATTTGACCCCGATCCATTCCTCCAAGTCCTCAACGAGCAAGGCCTCCCCTGGCACGAACAATTCAACATCGACCTCGAACTGTAAATCACAATTGCTAAACGAAATAAAACTAAACCACTCAGATACTATATGGCTGAGTGGTTTTTGCTATCAAAAAAAATGTATTTTGATTTTGTGCTTCACTCGGATTTCAGTAATTTTAGATAAATTACGATGCGGCTCGGAAAAACTCAAATAAATTTGGTTTTTCGCTCGGCTTTCAGTAATTTTGCAAAATTGTGGAAAATCGTTTACTGATACCGATAAATCATTAACTTTTCAATACACATAAATTATTTATGAAAAAAAGATTTTTATTTGCAGCCTTAGCTGCCATGATTGCCACAGCAGCTATGGCCGAGACGCCATTATGGCTGCGTTACGCCGCAATTTCTCCTGATGGAAGAGAGATAGCATTCTGCTATAAAGGCGACATCTACAAAGTGCCCGCAGGTGGCGGACAAGCAGTTCAACTCACTACTCAGCCCAGCTATGAGTGTAACCCCGTGTGGTCGCCCGATGGCAAGCAACTTGCTTTTGCCAGCGACCGTAAGGGTAACTTGGATGTGTTTGTGATGCCCAGCAATGGTGGTACTGCCAAGCAGTTAACATTCAACAGTGCTGGTGAGACCCCATGGACATTCACCCCCGATGGCCGCTATATCTATTTTTCGGCAGCCATACAGGATCCCACGAGTAGCGCCCTTTTCCCTTCGTCTCGATTGACCGAGGTTTACCAGGTGCCCGTAGAAGGTGGAGTGACCACTCAGGTGCTGGCTTCGCCTGCCGAGGAGATAACGTTCAACCGCGATGGCAAGTTTTTCGTTTATCAAGACCAAAAGGGTATGGAAGACGCCCTGCGCAAGCACCACACTTCTAGCGTGACTCGCGATGTGTGGAGCTACGACACACGCAGCGGCAAGCACGTCAATCTCACCAAACATGCTGGCGAGGACCGTTGTCCAGTGCTCAGTGCCGACGGCAACACCGTCTACATCTTGAGCGAGCGCAACGGTGGGTCGTTCAACGTTTATTCATTCCCCATCAATGCACCACAAAACATTAAAGCCTTGACCTCGTTCAAGAAGAATCCAGTGCGTTTCCTCTCGATTGCAGGTAACGGCACACTATGCTATACCTATGACGGCGAGATTTACACTCAAGCACAGGGAGGCAAGCCCTCGAAAGTAAAAATCGACCTTATACATGATGATGCCGACCAAGTTAAACGTCTCACCTACTCAAGTGGAGCTAAGAGCGCATCGGTATCGCCAGACGGTAAGCAGGTGGCGTTCATCGTGCGTGGCGAGGTGTTTGTTACTTCGGTAGAATATGCTACCACCAAGCGCATCACCACCACTGCCGAGCAAGAGGCTGGCGTGTGCTGGGCTCCAGATAACCGCACTATTGCTTACGCAACCGAGCGTAACGGCATCTGGCAACTCGTTCAAGCCACTATCGAGCGAAAGGAAGACCAAAACTTCCCTAACGCCACTACCATTAAGGAAGAAATTCTGTTGCCCTCTACCTCAGTGGAGCGCGCCATGCCTCAATATTCACCCGATGGCAAGGAGCTGGCCTTCATTGAGGGACGTACCAAACTTATGGTCATGAACCTTGAAAGCAAGAAGACTCGTCAAGTGACTGACGGCAGCACTTGGTATGAGACCAATGGCGGCTTCAACTACGAGTGGTCGCCCGACGGCAAGTGGTTTGTGCTCGAGTTCATTGGCAACCAACGCGACCCATATAGCGACTTGGGTCTCGTGAGTGCACAAGGCGGCGAGATTCACAATCTCACACAAAGTGCTTACTTCAGCGAGAGTCCACGCTTTGTGCTCGACGGCAACGCCATCTTGTACAAGACCAACCGCTACGGCCTGCGCAGCCATGCATCGTGGGGCTCACAAGACGACCTCGCGCTCATCTTCCTCAACCAGGAAGCCCTCGACAAGTATCAGCTCAACAAGGAGGACAGTGAGCTGTTGAAGGAGGCCGAGAAGGAAGAGAAGAAGGCCGAGGAAGAGAAGGCTAAAAAAGAGGCCGAGAAAAACAAAGACAAGAAAGATGACAAGAAAAAAGACGAGGCAAAGAAAGATGATAAGACCAAGGACATTGTTGTGGAGTTTGACGGCATCGAGGACCGCATAGTACGCGTGACCACCAATTCCAGCGACATCGCTTCGGCTCTAATTACTAAAGACGGCGAAAACCTCTATTATCTCTCGGCATTTGAAAAGGGCTACGACCTGTGGAAAATGGACCTGCGCAAGCGCAGCACCACACTCATCAATAAGATGAACTCTAAGTGGGCCAATATCGAGAGCAACAAGGACGGCAAGGAGTTCTTCATCCTGGGAAGCGGCACTATGCAGAAGCTCACTGTGGCAGGCGACAAACTCAAGCCCATTACCTATAGTGCTAAAATGAAGATGGACCTCACACAAGAGCGTGAATACATGTTCAACCACGTTCAGAAACAGATTCAGGAGCGATTCTACAACCTCAACTTCCATGGTGTGAACTGGAAAGAAAACTGCGACACCTACCGCAAGTTCTTGCCACACATTAATAATAATTACGACTTCGCCAATCTGCTCAGCGAACTGTTGGGCGAGCTCAACGTATCGCACACTGGCGGCCGCTACTATCCAAGTGGTGGTGAGGCCACTGCCAACCTTGGACTCCTCTACGACATGAACTATACTGGTCGTGGGCTCAAGGTTGCCGAAGTGGTTACAGGTGGACCATTCAACAAGTCGAAGTCAAAAGTTCGTCCTGGCTGCATAGTCGAGAAAATCAACGGCGAGGAGATCACCTATGACAACGATCACACCACGATGCTCAACGGTCAGGCTGGAGTGAAAACGCTCGTTTCGTTCCGCAATCCAGCCACTGGCGAGACATGGGATGAAGTGGTGAAGCCCATCAGCCGTAGTGCTCTCAACTCTCTGCTCTACAAGCGTTGGGTTAAGCACAACGAGCACATTGTCGACAGCGTTTCGGGTGGACGTCTCGGCTACGTTCACATCGAGTCGATGAATGATGCAAGCTACCGTGAGGTCTACAGCAAGGTGCTGGGCAAGTACAACAAGCGCGACGGTATCGTTATCGACATCCGCTTCAACGGTGGTGGCCGTCTGCACGAGGACATCGAGGTGCTCTTCACAGGTAAGAAATACTTGACTCAGGAGATTCGTGGACGCGATGCTTGCGACATGCCCAGCCGACGCTGGAACAAACCTAGTATCATGGTGCAGTGCGAGGCCTGCTACAGCAATGCACACGGAACTCCTTGGGTTTACAAACAGATGGGAATTGGCAAACTCGTGGGCGCTCCCGTTCCAGGCACCATGACCAGCGTTTCGTGGGAGACACTACAAGACGACTCGCTCATCTTCGGTATTCCCATCATCGGCTACCGTACCGCACAGGGCAACTACCTTGAGAACAGCCAGCTCGAGCCCGACATCCTGATTCTCAACGATCCAGCCGAGGTGGTCAATGGCATCGACACCCAGCTAATCACTGCTACCAAGGAACTCATGAAGCAAATCAAATAAGCGATTGGCGCTGAGAACGTGATAGTGAATTGTGATTTTCTATTCTGATACTTAACTCTTAAAACTTAAATAAATTATGGTATTATTAAACAGCTTTTTTAGCCCCGATGGGACTTTCTTCTACATCTGCGGCATCATTGCTTCAGTGGGGTTGATTTTGGGATATGTGCCCCAGGCCATCCAAACAATCAAGACTCGCAAAACCGATGATATTGCACTGCCCACCTTCCTGATGATTGGCATTGGTGGTATCGCGTTTATGTTACAGGGAGCCATGCTCGGCATTTTCGGTGAAGGTTTCGCCATCTTCTGGACCAACCTTGTCACCACCATCTGTAGCGTGGTAATCTTCGGTATCAAGATGTATAACGACTATTTCAAGAAAGACAAAAACAAGAAAAAGAAATAAAACTTGGAGTTTTGTCTACCAATAACACAGAAGGAAGCAGGGGGTGTTCTATAAATTGCTTGAGACAGTAGCGGACTACGAGTCAAGCAGATGAGACCAAAGATGGTCACATAATCGAAATTTATAGAACACCCCCATTGGAGGAAGTCGCAGCGGTATCAAGTGGCGACCGTGTGCGTAGAGATGAGCTCGTAGCGAGAGGCTTGTAAGGTGTTATCTATCGATATAAGCTGCCTCCTGTGGGTTCTAAAGGATGTGTCAGCATTATGACAAGCTCTCTCATTCTCGATGTTATATTAAGCAACATTGCTGTCCACTAAAAAATGTGGACGGTTAAAAAATATAATTATCAAATAAACTCGGTTCACTTGAACCATAAAGATCATTGACATTTTTGAAATTC
>CAJOFH010000082.1 GCA_905233845.1 uncultured Muribaculaceae bacterium | reverse complement strand
CGGCAAGACTTTCACCAAAACTATGCCCATGAAACGACATCAGCGAATAGCAAAACTATTCACTGATGAGTTTTGGGGTATGCAATGACGAAGTCAGGTTTTGGTGGTGATTTGTATAATTCGCCGTTTTTGTGTCTGCGACTCCTCTTTTCCACATTTTGCTGTCGCATTTCTTTCCATTGCACCATGTCGCAAATGAATTGTACATTATGAATTGTGCTTCTATAAATTATTTTAATTACCTTTGCAGTTTGATTAAAGATAATACTAATTATACGTAACTAAAATATGGATTACAATTTTAACGAGATTGAGAAAAAGTGGCAACAGTATTGGAAGGATAATAATACCTACAAGGTAGATATTGACGAGAGCAGACCCAAGTTCTATGTTCTCGACATGTTCCCCTACCCCAGCGGTGCTGGCTTGCATGTGGGTCACCCTCTGGGCTATATCGCCAGCGACATTTACGCTCGCTACAAACGTCTGAAAGGCTTTAACGTGCTGCATCCCATGGGCTACGATGCCTACGGCTTGCCCGCCGAGCAATATGCCATAAAGACTGGCCAACATCCCGAAATTACCACCAACCAAAATATCGCTCGCTACCGTGAGCAGCTCGAAAAGATAGGTTTCTGCTACGACTGGGACCGCGAGGTCCGCACCTGCGAGCCAAGCTATTACAAGTGGACCCAATGGGCATTCCTTCAGATGTTCAAGAGCTACTATAACACCGAACTCGATAAGGCCCGCCCTATCGATGAATTGGTAGCATATTTCGAGAAAAACGGCAGTGAGGGCTGCAACGCCCATACCAACGGCAACGTGGAGTTCACCGCCGACGAGTGGAACGCCATGACCAACGCTGAGCGCAGCCAAATGCTGATGAACTACCGCATCGCTTACCTGGGCAACACAATGGTGAACTGGTGTCCAAAGCTCGGCACCGTTCTCGCTAACGACGAGGTGAGCGAGGGATTGTCGGTTCGCGGTGGATATCCCGTGGAACAGAAGGTGATGCGCCAGTGGTGCTTGCGCGTGAGCGCCTATGCTGGCCGCTTGCTTCGTGACTTGGAGACCCTTGAGTGGAGCGATTCCATCAAGGAGACTCAGAAGAACTGGATAGGCTACAGCGAGGGTGCCGAGATGCTGTTCCCCATCGTGGGCAGCGATGAGCAGTTGCTCATTTTCACCACAAGAGCCGACACTATCTTTGGTGTCACTTTCATGGTTCTCGCCCCCGAGAGCGAATATGTGAACCAAGTGGTGACTCCCGAGCAGCGCGCCGCCGTAGACACCTATCTCGATGAGGTAAAGCACAAGACTGAGCGCGAGCGCTTGATAGAGAAAAAGGTAAGCGGTGTGTTCAGTGGCAGCTACGCCATCAACCCTGTTACCGGCAAGGAGATACCCATCTATATCAGCGACTATGTGCTCGCTGGCTACGGCACCGGCGCCATCATGGCAGTGCCCGCCCACGACAGCCGCGACTATGCCTTCGCAAAGCATTTCGACCTGCCCATCATCCCATTGATTGAGGGTGCCGACATCAGCGAAGAGAGTTTTGACGCAAAGGACGGCATCATGATGAACTCCAGCAACGAGCGTCTGCAGCTCAACGGCCTGCAGGTAAAAGACGCTATTGCCAAGACCAAAGAATATATCGAAGAGGCTGGAATAGGCAAAGTGAAAGTGAACTACCGCTTGCGCGACGCCATCTTCAGCCGCCAGCGCTACTGGGGCGAGCCATTCCCCATCTACTACGACGAGGACGGCCAGCCACAGCCCCTTGACGAGAGCGAGTTACCACTGCAGCTGCCCGAGGTTGACAAGTTCCTGCCCACCGAGACTGGTGAGCCCCCACTGGGCCGCGCCAAGAACTGGGTAGCCAGCAACGGTCGCCCCTTGGAGCTGAACACCATGCCTGGCTTTGCAGGGTCGAGCGCCTACTATCTGCGCTATATGGACCCACATAACGACGAGGCACTCGTGAGCAAAGAAGCCGACGAGTACTGGCGTCAAGTCGACCTCTATGTGGGAGGTACCGAGCATGCTACTGGTCACTTGATTTATAGCCGTTTCTGGAACAAGTTCCTCTATGACTACGGCTACGTGTGCGAGGCTGAACCATTCCGCAAACTCGTTAACCAGGGTATGATACAAGGACGCTCCAACTTCGTATACCGCATCAAGGACACCAACACGTTTGTGTCATTCAACCTCAAGAAAGACTACGACACCACTCAGATTCACGTGGATATCAACATCGTTAAAGACGACGTTCTAGACATCGAGAAGTTCAAGGCCTGGAGTCCTGAATATGCCGATGCCGAGTTCATCCTTGAGGACGGCAAGTACATCTGCGGCTCGGCAATCGAGAAGATGTCGAAGTCGATGTACAACGTGGTGAACCCCGATGACATCGTGGAGCGCTATGGAGCCGACACGCTGCGCCTGAACGAGATGTTCCTTGGACCCATTGAGCAGAGCAAGCCCTGGGACACCCACGGCATTGATGGCGTTAGCCGCTTCCTTAAGCGTCTGTGGGGTCTCGTCTTCAAGGGTGATGAAATGCAGCTCGTAGACGAGAAACCCAGTGCCGAGGCACTTAAGTCAATTCACAAGCTCATCAAGAAAGTGTCGCAAGATATTGAGCAGTTCTCCTACAACACCAGCGTGGCAGCGTTCATGATTTGCGTGAACGAACTCAGCTCGATGAAGTGCAAGACCAAGAGCGTGTATCGCGACTTTGTGGTACTGCTTGCACCATTTGCTCCACACATCGCCGAGGAGCTGTGGCACGTGCTTGGCGAGCAAGAGACAGTGTGCGACGCCAAGTGGCCCGAATGGAACGAAGAGTACTTGAAGGAGAGTTTTGTTAAATACACCGTGCTCTTCAACGGTAAGCCCCGTTTCAACGTTGAGGTTCCCGCTGGCACGCCAGGCGACGAAGTTCAGAAGATAGCCCTCGCCCACGAGGGAGCCGCCCGCTGGCTCAACGGCAAGCAGCCCAAGAAGGTCATAGTGGTGCCCAACAAGATTGTGAACGTGGTAGTGTAAGCATTCAACAGTATAAGAGTTTCTAGAAATTCTAGAGATTCTAGATTATGATAAAGAAAGAGCGCATACCATGGCTTGACTACGTGAGGTTTTTCAGTATCTTCCTTGTGATACTGTTCCACACGCCTCCGCAGACGCCAATCATGGATGGCAAGATTATCATCAACTTGCGCATCCCGCTCTTCTTTTGCATTTCGGGCTATCTGTTCAACATAGCCAAGTACAGCACCTTCGGTGAGTTCTTCAGGCATCGCGGTAAGCAGATATTGGTTCCATATGTCACCTTCTTTGTCGTCTTCTACGCCTTGTGGTTGCTTGTGGGCACAAAACTTGGAGATGCCAACGTAGAGTGGTGGCAGCCCATGATAGACTTTGTCAAGGGTGAGCCACACACCGTGCTAGGCACCTTCTGGTATCTGTCGTGCCTGCTTGTGATGCAAATTCTCTACTACTTCATGCAGCGGTGGCTCCCCAGCCAGTGGGTGTTTCCTGCCAGTATCCTGCTCTCGGTGGCAGCCATCAACTGTCCGCTCGAGAACTATTGGCACGTATGGAACGCGATGGTTTATATGCCATTCTATGCATTTGGCAACAGTTTCAAGAACTATATCAAGGGCGTGGAGTTCTCATCTTCGCGTCGCACTACCATGCTGATAGCACTGGGCGTTATCTCCATCGCCATCATGGTACTTAGTATCTACATTGAGGAGAAAAACAGCATGAACGTGATAAAGATAGCGTGTGGTGTGATGACTATTCCCACCTACATAGCCATCGCCAAGTGGCTTGCAAACCGCTATGGCCGTAATCGCGTGATTCAGCTCGTGGTGATGAACGGCACCGTCTATCTCGCGTTCCAAAACCACCTGATAGGCTTCATCAAGGTGATGCTTGAGCGAGCATTCTACACTGGAGTAATGAATGACCACATCTGGCTTAAATTCATAGTTCCATTTGTGGTGATGGTAGCCATCTACCCCTTCGCCTGGTTCATCCACCACTATGCACCTTGGATGCTCGGCAAGAAGAAAGAAGATATGCTGATATACTGAAATCTTTTGTAAATTATATAATGGCCAAGAAATCAATAAGATTCTATAACGACTACAAGGTTCGTGCTGTTTGGGACGATGACCATAGCAAATGGTGGTTCTCGGCAACCGACATAGTTCGTGCCATTAACGATGAGCCCGATTATGTTAAGGCAGGTAACTATTGGCGTTGGTTGAAAAAGAAACTTACTACATCAGGAGTTCAACTCGTGAGTGTCACTCACGAGTTCAAATTTATGGCACCTGATGGCAAGCAACGAGCCGCTGATGCATTAGACAGCGAGTGCATCCAAACTCTAGCAAAACATTATCCAAACAACAAAGCAAATGCTTTTCTTGACTGGTTTATTTACAGCGACAAAACTATTGACGGCCAGAGCCAAAAGAAAGCTTACACTCTCTTTGATAGCGGCTTGCTTGATACACTAAAACCTGGGACTGTAAAATCACTGCAACAAATTCACGCTTATCTCTTTGGGGGCTTATATGATTTTGCTGGAAAGATTCGCAATACAACGATATCAAAAGGCAATACGATCTTCTGCCTGTCAGAGTACCTCCATCAAAACTTACAGACTATAGAACAGATGCCAGAGAGCACATTTGATGAGATTGTAGACAAATACATTGAAATGAATGTTGCTCATCCATTCATGGAAGGTAATGGTCGTTCTACGCGCATTTGGCTTGACCTTATTTTCAAAAAACGGCTTGGATTGTGCGTGGATTGGAGCAAAATTGATAAACGTGACTATCTTAATGCAATGATTGAAAGTACCAAAGATGGTACTAAAATAAAGAACTTGCTAAAGAATGCCCTTACCAACAAAATTAATGATCGTGAAACCTTCATGAAGGGTATCGATTATTCCTATTACTATGAACAGGATAACTGAAAGAAATATTTGATAATCACTACAACAATGAAAAAAACATGTCGAATCGGTCTTTTTCGGAAGCTGCAACTGATGCTGTTACTTGCAATTTTGCCTCAGCTGGGAGCAGCTTACGATTTTATGGCCGATGGATTGTGCTATAACATCAACGAAGACGGGAAAACTGTAACTGTCACTTGTGAATGTGAAATTCTATTTAATACATCATATCCCAGTTACAAAAACCTTGTAGGCACTTTAACTATCCCTTCAACAGCCACTTATGGTAACACTACTTACATAGTGACAAAAATTGGGGAAGATGCCTTTTTTCGTTGTAGAGATTTGAGCAATGTAGCAATACCAAACTCAGTGACCGAAATAGACCAAAGAGCTTTTAATCAATGTATTAGTTTGACTGCATTGACCATCCCCAATTCTGTAACAAAGATTGGCTTTGCAGCCTTTTCGAACTGCATTGGATTGAGAGGGCTGACAATTTCCAATTCGTTGACAAAGATTGATAAATTTACCTTTAATGAATGTAAAAACTTAAGATCTGTTTTAATTCCTAATTCTGTAACTGAGATTGACGACTGTGCTTTCACTGATTGCATTAATTTGACTGAGGTAACCATTCCTAACTCGGTAACTGAGATAGGAAACAACGCTTTTTTGGGCTGTATTAGTTTAAAAGAAGTCATTATCCCTGAATCGGTGACAGTGATAGGATCCAATGTCTTTAAATTCTGCACTGGTATGAAATCAGTTATTCTCCCCAAATTTATGACTGAGATTGGCTCCGCTACCTTTATGGGTTGTTCAAAATTGGAAGAAGTGATTATTCCCGAGTCGGTGACTGAAATTAGTGAGGCAATCTTCGAGGGCTGCACTAATTTGACGAAGGTAATTATCCCCAACTCAGCAACCGAAATAGGCTTTATGGCATTTTATGATTGCATTAGCCTTAAAGAGGTGAACATACCTAATTCTGTTACTAAGATAGGCTATAGTGCATTTAATGGTTGTATTAGTTTGACTAAGGTTACCATCCCCAAGTTGCTTATCGACAATCTAGAAGATAATGTGTTTGGTGGATGTGATCATATTAAAGATTTCATAATAACCGAAGACTAAGTTTTTTTTCTAACAATTTTACAACTCAACTTGATTATGAAAGATATAGTATTTGCTACCAACAATGAGCATAAGCTCAGTGAATTGCGCCAGATTATGGCAGGCAAGTATAACGTTTTGAGCCTTGCCGATATAGGTTGTCATGACGACATTCCCGAGACGGCAGAGACTCTTGAGGGCAACGCCATAATCAAGGCGCAGTGGGTGAAGGAGCACTACGGCTATGACTGCTTCAGCGATGACACTGGTCTGGAGATTGATGCTCTGAACGGTGAGCCTGGCGTGCACTCGGCGCGCTATGGTGGCGTGGCTCACGATAGCGAGCGCAACATCGACAAGGTGCTGCGATTGCTCGACGGAGTACCCATGGAGGGACGCACAGCACGCTTCCGCACCGCCATCGTGCTTATTATGGACGGCGAGACACATCAGTTTGAGGGCAAAGTTGAAGGTCACATCCTTACTGAGCGTCATGGTGCTGGCGGTTTTGGCTACGACCCCATTTTCAAGCCCGATGAGGCCGACTGCGCCTTTGGCGAGATGAGTGCCGAGGAGAAGAACCGCATCAGCCACCGTGGCCGAGCCGTTGCCAAACTCACAGAATTCTTGTCACAACTATGAAAAAAGCCATTGTCATAGGAGCCTCGTCGGGGTTGGGAAAAGAAGTCGCTAAACTGCTTCTGGCCGACGGGTGGCAGCTGGGTATCGCAGCAAGACGCGTGGAACGTCTTGAAGATATTAAAGCCTTGTCACCCAGCAATGTTGAAGTGCAGGCCATTGACGTGACAAACGATGATGCACCACAAGCATTGGAGGCACTTATCGAGAAAGTGGGCGGCATGGATTTGTATTTCCACGCCTCGGGAGTGGGTAGCCAGAATATGGAATTAGAGCCCGACATTGAACTCCACACTGTAGCAACCAATGGCATGGGGTTCACACGAATGATAGGAACTGCCTACCGCTATATGGCGGAACATGGAGGCGGTCACATCGCCGCCATCAGCAGCATTGCTGGCACCAAGGGCCTGGGTGCAGCCCCATCCTACTCAGCCACCAAGGCAATGCAGAACACCTACCTGCAAGCTCTTGAGCAGCAATCGCGGATGCGTGGGCTGAACATCACATTCACCGACCTGCGTCCAGGTTTCGTCGCCACGCCATTGCTGGGTGATGACCCTAAATATCCCATGCTTCTCAAGCCAGAGAAAGTGGCTAAGGAGATGGTAAAAGCAATAAAACGTCGTCGCCATGTGTGGGTGATAGACTGGAAATGGCGCATCGCCACCGCCCTGTGGCGCCGCATACCTCGCTGCCTGTGGCGAAACCTCAAAATTAAGTGATATGATTAAATGCATAATGCACAATCTCCGAATGGTGATTGTGCATTATTTTAACGTGAGTTCGACGAAAATAATTAAAAGAGTGTGAGCTGGTTATCAAATTCTCGTTCTAATTGTAGCATTGGTTTCTTAGGGAAAAAGCAGT
>CAJOFH010000081.1 GCA_905233845.1 uncultured Muribaculaceae bacterium | reverse complement strand
GTTTTTTTAATAATGTTTTTTGCACTACAAAATTACTAAAAATCTCGCTATGTTCCTAATTTTCAGCTAAATAAAATTCATCGAACTCACGTTAAATATTGTTAGTGTCTTTTAGCTCTTTTGCTATTGATAGGGCCTTATCATAACATTTTGTTGATGCATTAATGTCTGTAATCCTTAGCACATTTCCGCAATATTCTAAGGCTGTCATCATCATTTTTTTGTCTCTTAAAATCTCATAATAGTGAGCAGCCATTTTGAACTTGTTTAAATCAAGGTTATTACTGGCATAATTTTTATAGTACAATGCACCCAAGCGCATGTTGATTTGTGCAAGGTTGCGGTAGTCGGTGCTGTCGGCATTATCTTCGGCTTGCTTGTAGCATTTTATTGCTTCGATGGGATTGTCATGAACCTCGTAAAATGAGCCTTTATATAATAATGAGCGAGTGTAGTGCTCACGATTATGATTGTCACTGTAGTGGTTGGTGGCAAAGTTGATTAAGGTGTCGCTTGTGCAGGTGCCATTGCACCGGAACTGTGCTTGGGTGAGCAGGAGAGCATAATATGCCTGGTTCTCGTCGCCTTGCAGGGAGTCACAGTTGATGCCCTTGAGTATAGCGAGCGAACTGTCGGGGTTGACCCACATCAGTGAGTCAGCGAGAACAAGTCGTTTGTCCACACTGCGGCTGCAGCCAACTGCTGCCGAGAGTGCCAAAAAGACGAAAAATAGATAGACTAATTTCTTCATGTTTATTTTTTTATGAGAAAAGGAGAAAAAACAGGCTCTAAAATCATGCAAAGTTAGCACTATTAAATATAAATTCCAAACATTTTACCCGTAACTAGCACTTTTGCAAACCACTGTCAAACAATCAATTACACCACCCCAAAATGTAACTTTTCATTTTCTCGCCTCAAAATGCCCCAAATTTTCCAAAATTACAACAGCATTTTATCCAAAAGAGCTTTTTGAGATCATTCGAGATCATTCCCAAGTATCTGCAATTTTAAAGAAAAATTTTAGTGCGCAGCACAATTATAATTTTAGCGAAGCTTCAACCTTTAGCTCGGGGAGATTCAAAAGCAAGAGTCGTGCGCAGCACGGTATGCGGTCCCGAAGGGATTTGAACTCGACTCAATTTCCACTCCGCCAGGAGTGGCAAAACCGAGCCCTCAAGGTCTAAATATTCCTGCGTGAGCAGGCTTTTCGACGAACTCAGTTCGCAGCTTTTTGAGATTTAAACCCTGAATCCAACGTAATTCTGCATTGAAAAAATAGACAAGAGAAACAAGAGATTAACAAGAGCGACAAGAGAAAAAAAAACTTGTAACTCTTGTAACTCCTGTCAAAAAAACAGCATCTACCGTAATTCTGCATTAAATTTATCGTGGGTGTTGTTCAAGAACCTTTAGCTCGATTGAGCGAGCAGCAAGAGTCGTCCGAAGCACGGTGTGCGATCAGCGAGCCTCAGTCAATTGCAAGGCATCGCCTTGCACATTTGGCGCGTCCCCATTGTGCATTCTGCATTATGCATTGTGAATTGAAAAACCCTCTCACCTACATTATTTTAACATTGTTTCACCACTCAATCACATTTACCTTTGCGCGCATGCTACATTAAATTATTATAAAGAAAGGAACCATCATGAAATTTTTTTTCAAAAACTGTCCCAACCCGCTCCTGGGAACTGTCAATGTATTGCACCGCCGGCGCGGTGTAAAAAAATTTTTTTCCAAAAACTGTCCCACTCCACTTCCGTTTTAACCCGAATCGGTCATTAGGATTTATGTTAGAACAGAATTTATTTTTAGTAGGTTGTAAAGATGTTGTTGAAGGCATAGCGGGCTATGGCGAAACAACATCTGCAACAAAATGCAAAAATAAAACTGTTATGGCATAAAAGACCTAAAAAAACAAACATTCGTCGGCCTAATGACCGATTTGGGTTTAACCAAAAACCCCCGTTTTTCTGGTCCAAAACTCCAAAACCATCAATTATTTTTTTTCAAAAAATGTCCCAAACCATGAAAATCTTGTTCACCCTGTCAAAACAAACAGCGTCCGTTGTCTCAATAATATTATATTCGATAATTCGAAATATCGCTGTTCGTTGTTCGATCAACCAAAATCCTTCGCTTCAAAAGTTTTTTTTCAAAAACTGTCCCACACGTCCTGGGAGCTGTCAATGTATTGCACCGCCGGCGCGGTGTAAAAAAAATTTCAAAAACTGTCCCACACACCCCACATTTGTTGTGCAAGTTGTGTTCAAGTTGTTCCAGTTGTTTTCTCTATTACAATTTTAGCACGAAGTGCTCTAATTTCCACTCCGCAGGAGTGGCAACCTCGCGCCTCAAGGCTTAAATATCCCAGCGCAGTTATTATTTAGTTGTTCCAGACGGTTTTTTTCTTTTTGTTGTAGTGCACTGCTTCGTTGTCGGCTGAACTTTGGTTGTTGCCTTTCACCACGCGCTTGCCAGGAGTTTTTCCTGACCCAGTTTTAGAAGATGTGCTCGCTGGACTTTGGCTAGCACTCAGTTGTTGCTGCTTTGCCTGTTGCTGCTCACGTTGCTGACGCTCCTGCTTGGCTTGCTCCAGCTCCCTGCGTCGTTCTTGTTCAGCTCGGTTCTTCTTTTCTTGAGCGTTCTGCGCTTTGTTCTCTTTCTCGACTCTCATGCGCTCTTGCGCACTTTGCAGCGCCCTTTCCTTTGCCTCTTCCTTCTGCCGTTTTCTCTCTTGCTCAAGTCGCTTCTTCTCCTCGGCTTGACGTCTCTGCTCCTCGGCAGCACGACGCTTTCGCTCTTGCTCGAGACGCTTCTGCTCCTCGGCTTGACGCTTTCTTTCCTGCTCAAGACGCTTCTGCTCCTCGGCGGCACGGCGCTTCTCTATTTCCCGTTGGCGTTTCTCAATCTCCTTGCGCTGCTTTTCTTCCTCCTTGCGCTGTTTCTCTTCTTCCTTACGCAGTCTCTCCAGAGCCTTTTGCTCCTCTCGCTGACGCTTTTGTGCAGCTTCTTCGCCACGCTTTTGCGCCTCTTGCTCTTCCTTAGACAACACCCTTGTCACCACTGAGCGTGGGGGAGGTAGTGGAACAGCAACTTGCTCACCACTTTTCCTGGGCTTGGGTCGTGGCACATAGCCATTATCACGTTCAGGTCTAGGAGGTTCAGTAGTTTTAGCTCTCCTGTTGCGTTTATTCTTATCGTAGGCGATGTCCCTGACGCTGCACCCCTTATTGAAACGGCTCAGGTCGACCCTTGCGTCGATACCCTCGATGCGTCCTCTATCACTGAACTGCCACAGTATCCACTTAGCTCCATAATAAAGCTCAGGCTCACTCTTAGAGTATCGTGCGATAAAGAGCGGATAACCCACAAACGTCTCGCCCAGATAGTTGTTGAAATAGCTACTGCTAGTGTAAATCATTGGTTTACATCCAAAATGCCTCTCGAGCAGTCGTGCAAATTTCAAGACACTGTCCTTGAGTTGCTTTACCGTCCATCCCTCACGCGTCTCCACATCGAGCAGAGGCACAAGATCTTGCTCCTCGGGCTTCACCACGCTGATGAAGTTGTTGAACTGGCTCTGGATGCTCGACCTGGTGCGCAAGAAGTGATAACTACCCACCTTGATACCGTGCTTGCGCGCGTTCTCAATGTTCTTGCGGTAGCGGTGCTGCTTGTGCGTGGCCCCCTCGGTAGCCTTGATATAAACATATTTAATGTTTCTATCCTTGGCGGTCGCGTCCCAATTTATATCTTTTTGATAGTTAGAGACATCAATGCCGTCATAAACAACAGTTCTATCGGTAAAGTTTTTGTCTCCAACCAACTTAACCTCATGCTCGTCATCGTCGGCAAGAGCGTTGCTGGCCAGGGAACAAATTAATAAAAGGACTAAAACTACATAAACTCGCATACTTATTAGAGGTAGGTTAGACCCTAAATCGGTCATTAGTCCGAATTGGGCAAAATTTAAGATTTAGGCGCAAAGATAATAAAAGTATATATAAAATCACAGCGATTGCCCTCTATTTAACATGTTTTTTTAAAAACATTGCCTTCGATTTAAAGATAATTAATATTAATAATGTAAAAAATATATGTTTTATTTGTACTTTTGCCTGTGTTTTATTGTCTAATATATAATTCACATCTCACTTGAATTTAAATTTATAAATCACAGATAGTTATGAAACGTTTTATTTTATTGTTCTTTGCTTTAGCAACATGTTCAATAGCCATTTTGGCACAACCTCAGGCCACTTTCAAAGAGATGACCTACGACTTTGGCACCATCAAGGAGGCTAATGGCCCTGTGAAACATACCTTTGAGTTAACCAACACTGGCGACAAGCCACTAATCATATTAGATGCCGTCGCTTCCTGCGGCTGCACTCGTCCCAGCTTCAGCGCCAAGCCCATTAAACCTGGCAAGAAAGGCAAAGTTGAAGTGACATTCAGCCCCATTGGTCGTGTTGGCACATTCCGCAAGACAGTTAAGGTGAAGACCAACTGTGTCGAGAAAGTCATTTCATTGGTTATCACAGGCTCGATAATCCGAAAAGAACAATAGTGTTCAGGTATGGCAGTCTGGTTGCGAATAGTAATAGCCCCGATGCTTGCCATCGCCAGCTGTGCAGTGGTGAATGCGCAGGCCATAGCTCAGTGGGGCGAGACTACTCACAACTTTGGACGCTTTCATGAAAGCACCGGCAACCAGACGTGCAAGTTTGTAGTCACCAACACAGGCGACTCGGCTCTGATTATCACACGTGTACAAGCTTCTTGCGGATGCACCTCAGTAAAGCACACTACCGATGCTATCATGCCAGGCGACAGTGGTGTTGTTGACGTGACCTTCTCTCCTACTGGCAGACCAGGACCATTTGAGAAGAGCGTGTGGGTATTCACCAACACTACTCCCAACAAGACACGACTCATTATAAATGGCTCAGTTACTGGCAGTGCCGAGACTGTGAAAAGGTATTATCCTGTTGATGCTGGTGACTTGCAATTCACGACATTGACAATGGCACTTGGCGAGACCAAGAAAGGGGCCGCCCCCTCCTACTCCACCGCAGCCTACAATACCGGCAATGATACCATAGCGCTGAGCTTTGACAACACCACGAGCCACATCACTTACTACGCTATCCCCGACACCATTCCTCCAGGACACATCAGCACCATCACCTATTTCTTCAACAGCTTGAGAACTAAAGTGTGGGGCATCAATGACGACTACATCACAATAATCGCCACTCCACTGCATAGCGACAAGGCGCCAACAAAAATCACTGCCAACATAGTGGCAAATGTGGTGGAAGACTTTTCCAAACTCAGCGACGAAGACCGCGTCAACGCGCCAGTGTGCTCAATCCCCAATAAGATTGTGATGGGGGAATCCTCAAGTAATGTAAACAAACAATGGGAAGGAACTGTTGTCTTACGCAACAATGGCAAAAGCGATTTGATAGTGCGACGTGTGATGACTCTCGACAAAGCAATAACGGCAGAGTCCAATAAGACGACGCTTAAGCCCAACGAGCAAGCCGAAATATCTATCAGGGTCAACCCCGACAAGGTGAGCGGCAACGTGCTAAACTCACACATCACCATTATTACTAACGACCCCGTGAATCCACACATCAATGTGCGAGTGGTGGGAGAGATTAAAAAGTAACAAGTAGCAAGGATTATATACTCTCAACGATAATTGAACAACGATAATAAATGGCAAACAGCAAGGTAACACAACACACTGTCAATGAAGGCGACAAGCGGTTCTTCACTCAAGAAGAGCAAGAAGAAATCGCCAAGCACCACAATGTGGAAACTCCCAATATTGACCATCCTGAGAATGATGAGCAATACACTGGCCTGCAAGTGAATGCAGGAATAGAACAGATGCCCATCGTTAATCCTTACATGAAGCGTCGCAAGCGCCGTCCTCAACTCACGGTCAACGACTATGTTGAGGGTATTCTCAAGGGAAGCACTACAGTGCTGGGTCAGGCAGTGACCCTGGTCGAGAGCCTTAACCCCGACCATCAGGTAATAGCACAAGAGGTTATAGAGAAGTGCCTGCCTCACACTGGACAGTCGCGACGCATTGGCATCACTGGCGTGCCAGGCGCAGGCAAGAGCACCTCGATTGACGTGTTTGGGCTCCACGTGCTGCGAGATGAAAACGCCAAGCTGGCAGTACTTGCCATCGACCCCAGTAGTGAGCGCAGCAACGGCTCGATTCTTGGCGACAAGACCAGGATGGAGAAACTCTCGGTTCATCCCCGCGCCTTTATCCGTCCTTCACCCTCGGCAGGATCGCTGGGAGGCGTGGCACGTAAGACACGTGAGACCATCGTGCTGTGTGAGGCGGCGGGCTACAACAACATCTTCGTTGAGACCGTGGGCGTGGGACAAAGTGAGACCGCTGTACACTCAATGGTCGACTTCTTCCTGCTAATCCAGCTCGCCGGCACAGGCGACGAGCTGCAGGGCATCAAGCGCGGTATTATGGAGATGGCCGACGGCATCGTCATCAACAAGGCCGACGGTGACAACATAGAGCGCGCCAATCTTGCCGCGGCGCAGTTCCGCAACGCGCTGCACCTCTTCCCCTTGCCACCAAGCAAATGGACTCCTGAGGTGCTTTGCTACTCGGGCTACTACGAACTGGGTATCACCGAGGTGTGGGACATGATTGACCGCTACTTCGACCACGTGACCACCAACGGATATTTCAATCGCAAGCGCAGCCAGCAGGAGAAATACTGGATGTATGAGACCATCAACGAACAGCTCAAGGCCCGCTTCTATAATGACCCTGAGGTGGAACGACTGCTACAGCTCAAACAAGAGATGGTGCTCAACAACCGCCAATCATCGTTTGTTGCAGCTACCGATGTCCTCAATTTCTACTACGATAAGCTTACTACTAAATAACAATCCTAATAATCTATGAGAAAGATAGTTATTCTTAGTTTTATGATAGTGGCATTATTGCTGTCGGCATGCTCAAGCTCTTTAAAACTTGGGGGAGAGGATGCAAACTATCTGAAAAACTACAACTTCCCATTTAGCTTAAAGCAAGATTTGAGAGGAGGGACAAAAGAAGTTGTTCTCCAAAATCGAAAAGATTTTGATAAGTATTTTAGTGGCACTACTCTAGTTGGCGGTAGCGCCCAATCAACAGGTTCAATTTTGGACCGGAGAAATTGGGTGTATCCGAAAGATTATTATGATGACTTTGACAACTATTTTTTAGTGGGAGTGATAATTCCCAAAACCTCACGTAATACAGATATCAAGACTGTGTCGCTAAAGAGAATCGGCAACAAGCTCTACTACTCCTATGTCATCGTTGAAGGAGCGCCATTACAATACAAACGCTCAGCATTCATCATGCTTCAAGTCGACCGCAGCGAGCCCACCAACGTAGTGTTCCAAAGAATGACGATGCAAGATCTTGAAAAAGCAGGCATTTCAATTCGAGATATCCTACGTTGACACAACATATATTAACCACTTTAATTCCTTTAAATTTATGAAAAAGACATTTTTTCCTGACTTCGTCATTGCATACCCCAAAATTCATCAGTGAATAGTTTTGCTATTCGCTGATGTCGTTTCATGGGCATTGTTTTGGTGAAAGTCTTGCCGCTTTCTGGCAGGCGGAAAACTATCGTGGTCACTGTCTTT
>CAJOFH010000080.1 GCA_905233845.1 uncultured Muribaculaceae bacterium | reverse complement strand
AATTTCAAAAATGTCAATGATCTTTATGGTTCAAGTGAACCGAGTTTATTTGATAATTATATTTTTTAACCGTCCACATTTTTTAGTGGACAGCAATGATATATCTTAGTGAATTATTCTATATGACTGATGCTTTAAATAAATTGACCGAAGTCGTAGATGGTGGGCTCACAAGGCTCCAATCTGGAATATTGGGATTGCTTGTCAAAAGTGGTCTAGATATTCATTCTCAGAATGCGATAATGATACTTATTAAAGAGGATGTTCAAGCCCAGATAGACCTGCTTTTATGGTTGTACAGGAACAATCCAACGACAGAGGAAGTAATGAGTATGTGGGTAAAGGGTTATCTGATAGCTCACAAAGAAGAAATTGAGGCTAACAATATACGATAGACAAACAGAAAGAATTATGGTATATCTAAGAAACTTTCAATTAAGGACAGCAGACAGCGAGTTTGAGTTCTTTAGGACCTTTTTGAGAACTTGTTATGACTCGTACTATCCATTCCAATTTTTCCCACAAATTAAGGATTTATCGGAACTTGAATTTGCAGATATAACCATCTTTTGTGGCAGCAATGGGTCTGGAAAGAGTACACTGCTAAACATAATTGCAGAAAAGGTTGGCTTGAAAAGAGAGTCACCTTTCAACAAGACAGATTTCTTCGACCCATATATTCAAGGATGCAGTTATGGTCTTGATGTGAATAACAGAGAGAAATTAAGAGATTTGATGAATGTCTCACGGATTATCACCAGCGATGATGTGTTCAAACATATTATGTCTGTTCGTGAGCGCAATGAAAATATAAGCTTCAAGAGAGGACTGATTTTTGAGGAAAAAAATGAAATGAATCGTTATGGATGGCAAGGTCCTAGAGGTTTTAATACAGATGACCCTGATAGTATCAAAGCATACAAAGATTATTATCAGAAATACAGTCTACCAGCATCAAAGTATATCCGAAATAAAGCTGTAATAGATGAAAGAACATATTCTAACGGAGAGAATGGCTTTAGATATTTTACAGATGCTATTCAACCAGGCGGTCTTTATCTTTTGGACGAGCCCGAAAATTCGCTCTCCGCAGAAATGCAGTTAGAACTCGTACAATACATTCAAGGAATGGCTTGGTATTATGACTGCCAGTTTATTCTTTCAACTCACAGTCCCTTTATCCTCTCTATTCCTTATGCTCGTATTTATAATATGGATGAGGCACCTGTTAGAACTTGTAAATGGACTGAGTTGCCAAATGTTAGAATATTCTATGATTTCTTCAAAGACCACAGTAGCGATTTTGAATAATTAGTATGTGGCTTTATGAAAGAAGTAATCAAAAACCACTAAATAACAGATTATAATAAAACAATAATAAGATATAATGGCAAAAGTTGAAAAAAATTTGTCATCACATTTTATTTTTGTATCTTTGAAGCAGATATAAGAAAAATATTTTTTTTGAATATATCAGAGAGTTAATGTGGAGTTATGAATACATAATAGAGAAGGGGAGATATCTAGCCCAATTGCTCAGGCATGATAAGGATGCTTTTGAGCAAGGGAAGATTGACGAGCACGGCTGGCGAAAAGTTGAGGAACTGGCGGGGTTGGGATTCTCACGAGAGCTTCTTGATAAGATTGTTACGACCAACAGCATGCAACGTTATGAGTATAGCCCCGATGGCAAAATGATACGTGCTTGTCAGGGACACTCTATCAATGTTGATGTTGAACTTACAGAAGCTACACCACCTGATGTACTCTATCATGGCACTGCCACAAGATTTCTGGAGTCAATTTTTGCCAAAGGTTTGATCGCCGGCATCAGGCTCTATGTTCACTTGACGCCAGATGAGGCCAAAGCAATCAACGTAGGGTCAAGGCACGGAACGCCTTTTGTGATTAAAATTGATTGCCGCAAGATGGTTGCGGATGGCTGTAAATTCTATCTTTCCAATAATGGAGTATGGCTTACTAAGCAAGTTCTGCCAAAGTATTTTATAACTATAAATCAATTAATGGAAAAGATAATACTTACCCATCTTCACGCTATTGAGAATGAGTATGGCGTGAACTTCAACCGAAGCTTTGGATTCTATCCTCTACGATATGGTTATGGCAAATGCATAGGGGTAGTAACACTGCTATCGTCGGTACTTCTGCCGTTATTGGTAGTATTGCGGTAAATTGTTGCAAAATAGTTTGATTTTGTGAGATTTATTGTAAATTTGCAGAGGCATCAAGAGCTTGTTGCTCGAGATGCCTTAGTTGCAATTTTAGTGCTAATAAAAGTACAGACTATGAAACGAATTATTCTCATCGCATTGTTAAGTGTGCTTGCTGTGGCCGTTCATGCGCAGAATGCCAAAATAGTGGGTGTCATATGCCCTGAGTGTGGCGTGTATCTTAAAGGTGACGACGCAAAGCATTTCGACGACCCTGCCTATCACAATAGTGGTTGCACATTTGTGAAGAAGAGTGAGAGCGAATCATCGTCTTCTTCCTCATCATCCACTTCCAATTCAACACACCTTAAGGAATACGCTCCACTCCCTGAAGTAAAAAGTGAGCTTAACGTACCCAATGACAGATATGAACTTATCTACAAAACGGGTGACGGGGAACACATGATCACCTGTCCCTCGTGTGGCAGCGTATTTCATGAAAGTTGGTGTTTGCTGGCCCGATATCAGAAAATGGCAAAAGACGCAAGGGCTAAAGCGATGGCCGCCTCCACACTTGAAGCACGTGAGGCTGCTCTGAGTGAATTTCATACTGCTGAATTTCAGCTTAATATGATATATGAAAATGCAGTTGATGTTCGAATTCAAAAGGAACAAGAAGAGGCCAAGCGGCAAACACAGACCGCTGCGCAGCAAAACACTGCTCCAAATCCAACTCCAAGTGGCTACCAGCACCTCTCAAGCGTTGATATCAAGAATGGTTATGACAAGAAGCTGACTTTTGGCTACAACGCCACAGCCTACTGCAAGACCGCTCCTAATGGCACCGAGCGCTGGGTGCTCTACGACATAGACGGTCAGGAAGTTGGGCAGTTCTCGAAGATTGAATTGGCCGATGCCGGCAACGGGGAGGACGAATATTTCCTGGTGCGGGACGACAACGGGCAGTGGGGCATCTACGGTCGTGGTGGAGGACTTATGTGCGAGCCACGATACGAGAGTGTGAAACTGCTCACGGCTCTGCAAGGTGAAGGTAGAAGGCCCTTCTTCGACGTAGCCCGGAGGTTCAACGGGCAGGTGCTGCACGGCCTTGTGGACCCCTTTATCGTTTCACCAGGAGATGGTGAAATCACGCAGTGCGTGTTTGAGCAAATCGAATTGATTGACCGCAGCCCTGCGCCTTATGGCGTTCTGGCAAAAGTGAAAAGCGATGGCAAGTGGGGCGTTATCGACACAGAGAACCATGGCGACATCATCATTCCTCCTAAATACTCCTATATTAACACCTACTTCACATTGAAAGGCGGCATGTACCTCATCGTGGGCGACGGCAATGGACTTGGGGCTTACCATGCTGAGACGATGGAAGAAGTTGTGCCTGTCACCAATGGCTACTCCTTGGATAAGGTAAAAGTATTATTGACCACAGAGGTCGATGAGGAATAATCTCCTCGTCCAGGTGTAGAATTTTGATAAGATAAGATGAAAAATGCTTGGCCCGCAATGAGCCAAGCATTTTCTTAATGTGCATTCTATGGTGAGAGATTATTTTGCTATTTTGAGGCTGGAAGTCTGCTTTCCATTAGAGGCACGCACGACGTAGATGCCACGTGTCAGCTGGTCAATACTCAGCGAGTTTAAGCCCTGTGCCACTCGCTGTCCGTTGATGTTGTACACCTCAATCATTCCTGGAAAAGAGATTGTGCCGCCTTGATAGTTTATTGCTACCTTGCTGTCTATCACAGTCTCTACTATGGTCGACACATCAACCTCGGTAACTGAAGATTCGTTTATGCGGAAATAGTAGTCGCGGTCGGCCACGATGTCGTAATCGGGCAGTTGCTTGCCGTTGTTCCAGTTGTTGAAGATAAGGTGGTAGTTGCCACCCTCGGTGTCGAGAAGGAACACTTTATAGGTTGTTGACTTGTCGAAGCTTACTTCGCCCACGCTTGCCTCGCCAGGCCATGCGCCGAAGAGTTCGCTGTCGCCCCAAGCATAGAGGCCCAGAGCGTCCCAACCAGTTTGGTCGTCAACATAGATGTAGTGCTTAGCTGCTGGGATTGTGGGGAGTTCGCCACTGATGCTAAAGTCATCGATACCAATTGCCATTGCGGCATTGGCAGCGTCACCACTTGCCACTGTGATGTTCCAGGCGAGGTAAAGGTCGCAGCCACGCGAAATGGGCACGTCGAGCACGTCGCTCACTGCCACTGTCTCGCCAGGCACGCTGGCATAGCCTGCTGTCTCGCTGTCAGGAGCAAAATAGGTGCGGAACTTGTCGCCTGCACTTGTCCAGTTGCGTCCGTCAATCGAGTAGTAGAGCTGTACTGCAAAACCAGCGGCATTAGAGCCCTTGCGGTACTTCTCCACGATGTAGCTAACGTTCACATTCTCGATGTTTTTCTTGCCGGTGTTGAGCAAGTGGGCATAGAGATTGACACAGCGAGTCGCATCGGCAACACCTGTAGAGATGCCACCAAGAGCGCGGTCGCTGATGTCGTCGGCGCCAAAGTTCCAAGTGCCGTTCTTGGCGTTGCTGGCCAAGTTAACGCCACCGCTGTACATCGTTTGGGTGTCGGCCTGGTCAAAGCGTCCCACGGTGCGTGGAGCAGTGAGAATGCGGTCGATGCGCCATGCCTCGGGCAGAGTTGCTGTCGCCCCGTCGCCAATGGCGTCGAAATTCTCGCTTGCGCTCAGCGTCTGCTCGTTAAGTTCGATAGCGGGATATACCACCACCTCGGTTTCGGCAGTAGCAACCTTCAAATTAGCGTCTTGAGTAAATGAGCCAGTAGTAGCGTTCACTAAGAATGTGCCGTTTGTGCCGTTGCTGGTGAAGACTTGGTTGTCGTCGATGTCGCCACCGTCGCTCAAAGTCATCACTACTGGGTCGGCAGGCTCAACCTCCATGCCATATTGGTCACGAACAGTCACCTTGTAGTGCACTTGGCCAGCAGTGTGGTCCACGTAGTTGATAAAGCTTTTCAGGGCGTTGCTGGCATAGGTGCGCATGCTTAATGCATCGTTGGCGCTCAGGTCGCTGGGAGCGTAGGTAATTGATGCAGGATCCTCGCCAAATATCAAGCCATACTCCATTGCAGCAGCCATATAGGTGGCTTTGAGAGTTGGGTGGCGGTCGTCGAGGAACCAAGTGTTGGTGCCAGTGCTGCCCTCGGTGTCAAATACCGACTGATAGGCTACGCCCACGGGGCACAAAGTCACGCCCAAGTCGAGTGCCATATCCTGATAATTCTTGACAAAGATGCTGTTGAAGGTGGTGTAGTTTGCCCAGTCACCGCTATAGGCCCAGTTCACAGGCACAATGATGATGGCGTTAGGATTGGGGCAGTATTCACGAATGTAGTCTACCCAGCGCTTCACGTTGGCACGGAAGGTCTCGATATCGGTGCGTGGGAGCGAACTCTGCTCCTGAAGGATGATGTGGCTCCATGCGTCGCTGCGAATGAGCATCTTGGCGCCGGGGTTTCCATCCTCGGCGATGCCGTCACCCTCGTCCCAGTGGGTCTTGAGCGACTTGCCGAGCAGGGTGTGCTTGGTCCAGTTGGCGTTTTTGCCCATCGAGGCGGCAATGTCGTTGAACACTGCATCCTGATCGTTATAGTAAATGAGGCTGTTGTTGAGCGAGAGCACTTTCACCTGTTCGGGCAGTTCAGGAACGAGCACTACGTTAGCAGGTTGCAGCGTCATCGTGGTGGGCATAGAAGCCGACTTCACGAGGCTGAACTCGCCAGTAGTGAGGTTGAAAGTCACATCATAGGTGCCAGCGGCGGTTGAAACGGTACCGGTGCTGCCTTTGATGAGGGTTCCGCTGGTGTTGTCGCCAGTGAGGTCACTCTCAGCGCCCCACACGCCAACCATGCCCAAGCGCTGATAGATGCGCCAGTGGCAATAGCCGTCGTCGCCGGCATTCATGGTCACCTGACCGGTGAAGATGTTGTCTTCGGTAAGTTGAAGCTCGCCGCTGGTGTCCATATAGTTCCAGCCGTTGTTGTCGCCCATCACATAAACCGAAGTGAGGCCAGTCTCGTCATCATCGCTCTGAAGCAGCAGTGTCGCATTGCCGTTGGCAATAGTGAGGACTATGCGTTTGCAAACGTAAGTGTTGCCGCCGCATGAGATGTTGTCGTTGGTGCCGAGCACGAGCTGATAGGGCGTGTCGATAAGTGCCGAGGTGCCGTTGCTGCCGTAGTTGCAAGCGCTGCTCCAGTTGGCGTCGGCAACCTTGAAAGCACCGCTCAGGGTTTTGTCGTAGAGCGAGTAAACACCGTCGCCCTCATCGCTGAACTCCCAGTCGCTCACTGCGCCCCAGCTGTTGACCTCGCCGCGCAGGTAAATACCTGAAGCCACAAAAGGAGGACGGCTTGGGTCTACCCAACCAGTATAACTCTCGGGGTCTTCAATCTCGGCTATCTCGGTTTTTGTGAGGCACAGATAATAGTCACGGCTAGCAGTGATGTTCATGGTCTGGCTGTTGGTGCCGCCGTCGGTGAAGTTGAGTGTGTGGTTAGCGCCATCCATATCGATAGCCCACACCTTATAATTAACACCGTTGACCACTGCGCTGCTCTCAGGCAACGAGCCATTCATGTAGAGATTGCTCCACTTGGTCACATCTTCTACATATATATAGGCGCTCAGGTCTTGTGAGGCGAATGTGGCATCAATCACCACATTATCTATAGAGAGACCCATAGCCTTGTTGGGACTCGATCCACCTGCCACGCTGATGTTCCAGGCAAGATAGAGTTGTTCGCCGGCAGCGATGTTCACCTTGAGTTGCTTGCCACTGATGGCGGTAGTGCTGATGGGCACTGTGGCAGCGCCTGCAGTGGCGGCATCGGGAGCAAAGTAGGTGTAGAAATCCTCACCTGCGCTGGTCCAGTTCTCTCCGTCGGTCGAGGTATAGAGTTGCACGGCAAACCCTTCAGGGTTATCGCCGTTGCGATACTTCTCGATGTCGTAGCCAATAGTGAGTTTGCTCACTGCCTCGTCGCCAGCGTTTTTCACGCAGGTCATCACGTTGATACAGCGGGTGCCGTTGCTAACTGTGGTCGACAGACCACCAACCGAGCAGTCTCCGGTAACGCTGCTTGAGAGGAAGTTCCATGTACCATTGCTGGCGTTGCTTGCCAGGCTGGTACCACCGCTATACATCACTGTAGATGACGCACTTGAATAGGCGCCCACCATACGTGCGCCAGTCATGTTGCGGTCAACACGCCAGCCTTGAGGCATGTCGAGCAGAGCCTCCCCTGCTGTGGCATCCCACATGGAGTCGAAGTCCTGAGTCACTTGTGGTGAGGAATTTGTTACCTCTACCACATCTTGTGCCTGCGCGCCAATCCAACCGAGCATCGCCACAGCCGCAAGCAATAAGAATGATAGTTTCTTCATTTTGAGTTGTGTTTATTTGGTTAATGAAAATTGTTGCGATTTCTGCATTGCAAAATTATCACATTATATAAAGCAAATAAACACCCTCAACTCAAAATCAAAACCGATTTTTGAGATAAAGACAATAAAATCAAGCGATTACCCGACAGGGCAATCGTGCAAAATCAAAAGAATAAATTCTTACGACCTCAGGCACTACCCATTGAAGCCACAATTTATTTGTGAAAATATGATTGATTGTTGTTGTAAAAGACAGAAAAAAACTCACCGAAAAAACGATGAGTCTTCTGTGAAAAGCAATAAAAACTTTAATAATTTTCTTCTTGGAATGGATTTTCAAGACCAACCGCTTTGAGTTCTTCTCCATAAGAATTAAAGCACATTTTTGTTTTCTTATCTGCATTAATGTTGTTGAGAGAGAATATTTTTCTATCAGCAAGGATGTGATTGATAAGAATTTCGCGTGCTTTATCATTCTCACCAATTTGAATCAAAAATCTGAATTTTGAGTCAAAGTCTTCTTTTTGAAGTAGATGATTTTTTATTATGCTCACGTTAGAGCAAAGATAAAAGAAACAAATTAAGATAATAAGTACCCGAGTTCGGGATAAGGAAATATGTTGTTTTTATCAAAAATAGTGGGGCTAATATTTGGAAAATAGCGAGATATTTTGTAACTTTGTAGTTGACAA
>CAJOFH010000079.1 GCA_905233845.1 uncultured Muribaculaceae bacterium | reverse complement strand
AATGAATCAATTTGACCACTTCAAGACGTTCTTCATACGAATGTATCATAAAACTGCACCTCAAAAGTTTTGTGTCTAACTTTTGGGGTGCAGTTCAGTTTTGGGTGCTTTTTTTGCCTCCATTTTTTGATGGCACTTACAATTTGTAAGGCGAAAAAATCACAAAAATGGGTTGTAGACCTTTTCGTCTCCCACCGTGGTAGTGTCGCCATGTCCCGATGCTATGACTGTGTCAGGTGGCAGTGTCATTATTTTGCTCTTAATGCTGTCAATTAGTACTGTGAAAGAGCCGCCAAGCAGGTCGGTACGCCCTATGCTGCCTTGGAATATTGCATCGCCAGTGAAAATCACCGAACTCGATGGACAGTAGAAAGATAAAGAGCCTGGCGAATGACCGGGTGTCTCAAGAACACGAATCTCTTCTCCAGCAAAGTCGATGACGTCGCCCTCTGAAAGGATGTTGTCAATCACCAGCGGAGTGGTGTCAATTTTCAGACCAAACCGTTGAATCTGCAGTGGCAAATTTTCGGCTATGGCAGCTTCTTTCTCGCCAGCTTCGACCTGTAAACCATATTTGCCAGCCAGCCACGTTGCTGCGCATGCATGATCTATATGACAATGTGTGAGAAGAACGTGCTTAAGCGTGAGGTTGTTGCTCTCGATGAAGGAAATTATCATATCCTTCTCGCTCTGAGTCATCATGCCAGGATCAATAACTATGCAGTCGCCACCTGGCCCGCTCCACAAGACGTAGCAGTTCATGCCAAAGGGATTCATCGTGAATCGCGAAATTTTCATTTTTTTATTCTGGGTTTAAAGTTTCAAATAATTTAATGTCTTATTGCTTTTTACAACGGTAGATAGACAATCTTTTTGGTTGAGAAAAAGTCTTCTCTAAAATATGAGCTAATGTCGTCGACAAGTACTTCATGCTTGTAACGAGCGAGTTCCTGTTGCATGTCGCCACCCTTGAGGCATAGTAGGCCATTTGGGATTGCGTTGAAGTTTTCGCTTGAGATGAAACGCCGCACAAGCTTCACCATGTCGGGCAACGGCATCACGGCACGGCTAACCACGAAGTCAAATTTGCCCTTCACCTCAAGCACATCGCCATGCTGAAATGTGACATTGGTGAGTCCCGCCTGAGCAGCAATATCTTGTGCTACCTTAAGTTTCTTGCCCACACGGTCCACGAGGTGGAATTTGACCTCGGGAAAATAGGCTGCTAACGGCAGTCCTGGTAGCCCGCCACCGGTTCCTAAATCCATAACTGACGTTCCTGGTGTGAATTTGATAAATTTCACCAGTGCCAGTGAGTGTAGTATATGGTTAAGCTCAAGGTTGTCAATGTCCTTGCGCGAGATGACATTGATTTTCTCGTTCCACTCGGGGTAAAGACGCAACATAGTGCTGAATTGATCACGCTGTTTAGCGGTCAATTCAGGGAAATATTTATCAATTAGATTCATGCTGAATAATTACATGCGTTTGAGGATGGAGTTGTCGCAGAAGAACGGCTCAAGGTCGTCGTAATCGATGTTGATTGTGGGTTCGCCCACCGAAGCCACAGCAATGACGCTTGGGTCATAGCTCCAAGTTACGCCGCGGCTTGTGAAGAAGAAGTTTCCGTTGACCGAGAGGTTGGGCAGGTTGAAGTAGCCCAAGTCGTTGAGCTCATCCTCATCGCTCGCTCCCTTGTCGTCCATGAGTTTCTCTTTGAGTTGAGCCGTGAGTTTGTCGAGACTGTCGTCACGGAACATGTCGCTCAGCGTCACTCGCTTCATCTCTTGCAAGTCAAAGCTCGCATAGTGGTGCGACACCGAGGTGTTCTGGCCATTCTTGTTGATTGTCTCCTCCTTGCAGAAGGTTATTAGGTCGTTGTCGTTATACACCACCTTAATGACAATACGTGGCTCAAATCGGTCGATGTTGATCTCATCAACATCAATGTTCAGGCTGTCGCCCATAGCGTGCGTGTCGCCAACCGACGATGGCGTGTCTTGACTCACAATAGACTTTGCGTAGCGTTTCATGGCATCTATTACAGACATCGTGCTGTCGGGGACTTTGAGCAAATTGGTGACGAAGAGCTGCTGCAACTTCGTCGCTGTAGCAGTGTCTTGAGATGTCTGGGGATAGGAGACCACGAGCGTGACTTTCATGTCACAAGTCTCTCCGTTGCTTTTCTTGAACGACCCAGTTTCTGTCACTGAGTCGGTGGCGATTTTCAACTTGCCATTCATCGTGTCGCTACTGTTGCTGGAGCAACTGCCCATTGTCACAAGTAGCAATAGGGTGATTAGGCAAAATGCGATATTACGGTTCATAGTAATGATATTCTCTTATTATTCGGACCGCTAAAGTATAAAAAAAATTGTTAACAACGAAATAATAAACGTTTTTAAAGGCTTTTTTGACAAAAAATGCATTACTTTTGCCAGAAATAATGAATAATAACATACTAAAAACATGTATAAAACGATGAAGAATGTAATGAAATCTATTGCTTTTGTGGCAGTGATAATGATGGCTGCTTTTGGTGCCAACGCGCACGAGACTGTTGTCGACAGGGTGGCTCAACTCGACGATGTATACAATTTACAAATGCCAGCCTCAATGGTGATAGGCTTGGGCAATCTGGCTGACATCGATATCCTCAAGGCAACTCCTTTTCCTACAGGCTTGCTCAAGAAGGTGAAGAGTATGCAGTTTGTCATGGCAAGCAAGAAGAAAGTAGTGAGGAAGGCGCAGAAAATAATAAAGGAACTGGACGATACACGCAATTATCAAGTGCTCTTTAAATCCAACCACAACGATGAAGAGCGAATTGCCGCTTACGGATACCTTACTGGTTACGAAACATTCAACGAGATTGTTCTCGTCATCAACGAGAATGACCGACAGCTGATTGTTCTACAGTTTTTGGGGGACTTTACTATGGATGACATCAACGACATCAAAGACGAGTTGCGTGACGACTCATCAACCCCCTCGCCAGGCCCCACAAGCGGCAACACCACCATCACGGCCACCGACGATTACGAAACAATTTAGCCCGAACAACAATCTCTATAACGGTCACAACAAGATATGACATTGTCCTTGTTGTGGCCGTTGTCTTTGTCCTTGCTCTTGTGGAATTCAACACGAATCGAGTGGTGCAAACCGTTAAAAAAACTCCAAACTCCATTCAAAATTATTTACTCGTTTACTGTTCCAAAAGTCGTATGTTTGGAAGTTGTGGAGAAAAATTAACGTTGTGAGAATCGAATATTTTTCATCTCGACTGTAATGGGGTGCGGATAATTGTGGGGTGGGATAGGGGGTTGGAACATCCTCTCACATTCGTTGTTCATGACTGCCACAATTCACCATTATAAGGTCGCCTTCTTTTTGTTTATAGTTGTGGCAAATCCGTGAGATTGATAGCATGAAATAGGGCAGAAAACGGCAGAAAACGCTTTACAACTGCATTTTTTGTGGAATTTTGCGCAATGGTAAACCGTTTTAGCCCTGGAAAAGCACCTGAAAAGTCTCTTTTTCGACATTTTTGACCTATTTTTATGATAATGTCATCGACATATGAAAATTTGTATAAACTCACTGATAATCGGTGTTTTGAGGCGGTTGGGGTAGGGGAGAAGCCTATGATTTAAGTGGCTGAGAATCGAAAATCTGGGTAAATGGTCGGCTTTGGTGATTTTTATTGCCAAGAATCCAGTTTTTAGCATAAAATGGTAACTTTACCATTGAGGGTTTACTAATTGGAACTCGGCAAGGTGGGGTTGCTTTTGCAAAAGTGAACAGCAGATTTAGTCATTTAAAATCTAAATTTCGCCCCTATGGGGCAGTGTAAAAATCATAATTTACGTTTTTAAAGTTTGCAAAACCAAACAAATTGCATTTTAACGATTGTTTACAATCTCCACATATTAATGAAAATCAGATGTTTAACTATGGCAATGTGTAGCGTTTGTCGTGCTTTTCGGGGAATTTTGGTCGATGTGAAAATATTTAATGTGTTTTCAATTTATAAAACATTGTATTGTAGTTTAATACATGTATTATATTAAATTATTGGTTTAATATAAATCCTATGCTCTATAAATTAGGAAATAGAACCGTGTTTTTGGAAAATTAAAATGTAAATTCTAAGATTTATGTTTAAAAATTTGGATTTTTCAATACCTTGTTCTAAATTTGCAAACGCAAAATTTATAATTGTTAATCGCATTATGGACATTATTTCGCGCTTAAAATTGTTCTTAGACCAGAACGGCATCTCAAATTCACAGTTTGCCGACACCTGCGAGATACCTCGCCCAACAATCACTCAGTTGCTAAAAGGTCGCAACAAAAAAGTGAGCGATGAGGTGATCTCTAAGATTCATTTAGCCTATCCTGCTCTTAATATTATGTGGTTGATGTTCGGTGACGGCGAAATGTTCGTTTCTCAGGACGCTAATTCATCTGGAAATCCTGTAGCGCAAAACTTGTCCAAAACTCCACAGCCTAATGAGGGCTTTATGGGTGGTGCAGGTGCCAAGCAGGGCAATCCCACGTCAAGAAATCAACGCACCATTAGCTTCAGTGATGGCGATCAGAGTGCTGCAAACAGTGGTGCTGCTGCCCTGAACACCGCCCTTCAGAGCATCGCAAAGAATGTGAGCCGTGGAGGAACACCCTCCCCCACTGGCCAACGACAAATTGTAAATATCACGATTTTCTATGACGACAATTCTTTCGAGTTTATCACTCCAATGCGCTAAACGGAACTAACTTTCTACTTTACGCAACATTTCTTTTTAAGCCGCTTGACTCTCAACTCAAGCGGCTTTCTATTCAACCCGAATCGTTCATTAGGCCGATTCGGGTTCAACCCATAAATCCATGATTATTTTTTCTAAATTGATATGAATAGTGCAATCAACTTACCCCCTGGCCGTTATTGAGACGTTGTCGCACTACTTCATACATCATGATGCCGCCGGCTACCGATACGTTGAGGGAGTTGATGTTGCCGAACTCAGGGATGGCAACGAGAGCGTCGCACAGGCGCATCACCTCGCGTGAGATGCCTTTTCCTTCAGAGCCTAACACGAGCGCCACAGGACCTGTATAGTCCTCTTGGGTGTAGTTTGCCGAGTTCTTGTCGCTGGTGCCTATGATGCGGCATCCGCTGTCGTGTAGTAGCTTTATGGCTTCTTGCAGACTCTTCTCGCGACATACGGGCAGATAGTTTAGGGCTCCAGCCGACGTCTTGATGGCATCGCCGTTTACACTCACACTCCCCTTCTCAGGGATTACTATAGCAGAGACACCAGCGCAGTCGCAAGTGCGCGCTATCGCGCCAAAATTGCGTACGTCGGTCACGCCATCAAGCACAACAAAGAATGGATTCATACCCTCGTCATACACTGCTGGCAACACTTGTTCTACCTTGTAGTAGGTAACAGCAGCGAGCATGGCAATGGCTCCCTGGTGGTTCTTACGGGTGATGTGGTTGAGCTTCTCGATAGGCACTCGCTGCACGGTAATTTCTCGCTCACGTGCGAGGTTGATAAGCGTGCGTGCGAGGTCACCACTCAGGTCTTTCTTGAGCAGGAGCTTGTCGATGGTCTTTCCAGCCTCAATGGCCTCGATGATTGCGTGTAGTCCGAAGATATAGTCCATATAGTTATTCAGTTGTCAGTTATAAGTTTTTCACTCTCCCCTCTCTCCTCTCTCCTCTTCCCTTTCAAACTCTCCCCTGTATCAAGGCTCGGGCGTTGTCGATGGCGGCTTGGCTTACCTCGCTACCGCTGAGCATGCGTGCTATTTCGGTTACGTGCTCCTCGTCGTTGAGGCGCTCAACGCTTGTGAGAGTCTGAGTGTCGGTGTCGGTTTTGAAGACTCGTAGGTGGCTGTTGCCATGGGCAGCCACTTGAGGCAAGTGGGTGATGGCGATTACCTGGAGATGTCGTGCTATGTCGCCCATCATGTCTCCAACCTTGTGGGCCACCTCGCCCGAAACGCCGGTGTCTACTTCGTCAAAAATGATGGTTGGAAACTTCATTGACTGTGCTATTATCGACTTGATGCAAAGCATCACTCTTGAAATCTCGCCTCCCGATGCCGTGTCTTTTACGGGCATAGGCTCTTGATTAATGTTGAAGGCGAAGAGGAACTGTACTGCGTCGGTACCTGTAGAGTTAAGGTCCACATCTGAGAAATTAATGTGGAAATCCAAATTGCGCATGCCAAGCTTATGGGTCATATCCTTAAGCAAATTGCCGAATTGATCAGCGGCATCATGCCTAAAGCTATGCAGCTCTGAAGCAAGTTTGTGGCATTGAAGTTCGATTGTTCCAAGCTTTTGTTCTAAAGCTTTGATAGTCTCCTCGCTGTTGTCGATGGCTGCCAAGCGCACTTCGTATTGCGATTGCAGTTTCAGCAGCTCGTCGACGGTCTTGACGTTGTGCTTGCGCTCAAGCGAGTAGATGGCATTAAGCCGTTCTTCCACATGTTGCAATGCAGCTGGGTCGTCGTTGAGGCTTTCCTCAATGGCCGACACACTCTGTGCTATGTCCTTGAGGTCGATGAGGGCGTTGTTCACGCGCTCGCTCATCCCTTCAACATCTGGGAGGTTTTCCTGTGCTGTGGCGAGGGTGTCATGGATGTCGCGCAGCTGGTCAAGCAGTGAGTTCTCCTCGCTGTTGAGGATGCTGCTCACCTTCCACAGGTCTTCCTTGAGGCTTGAGGCGTTGGCAAGTCGTCGTTGCTGCTGCTCGAGCTCCTCGTCCTCGCAAGCCTTGAGGTTGGTCTCTTTCAGCTGGTTGAGCTGGAAGTGCAGATAATCCTCCTCGCTGCGGTTACGCTCATCGTTGGTGCGCATTTCTTTGAGTTGTTTCTCGGTCTCTATAAATTGTGAGTAGAGTTTCTGATACTCGGCCAGCACCTTTTCATCGCCAGCTATGCTGTCGAGGATCGAGAGCTGGAAGGATGGGCGGGAGAGCAGCATATTGCTGTGCTGCGAATGGATGTCGACAAGGCGCGTCATAAGCTCCTTGAGGGTTGCAAGCCCCACCACGCCGTCGTTTACAAAGGCTCGTGACCGCCCGTTCGGGTTAATCTCGCGTCGCGCAATCAGCTCGCCGTCGTAGTAGTCGAGGTCGTTATCGTTGAAGAATTGCTTGAGGTTGTAACTCTTGATGTTGAAAGTGGCTTCCACCACCGTTTTGCGTTCCTTGTCACGAATCGCCGATGAGTCGGCGCGCTCACCCAGAATGAGCGATAATGCTCCGAGTATAATAGATTTACCTGCTCCCGTCTCACCAGTGATGATGGTTAGACCTTGCTCAAAATCAATGTCGAGCTGGTCGATGAGAGCGTAGTTAGATATCGATAATCGCTTTAGCATTATTTAGTAAAGGTGTAACTGTAAACGAGAATGCAAGGAAAACAAGGAAACAACAAAGACGTAAGCAAATAATTTAAATTATATGCTCTATATATACTTGTTACTTATTCTCAGTGTTCTTGATTTTATTCAAGCGGTCAGTCTCGGTCGGGTAGAGGGGATAGAGCAGTTCGTAGACTTTCTCCTTTTCTGAGCTGTTAGCCTTGGAGTAGATATTCACGAGCTCGTCCATCTTGGCGTCCTTGAACATTGACAGACACACCGACATCGGCGCTACGTCGTAGATTCCTTTGAGCTTCTCGAGCTGTTGTGTAATCGTGGCACGGCCCTTGTCCACACTGGTCACCATCTGGTCAAGACCTTGACGGTGGTAGTTGTAGAAAATCTCTCGTATTGCATTGGTCTGCTTGTCGGTATAAGCGCTGAGGATGGCGCTACGGTTCTTGCTGTCTTCAAAGGCTTTCCATCCACTCTCGCCACTGCTCTGTGCCATGCGCACAATGTTTTCGAGCTTCTCATAGTAGGGGTCTCCACCGTTTGGCGCAAAGGAGTCAAAATCTAAAGCTATGACAAACAGCGCATAGAAGTTGAGGATTGCCGTGAGGTTGCTTTGCATCTCCTGCTCGTTGTAGACCAGCTGCTCGTTGTTGTCATAGTTAAACTCGATTTTGGTGTCCTTGAAGTTTATCAAGGTCGTTGTGTAAGAACTGTTATATACTGGACGAGTGCTCTGGATTTGTAAGTCACCCTTCATTCTGCCGTTTGATTCGTCATATTCGGCGACAGAGAGGAACATCTTGCACTGAATCTTCTCGTTGACAGCAAACTGGGCATCGGTCCAAACAGTGGTGTTGAGATATTCATTCACAGCCTCTTGAAGGGTGTTAAAGATATCCTTGTTGGCATTCTTCACCTTCTTGGAGTCAACCTCAAAGGTGCAGTTCAACTCCTGAGCTGTTGCGCCCAAGCAACAAAACGCCGCCACCGCAGCAAGCAATATATTTCTAAAACTTCTCATTTCAAGTATTTTAGAGGTTTTTCTCCCAATAATAAATAAATCATTACGTATTATAATAATAACGTATTGAGCTATAAAAAATTGCCCAACTGGTAAAGAGATAATTAAAAACGTGCTTCACATTTATTGAAGCACGTTTTCAATCAATAATTACCCGAGTTCGGGATAAGGAAATATGTTGTTTTTATCAAAAATAGTGGGGCTAATATTTGGAAAATAGCGAGACATTTTGTAACTTTGTGGTTGA
>CAJOFH010000078.1 GCA_905233845.1 uncultured Muribaculaceae bacterium | reverse complement strand
CATACCCCAAATTCAGGGTATGCAAAATTACAACAATTTGATTATAAATCAATTATATTTTAACATTTTTCTCTTAAGAAAAAAGTGACGAAGTCAGGAAAAACGGCGAATTATACAAATCACCACCAAAACAACAAATATTTATACTCTCACAAAACTGAGCTTACTCGGTGAATATTAAATATTTCCTGCGTGAGCAGGCTTTTCGACCACGAAGTGGCAACTTTTTGAATGAATCGTGACGACATGCTGACAACTCCTTATTGTCTAGATGTCAATCTTATTAATAACGCTTAAGGCATCTACTCCTTTATCGATAGCCGATAGCACGTCAAACACTCGGTCGCTCCAGCCTGCAATCAGATATACGTTAGGCTCAGTAAGGCGCAAAGGTAGATGGCCGTAACCCACAAGGTCGAAGAGATAAAGCTTGGCTTCTGGAGCTATCTTCTTGTACTTCTTCCAAGAATCTTCAAAACTCTTAAAACGGCCTGTGCTGTCCCACATCTGCATGTCGGTGAACATCATTACTTTATCCATTACCATCTCTTGCTCAATGAGCCAATCAATGACCTTGTAGCCGTTTGTGGCATAACCTAATGTGTTGGCAAGTCTATCCATCTGGCGTGAAGCCATCAGGATATTGTCACTTGGCATGTTTACCACTCTCCATTCATTACCAAAAATGCCCGAAATCACTTGTTTGCAGCGGCTTTTGAGAAGCATCGACAGTAAGATGCCGATGTCATAGTTAAGGACTGTGCTTCTTTTGCTGATGGGCGATCTCATTGAGCCACTAACGTCAGAGGCAAGCAGCACACGAGTGTTCTCATCAAAGCCCTCTATGTTGGCGGCAGAGTTTTTGACAGCTGCCTCCAGTGCATTCATCAACTCAGAGGTTTTAGTGGAGTCAACTATCTCCAGCTCGCGATAAGCTGCCAAATAGCGGAAAGGTAATTGCTTTGATTTAGCAACCTGTTCTGCATCCGAGAGACGGCTCGCCACCTTGTGGATTTCGGGTAATGACACATCGGCCTGCAGCATGTTGCGCAGGTTTCGCATCAAAGCCATGTAACCCAGTTTGCCACTATTAATCAGCTCTTCCCACTTCATTCGGAAGGCCTGCTGCTTCTGATCTTCGGTCTCAAAGTTTTGCTGTCCAAGTGCCGAGAGCTCAGTCTCCCAAGTGTATGGAGTTTCAAGCTGGCGATTCACAATCTTGTCAAAAATTGCTTGCTGCTGTTCGTCTTTGGCCTTGGGGTGGACCAGGAACAAAGCATCGCGAAGCTTAACCTCAAGGTTGTCACGGTCATATTTGGCGAACTGATACTCGTCAAAGTTATTGAAAGTATTTTTTAGGCCATTCTGAATTTGACGTGACAATTTGCCGAGTTTTTTGTTGGGGTTGCTGGATGGATTACGCCATTGATAGCACATCAACAGTTCCATAATCTCGTCGGCACGAAGCACAGTCTTTTCAACTGCCCTCGCCACAAGGTTGTCGCCATTATGAACCTTGGCAAGCTCTACCAGCAATAGCAAGGGGATGCTACGAAGATGCATTTCTGTACGTGTGTACACTGCGAGGCGCGCAACAAATTCTGGCGACACTTTGCCGATGAGCTGGGCTATGCGATTCACGCGCTCGTCCTCTTCCTCATAGAATGTGTCGCTGAGCGATGCAGTTACTGCAGCAGTGTAAAGCTCCAACTCAGTAGTCATGGCATAGGCCTTGGCACCTTCATAATTCTTTTTAGTTGTAATCTCCTTAAGTTTAGAGTTGTAATTCATCTTCGTTACATCTTAAAATATTAAAAAAATAGGTGGGGTGCGACAAGCATAGAGGCACTTGATGCCCTTGTGGGTTTTACCCCACCGGCTCGACGAAGTAAGCCTCTACTACGGCAACCACCACCTCTTTTTATTCAATCTTTCTTTAATGAAAAACTAATAAGGTTTATTTTTCTGACGCAAAATTATAGAAAAAAAGCTCATCGTCCAAGTAAATTGCAAAAAATGCTTTGCTTTTGGAGATTTTAAGGTGCTTGCATGTTTTTAAAACCTTGTTTTTCCCCAATCAACACATTTATTTTTGCAACCCACAGAGTTCTTTGACATTGATGTAAAACTACAAAAAGGAAGTACAAAGTGATGGAAGTGATTCATAAATTTTTTTTGTAAAACTGTCCCAAACCATCCTGGGAGCTGTCAATGTATTGCACCGCAGGCGCGGTGCTCAAGTTTTTTTTTTCAAAAACTGTCCCAAACCATCCTGGGAGTTGTCAGTGTATTACACCGCAGGCGCGGTGCACAAGTTTTTTTTCAAAAACTATCCCACGCCATTCTGGGAGCTGTCAATGTATTGCACCGCAGGCGCGGTGCATTGTCCCAACCGTCCCAAGAAATTAGTCAGTCTACCACAAAATCCCAAAAAGTTGTTTTAGTTGTTATTACGTTGTGTATGTTGTCTGATAAAATCCCGTAAAACAATTAAAAATTATTAAAAATCGAGATAAATTTATTGTTTTTCGATAAATTCGCTATATCTTTGCCAGCGAAATCAATCTTTTAATCTTTTTTCGTCATGAACAAAACATCAGTAAAATTCTTGAAAATTGTGTGCTATGTGATGCTTGCACTCATTCCATTGTGGTTGATATTCTACGGAGTTCAATCCTATTTTGTGCTCACTACAAGCAGTGGCGAGGGAGTCATCAACTGGGACTCGCCACGCATCGGAGTCAAAGTGACATTTTTCGTCCTCCATCGCCTTGCGATGCTCACTATGGCAGGGCTTTTCACGGCCTTTTTGATAAATATATTAAGGTATCTCAAGGGAGGAACCATCTTCAGTCATGCCAATGTGGTGCTGTTGGGCGTGATGGTAATAGTGCTGCCAATCTACTCCTTCTTGAGTGATAATATGAGTATCGCCTGTGCAAAAACCGAGCATTTCGACGTGGTGCTTACCGACAACGTTTTCCTCTATCCCCTTGTAGCACTTATCATCGCTTTCCTCTACAAGATTGCCTATGACGCTGCCGAGGAACAAAGATTAACTATCTAAATTCTGTTGCTTTATGATTATAGTTAATCTCGATGTAATGATGGCGCGGCGCAAAATGTCGCTCAACGAGCTGAGCGAGAAGGTGGGCATCACCCTCGCCAACCTCTCCATTCTTAAAAACGGCAAGGCCAAGGCGGTGCGACTTTCCACCCTCGATTCCATCTGCCGAGCACTCGACTGCACCCCAGGCGACATCCTGGAATATCAGCCCGACAATAATGAGGCATAATAAATACGAATAACTTAATTTAATCAAATCATGAAAAAAAGAGTAACTTTTTTGTTGGCTGCAATAATGGCTTTGCCCAGCCTGTGTGCAGCAAGCGAAGCATTCAAAGATGACTCGGTAAAAGTCATCAAAAAACCCGAACAAGTGATTATCACCAAGCGAGATGGATCGTTCCGTCTCAACGTCGAAGGTAATGAAACCGACAAGGACTACCGCTATGAATACCTTGTCAAGGAGCGCTATAAAGGCAGGCTCTACGCTCAAGAGAGTGAGGGCGGAAAGGTGAAGTTCCACCATCCCTTCTCACAAATCGATACCAGCTACAATAAGCCGCACTGGGAGGCTTTCATGAGCGACCTCTACATTGGATGGGGTGGTCATAGTGTCGCCAGTGCCGACCGTGACATTGTAAAGAAATCGATGTCCGAGATTGGTGTTCTAAACTTTATGGCATTGGGCTACGTCTTCAACAATGGGGACTCGAGATTCTCTCTTGGCGTGGGTTTTAACTGGCACCGATATGGGTTGAACAAACCTTACTTCTGGACTCGCAGCAACGATGGCGTGTTGGGTTACAACGAGCTCTCCCAACCCTTCGAAAAGCACCATGCAACTCTGCTCGTGCGCTCAATGCAGTTTCCTTTGATGTTCAACCAGTCGCTCGGCAGGGATTGGAACATTGCAGTGGGAGCAGTGATGAACTGGAACTTCTTTGCCGACTACAACGACTCCTATCGCATCGACAAGACCGACTACAGCGAAACAACACGTGGACTCAACCAGCGCAAAATATCATTCGACGGTGTCGCCATGCTCAGCTGGGGAAGCCTCGGCGCCTACTTCCGTTACGCCCCACAGTCGTTATTCAAAACCGGCTTCGGCCCCGAAATCAAAAACCGCTGGACCCTCGGTCTCGTCCTCCGCGGCATCAGCTTCGGCCACTAAATCACCACCCAACAAATACACACACGGGACTAACCATTGTTCTTTAAGCAACAATGGTTAGTTCCTTAATCCTATATCGCTCATAAGGATTTATGTTGGGATAGAATTACGCAAGGTTCACATTAATAATCTGCCATTTTTTACGATTATTTAATGTGAAGACAATGTTCTAATGTTCTTATCCTTATGATAATATTCTTGGCCTAAAAGTTTGTCATAGACACGGTTTAGGCAACCAAACCAGCGCATCCATTGACGTGAATTCCGGTCAAGTAATAATAAGTTCTGGTTCATGTAGACGCGGCGGTTCACTTTGATGAACATCGACTTGCACAATGGGGTGAAAGCGGAAACTACGTCATCAAGGATGCCGACCGAGTAACCTGAGTTCTTGAACTCACGCATCGCCAAGTCCACTATGTCACGGTTGCGCTCCCAGTCGATGGTGCCCAAAATGATGTCACATTCCTCCTCGTCTATAAAGGAGTGGCATTCTATCAAGATTGAATCCTCGTTGATGAGGCTTTTTATCTTATCGTTGTGCTCACGGTACAAGTCGAGCAGTGCCGAGTGCTCCGAATCACTCAGTTCATTGCGGGTATAACCGCCTTGCTTAGTCCAGATTATGGACTCCTCGTCGGTGCCCGTCACGTCACACACCAGGCGCGAATAGGGAAACACCACCTCTTGAACAGCGGGATTGTGGCTGTAGAAAAGGAAATCGGTGTACCAGTCGGTGACTCGTCGCACCACACTGTTGATGAAGTGTGGATTATGCGGCCATTTACCCAAATCGAAGATACTGCCTGTGGAACAGTGCGGAATGTTTAAAACGATGCTATTCATTACAGTTTTTATTGTATTTGTTAATATAATGTTCTACTTGATAAATGTTGAGCGAATCATCGCCCGTGATTGCATTTAATTCCTCGAAGCAGTCGAACTCAGGATCCAAGAGCTGCTGCTGCATGTCCTTAAGACGATTATTAATCTCCCTCAACTGCAAGTCATACTCTTGCTTGGTTATTACTTCTTGACGCAGTTTGGCTCTTAATGCTCGACGTGACTCCTTCTCGCGTTCTATCTCACTGTTGATGCGCTGCTCGTATTCTTTGTGTTTACCATAGATTCGACGCATATCTTCGCCATACATTTTGTAGAACAAATCCTCATATCGCTCGTTGAGGTCGTCATTTAAGCGATTTAGTTCTTCAATCTTATGCTTAAGCCCGATGATAGAGTTTTGCATGAACTCAATTGTGATAGCATGCGAGAGCGATGTGTTGTCGTTGTCCTCGTCCTCGGTATGTAAAATCTCCAGCGCTTCTTCGAGCGAGTAGGCCTGATAGCGTTGTTTGGCATCGGTGTAGCGAGTGTTGATGCCAACGAACGGTCGCCAGTGTTTGATGAACGAATTGAGCTTAACCTCATGGGTCTCGCCATTCTCGTCGACCCTTTTGCACCAGTTGGCACCGCTGAGCGGACTACCAGCAAGGTGATAAATCAGAGAGCGAGTGCCGTCCTTGCCTGTTATCATAGCTCCAGGACATTCTCTCCACCACTCGAAATAGATACCGAGAGTGGGCTTTTCAAAACCACTATACCCCGAGTACATCAGTCCGCTCCTCGACGGCACTTGGCACAGAAACATGCGGCTGTCGCTCATGATGCGCTCACGATGCGTAAGCAAGTAAAATGCGTTGTCGGTAAAGAGCTTGAGCAAGCGCTTCTTTTCCTCCTCGTCTATTTTATCGTCGGTGACATCCTGTTTCTCATAGCATGTGAGCTCAGAGCCGTCGAGCAGCAGAATTTTTCCCTCGGGATGCCTTGTCTTGTACTCACTACCGTTAATCTTCTCGCCTTTTGCATTGATGTAATATGCCATAATCATTTATATGTTTAATTCGTTATTCTAAAGTTTTTTCTCTCAAATCAAAGGTGGCTGCCCCCGCTATGGTCACTGGGCCCAAATACATTCCTTTCCCTGCCAAGCGAGGGCGACGGCAACACCTTTAACCAAGTTTTATACTCATTTTATTCTGGTACAAAAATTATTCTTGCAATTTTTAGAATCCCACACGACGGCTATTGTCACTGCCCTCGATTAGTTCGTTGTCGCAGATGTCACTCAGTGAGTCTAGGGGATTTTGAGCTTCGCCATAGAGAATGTTGTTTATGGCATACTTGCGAGCCACATTTTCGATTTGGCCACCGCTGAAATCATATTTCTTGGCCAATGCTGCGACTGTCTCTGCACTGAGCGTGGGAATCATAGCGTGCCATATGTGCTCACGTGCTTCTTGACACGGACGCTCAAACTTTATCTTGTAGAGGAAGCGGCGCTCAAAGGCCTTGTCGAGATTGTCGGTAAGGTTGGTGGTGGCAATCAAGATGCCGTCAAGGGTCTCCATTTCTTGCAAGATGATGTTCTGCATAGTGTTGTACATTTGGTCAACACCATGCTCCAAATTAGTCAGACGCTTGCTGAAGATGGAGTCGGCCTCATTGAAGAGCAAGATTGGAGTGAGTTTGCTCTTTTTGACGAGGGCACGATACTGGTCAAAAATGCTCTTTACATTCTTCTCGCTCTCACCCACCCACTTGTCCTTGATTTGTGGAACATCGACAATCAATATGTCGCGATGCGTCGCTCGCGCAAGCTGATAAACTGTCTCGGTCTTGCCAGTGCCTGGACCACCGTAGAAGATACAAGCAAAGGCACTGCGGAAATTACTCTGCTTCATTCGCTCGACTATGACATTATAACTATCTTGCTCAAAGAACTTGTTGAGCTCACTCACAAGTTTTTCCACTTGTGGCTCGTAGAAGAGTGGCTTGTGGGCAATGTCGTCAGCCTTGATCAAGTTAAGGAAGTTGTTCTCGAAGAGCTCTTCGTCCTCTTCATCGTCGTCACGTGCTTTCTCTATCTTCACTCCCACGAGCAGTTTCTTGCGGCCTTTCTTTGTCAAGGTGATGATGTCGGGATTAGCTGTCCCGTCCTCGCAATATGGCTCAACGAGGCCTTTAACTATTAATTCGTTATATCCTTCCTTGACACTGAAACTAAATTCAGTAGCCTCCAGTTGGTCTTCGAGATACTGCAGGATTACTCTCAGATGAAGTTTCTCAATGCCTTTGGTCCCAAGAGCAGAACACAGCATTAACAAAGCAAATGTGCTGCTATAATTATTGAGCTTCAGTTTGTTGAGTTCTTTAACCAGTCTACATTCGGGATTAGCGTCAAGAATCCACATTATCTCCTCTTGCAGTGCATCGGTGTCCATTCGGTGATTGCAAGTCCTCGCGATCAATGTGTTCACATAAGCAAGCAATTGGTTCGAGTCGAGTCCAGTCACTTGAGGTGCCTTGTAGTCCTCGTTACGAGACAGCAACTTCAGTACGTGACTAGGCACACTATAGCTGTCGCCTCCGAAACGACTGTTGACCGATAAGAGTCTCAAGTGCACAAGTGTAGTCAAGTCTTTCACCAGCCTTTTTGCTCGGAGTGTGCATCGAGAATGACTTCAACCAAGTGACAGTGAGCGACCTTGCCGAATTTCTTGACATCACCAATGCACGCGCCATTTCGCTTGCATACGAGTGACACCAAGTCGCTTTGACAAGTACTCAAGCTCAGCGTCTACTGCACTGAGTCCTTCGTCAGTAAACTCATTGTGCTTGGCAACCATTCCCACTCGGTCAAACGCTTGAAGCAGCGATGTTGGCGCCGTTTCAAAACCCTTAATCATTCCTTCCTCGTTGTCTGCGTTAACACTCCTCCTGTTGTTCTTCTTTACGCTCTTGTATCTTTTTACTGCCATATTAGTAAATTATTTATTGTTTTATGTCCTTCTTAAAACATTCTCATTATATCTCAACCGGTGTTGTTGCCGAGGGTGAGGCGCGGCACACCCTCGGTCATTCTCACCGCAGTAATAGGATGGTCCAGACACGGTGGACCATTACGTCACAACGATAGCCTGCCTGGGCCATTAGGCCATTAGGCCACTCGACCACAACTATTCTTTGGCACCAATCGACGGTTGGCACAAAACACCTTTGTTAACCAGTCGGCATCCTCCTTGGTGAGATCAAAAACGTCCATTCTGTAAGGGAATGCCTCTCTCGACTTCATAATGTTGAAGCCTTGACTGCGCAAGTAGTCATAGAAGTTGTCAAAGTTGCGCCTTGAAGATGTTGCAAATGCACAACTTGAGGTCCCACGTGAGGTGCTGTCGTCGGCTGTGTCTAGATCGTCAACGCCGTCCTCATAGATTTCTCCACCATTTCGGCCTCGTAGCGATCCTCGCCAATGAAGCTGAAGAAATCGTCATCAAATGCATTGTTGCTGTTCTCGTCATAAAACTCGTAAATGTCCATGTCTGATTAAAGTTTAAAATGTTAATATGTTTATTTTGAAAAAGTAGACAGCGATAGTTGGCCCGAGAACTTTGTGCCTTAAGCGCACCTGACTTCGTCATTGCATACCCCAAAACTCATCAGTGAATAGTTTTGCTATTCGCTGATGTCGTTTCATGGGCATAGTTTTGGTGAAAGTCTTGCCG
>CAJOFH010000077.1 GCA_905233845.1 uncultured Muribaculaceae bacterium | reverse complement strand
TGAAGGTATTCGAGGAGGAGCGTGAGCTCACCGTTATGCTCGTGGTTGATGTGAGCGGCAGCAAGAACTTTGGCGCCGTTGGCGAGTCGAAGCAGGACGTTATGACCGAGATTGCCGCTACGCTCGCTTTCTCGGCAATCGAGAACAATGACAAGGTGGGCGTGCTGCTCTTCAGCGACAAGATTGAGAAATTCATCCCGCCGCAGAAGGGTCGCAAGCACATCCTGCGTGTTATCAGCGAACTGTTGAACTTCAAGGCCGAGAACCGTGGAACAAACCTAAATCTTGCTCTCGAATACTTGACCAGTGGTATCAAGAAACGCTGTACTGCATTCCTTATCAGCGACTTCCTCGACTCGGAAGATTATTACAAGAGCCTTTCCATCGCCAACCACAAACACGATGTGATAGCCGTGCAGGTCTATGACAAACGCGAGGCACACCTGCCTAATGTGGGACTAATCAAGGTGCAAGACTCGGAGCGTGATGTCGAGCGATGGATTGATACGAGCAGCCAACGTGTGCGTCGAGCCTACGACCGCTGGTGGTATGAGCGTCAACAGGCGATGAACGACACCCTCACACGCAGTAACGTTGACCTGGCTCAAGTCGCCACCGATGAGGACTTTGTGAAATCGCTCATGGCACTTTTCAAGAAACGCGGGTGAGGCGATTTGCATTAAAAGAGATTAATTTACCGATAATATTATAATGAGGTTTAAACGATATATAATAAGTGCTCTATTGTTGCTGGTAATGCATGCGGCAAGTGCAGGCAACACCACTATCGACGCGAAGCTCGACTCGGCAAAACTGTTGATGGGAAAGACCACAACACTCCATGTCAATATCGAGCAGGACAAGAGTGTCAATGGTATGCTGGTAACCCTTCTTGCCGACACTTTGAACGCCAAAGTGGAAATCGCCGACAAAGGGACCGCCGACACTACCGACTTGGGCAACAACCGAGTGCAAATAAAGCGCGACATTTCGTTGCAAGCCTTCGATCCAGGCACCTATCAGTTGCCCCCTATTGTATATGTGGTGGGCAAAGACACCATAAAGAGCAAGCAGTTGTCATTAACTGTCGACTCCATCAAGGTTGATACCGAAGGCAAGATCAAAGACTTCAAGCCCATTATTGAGGTCCCATTCAAGCTCCTTGACATGGTGCCCGACTTCATCAGCAACTACTGGTGGGCGTGGCTACTGGGCATCGCGCTGATAGTAGCGGCTATTTTCGCTTATCTTAAATGGTTCAAGAAAGGCATCAACCCGTTGAAACCCATCAAGAAACGATTGCCGCCTTACGAGGAAGCCATGCAAGCCCTTACGGCGCTCAAGGCGAGCAACTTATGGCAAAATGGACAGGAGAAGGAGTATTTCACTCAACTGACCGATATTTTGCGTGTCTACATCGACCGCCGCTTCGGCATCAAGGCTGTGGAGCTCACTTCTTCACAAATCATGGAGAAAATCAGGCAGAACAAGGAGGCTCACATCGCCAATGACCAGCTCAACGACGTGCTTGAGATTGCCGACTTTGTGAAATTTGCCAATATGCACACCCTCGCCGATGACAACGAGATAGCTTTTCAAAGGTCAGTGAATTTCGTTGAGCAAACTAAACCTGTACCTGTGATTGACGAGGAAAATGCAGGAAAGGAGGGTAAGCAATGATTAATAACATGCACTTCATGCACCCAGGATTGTTGTGGCTCTTGCTGCTCATCATCCCTCTCACTGTGTGGTATGTGCTCAAGCATCGCAAGAGCGACCCGTCGTTGCGCCTTCCGACAACTCAGGCGTTTGACAATATGCCCCGCAGCTGGAAGGAATGGATGCGCCATGTGCTCTTTGCCCTTGAGATGCTCGCATTGGCATGTCTGGTGATTATTTTAGCTCGCCCTCAAGCTCCCAATAGTTGGTCTAAGACCGATATCGAGGGAACTGATATCGTGCTCGCTCTTGACGTTAGCGGCAGTATGCAAGCTCGAGATTTTACGCCCGACCGACTTGAAGCCGCCAAAGATGTGGCAAAGAAATTTGTTAGTAACCGCACCAGCGACAACATAGGTCTTGTGGTCTTTGCAGGTGAGGCTTTCACTCAAGTGCCATTGACCAACGACATAGCAACTCTTGTGAATCTAATTGATGATACACAAATAGGAATCCTTGAGGACGGTAGGACAGCCGTGGGCGACGGACTGGCAACTGCTGTAAACCGTATCAAGGACGGAAAGGCAAAGTCAAAGAGCATAATCCTGCTCACCGACGGCAGCAACAACACTGGAATGATAGAACCTCTCACAGCCGCCAAGATAGCTGCTAAATATGGCATTAAGGTCTATTGTATAGGTGTTGGAACGATGGGAGAGGCGCCATTCCCCACACAAGATATCTTCGGACAAATCACCTATACAATGCAAAAGGTGGAGATTGACGAGAAGTCGTTGCAAGAGATTGCTGATGTTACCGGGGGTAAATACTTCCGAGCCACAAGCAACCGTGTTCTGGAGGATATCTTTGCCGAGATTGATAAACTGGAAAAGACTCGCATGGACGTGGAGCAACATCATCAGATGGATGACAATTATCAGCCATGGGCGTTGGCTCTGCTGCTATTGCTCACGATGTGCGCTATAATACGTTACACAGTGCTCAGGACTATTCCATAGCCAGCACATTAGAATATATTGACACACTATCATGTTAAGTTTTGCAAATCCCGAATATCTTTACCTGCTGCTACTCTTGCCTGTAATTGCAGGACTCTACCTGCTTGAGCGAATGGCGAGAAAGAAGAAGATTGCCGACATGGGACGTGAGGATCAAGTGTTGAAACTCATGCCCGAGGTGTCGTCGCGCAAGCACATCGTGAGGATAATCATCATATTGTTGCTACTTGCTATGGCAATCATCATTCTTGCCCGACCCAGAGCTGGCGCTGCCAAGAAAACCACTGGAAATGTCAACGGTATCGAGGTGGTAATAGCCATGGACGTCTCTAATTCGATGAACGCCAGTTACTCGAGCGACCCTAACGACATGAGCCGTCTGCAACGCTCAAAGATGATAATGGAAAAACTCATCGACAAGCTGCGTAACGATAAGGTAGCCTTGGTGGTTTTTGCTGGCAAAGCCCACATGCAGATGCCTATGACAATTGATGGACATAGCTCCAAGATGTTCTTGGACGGAATCAACACAAGCATTGTGCCCATGCAAGGCACGGCGATTGGAGCGGCGATAAATCTCTCAATGACGGCTTTCTCAAAGGACAGCAAGGCCTCTAAAGCCATCATTCTTATCACCGATGGCGAGAATTTTGAGGACGACGCTGTTGATGCGGCAAAGCATGCTCGTCGCAACGATATTCAAGTCAATGTGATTGGCATTGGCTCGAAAGAGGGAGCGCCTATCCCAATAGGCAATGGCGACTTCATGACCGATGACAACGGAGAGACAGTTGTCACCCGTCTTGACGAGGAAAAAGCTCAACAAATAGCCAAGGCAGGCGATGGCACCTATGTTCAAGGCAACGCCACCAACGCTGTCGAGGTTCTCGATGACACGCTCAAGAAATTGGCAAGTACCAACCTCTCGCAAGTGACATTCACTAAGAGCGATGAGCAATTCCCTGTCTTCGCTTGGATTGCTCTGGTGTTGCTCATTGCTAATGTATTGCTTCAAAACCGCAAGAATCCTTGGCTTGCAAAACAAAACTTCTTTAAACTTAAAGAGAAAAAGCAACAATGACAACTTATTGTAAACATATTCTGATAATCGCTCTTGCCACAATTGCTTGGGCTCTTGTGGGATGCGGCAACGACAAGGAGCCAGCCCTACAAACAGAATCGAACAAGGCTGAGAGAAACTTCATCAGGAAAGGCAATGAGCTCTTCACCAACAAGGAATATGCCGATGCCGAGATTGAATACAGCAAAGCGCTGCAAGCTAATCCCGCCTCGGCAATCGCAGCTTATAATATGGGATTGGCACTTGCAATGCAAGCCGAGCCCAATGACTCTACAGGCGTGATTGAGCGTGCCGACTCGTTATTTAACTATGCAGCATCCATTACTCCCAGCAAGTCGCTCAGGTCGATGGCTTTCTACAACATGGGAAACCTGGCTTACAATAGCCAGCACTACGATAAAGCGATAGAGCACTACAAGAACTCGCTCCGTGCAGTGCCTGCCGACAATGATGCTCGCTATAACTTGCGCATGGCTCAGCTCAAGCTTCAAAATCAGCAACAACAGCAGCAAAACCAAGACAAGAACAAGCAAGACCAAAATCAAGATCAACAGAATAAAGACCAAAATCAACAAAATAAAGACCAGAACCAGGAGCAGCAAAATAAGGATCAAGACCAGAATCAGCAGAATCAGGACCAAAATGGTCAGCAAGGTCAAGAACAGCAGAAGAATCAACAGAACGACCAGCAGAATAATCAACAACAGCAGAATAACCAGCAGCAACAGAATAACCAGCAGCAACAGAATAACCAGCAGCAACAGAATAACCAGCAGCAACAGAATAATAATCAACAGCAGCAAGGCAGTCAACAGCAGCAACAATCGGCTGGTGACAAGAATAAGCAGCAAGGTCAAGCCGTGAAGATGGATGACCGAAGTGTGGAACAAGTTCTTAAAGCTATGCAAGACAAGGAAAAAGAGACACAACAGAAAATTTCCCAAAGAGGAAGTCTGCAACGAGAATTTGAGCGTCGTTCCACACAAAACAAGTGGTAAATCACATTATTATTCATCAAAATGTATCTTAAACACAATATAATAGTTATTACTTTGACGTTGGCGGCTATAACCGCTAATGCGGCATCGTTTCGTGTGCAGGCTCCCAATCAAGTGCCGGCAGGGAGTGCGTTCACCGTTGAATTCATTTTGGAAAATGGCGAAGGTACCGATTTGTCGTTGCCCGATTTGGAAGGAGCCGAAAAGCTCTTTGGTCCTAACGTGTCGAAGAGCATGAGCACTACTATCATCAATGGTAAGATGTCAAGTAACTACTCGAGAATTTACACTGTCTATTATCAAGCAGTTAGGCCTGGACGTCACACACTGGGCTCGGCCTCAGTCATGGTGGAAGGGAAGCGCTTGACCACTCAACCCGTTACTATTGAGATTTTGGATGTGGGAAGCACACCCTCGCCACAATCACAGATGCCACAACAATCGGCGCCAATGCCAACTCCTGCACCAACGCCATCTCCTGGGCCAACACAACCAAATAACACTCTTCCTTCAAATGGTATTACCGACCCTAATGCTAAAGGCAAAGACCTTTTTGTGTCGGTGAATCTGTCGAAAGACGTTATCTATGAGCAAGAGGCCGTGGTGTGTACAATTAAGCTGTACTCGCGCTTGAAAGGAAGTATCTCGGATATTAGTTGCACCCAGCAACCCAAATTCAATGGCTTTCTTATAGAAGAACTACCTGTTAGCCATCTTTCACAGGCTGTTGAGGTCAATGGCGAAAGATATGTTTCAGCCGATTTGCAGAAGTTTATCCTCTTCCCTCAAGAAACAGGGAAGCTGTCAATCACGACAGGAAAATATGAGGCAGAATACGTGGCATCATACGACCCATTTGACAACTTCTTTGGATTTGGTACTTCGGCGCCCTCAGTGGTTAGTGTCCCGAGCACTTCAATAACTGTCGACATTAAGCCTCTTCCCAGTCCACGTCCTGCCAATTTTAGTGGAGCTGTTGGCGAATTTTCGGTGATAACGCGGCTCAAGCCTTCCTCTTTCAAGACTTATGCCCCTGCCACTTACAGCATCATCGTGAGTGGCAATGGCAACTTGAAGTATATTCAGAACCCTGTTGTGAATATGCCCAAGCAGTTCGACACCTATGACCCACAAAGCAAAATCAAGATGGTGCCTAATGATGAGAATGCAAGCGGCTCGGTGACGTTTGACTATCTTTTTATTCCTCAATATGAGGGCAACTTTAAGATTCCTGATAGCTATTTTGTGTTTTTCAACACCGTGACACAGCGTTATGACAGCGTCAAAGTTGATGGCTATAATTTGAAGGTTGAGAAAGGTGAAGGTAAGCCCTCGGAGCACTATAAGCTCAGCAATATGGACATCCGCGACATCAACAAGAACAATGAAAAGCTCAGTAAGTCGCAATCGTTTTTTATCACAAGCCCTGTCTACTGGATTGCCGCGCTATTGTCGATTATTGCGCTGGTGGCAGGACTCATTGCTTACACAAAGATGGAGAAGACGCGTGCCAACACCACGCTGATGCGTACACGTCGTGCCAGCAAACTTGCACAACGTCGCCTGAAGACCGCTAATGCTCTCATGCTCAAGAACGACCGCAACGGCTTCTACACCGAGACACTTACAGCTTTGTGGGGCTATCTAAGCGACAAGCTCAATATCCCCGTCTCAGAGCTCAGCAAAGATAATATCGCTACCGAGATGACCGCCTTCGGGTTCTCACAGCAGCACATCAATGAGACGATGCAGATGCTCGAGACTTGCGAGTTTGCTCAATATGCTCCCGAGCTTGATGGCGGTAACATGGCGCAAGTCTACAATGACAGTGCTATGCTTATCGACAAGCTTGAGAGTGTGAAGCGAACCAAGGCTAACGTTGGAAATATTAATATGAGGACCATAAGCATTATACTTTTGATGGCTCTATCGCTTCCTGCTATGGCTTCGGGTGCCGACTTGGTGGAGGAAGGCAACAAGGCTTACGAGGCCAAGCAATACAGGAAAGCGATTGAACTATATGAGAAAGCGGCTAAAGATGGAGCATCGTCACAGCTCTATTATAATTTGGGCAACGCCTATTACCGCTCTAAGGACCGCGCACATGCCATCCTCAACTACGAGAGAGCATTGAAACTCTCGCCATCTAATGGCGACGCACGTTACAATTTGGAGTTTGTGTGCGAGAAGGCACAATTAGTCGATGACAATGGCTCGACCTATTTCTCAAGCCTGATAGGCGACTTGGTTAGCCATGCCTCGAGCAATGCATGGGCTGTAATAGCGTTTATTGCTTTGCTCCTGTGTTTGGCGGGTATAGCTTGTTATCGCATTGCCGATGATGTGACATTGCAGAAGGTAGGCTTCTTTGGTGCCATAGCAATGGCGGTGATTATCGTTCTTGCGGTTATCTGCTCGGTCTATATGTTTAATCGTAGCACTAGCAATGACAAGGCCATTATCATGGTAGATAAGACTCCTGTGCAGAAATCGCCACGTGCAAACGAAAAAGATGTGGCATTTAGCTTGACAAACGGCGTGAAAGTGGAAATCGTTGACTCCATTGCCGACAAAGGCAGTCACAGCAAGTGGTACAAGATAGAGACTAGCGACAATCGTACAGGATGGACTACACACGCCAACTTTGAGATAATTTAAAAAATGCATAATTAATAATCACAAGGATTTAACTCCTTTAATTCCTTTAACTCCTTTACACTGTGGACACACTACAACAATTCGATGCCAGCATCTTCTCGGCAATTAATGGTTTTAATGCCAGCTATTTCGATAACTTCATGTGGTTGGTGACAAAGATTGGGACATGGACTCCCATGATTCTCATGCTGGTTTACCTGCTATTCTTGAAGAAAGGGTGGCGACGTGCAATTACTGTCGTTTTAGCGATTGGAGTTGTGATTCTTATTGCCGATCAGGTGTCGGCAAGTATTATCAAGCCGTTGGTGGCGAGAGCGCGCCCATCTCACAATCCCACTCTCCAGTCGACGATACACCTCGTGAATGGATATCGCGGTGGAGCCTACGGATTTGTCTCAAGTCACGCAGCCAACTGCTTTGGTATTGCTTTCCTGCTCGCTATGATATTTAAGAACCGCTCGTTCACTTGGACCATGGTGGTGTGGGCGGTGCTCATGTGTTATAGCCGAATCTATTTGGGTGTCCACTATCCTGGTGACATCTTCTGCGGTTCCATATTGGGATTCTTAGCCGCTTGGATAGTTTATAGGTTGCTGATTTGGTTTGCCGCCAAATATCCACTGTGGGGCAACATAGAGTTCAGTCATGCCGAATGTAACCAGATGATTTATGCTGCTGTGATCAACATCACATTGCTTGCAGTGTGGGCTGTTTTCATCACAACAACCTGTACAGCACGATGATTTTTCACAAATTATTTTTGTGTTTGACAAAAAAGCATTACCTTTATAGCACATTTTAAAAACAACATAGTTTTCTAAATCATAAAATCAATTTTATCATGCCAAAGACCATTACTTTCAATGAGCTTCGACGCATCAAAGCAAGTTTGCCCGAAGGCTCCACTCACGTGATTGCCGACAAGTTGAATCTTAGCGTTCAAACAGTAAGAAACTACTTTGGTGGATCAAACTACGACTTCGGCATCCACATGGGAGTGCACATTGAGCCGGGTCCTGATGGCGGCATTGTTGTGCTTGACGACCCAACAATCCTTGACATGGCATTAGAAATTCTTGAGAATCAGAAGCTCAAAGAAAAAGTCTGACAAATACCGGAACAGGCGGTTAATCTACATGGAGTCCCCACCACAAGTGAAGATTCCATGTTTTTTGTAACATTTCGGTTAAAATAGGTTAATATTTTAATGTATTTTTGCTATTATTGTAAATATTATTAACTTTGCAAATAACCATTCACAAGCAAATTAAGACCTTCCTATGTTCAAAAAGATAAAACAATGGTATGCAAATGCATGTGACAAGCTTTCCTATCTAGTCGTCCCTTAAATAAGCTTCAAATAGTTGATTATTAACATATTATAACTATCAACATTTGTATAAGTCTGCAGGATTTTGTAACTTTGCGTTATAA
>CAJOFH010000076.1 GCA_905233845.1 uncultured Muribaculaceae bacterium | reverse complement strand
TTTGCTCGCGCCACCCTGCGCCACCTTGTTTTTAGAGCTATCCCCCTGATTTTCAATACCCGCTATGTGATGGCAGAAAAAAGTACCGAAGTCAGGAAATAGAAGTCGTCGGAATGTAGATTTTTTTTCGACATTCCGACGACTTTGAGCTTCTTCTGTGTTCCAAAATGATGGTTGTTGAGGATCAGCGTCTTAATACTTTTGTAGCTTGATTGCCTTTTTGGATGATGATGACACCTTTTGCGTTGTCATCAACTTGCATACCTTGCATGTTGAAAAGTCGCTCGGGGGCGGAGGAATCTTGATAAACTTCGGTTATTACACTTGAGTCATCGCCAAACACGAGCAGTGCAGGTGCTGGCTGACCGTAGGCATTGAAAGCGCCATGGCTCACCACATTCTCTCCATAGGTGCCATTGGTTCCAGGCTGCCATGTGCCATCTTCAAGAAGCAGTGGGGCGTCCCAGCCGCCATACACCTCGGGTTCCCAATAGAGAATTCCGACGCAGCCTTCCTCTTTTGTCATCTTTTCAAACAAGTCCTTCATCACATTTTCGGCACGTGATTCGTCCCAAGTGGAGTAGCCTGTCTCAACTATCATCACGGGAACATGGAACTGGTTGTGGAGTTTGCGCAGGTTGGCAGCAGCAGTGGTGTTTGTTTGACTCCATTGATCCCAGTCGGGATAATGGGAAAGACCTATCATGTCGAGCTTTCCGCCATATTGTTTGAAAGCTTGATAATACCACACATTGTCGTGTATCGCGTTGTCGTGATGAACGATGACGTAAGCGTTTGGCAGCACGCTTTTCACGGCATCGTAGCCGGCATTGCTCAATGCCACATAGTTCAGCCACCGTTCATTGTCGGGCAAGTTCCAGTCTATGCGGCCATCTTCCCACACCATGCCGCTGCTTGTCTCGTTGCCCACCTGCACCCATTTAGGCTCGATACCCTCGTCCTTCAAAGTCTGAAGTACATCGATGGTGTGGGAAGCAAGGGCCTCTTTCAATTCGTCAAATGACAATCCTTCCCATGCAGCTGGTTTGGTCTGCTTGCCAGGGTCGGCAAAGTAGTCGCTGTAATGGAAGTCTATCATCAAGTCCAAATCTTGTGCTTTGGCGCGGCGAGCTTTAGCAAGCACGTCGGCTTTGTTGCTCCAAGGACCATATCCATTCTCGGGGTTAACCCACACTCGCAGACGTATGGCGTTCATGCCAATTTGCTTCATGAGCGCGAAAATTTCGGTTTCTTCGCCATCGAGATTATAAAACTTCATGCCGCCAGCCTCCATTTCGGTGCACCAACTGATGTCGGCTCCACGAGCAAATTGTGAGGGTTGGGCGATAGCTGATATTGCGATAAACAGCACAAAAAGCACAACTAACTTACGCATAATCATAGAGTTTTAGTTTGCAAATATACAATTATTTTTCAAATATTCTCAACGCATTAAGCAAGAATATTTTCAGATTAAATCGTTTATGATAAGATTAATTGTTGTAAATTTGCAGTGTAAATGATTAATTTAAAGAATGCCAAAAACCAAGCTTGTGCGGAGTATTTTGAGATTTTTTGGCATAAAAGTTGCGATTATCTCAACAAAAAATATTACTTTTACCACAAAAATAAATTTAATCATTAATTAATACTTTTAAATTATGGCTTTGAATACAAACGACAACAACGCTGACGTCAACAACGTTAACAATGCAAACAACGGTAATCCCTTGAACGCTGCTCTTGGAGGCAACGCCGCTAAGGGATGCTTTGGCATGGGTAAGATGGGATGCATTGGCATCGCCGTGCTCGCCGCCTTGGCAATGTGGGTTTATAGTTTCTACAATGGCATGGTAACTCAAGAAGAGGAAGTTAAGACCGCTTGGTCGCAGGTTGAGAACCAGTATCAGCGTCGCATCGACCTCATCAAGAATGTGGCAGCCAGTGCCAAGAAGTATGCTAACACTGAGAAAGAAATTCAGCTTGGAACCGCTAACGCCCGCGCTCACAACAACACCACTGCTAATGCCGACCAGCAGATGCAGGCTGTTGCCGCAACTGCCGACTCTCTGGCAAATGTTAAGATGGACCCCAACGATGCCGCTTCGATGCAGTCTTATGCTGCTGCACAAGACAAAATGCTCGAACAGGCTCGCCTTGCCATCAACGTGGTTCATGAGGCTTATCCTGAGCTGAAGTCCGACAAACTCTTTGAGAATCTGCAAGTGCAACTTGAGGGCACTGAGAACCTCAACGAGACTGCTCAAAACTACAACACCAACATCCGCAAGTTCCCAGGCAATATCCTGGCTAAGTTCTTCGGTTTCAATGAGCGTCCTTACTTCGCTGCTCAAGAAGGTGCCGACAAGGCTCCCGATGTTGACTCAATGCTCAATGACTAAATTTTTAGTTGAATAGTGAAACAGTAGAATAGTAGAGTAGTAGAAAGTGGAATAGGTGACTATTTACCACTAACTATCCTACTCTACAACTTCACTACTTTACTACTCTACTACTTCACTGCTTTACTTTTTCACTTTCAAAAATCTATGCGACTTGACGATTTTATCAGTATCCCCGACCAGGGACGCGTGGTCGATGCCATTGGCGACGCCGAGAAGATGACCTCGGGCGAGATTCGCGTGCATGTCACTCCCAAGTGTGGCAAAGATGTTATGAAGGCGGCCGCCAAGGCCTTCAACCGCCTGAAGATGTACAAAACTCGCCACCGCAACGGTGTGCTCATCTATGTGGCTTTCGAGAGCCGCAAGTTTGCCATTCTGGGTGATGCTGGTATTAACTCGGTTGTTCCTCAGGGCTACTGGGATAGCGAGAAGGATACCTTGCTTGAGCATTTGAAGTCTGGCGACCCTGCTACTGGCTTGTGCAAAGTTATTGCGAGCGTTGGCGAGAAGTTGAAAGCCTACTTCCCTGCCGAGGAAGATGATGAGAACGAATTAAGCAACGAGATATCCTATGAAGAATAAATCGATATTGAAAGTGGCCATGGCAGCCTTGTTGCTAGTGGCAATAACAGCTTGTCGTGACACTAGCAAGAATGCTAAGCAAAGCCCCCAAGTATCGTCGAGCAAGACAGTGGCCCCGAAGGTAGCTGACGCATTACCTGAGGCGCCATCATCTCCGGTTCTTGACATGGTGGGCGTGTTAAGTCCCGAAGACGTAAGGGAGATTGCAGAAAAGAGTGTAGAATTCGATAGCCTCAAGCTGGCTCAGGTTGCAGTGGTCGTCGTCGACGACCTGAAGGGCATGAAAGCCCTTGACTATGCCACCGCCCTTGCCAACAAGTGGGGTGTTGGCCATAAAGAGACCAACAACGGCATCACTATTGTGGTGAAGCCTAAAACTCCTGAAGCCAAAGGCGAGGTGGCCATCGCCACTGGCAAAGGCATGGGAGGTTTTCTACCCGACATGATGTGCGAGAGCATTATCAACAAGGAGATGATACCCAGGTTTAAGGAGAATAAATATGGAGAAGCCGTAAAGGTAGCTCTTGACAAGATTAAAGAAATCCTAACAAGAGACAAAGATTAGAAAACTATGACAACACGCCGCAAAACATTTTTCATCACACTGCTCATTCTGTCCATATCGATAGGAATGAGCGCTCAAGTTCCCGACAAGCCAACCGAGAAGAAACTGTTGTGGGATTATGCAGGTATTCTCGATGGATATCAGGCGCAACTAATAGAAGACTCACTTGAATACTTCTCTCGTACCACCAGTAACCAAATTGTGGTGATGACAGTTAATGACCTTGGAGGCCTTGAGCCAGCTGAGTATGCTCAGCAACTTGGTCAGAATTGGGGAGTTGGTCACAGTGAAAGCGATAATGGTGTTGTAGTCCTGATTAAGCCAAAGAATGAAAATGGCAAAGGTCAAGCATTTATCGCTACTGGCTATGGCGTTGAGGGAGCGCTCCCTGACCTTTTGTGCCACAAGATTGTTGAAGATGAGATGATACCTCATTTCAAGGAAAATGATTATGCAGGAGGTATTTGGGCTGCCCTTAACATTATTAGGCCAGCAATGCAAGGCGAGTTCAATACCGAGGAATATATAAGCGGCGACCCCTCGGATCTCATTTTGGCAATAATTGTACTGATAATGATAATTTGCTTCGTCTTTGTGGTGAATAGCAGTAATAATAACGGAAACAACACTCGCACCTACACTGGTGGACCTGTTATATTCCCAGGTAACTTTGGCTCAGACAGCGGTTCTGGTAGCAGTACCTGGGGAGGTGGCAGCAGTTGGGGCGGAGGTTCCAGCGGCGGCGGCTGGGGCGGCTTCGGCGGCGGCTCGTTTGGCGGCGGCGGTGGCGGTGGCAGTTGGTAATCCGTTGTCAGTTATTGGTTTTCAGTTTTTTGATTCTTTTAATTCCTTTCTCTCCTTTCTCTCTTTTTGAAAAAAGAAATGAAATTAATATATAGAACGATATTTGTAGCTCTTGTTGCGCTGATGTGTAACGAGGGCTTAGCGCAGGTGCCCGAGAAACCTGTCAACGCATCTCCAGTGGTGGACCTTGCTGGCATCATCAACAATGATTCGCTGGTGAGTGCACTTAACGCACAGCTCGACAGCCTGTCGAAGCAGACCCAAAACCAGATTGTGGTTGTGACAGTTAACGATATGGGCGGTATGGACCCTAAGGTGTTTGCCACCGAGATAGGCAAGAAATGGGGTGTGGGCGGCAAGAAGCTCAACAACGGTTTGGTAATGGCCATAAAGCCCAAGAACGATAACGGCGATGGAATGATTGGGTTTGCCACAGGCTACGGCATGGAAGGTGCATTTCCAGATGTGTTCTGCAAGCGACTTCAAGCTGACTATATGGTACCCCACTTCAAGGAGGGCGACTATGCTGGCGGCATCAAGGCCGCTATCGATGAGATAGTGCCTGTGGCCCTCAACGAATATAGCTATAAACAACCGGATTCACTTAGTGACAACGGCAAGAAGAAGGGCAACGGCAGCGGATGGCTCATTTTAGCCACGATACTTGTTGGCATCGCCTTGATTATGGTGATGCGTCGTCGTGGAAAGGCCGCACAAGCAGCCACACAACCCCAATCGTCGCAACTTGCCAATAATGACGAAAGCAAAACCGAAGAACCAGAAGGAACTGAAAAGACCGACGAGCCCGAAAAGACCGACGAACCCGAAAATGATGACGAGCCTGAAAAAGATGACACCAATTCGCAAGACGAGCCCAAGCCCTACAAGTATGAATATGGCGGCGGAGAGTTTGGCGGCGGTGGAGCAAGCTCGAAATTCTAATTAGTTTAAAGTTCATAGTTAAGAGTTCACAGTTCGATTTTTCGTTCTACGAACAATAATATTAAGGTATGAGTGAAATATTAAATAAAATAGGTGATGCGATTATCGCAACTGCCGATGCTTTGTGCGAGTATCCTGAGTTTCTTCTGCTCATTGGTGGCGGATTGTTCCTGTTTATCTATTCAGGAGCCATATCTATAAGGCGACTGCCACAAGCCATTGGCGTGCTGCGACAGAAACAAGCAGCCGACAGTGGTAAGCAAACGGGACAAATCAGTTCATTTCAGGCTTTGATGAGTGCTATAGCCGCAACGGTGGGCATGGGAAACATTGCAGGCGTGGCGGTGGCTTTGACAGTGGGCAACGGCAATCCAGGCGTGATATTCTGGATGTGGGTGAGCGCACTGGTGGGAATGACTACCAAGTTCTTTGAGGGAACATTAGCCATTATGTATAAGGGCACCGACAGTGCCGGCGAGGTGCAGGGTGGCCCCATGTACATCATCACCAAGGGATTAGGCGAGAAATGGAAACCACTTGCCAGGGCGTTTGCCATCTTTGGACTTGTTGGCACTTTGTGCGTGTGGCAAGCCAACCAGCTTGTGGAGTCGGTGACCACAGTATTCACAACGCCCATGGGTATCGAGAACACTTGGGTGCTGCGCTTGATAATGGGAATTATTATGGTGGTCATTGTGGCTGCAGTAATACTGCGCGGAATCAAGAGTATAGCCAACATTGCCTCCAAGATGGTGCCCCTCATGGTGACACTCTACCTTATCATGGTGCTGGTAATTATGGCAATGAATTACCAGGCCATTCCTGGTGTGTTTGGTTCTATCTTCAAAGGAGCTTTCACATTTGAGGCTGGATTAGGCGGCTTTGCTTATGTGGCGCTCATAGGGGCTCGTCGAGCAGCCTACGTCAACGAGGCTGGTGTAGGTACCGCCTCAATGATGCACGGTGCCAGCAAGAACACCGAGCCTGTGCGTGAGGGGCTTATCGCTATGCTTGGTCCTGCCATCGACTCGGGTTTGATATGCACCCTGACTGCCATTCCCATCATCATAGCTGGCAACTACGTGGGAGTAAACGAGCCCAAAGGTCTGGCAATAGCGTTAGGGGCATGGGGGCAGCTGTTGCCAAACATTGGCCACTATCTGCTCATGATAATAGTATTCTTTTTTGCCTTCTCTACTATGTTCACTTATAGCTACTATGGTTTAAAGTGCACCAACTTCCTATTTGGCGCCCATAATGCCAAGTACTACAACTACTACTATCTTGCGATGATTGTCGTTGCTGCTGTAGTACCCCTGAAGGTTGTGGTGGGATTTATGGACATCGCCTTCTTCCTGATGGCATGCTGCACTATGACGGCATTACTGTTGCTGTCGCCAAAGGTGAAACAAGCCGCAAAAGAATATTTCGCAAAGAAATAGCTTATTGTACCAACAATTTAGGAAAAATAAGAAAAAGTGGTGTTTTTATGAAAAAGTTTCATAACTTTGTAGCATAATAGCTAATAGTCTTAGCATAATAATTGGTACAGGACGAGTTAAACTGCATATTTTCAGAAACAAAGAAATGAAGCACGACAGTGATAATATAGAAACGACATCAAAGCCCAAACGTGGACGCACTGCTATATGGATAGCGGTAATATTGGCTCTGCTGCTGGCAGGAAGCATTACTGGTGGCTACTATCTGTCGCAGGACAACGATCACACCAAGGCGGGACTGAAGGATGCCAACAGCCAAATTCTTGAGTTGCAAAAAGAGAATGCACGGCTCAAGATTCAGCTTGACACCACCAAGCAAAGCCTCTTCCGCGAGAAAGGCATACGGCAAAAGCTTGAGCACGAGAACGACACCCTGCGCACCATGTTCCCTCTGTATATCACCGACATGCAGATTGGCAACTCCGATGGCAGCGGCAAGATTGTGGGAGCTTTTGGCAAAGACATTCTTGCCGAGAACTCTATGTTCCTGATGCCTCGCATCACCTATGTGGGTTTGAAGAGCGGAAAGTGCCAGCTATATGTCAAACTTTTTGACAACGAAGGCAACCTCGTCACTGGCAGCAACTCTCCCTCGGGTTTCTCTTATGTCTATAAGTTTGACTTAGAGCTAAATGAGCACACCATTCAGCTAAGTGGCTGGGGTGGTAGCGACAGGGGGCACTTCATGCCTGGTGTCTATCGATATGAAGTGTGGCTGGGCGAAATGTGCCTGAGACAGAAGTATTTCGTTTTGAAATAGTTGTTAGTTAATAGTTGGGGTAGGGGAGTGATTTGCGCACTCCCGTTCCACGAAAAATTATCGCTGTGAAAAAAGTTGTATTAATCCTTGGTTTATTGCTTGCTTATGTGCCTGCTCACAGTACTGACTGGGGGAGGTTGCTGCAAGGAGCCCTCAAGGCTGGGGCTGCAGCCACCATCACCGACGAGGACCTTGCGCAAGCTGTGCGCAGCGAGGTGCAGAAGTTGGACTCCCGCAACACCGTGTGTGGTGCCTCGAGTCCATATACCAAGCGACTGAAAAGACTCACCAAGGGCATGACCAGCGCTGGAGGTATAAAACTCAACTTCAAGGTTTATAAAACAAGCGACATTAACGCCTTTGCATGCCCCGACGGCAGCGTGAGGGTGTTCAGCGCACTTATGGACATCCTCGACGACAACGAGCTGCTGGGTGTTATAGGACATGAGATAGGACATGTGGCGCTTAAACATTCCAAAAAAGCGTGGCGCAGCGCCATGCTGCGCAGTGCCGCAAGTGACGTGATAGGCTCCAGAAGCGAGACGTGGGCGGCCTTGAGTGACTCTTATTTGGGCGCTCTTAGTAGTGTGGCTCTCAGTGCCAAGCACTCCCGCACCCACGAGACCGAGGCCGACGACTATGGTTACGACTTCCTCAAGAAGAACGGCCACAACCCGTGGGCGATGGGGCTGGCGTTCAAGAAGATGAAACAGCTTTCGCAAGGCAAAAACAAGTCACGCTACGACAAGTGGCTGCAAGCTTTCTCGTCGCATCCCAACTTTGACCAACGTATCGAACACATCCGCCAACGAGCTAAGCAAGATGGATTTGGGACGAAGTAGGAAATAGCAAGGTGATTTATTTGATATTATGAGAAATATAGGTAAATATTGGAAAGTTTTGGCTGTATTGTTGCTCGTGCCATTGATGATGAGGATGGCAGCGTGCAGTGGTTCACCGCAGAGCCGCTTGAAAGAGATGATTGAGTTGAGCAACAAAGAGTGCCCCGCTAGCATCGATCACGTCACATCTCTTATCGCGATAAAGGATGAAGGCAACTTTGTTACCTACGTATGCCAAATCGACGAAGACGTGCTCGACATGGACGAGATGCAGGCTAATCGTGCTATCTATGAACAAAACATCAAAAACACGTTTCACAATCAGCTCACATTGCCTGAGTCGACAAGTGGCCCGTTCTTGCAACTCGTGATAGAAGCTGGTAAGGGGCTGCGTCATCACTACGTGGGGAAAAACAGTCGTAAGACTCTCGACATCGACATCACCAACGAGCAAATGCGACAACTTGCACAGCCTGTTGACAACCAACAAAAACCTTGACACTATTGACCTCAAATACCCTAAAAAACGGTGATTTGGGCGTTCAATGGTAAAAAAATGTTAAACCAACGCAAAGATTTCATTTTAATAATTGCGTTATTACTCAAAATGATTATCTTTGCATCGTGTTTTTCATGGTATTAGATTTAAGGTTAATTAAGATTGGTTGTCGGGAGACAATCAATTTTTTTTGCACCATTGGTTTTTGGAAATGAACTCCACAAAACAACGTTGTAATAGTGTGGGAAAAATAAAAAATCAGCAAAGTGTTGCTCGTTTCAAAAATTTGATGTAATTTTGCAGTCGCTTTTCGGCTCATTGGGCCGTGAGCGGTCCCATAGCTCAGTTGGTTAGAGCACCTGACTCATAATCAGGGAGTCCTTGGTTCAAGCCCAAGTGGGACCACGTTTAAGTCGCCAATCACTTTATAATGAGTGGTTGGCGATTTCTTAAAGCATCACATTGATGCATGAATTAATCCTCAAGCATTATAATATAATAATGTGTGTCAACATTTAACAACGATTCTATGGCAAGAAAGATATTTGGCAAGTGGTCACTGATGGTTCTGATGGTAGTTTGCTGCTTGATGTCCAGCTGTTCAAGCAACGAGTTCAGGGTCAGAGTCGAGCTCAAGGGTCTAGGCAACCAGAATGTGAGAGTTGTGTATCGTAACGCCGAGGGTGGAATCACCGATGCGTGGCTTACTGCCCAAAAAGATGCTCTGGAAATCATTGGCACCTGTACCGACCCTTCGCTGCTGATGGTTTATAACAGTATGAGCCTCCCTCTCGTGCGCTTGGTGGTGAGCGGTGGCGACAAACTCGAAGTAAAAGGCCGGGTCACTGAGCAGAACAGCCTTGAGATTAAGGGTTCTGAGGTCAATGAGCAATGGAACGACTTTGTTGTCAAGCACAAGAGTGATTATGGCTCTCAAAATGCCGTTAGGCTCAACACTGCAATCGAGCAATTTGTCAAGGACAACCCTAAGAGCCTGGTGTCGACTTTGCTTGTGCTCATAGATTACGCACCTGCTGATGACTCCAAGGTGGCACAGCTTCTCAAGAGCATTGACGAGAGCGCGAAACCACAGAATTTAATGGATAGCTATGATGGCATCGCAATGCGTACCAAGAAAGGTGTCGCCACCATCACGAGTCTCAATCTGCTCGAAATGACGACCGACGACTTTGAATCGGCAAAAATTTTAGGCGACAAACCCAGCGTTATCTACTTTTGGGATAAGGATATGGAGAATGAGAAGCGCAGTGCCGCATTTGAGGAGTTTAAGATGCTTGACACAGCGCGCGTGAACATTATAGATATAAATATCGACAGCGATTCGGCTCAGTGGCGCAGCAACGTGGCTGCCAGTGGCTCCACTTGGAAACATTACTGGGCTCCTGGCTCGATAATGAACAGTGATCTCTTGAAGCTTCAAATCTCTACTACGCCAACCATCATCGTCACCGACTCGCTGGGCAAGCAACTTTATCGTGGCGACAGTCCTGTCAATGCTCGCCAAACAGTGGAGTCGATGTAATCTCCTTTGCATAATTATTTATACATTTTCCCTTTATAGCAACATCACCCCCTTCCGAATAAGGATGAGGTGGTGTTGTTGTTATGGTCTTTTTGACAATGAAATTGCCGTTTTTGACAACAAAACTACCGAATTATACATAGATTTTCACAAAAGTTCATTGTTTTATTGTTTATTTAACAAAATTGCCGTTGCATATTTTAATAAAGAAGTATAATTTTGCAACCGTGATTATTATTAATTATTTGCAAGAAATCGAAAAATAGTTGATTTTTTTGACACACTTGTGAAGAAACACAAAAATTTATTACCATTATTGAGAAAATAACTATGAAAGGACAAAAGAAATTATTACTCAGTGCACTGATGGCAATTGCAATGATTTTGCCAGCAATTGCCGATGTGCACCACGACGAGACGCAAAAGGTCACTCATTTTGACTACAGTGGCTACACCTATACCTACGTTGATGCGAATGGTGTAGAACAAACAGCCAACCTCACCGAAGAGGCCACAAACACCGATCAGATTATAGCTTTGCTGAAGAAAATCTATACTGATCCAACAATCCCTGGCATACGTTATGCCTACGACTACAAGGATGCAACAGGCCAACCTTACCAGCGTAAGCATCTTAATTAACGTGAGTTCGACGAAAATAATTAAAAGAGTGTGAGCTGGTTATCAAATTCTCGTTCTAATTGTAGCATTGGTTTCTTAGGGAAAAAGCAGTA
>CAJOFH010000075.1 GCA_905233845.1 uncultured Muribaculaceae bacterium | reverse complement strand
AAAGTAAATTGAAATCGTCGCACCCCAAAATTGTCAACTAACAAACTGAATTTCAATTATTTCAAAGACCTATTTTATGATTTTTAGTGGACACTAATGCTTTCAACTCTGTCCTCTCAACTAACAACTTCTTTAAGCCTGTTCTTTCCTTTTTGGTGGTGGTTTCTTTTGAGTTTTTGAGGTATTAAAAAAATTATCAATAAAAAAGTGGTCAATAACGTTTAGTTATTGAAATTGTTTTCGTAACTTTGCAAGTTATAAAGTAGGTTTAATTGTTAACAAGCTATTTTTATTTGTAGATGACGACTGGACGCTGGATACGCTTTGCTTGCATTTTAGGCTTGTGGCTTTTCTTGGTCTACTTGCTGTTGACGCGTGCAGCACGTATCGATTTCATGGTAATTTTCACTATTGTGGCCAGTGGAATCATAGTGTTTGTGCCGCTCTACAAGAAATATATAAAGAACAAATGAGTGGAGAGGGGAGAGGAGAACGTGAAACGTGGACGTGATTGTGCATTTACCACTCAAATCTCAACTAATTATTAATAACTAACAGATGTCGACAAAAGAATATATCCAAGAGCATTTCCCGCTGCTGGCGAAGATTGACTCACCTGCCGACTTGAAGAAACTGAGTGTCGACAAGCTGCCTGCCGTGTGCGACGAGTTGCGCAAGTTCATCGTGCATGAACTCAGCGAGAATCCAGGGCATTTCGCCTCGAGCATGGGGGCCGTGGAGATTGCCGTGGCATTGCACTATGTGTTCAACACGCCCGACGACCGGCTGGTGTGGGACGTGGGGCATCAGGCCTATGCTCACAAGATTTTGACAGGTCGTCGCGACCGCTTCTCGACCAACCGCAAGAAAGGTGGTCTAAGTGGCTTCCCCAATCCCAGTGAGAGCGAATACGACACCTTCCAGGCTGGCCATGCGAGCAATTCTATCTCGGCGGCCTTAGGTATGTCGATTGCCAGTGAGCTGCAAAACAATCCCGACCGTCGCGTGGTGGCGGTAATTGGCGACGCGTCGATTAGCGGAGGCTTGGCGTTTGAAGGCATCAACAATGCCTCTATCCACAAGAACAACTTGCTCATCGTGCTCAACGACAATGACATGTCAATCGATCGTCCTGTGGGTGCTTTGGGTGAGTACATGACAAAACTCTCTACCTCAAAGAGCTATAACGACTTCCGTTACAAGACCTATCAGTTCATGCGCAAGCACCACATCATTAGCGATAGCGGTAAGGGCGTGGTGTTGCGTTTCAACAATGCCATGAAGTCGATGCTCACGGGTCAGCAGAACATCTTCGAGGGTCTTAACATTCGTTACTTTGGACCCTTCGACGGTCATGACGTGAAGAAGCTCGTGAAGACTTTCCGAGACATCAAGGACATGACAGGTCCCAAGCTTATTCATCTCCATACTGTAAAAGGTAAGGGCTATGAACCAGCCGAGAAAGACCCAACCACTTGGCACGCTCCAGGCAAGTTTGACGAGGATACTGGCGAGCGCATCAAGGGCACAAGCAGTGGCAAACCATTGAAGTATCAGGATGTGTTTGGCAAGACTCTTGTGGAGCTTGCCAAAGACGATCAGAACATAGTGGCAATCACTGCTGCTATGCCAAGTGGCACTTCGGTGTCGATGATGCAGGCCGAGTTCCCTCGCCGCACATTTGACGTGGGCATCAGTGAGGGACACGCTGTGACCTTCGCCGGTGGATTGGCACGCGAGGGATTGCGACCATTTGTAGCAATTTATAGCGCTTTTATTCAACGCGCCTACGATTCGATAATCAATGACGTGTCGATAGCGCGTCTGCCAGTCACCTTCTGCCTTGACCGTGCGGGCTTGGTAGGCGAGGACGGAGTGACCCACCATGGACTTTTTGACTTGCCGTTCATGCGTGCTATTCCTGGCATGACCGTTACAGCCCCAATGGATGAGCACACATTGCGCAATCTCATGTACACTGCTCAGCGATGCAAGGAAGGTCCTTTCTCCATTCGCTATCCTCGTGGAACGGGCAAGATTGTTGAGTGGCACAACGAGATGCAAGAGTTGCCGTTGGGCAAAGGTCGCAAGTTGCGTGATGGCAAGAATGTGGCAATACTTAGCCTTGGCACTATAGGCACTAACGTGAGAGAGGCTTGCGAATCGTTGCACGAACAAGGCATCGATGTGGCCCATTACGACATGATATTCCTCAAGCCTATCGATGAGGAGATACTTGAAGAAGTAGCTAAGAATTACACCAAGATTATCACTGTCGAGGAAGGCACTATCTCAGGTGGCTTGGGTGGTGCTGTAGCCGAGTGGCTCACAGAGCATGGCGTAGCCGCCCAACTGGTGCGTATGGGTGTGCCTGACACCTTTATTGACCAGGGCACAGTCAAAGAACTTCAAGAGCTGTGCCATCTTGATGCGGCCTCGATAGAGGACCATGTTAAACAATTGCTAAACAACATTTAGTTATGAGAATAGTTATTGCCGGAGCTGGCGAAGTGGGAACACACTTGGCAAAGATGCTCTCAAATGAAGAACAGGACATCATCGTTGTTGACAAGGACGAGAAAAAGCTCTACAATCTCGACAACTACAATCTGATGACGATGCAGGGTAGTGCTGTGTCGTTTGATGTGCTCAAGAGTATTCAGGTGAATGTTGCAGACATTTTCATTGCTGTGACTCCTCACGAGACCATCAACGTGATAGCTTGTTCCATGGCTAAGAGCTTGGGATGCAAGAAGGCGGTGGCACGCATCGACAACTATGAGTTCATGAAGCCTGCCTCCAAGAAGTTCTTTGCTTCTTACGGCATCGACACTCTCATTTATCCTGAGTATCTTGCTGCTTTAGAGGTATTGACCGCTATGCAGCACACATGGGCAAGAAACTGGTTTGAGATGCTCAACGGTGAGCTGGTGGTGGCTGGTGTTAAGGTGCGTGAGAATGCACGCATCGTGGGTCACAAACTAAAAGACTTGGCTGGAATTTCAAGTTTTATGCACGTCAACGCCATTAAGCGCAACCGCGAGATTATCATCCCTGGTGGAAATGATGAGGTGCAACCCAATGATATCATCTATGTTGCAACCACTCCACGCAACATTGACGACGTGATAGCCATCTGCGGCAAGGAAAAGCGTGTAGTAGAGAGCGTGCTCATTATGGGCGGAAATGAGATAGTGCGGCAGTTGGCGCAACTCATTTGTAACGACTATAAGGTGAAAATCATGCACAACAACATGGAGCAGTGTCAAAAGTTGGCCGAAGAACTGCCAGACTGCAACGTTGTCTACTATGAGACAGGTGACACCGATGTGCTTGAAGATGAGGGAATTGAGGACTACGACGTGTTTGTGGCAATGGGCGATAGCAGTGAGAGCAATATCTTGAGCTGCATCATGGCCAAGGAGTTGGGCATGCGCAAGACCATTGCGCAGGTCGAGAACCTCCAATTCTTCAACGAAGCCGAGAGTCTGAACATTGGAACCATCATCAACAAGAAACTCATCGCTTCGAGCACCATCTTCCAAATGATGATTGATGATGATACCGAGAACTCCAAGAGTCTCGCGCTTGCCGATGCCGAGGTTGCCGAGCTGGAAGTGGGAGCTGGGGCAAAGGTCACTAAAGCTAAAGTCAAGGACCTGCGACTGAGCTCTGACATGACCATTGCTGGACTGGTTCGCAATGGTGAGGGCTTGCTGGTGACTGGCGACACTCAGCTTCAAGCTGGCGATAGGGTGGTTGTCTTCTGCCTCGCAGGAGCCATCCACAAGATTGAGAAAATGTTCGGCTAATAGAAACTAAATAATCATAACAACTAACTAACAACTAAAACAAACAACTATCTCTATGCACATGATGATGCGAAATAGGACGTTCAAGAAGGCCATCAACTTCCCCATTGTGTTGAGGGTGGTGGGTTGGCTGTTGATGATTGAGGCCTTCTTTATGTTGGCTCCTCTTCTCGTTTCGCTCATCTATGGAGAGAAGTGGATTGCTTTGTATTTCCTTGTTGCGGTTGTTGTTACACTATTGGTTGGGCTTTACATGAGTTATCGCATCAAGCCATCAAGCAAGGCGATGCGTAAGCGAGAGGGACTTTTGCTAACAGCCACTGTATGGGTGTTCTTCTCGTTATTTGGTATGATTCCTTTCTTGCTCTCGGGAACAGTGACTGGCATCACCGATGGATTTTTTGAAACCATGTCGGGTTTCACAACCACTGGTGCTTCGGTCATCTTTGATGTTGAGGCATTGCCCAGAGGTATACTTTTTTGGCGCTCGATGATGCAGTGGATAGGTGGAATGGGAATCATCCTCTTCACCCTTGCAGTATTACCGATGCTTAATTATAAAGGCGGTGTGTCGCTCTTCAACAGCGAAGTGACAGGTATCACACATGAGCGAATGAGACCACGTGTGAGCCAAACCGCCAAGAGTTTGTGGATGATTTACATCATTTTCACTGTAGTGCTTGCCCTCTTGCTGGGATTTGGTCCCATGGGATGGTATGATGCTATCTGCCACACCATGAGCACTGTGTCGACGGGCGGTTTCTCAACCAAGAATAACGGACTTCACTATTGGCATGATTATTACAGTGACATTGTCATTATGATATTCATGCTTGTGTGCGGTATCAACTTTGGTATCATCTACAAAGTAGCGATGCAGGGAAGGTTCAGCGAGATAAAGCGCAGCGACACTCTCAAATGGTACCTTTCAATCGTGTTGGTGGGCTCATTAATTGTGTTCGCACGAATAGCCTATATGAGTTTTGTCGACACTTGGCACTATGGCGTGATACTGGCATTCTTCGACACTATATCGGCCATCACATCAACGGGATTTGCCACTTACAACTATGAGCATGAGGGACAATTCATCTTCTTCTTCCTGATGTTGTTGATGTTATTCGGCGGTATGGCTGGCTCTACTGCTGGTGGTGCCAAAATAGACCGCTTAGTAGTGCTGCTCAAGAATGTGAAGAACGAGATGTACAAGGTAGTTCACAGTAGTGCTGTCACCACTGTGCGTCTTGACGGAAAGTCCATTCCTCACATGATGGTGGAGAAAATTCTTGCTTTCTTGTCGGTTTATCTTGTGGTTATGGTAGTGGTGGCAGTGATACTGACACTCTTTGGCATGCCAGCATTTGATGCCTTGTTCAACTCCTTGTCGGCGATAAGCAACATAGGATTTGGATACGGAGAAATGACAGGTGGTTTTGACAAGTTTGCTAATTTGCCTGACTTGTGTAAGTGGCTATTGGCATTTGAGATGTTGGTAGGACGTCTCGAGGTATTCACTGTTCTGGCGATATTAACCCCAGGTTTCTGGAAGAAAGATTAGATACAAAATAAAGAGTAAAAAAATACGAGTATATTGAATTGGAAAATTGAAATGAAAAATGAGTAAAGATGATTTGAATTATGACGAGTTTGGCGTCGACACGTCGGCGATTAAGAAGAAAAACCGAGAGTTGAACGGGAAGCGAGAAGAGCAACAACAAAATCTCTCGGCATGGAAGCGTTTTTTGAATTTCTTCAGGAATGGACGCACGAAATTCGCTTTTGGAGTGGTGCTAATGATACTGGGAGTTTATTTCCTGGTTACGTTTCTCTCGTTTGTGCTTTTTTCAGGAGGTGGTGACCAGGGAAAAGTCAACAACAACTCTATCTTGGTAAATGCCGACCCTGCCAACGCACCACAGGCTGTAGACAACCTGGGTGGAGCGATAGGAGCGGCCACCGCGCAGTTCTTCATTAGTGACGGAGTGGGATTGGCGGCGTTTATTCTTGTAGTATGGTGCTTTGTGATGGGAATGAGACTGATGCGCAAGAAACGCACCCAGTTCTACACCTATACGCTTATCTCTATCTATAGCATCCTCACTTTCTCGATGCTGTTGGGTGCTTGCACCTACTATACCGATTTCTCGTTCTTTAGACTTGGAGGAAATTTGGGATATTATGCCAACCAGTGGCTAGTAGGTCTATTGGGTGTTTATGGCATGATAGCCATCAATGTTATCTTGCTTGTGTTCTGGATTTTGGTATGTTATAACACGCTGATGTTCATTTACAAGCAGTTGAAGAGCGTTAGGGAGCTACGCCGTAACAAAAAGGATGATGACGAAAGCTTAATGACTGGACGCAAGCGTGATGACGACAGCGATTTCATGGGAGATGACCAGAGCAAGTCGAAAAAGAAGTCACGTAAGAATAGTTTTTTTAAGAACTCGGCAAGCGAGAACGATGAGACCCTGAATGAGCCGAAAAAAAGACCCAAGAAGCCCAGAGGCAAGAAAAAGGACGAAGATGAGGCCGAATTTACCATAGAAAGCGCTAAGGATATAGAGCAAGCTAAGGGTATCACCAATCCCCATGATCCAACAGGGGAATATATGCACTACAGGTTCCCGACTCTTGACTTGCTTGCCGATATAAAGACTAATATTGACAATGTTGACATCAATGAGCAGGAGGCCAACAAGCAACGTATTGTTGAGACCTTAGGGCAATATGGCATCCCTATCAAGACTATCACGGCTCATGTGGGACCAACGGTGACTCTCTTTGAGATTGTGCCCGAGGATGGTGTTCGCATCAGCAAGATTCGTGGACTGGAAGATGACATCGCATTGAGCCTCGCGGCACTTGGTATCCGCATCATTGCTCCTATGCCTGGTCGTGGAACTATAGGCATTGAGGTGCCAAACCATGACCCGCAGATCGTGCCAATTCGTGAGGCGATAGCCTCGCGAGCCTTCCAGGAGAGCAAAGCTGCATTGCCCATGGTGCTGGGATGTACTGTTACCAATGATGTTTTTGTCGCCGACCTTACGAAGATGCCTCACTTGCTCGTAGCTGGTGCTACTGGTCAAGGTAAGTCGGTGGGCTTGAACACAATCATCGCGTCGCTACTCTACAAGAAGGGACCGAGCGAGCTCAAGTTTGTGCTCATCGACCCCAAAAAGGTGGAGTTTAGCCTCTATTCCTCTCTCGAGAAGTACTTCTTTGCCAAGGTGGAAGGTGCTGAAAAAGCTATTATTACCGACACAGACAAGGTGGTAGAGACCCTAAACTCGCTTGTGCAGGAGATGGAGAACCGCTATCTGGTGCTTGAGGAAGTGGGAGAACGTAAGCTCGAAGACTATAATCGTCGTTGGCGCAAGGAGTTGCGGCATAAAATGGACGAGAATGGCAATTTCTACAGGTTTATGCCTTATATCGTGGTAATTGTCGATGAGTTCAGCGATCTTATCATGACCGCCGGCAAGGAAGTAGAGACACCCATTGTGCGCATCGCTCAGAAGGCTCGCGCCGTGGGCATACACATGATTATTGCCACTCAACGCCCGTCGTCAAACGTTATCACAGGTCTGATAAAGGCTAACTTCCCTGGTCGCATTGCGTTCCGCGTGATGCAGATGGTAGACAGCCGCATTATCCTTGACCGACCAGGTGCGCAGCAACTCATAGGCCGTGGCGATATGCTGTTCTCGGCAAATGGCGAGACTACTCGCTTGCAGTGTCCATTGATTGACACGCCCGAGATTGTGAACATCTGCTACTACATCAAGGAGCAGGAGGATGCCGACACAGAGGTGAGTCATGAGGAGCCCTACTACCTGCCCGACTATGAAGGCGATAGTGGAAGTTATGATGGCGGTGGCTCAAGCGGCGGTGGCGTGAGCAACGATCGTGACCCGCTATTTGAGGAGATTGCGCGTTTGGTGGTGCAGAAGGACATGGCGTCGACATCGTCGCTTCAACGCAGCTACAACATTGGATACAACCGTGCTGGTCGCATCATGGACCAGCTCGAGGCAGCAGGTGTTGTGGGGCCCGCAAGTGGTGGTAAACCACGCAAGGTTCTCATGGATCCCATGGATCTTGACCGACTCTTAGGTGGTTAAACCCGAAAGGCTTTTCATTGTCTAACAAAACAAACTATAAAGACTATGAGAAAAAATGTTATATTGATATTAGCAATGTTTGCTGTGGCGTTAACTGCAACAGCGCAGTCGCCATCGAGTGTGGTTGACAAGATACTTGGGGCTATCAAGGGCAGTAAGGCGGTGAGCGCGAGCTACACCATGACTTCGCCTCAAGGCAATTCTAATGGAACTCTGGTGATTAGTGGAAAGAAATTCCGTGTGCTTGCCAGCGATGTGAAGTGCTGGTATAACGGCAAAACGTTGTGGTCCTACTCGCCAACTACCGACGAAGTGAATATCACTACGCCGACTGCTGCCGACTTGCAGATGACAAACCCCTACAGCGCGGCGCAGAATTTCAAGAGTAGCTACATCATCTCGAAGGGTGGTACTGGTAATGGCATTTACACTGTTCGTTTTACACCTAAGAAGAAGAGCAATGTCAAGCACATGCTCTTAACGGTCTCGACCTCTACATGGCTTATCACCAAGGTTGAAGTGGTGGAAACGAATGGGGCTAAGACAATTGTGAACATCAGCAACTACAACAAGAATGCCAATGCCTCTGCTTCAACCTTCGAGTTCGACAAATCACAGGTTCCTGCCGGCACCGAAGTCGTGGACCTACGATAAGTTTGTCTTCTTTACTCGTTAGCTTGTATACCAATAAATTATTATGGAGAAAGTTCAATGTTTGATAATAGGCTCGGGGCCTGCGGGATATACCTCTGCGATTTATACAGCCCGTGCCAACGTGAAAAATGTGCTTTTTGAGGGTCTGCAACCTGGTGGACAGTTGACAACAACAACAACTATCGAGAATTTCCCTGGCTTCCCGACTGGAGTTGAGGGCTATGACTTGATGATGAAGATGCGTGAGCAGGCCGTGAACGTGGGTGCCGACGTGCGCTCTGGATTTGTGCAGAGCGTGGACTTGAGCAAGCGTCCTTTTGTCGCCACAATCGATGGTGGTGAGACTATCGAGGCCGACACTGTTATAGTCGCCACAGGTGCTTCGGCAAAGTATCTTGGTCTTGATGATGAGAAGAAGTATGCTGGTCAGGGTGTGTCGGCGTGTGCTACCTGCGACGGATTCTTCTATCGCAAGAAGGTTGTTGCTGTGGTAGGTGGTGGCGACACTGCTTGTGAGGAGGCTCACTACTTGAGTAACCTGGCCAGTAAGGTGTATATGATTGTCCGCAAGGACTATTTGCGTGCTAGTGCGGCAATGCAGCAGCGCGTGAAGGAAAAGGAAAACATCGAAATTCTGTTCAACACTAATACCATTGGGCTCTTTGGTGAGAATGGGGTAGAGGGCGCACACCTTATTAAGTATAAGGGAACCGAGAAGGAGGAGAAGTTTGATGTCGCGATTGACGGATTCTTCCTTGCTATCGGCCATCAGCCCAACACCGCATTCTTAGGTGGACAACTCGAGCTTGACGAACAGGGTTATATCGTGACCAGTAAAGATACTACTGCAACGAGCGTGGAGGGCGTTTTTGCTGCAGGCGATGTCGCCGACCCTCGCTATCGTCAGGCAGTGGCAGCAGCAGGCACAGGATGCCGCGCTGCACTCGATGTCGAGAAATTCCTCGCAGCACAGTAAAGTTAAGAGTTGAGAGTTAAGAGGTAAATGCATAATGCACAATTCGCAATCTCGTAAGTTTCACTTCTTGCTATATAAGACGTGGAAGCACTGCAGCAAGCATTAATCGACTATGGATATTGGGGCATGTTTCTGTCGGCAATTCTTGCCGGCAGTGTCGTGCCCTTTAGTAGTGAGGTGGTGATGCTCGGATTGTTGGCGGCTGGCTTAGAGAAATGGCCGCTAATAATTTGGGCGACTGTGGGTAACGTGCTTGGTGCTTTGCTTACCTACTATATGGGTCGCTTGGGTCGTATTGATTGGATAGAAAAGTACTGCCACGTCAAGAAAGAGAAGCTCGAAAAGATGCAGCGATGGCTGCAAGGTCGTGGCGCATGGGTTGCCTTTTGGGGGTTCATCCCCATCTTTGGCAACGTACTACTCATCGCTCTCGGTCTCATGCGCTCCAACCTGCCCATAACCACTACTTGCATGACAGCTGGTAAATTTCTCCGCTACGTGCTCCTTGCTTACGGCATTTCGCTAGCACTGTAATAATCTCACGCAAAATCCCTCCCTTTTCGCAAAATACAAGGTAATAAGTTGGTATTTAGCTTGTTGTCTTTGGTTTTTCAAAAATAACGGGACGGTATAGGTACAATAATTTTTCACATTGTACTCTTTGCCAAACAAATATAACGAGTTGATCTCAGCTCATTATATTACCCGAGTTCGGGATAAGGAAATATGTTGTTTTTATCAAAAATAGTGGGGCTAATATTTGGAAAATAGCGAGACATTTTGTAACTTTGTGGTTG
>CAJOFH010000074.1 GCA_905233845.1 uncultured Muribaculaceae bacterium | reverse complement strand
TGTCGCCCAAAGTGGCGAACAGCGATGGCTTGGTTTGTCTCTTTTTTATCATAACAATCTGCAAGATTTTATATGCAAATATACAAAACCTTGCAGACTTATACAAATGTTGGTTGTTATAATATGTTAACAATCAGCTGGTTGAACTTGTTTAAGGGTCGACTAATTACTTGCGACTAATTACTACTGAAGTCCCAATAGGTCGCCGTCGCTTCGACTGTCGTTTCTATGTCGTCGGGCAGATTACAGAAGAAGTCGATGCCTGTCCTCCGCTCCAGTTCGTCGATAGAAATGCGGTTTGCGATTACTGTAGCTGCCGCATCGTTGTTAGACTGCTTCTGCTCGGTCCACAGGGCGAATGCCTTGTAGTTGCCAGTCGATTTCTCAAAGTACAAGAACGCCATGTAGAAGTACTTAGGAACCACAATAGTTTGACCAGATCCATCGGTTGTTGTGGTGATGATGCCTGTGCTTGTGGTGTTGTTGAGAGTGACATTGGCGATAGTCGCCGCCTTCACAACATAAAGCGTATCAGTATTATTAGTGGGTTGCCATTTCGTCCTCACATAGCCTTCAAGAATACTCCACATGCCACCATTATGTGCCTGATATTGCGGTTGCATATTGGTCATATAGAACGTCTGCTTGTTTTGATCTATTGAAGCTAGACGGTCAGCACTTGGACACAGGTGACCACGGGAATAAGTAGTGCTATTGCTATAAGAATTGGCAGGTGATACTGTCACTGCATCATCGGTATAGAATTTATTGGTTCGTTCCACATTATTAGCATTATTCTTCGAGCACATAGTGTAGCAAGTCCAACGGTTGGCAATAAGGTTGTTATCCCATTCAACAGAGTAGTTGATGCCATAAGTGCTCACTGATTTTACCACACGCTGGTTGCCGCTTGCGATGTTGATGTGGGGATACTCAAGGCGCCAAGCGTAGTCATCAGTACTCTGATTGGTGAATGTTGGGTCGGCCTTCGACTGTGGAATGCCCGCTCCAGCGATGTTCCAGTTGGCATTCACGTTGTTGTTACCGCCTGCGCTGATAATGTAAATCGCGGTTGCCACTGTACTAGACACACCGTCCTTAACAGCAATTGCCTTGATAGTTTTGTTGCTGCTTACTGTTATCGCTCCATTATAAACTGTTGAGTTGGTGTTTGGTATGCTGCCATCAGTGGTATAGTATATGGTCGCTCCATCAGTGATGGTGCTGATAGTAACGTTCTGTGCCGAAGTATAGCTTCCACCACCAGGTGAGAACGTAGGTGCTGCAACAACGCTTGCTGCACTACCATCATCCTCAACGTAGAGCTGAATAGGTTGTTGAGTATTCTTGTAGCAAGAGAAACGCTCTTGGCCAGAAGTCTTGTTGTATCGAATATAATATTCATTATCATTTATATTATTGATAACGGCATTATTATCTTCATCAATCATTATCGACCAAGTGTTGTTCTCTGTACCTGTCGATAATGTATTAGCCGTGCCTGAATGATTTAACAAAGCTCCATCCATTGACAAGGTCCAAGCACCAATAGTACCACCAAGTGTCAGGACTTTAACACCAGTTCCTTCGGTCAATTGAACAACCCCATCGGTATAAGCAAAATTACCACTTTCTGGTATCGAAAGACCATATTTTGTATTCGTACTAGAAATAGCTCCCATCGCTATAGGACCATCCTCATATACAATGATATATCTCTTGCCTGCGACGAGTTGGCTAGCATCGGTAACGCGAACGAATATGTCACTTGTGACTATTGGTGTGGTGTCGTAGGAAATGCTCGTAACTTGCGAATAAAGGTAGTCCACGCTATGGTTTTGTCCTGAGAGGTAGATTTTCATACCGATGGCACCCGATTCGCCAAATTGTCCGCCCACAAAGCGCACACTGTCCATATTAGAAGCGGCGTAAGTCACAACGTTTCCGTTCTTCAAAGTGATAGTCATCGACACTGGAGTGGTGTCGGTAGCCAATGCGGTGATTGCTGTCATCAAGCCCAAGAGGGCAACAAATAATGTCTTCTTCATTGTCATGTCCTCCTAAAGCTTAACGTTTAACAATCTTTTTACCATTAACAATATATATACCTGGCGGTAGCTCGCTAAGCGGTCGCGTGAGCCGCACTCCAAGCAGGTTGTAGATTACCGTCTCTCTTTGTGAGATGTCATCAGGCCTAATGTCAACGATGGCGGTGATAACCTCGTTACCTGGTAAGTCAAGTTTCACGCCAGCACCTTCGGGCACGGTGATATATCCTTCGGTTCCACCCACTTCGGTATCATCAACCAGCGAAGTCCAGCTCAAGTTGCTGCTGTCAACAATCACAACTGTTGACTCATTCTTAGGCAAGGTGGTTGGAGAATATGTGCCCACCAGCGAGTAATCGCCAGCATAAACAGGTTGCTCATTAGCCATCAGATTGATGCCTGGAGCATTTTGCTGAGCAGCCAAGGTTTTGGTCACCGAACCGGCTGCTCCAGCCTTTAATGTCACACCATTAAGCGTCATGCCATGCTGCAACGTATAAGGTCTCACAAGATAGGGCATGCCAGGCTGCAGAGTGCCATAATAGTCCTCAAACTGCATCACGCCACTATATATAGGATAGGAGTTACCACTCATCTCGTAACTTCCCACTTCGCCAAGCGTCACGCCAGTATATTCCAACACTTCGCCTTCAAAGTCTTCAAGTTCGAAAGGCACGGTGAGCACACTCCAATCTTGAGGAGTAAGATTGCGTTTCAACCTTACTTGAGCGTTGGTAATATCAGAGCTTGGAGACACAAAACCTTGCTGAGCATCAACCACGTAGGTGAGTGGCCAATAATCATTCTGATTAATTGGGCGCAACTGCTGGGTATTGTTATAAGGGGCTGCTATGCCACTGATGTCAACGATAGCGCCTACATATGGGAGCTGATAATTCTCGGGGTTATATTTGTTGTATATCGAGAATGTTGTGCCTTCCACATTAGCTGTAGCAGTGTTACCACTGGCTGCAGTTACTTGCAAGTCATTGACGGTAACCCAGTCGGCATAGTGGTCAGCATAACCGTCGGCATCAATTTCCACTGGCTCTGCATCGTGCTCAGTAACGGGATCAGCAATAACGAGATAGCAGCTGTTTGTCGCCGTCGAAGCAGTGAACTCAGGCAGGTTGTTGTAATTAGTATAAGTTCCAATAATCCAACCCGCAATGTGTTGATTATACTGCAACGGAGGATTGGTAGTCACATCGTATACACAAATCGCTCCTGTTTTATCGCGAACGAAAGCATCTTTCCCGTTAACGTAGAGTGTTCGAGCATTATAATCGTCGGGCAGAAAAAGGCGAACCGTGGTGCCATTCGCCAAGTTCTTGAAAGCACTGATGCCAGTAACCGTCTGCCCCAAAGTGTAAGTTTTGCTTACAACCTGGCTCGTTTGAGTACCCACATAAGAGATAGCTTTGACCGTGGTAGTGCTACTGATATTAATGGTTGTGGCAGCGGTAATTTCGGTACCATTAGTGCGGCTTGGAGTGCTGCCATTAGTAGTATATCTTACCGTGTTGCCACTAGCAGGAGTAATCGTCATCTGAGCACTCGCAGCCTCATTCATCTCAGGCCAAAAAGTGAATTCATCGGTGAGAGTAGGTTCCTCGACTGTGGCAGGAGAAGATTCATCAGAATAGGTTACTGAAATTGCCGTAACTTTTACCTGTCCATTGGTAGCCGACCCAGAGTTTCCAACAGAAAATTCAACACTTTGTCCGCTTACTGTCACTGTAGCTGGCGAGCTAATTTGAGTATTATTATAAACCAATATACCAGTATTAGACACATTGTAAGTTACTGTGATAGAATTAAGCAAATAACCATCGGCAGCAGTTACAATTAATTTAGCAGATTCAGTTTGATAGAGTCGCCATTCATTGCCACTCGTGTAATACTTACCTGAATTACCACCTCCAGTGCAACTAATTGTGATATTTGCATCTAATGAGAACGAAACGTACTTTGTACCATTCGTCCAACTGTTAACATTAGCAATATTGGCAATGGTGTTTGAAACCGTAGTATTTGCCCATCCCACCGCAGTGGCAAAGGCGCTGATTAATAATAAAGTTAGTAATTTTTTCATATATAAATATTATTAGATTTCTAAATTTCGTGCAAAGTTAATGAAAAGCATTGAGAAAAAGGTCATCTTGAGCAGTTTTTCTACCAAAACGCTATATTTATAGGACGAAAAGTGCGATTAGATGAAGTTTGTAAGAGTAAATTTTGCCAAGTAGAGAAATATTTGTAACTTGCACAACTTTTTCAATTGCTGCAATCAGGTGGCAAACGATTCTTTCGAAAAATAATACTAACAATAAACTTAAAAGACTATGCTTAAACGAATTTACTTTCTATCGATGCTGTCGTGCCTTGCACTGAGCGCTATGGCAGCAACCGAAACCAAAAGCGTGACTTTTGCATTTAACTCTGCAGAAGCGATTGAAGCATGGGGGTTACCAGTACCCACACAGGGGAACCCAACTTACCTGCAGTTTAACCTTGTGAATGAGGAGATTTCCCTTGTTCCTAGCTCCAACGCTCCTACTCTCACCTATTATCAGAATGGCTATACCTTCTATTCACGCAACGGTCAGTCGTTCAGCTTCCGTGCGGCCGAGGGTGCGACTATCACTCGCATCGACTTCAACGGCATGTATGATTCACAGCGATTCACAGCTAGTCCAGCAGGTTTTGATGCCAACAACACCTATTGGAGTGGATCGGCCAGCGAGGTAACCTTTACTGGCACCGGCGGCAACACCTTGTACTCGATGACAGTGACCTACGAAGTGGAAGTGCAAGATAATCACAATCCTCTCGACGTGGATTGTGACGGGGCAGTTACCAGTGGCGACATCACAGCCTTATATAATTACATGCTAAATGGCGACATGACCTTCGTCGACTCTAGCGATGTTGACGGTGACGGCGCCATCACCAGTGCTGACATCACCGTGATATACAACTATTTGCTCAATGGAGAGGAGCCACCAGAGCCAACAGTCCCCATGCCCACTTTCAGCCATCCATCAGGCACAGTATTCAACACCCCTACCGATGTGATTGTTACAGGTCCAGCAAATAGTCGCATCTATATCACCACCGACGGCAGCGACCCCACCACAACAAACTATTTCAACAATGCCTACAACTCCATTGAGGTAACAGTAGGTTTCAGTATGACACTAAAAGCAATTGCTGTGGTTAATGGCAAGTCGAGCGCTGTCGCTACCGCAATCTACACTTATGAGGAAATTGTCGACAACAATTTGAACCGTAACGCTCTGTCAAACTATTATAACGCCAGCAAATACATGTATCGACTGGAGTGGCCACGCATCAAGGAAAACGGCAATCAAACATGGCTCGCCAAGAGTGAGAGCGAATATGGCCTCGCACTTGAGATGGAGTGGGACAACACCAAGATTGCCAACCGCTTTACCTGCTACTATATGGATGACATCAACTCGGCACAGAACGTGGGACGTCAAGACTCGTTCAAGGAAGATCCTGAGATTCCTGCGGCCTACCGCTCAAAGCTCAGCGACTATAGTGGTAGCGGCTATGCCCGCGGACACTTATGCCCAAGCGCCGACCGACGCGCTTCTTATGATCAGCAAGCGCTCACCTACTACCTGAGCAACATGCAACCTCAGTGGCAGAAACACAACGAAGCACAATGGGCTAATCTGGAAGGCGACGTGCGTAAATGGGCGGCACGATGCGACACCCTCTATGTGGTAAAAGCCGCCACCATCGACGACATAACCCTTAACAACGTTACCGAGAGCGGTGTGTACAGTACTACTTATAACGGCACCTACTACGAAGACCTCAAGTGCAATGGACGTCTACTGGTTGCCAAGTACTATTACATGGCGCTGCTTGCCTACAACAAGAACACCGACACCTATCAGGCAATGGGCATCTGGACCAAGCACTACAATGAGGGCACTACTGGCGCAAGCGGCAGCGGCTCTTATGACTGGCCTATCATCAATAAGGTGAATGCACAGTATATCACCATAGACGAGTTAGAACAACGAACTGGCATCGACTTCTTCTGCAACCTACCCGATGACATAGAGAATGCTGTAGAAGCAACACTCAACACAACCTACTGGTCACAAGGAGCAGCCTTGAACCGATAGACCAATAATCCAGAACAACTAAAGTTATAATCACAAGTGCGAAGCGTTCACTCGTTTCGCACTTGTTTTGTGAAACATCTCGAAAAAATTTTTTTAAAAACAAGCACACAACAAAAGTTTTCTAAAAATTTTTTTATTTATCTCATATTCAATATATTAAATTTTAGACAAATCAAAAAAGTTTTCCAAAATAAAAATTTGTTGATAATTTTTCTAAAAAATATTTTGCCATTTCTATAACCTTTTGTTACTTTGCACAGCAAATAAAAACAAGCCCATTTTCTTGGGCTTTTTCAATGCACAATACATAAACTTTGGAAGGCGGATGAGGTACGCCCCATACTTATCACTATTGCTTTTATACACATTAATATATTACCTCTCCTAATAGAATATGATACAGACAGTAGTAAAACGTGACGGACGAGTTGTTGGATACAACGAAGAGAAAATCAAAGCGGCAATCCGCAAAGCTATGCTCGCTACCGACGCTGGCGACGATGAGGCACTGATTCAGCGCATCGCCGACCATATTGGCGCACGCGGCAAGAGCCAGATGAGCGTGGAAGGCATTCAGGACATGGTGGAGCTTGAGCTCATGAAGAGCCCACGCAAGGAAGTGGCAAAATGCTATATAAACTATCGCCACAAACGCAGCATTGCCCGCAAGGCGAAGACTCGCGACTTGTTCCTGGAAATCATCAACACCAAGAACAATGACATTACCCGCGAGAACGCCAATATGAACGCCGACTCGCCCGCAGGAATGATGATGAAATTCGCCAGCGAGACCACCAAGCCTTTCGTTGACGACTACTTGCTCAGCGAGGAGGCTCGCGAAGCAGTTCGCAACAACTACCTTCACATCCACGACAAGGACTACTACCCCACCAAGAGTCTCACATGCGTGCAGCATCCATTGGACAAGATTTTGAACAACGGATTCTGGGCAGGACATGGAGAGTCGCGCCCAGCCAAACGCATCGAGACCGCAAGCGTTATCGCATGTATCTCAATGGAGACTGCGCAGAACGAAATGCATGGTGGTCAGGCGATTCCAGCCTTTGACTTCTATTTGGCTCCTTTCGTTCGCCGCACTTTCATCGAGGAAGTGAAAATCCTTGAGCGCATTTCGGGCGAGGACTACAGCGACATGTACGAGACGAAATTTGACGACTACATCATCCGTCCTCTCGACGACATGAAGGGCCGTGAGCGCGCTTTGCAACACGCCATCAACCGCACTGCCGAGCGCGTGCATCAAGCAATGGAGGCGTTCATCCACAACATGAACACCATCCACAGCCGTGGTGGCAACCAGGTGGTATTCAGCTCTATCAACTATGGTACCGACACCAGTGCCGAGGGACGTTGCATCATCCGCGAGCTGCTGCACTCCACTTGGGAGGGCGTGGGTAACGGCTCCACTGCCATCTTCCCCATCCAAATCTGGAAGAAGAAAAAGGGCGTGAGCTACCTCCCTGAGGATCCAAACTACGACCTCTACTGTCTAGCTTGTAAGGTGACGGCACGACGTTTCTTCCCGAACTTCGTAAACCTCGACGCCACCTACAATTTCCATGAGAAGTGGGACATCAACGACCCTGAGCGTTACCACTACGAGGTCGCTACGATGGGATGTCGAACTAGAGTGTTTGAGAACCGCTTTGGCCCTAAAACGAGTATTGGCCGCGGCAACATCTCGTTCTCTACCATCAACATCGTGCGTCTCGCTATCGAGTGTATGAAAATCGAGGACCAGCAACAGAGAATCGACGCATTTATGAAGAAGCTCGACAACGTGCTCGACATCACAGCGCAACAGCTGCATGACAGATTCTGTTTCCAGAGAACAGCTCTTGCCAAGCAGTTCCCGCTGCTCATGTCGCAGTTGTGGAACGGATGCGAGAATCTCAAGCCCACCGACACCATTGAGAGTGTCATCAACCAGGGCACGCTGGGAATTGGCTTCATTGGGCTCGCCGAGTGCCTTATTGCCCTCACAGGCAAGCACCACGGCGAGTGCCAAGAAAGTCAAGAACTGGGACTCAAAATCATCTCGCACATGCGTGACCGTGTAAATGAGTTCTGCGAGAAGTACAAGCACAACTACAGTGTGCTCGCTACACCCGCCGAGGGACTGAGTGGCAAGTTCACACGTCGCGACCGCAAGGACTTTGGCGAGATTCCAGGCATCACCGACAAGATTTACTACACCAACAGTAACCATGTGCCTGTCTACTACAAGTGCAGTCCAAAACACAAAGCCGAGGTCGAGGCTCCCTATCACGAGATAACTCGCGGTGGACACATCTTCTACGTGGAAATCGACGGCGACGCAACCCACAACCCTCAGGCTATCATGGATATCGTAGACTTGATGGACAAGTACAACATTGGCTACGGCTCAGTGAACCACAACCGCAACCGTTGCATGGACTGCGGATATGAGGATGCTACTGAAGACCTGCACGAGTGCCCTGAGTGCCACGGAACTAACATCGACAAACTCCAACGCATCACTGGCTACCTCGTAGGGACTACCGACCGATGGAACAGCGGCAAACTTGCCGAACTCCACGACCGTGTAGTGCATAAATAATGCTTCACACTAAGATTAGGGATTAGAGAGCATTATGGACAAATTAAGAGTTCTGCATGTGGTGGAAGGGACCAGCGTTGATGGTCCCGGGCTGCGCACATCAATCTACTTGGCAGGATGCAATCACCACTGCCCTGGATGCCATAACCCAGAGTCGTGGCGCATGGGAGGCGGCGAGGAGCGCTCGCTCGACGAGCTGATGGAAGTCATAGCCTATAACGAAGCGCCTGTCACTTTTTCGGGTGGCGACCCTCTGGTACAGCCCAAGCCTTTGGCACATCTCATCAAGCGCATCAAGCAGGAGACTGGTCAAAACGTGTGGTGCTACACAGGCTACACTTGGGAGCAAGTGAAGCAACAACCACAACTGATGGAAGCGGTCAAGCAACTCGACGTGCTCGTCGACAGCCCTTTTGTCTTGGCTCAACGCGACACCAAGCTCCGCTTCCGTGGAAGCAGCAACCAGCGACTCATCGACGTGCAAGCTACCCTCGCCACAGGCGACCTAACACTCTGGCACGACTAAATCTCCATCAAATAATGAAAATGAACTAATCGAGGACCTCCCTCAGTTAGTTCATTTTCTTTTTCCCATATATAAAGTCAATCTAATGACCGATTCGGGTTTAATTTCGCCCCCTGAGCCAAAGAGCAAGAAATCTATCATACACGCGATAGTGACCATTTTCACTTGTCACAAAATCCTTGTCTATAAGAGCTTTGTTGGCAGCCACCGTAGAGCTTGGCGAGAGTAACCTATACTTTTTGTTGAATGCTCCACTTGAAATACTCTTCACATTTTCTTCCTGAGCTATCGCAATAAGTACAGCACGTTGTTTCTCAGGTAGCTGACTGAACATCGTCTCGAAGTTATCGTTCAGTAAGTTTATTAGATAAGTCACCGACTCGTCAACCATCTCAAGAGTTGCCACGCCACCCACAGGGGTGTTCATGAAGAGCACATTCATCACCCTTTGCAGGCATAGTGTCACTCCATCAAAGAGCTCGTAAACATGCTCCACAACCCCTTCAGCAATATTCTTTTCATGCTGTGCGAACATCTCGTGGCAAAACTCCACATACTTATCACACGCGATGGGCGTAAGTCCCATGGTTATTACCGACTGATAAAAAGGACGTGAGGGTGATGTGAACATTTTACCCATCAAGTGCCGACGACTGCCACTAAAAATGAAAGTGGCATTGGGGCATCGCTGGATGTGAGTGCGCAATGTGGCCTCCACATCTTCACCATTGGCGTAAGAGTTAATCTGCTGAAACTCATCAATAGCTACTATACAAGGAAGGTCGGCATGATTGAGGTAATGGAAAATTTCGTCAAGAGTGGCGTCAGGATTCTCAATACTCGATAGTCCCATCCCCCACACTGGATTACCAGCAAAGTCAAATGTAACCTCGGCCTTGAGAGAGTTCAGTGCCGTCAAAAACTTCTCCCAAACTTTGCGTCCACGGGGTTTAAGCTCATCAAGTATTGCCTTCCCAAGCATATTGACAAAGTCGCGCAATGAGCTAGTAGAATAAATATCAATCAAAAAAGTGTAGTAATCATTCTTGATTTCTGTTTGAGCAAAGCAATGCCTTATCAAGTCGGTCTTACCCAAACGCCGAGGCGAGATTAATGCTATATTATTGCCATTTGTAAGCAACTTGATAATGTCATTGGTTTCCTGTTCACGATCACAAAAGTACTCTGAACCAGCATAGCCACGTGTAATAAATGGATTCATAGTTCTGAATTTTTGCCACAAAGATAAGTGCAATTATTGAAAAAAACAAGAAATTAGGCCTAAAAATAATTATTGTAAATACAATTATCATAAATACAATTATTACCCGAGTTCGGGATAAGCTCTATCAAAAAATCGTCAGTTGAGGCGATTGTTCAATGTAGAACCCTCTAATGGCAGTGGGTTTGTTGTCAA
>CAJOFH010000073.1 GCA_905233845.1 uncultured Muribaculaceae bacterium | reverse complement strand
TTGTCAACCACAAAGTTACAAAATGTCTCGCTATTTTCCAAATATTAGCCCCACTATTTTTGATAAAAACAACATATTTCCTTATCCCGAACTCGGGTACTAAATCTAAGTTAATTATCTCAATCTCTTTATTTGGGCTTTGGAACCGTCTCATTATTGACATTGTTGTATGAGGACAAAAAATGTTGGCGTACAAACGAACAAAGTTCAATTGAAAACAAACAAATAATTCTATTTTTGGTAAAATATGTGTACCTTTGTGGTGGAAATTAATACTTAGATGATATGACAGAAAAAACATTTACTGTTACTGGGATGAAATGCGTTCATTGCAAGGCTAAGGTTGAGGATGCACTCAATTCTCTCAAGGGGGTTGACAGCGCATTGGTGAATCTTGACGATGCTAACGTGACCGTCAAGTATGACGAGACTCAAGTCGTACCGCAAGACATGAAAGAGGCTGTTGATGACCTTGGACGCTTTGAAATGATTCTCTGATGCGGAAAACGTTGCCAGTTATCGGGATGGCGTGCTCGGCTTGTTCGGCTAATGTGGAGAACAAACTGCGGTCAATAGTGGGCATAAGCGAGGCGTCGGTAAACCTTGTGGGACGCACTGCTATAATCGACTACGACCCGTCACAGGTGTCGCTCGAGGAGATAAAACAAGCGATTAGCGACATAGGCTATGACCTGGTTATCGATGAAGAGCAGAGTGTGCAGTTAGAGGCGATTTCATTCAAATTGCTTAAGCGTAAGACCCTGCTGGCGTGGGTTTTCTCTATCCTAATCATGTGCCTGTCGATGGGATGGGTGAAAGTGGGAGGTAGGGATGACGCAAACCTGCTGTCGCTCGTCTTGGCGTTGGCTTGTATCGTGATTTGTGGTCGCGAATTCTATGTTTCTGCGATCAAGCAGCTGCGTCACAAGATGGCAGGAATGGACACGCTTGTGACACTCTCCACAGCGATAGCGTTTCTTTTCAGTGCGTTCAATACTTTTTGGGGAGAGTCAACTTGGGGCTCGCGACAGTTGGAGTGGCATACCTACTTCGACGCCTCGACTATGATAATCGCTTTTGTGCTTACTGGGCGTTTGCTTGAGGAGAAGGCAAAGGACAATACTGCAAGCAGTCTGCGCCAACTCATGGGAATGGCTCCCAAGACGGCAAGGGTAGTGACAAAAAAACAACCAGCCGAAGGGGAGACTGCTCCTGAACAAGTGCCTATATCAACTCTTGAGAAAGGAGATATTGTAGAGGTTCATGCCGGTGAAAAGATTCCTGTTGACGGTGAGGTGACTTGGGCATCAAGTTTTATGACCGATGATGCATCCTACGTTGACGAAAGTATGATTACTGGAGAGCCCACACCAGCTGTGAAGCGAGTGGGCGACCGAGTTCTCGCTGGCACCATACCCAGTCAAGGTAAACTCAGGCTTCGCGCGCGTCAAATAGGAGAGGAGACTTCATTGGCACAAATAATAGCTATTGTGCAGCAAGCTCAAGGCTCCAAAGCTCCGGTTCAGCGACTTGTCGACAAGGCGGCAGGAGTGTTTGTCCCTGTGGTCGCTGTCATCGCTCTCGTCACTTTTGTGCTATGGATAGCGATAGGCGGTTGGGAAGCTTTGCCTCATGCCATTATGTCGGCTGTAGCTGTGCTTGTGGTGGCGTGCCCTTGCGCTATGGGACTTGCTACACCCACAGCGTTGATGGTTGGCATGGGCAAGGCTGCCGAAAAGCAAATCTTGATAAAAGATGCTACCGCCTTGGAGCGGTTGCGCAAGGTTGATGCCCTGGTTACCGACAAGACTGGCACTATCACAATCCCTAATAAAGATATTGTGGATTTTACAGCGGCCGACAATTTGAAGCCAGAGCAACGAGAGAGACTCAAGCCAAATGCCCGTGAGTCAGTCGAGGCGTTGCACCATCAGGGTATTGAGGTTCACATGCTTAGCGGCGATAAGGAAGAGGCTGTGAGATATTGGGCACAAGAGGCAGGCATTGACCATTACCAAAGTGGCGTGTTGCCAGCCGACAAAGAGGCGCTCGTTAGGCAGTTGCAGCGTGAAGGCAAAACTGTGGCAATGATGGGCGATGGAATCAACGACACGCAGGCTCTCTCTCTTGCTGACGTGAGCATCGCCATAGGGACAGGTACGGATGTAGCCATTGATGTGGCTCAGGTTACGCTCATGGGCGATGATCTCAGTAACCTGCCAGCAGCTATCAGTTTGAGCCGCAAGACGGTGAAAATGATTTGGCAAAATCTCTTCTGGGCGTTCATCTATAATATTGTGTGCTTGCCACTTGCGGCAGGAGTGATGCATCTGTTTGGTGTTGATTTCCAAATCACGCCGATGTGGGCAGCGGCATTAATGGCACTCTCGAGCCTCTCGGTCGTGCTAAACAGTCTGCGACTAAAATATAAGAAACTATAACTTAATGTAATATGAGACCTTTAATACTTGTGAGCAATGATGACGGGTTGAATTACCCTGGAATAAAAGCTTTGACCGATGTTGCGAGGGAATTTGGCGACGTGGTGGTGGTGGCTCCGCAGCTTCACCAGAGCGCTAAGGCTTCATCCATCACAATTGGTGAACCTTTGCGTGCTGTAAAAAAGCATGAAGAGCCTGGCTTGACGGTCTACATCGTGAATGGCACACCAGCCGATTGCGCAAAACTTGGTCTTGGCAAGTTGCTTGAGAGTCGCAAGGTGGACCTTGTACTCTCGGGTGTCAATCATGGCCACAATTTGGGTAATAGCGTGCTCTATAGCGGCACTATAGGTGTAGTGCTCGAGGGCGTTATGGCTGGCATCAAGAGCGTAGCTTTCAGCTACAATGATTATAGATTTGACTGCGACTTTACGTCATGTGTTCCTTTTATTCGTCTCGTCATTGACATGGTGCTGAAGAATGACCTCCCACGAGATGTGTGCCTTAATGTGAACATACCCAAGTCAGAAGAGCCTCTTAAAGGAATTAAAGTGACGACAACATCGCTGGGCGTGTGGACCAACACTTGGGACCACCGTACCGACCCACGAGGTGCCGATTACTATTGGATGCTGGGTGAATATCAGGAACGAGATCCTGAAGATGCTCGTACCGACATGTACTGGAATCGTAAAGGATATGTGACTGTTACTCCTGTGCACATCGACCAAACCGACTTTGAGGCAATACCAGCATTAGCCCGGTTGCTGGAGTAAGCATGATTCATACAGAATTGGTTTAGACATAAAAAACAAGCCGCCGAAATCATGATTCAGTGGCTTGAACTATATACAATACCCTTTCTCAATGCTGCCGCCAGTCATGCGCAGCACTGTGTTTTGTTGTCGTCGCGTTGAGTTGCTTTAGCTATGCTATTCCACTTCAACGTGACGCACCTCCATGAGGAGGATTTTACGAGTTGAGAGCCTCGGCAGCCGAAACGCCAGCAATAGCTGGGTCGATGAGGATGCGCCCGCAGTACTCGCAAACGATGATTTTCTTCCTCATCTTGATTTCCATTTGTCGCTGAGCTGGAATGCGGTTGAAGCAACCACCGCAAGCGTTACGCTGAACGTAAACAACACCCAAGCCGTTGCGTGCATTCTTGCGAATGCGCTTGAAAGCAGAGAGTAGACGTGGGTCGGCATTGTTGATTTTGTTCTCAAGCTTCTTGGCTTTCTCGCGCTGCTTCTCTTCAGCCTCCTTGGTCTCGGCAATGATTGTGTCGAGCTCGCTTTTCTTTTCGTCAAGAGCTTGCTCGTTGTCGGTGAGTTGAGCCTTGGCAGCCTGAACTTTTTCCATAATGGCGTCAATCTTTCGACTTGCCTCATCGATTCTCTTCTCTGCCGACTCAACGTTGAGTTGTTGGTACTCAATTTCTTTAGTCAGGTAATCATACTCACGATTGTTACGCACGTTGTCCTGGTCTTTCTCGTACTTAGCGATGAGGTTCTGCGACTGCTCGATAGAGTTGTTTTGATTGCTAATCATAGTGTTAAGTTGCTCAATCTCGCTGTTGAAGTTGTTGATGCGGGTTTGAAGTCCTTCAATCTCATCTTCAAGGTCCTGTACTTCAAGTGGCAATTCACCGCGCTCGGTCTTGATGCGGTCAACTTCTGACAATGTTTTTTGTAAATCGTAAAGCGATTTCAAGCGCTCTTCAACTGTAAGTTCTTTCTCTTGTCTAGCCATAAATATTATAAATAATTAACTTGGTTTTTTTCGCTTTTAGCAAAATCGACTGCAAAGTTAGGATTTTTTTTCTGAATTATATCATAAAAAATCTCTTTTGTGTAATGTTCGCTCTCATAATGACCAATATCGGCGAGAATTATGCGATCTTCATTGCCCTGGAAGTCGTGATATTTCATGTCGCCGGTAATATAGACATCGGCACCTTGCGACATGGCGAGTCCTGTGAATTCAGCTCCTGCGCCACCGCACATGGCGATGCGGCTAACAGTACGGTCAAGATTGCCGCTATAGCGTACCGTCTCAACCTCAAAAGCATGTTTCACCTTCTCCAGAAATTCTCGTGCGTCTTGTGGTTCCACATTGCCAATAACTCCCAAACCGGCATATTTATCACCATTCTCAAGGGTGATGATGTCGAAGGCAGGTTCTTCATAGGGGTGAGCATTTAGCATAGCAGCCACTGCTTTGCCACATAGAGCTTTGTTTACGAGTACCTCGATTCTCACTTCGGGCTCGTGATGGATTTCTCCCACCTTGCCAGCCCATGGCTCGGCATTGTCGAGGGGGCGGTAATGTCCTTCTCCTTTCATCTGGTAGCTGCATCTGTCGTAATTGCCCAGTCGTCCGGCATCTGCGTCACACATTGCTTTTTCAACCATTTCGGCAGCCTCAATTGGCACAAACACCACAATCTTGCGTTGAGTACCTTGCTGAGGATCGAGCACTTGCACGTTCTTCATCTCCAACTTTTCTGCCATCTTGAAATTCACACCACCCTGAGCGCTGTCCATGTTGGTGTGAGCGCAATAAATGGTGATGTCGTGTTTGATAGCTTTTGCCACGATACGCTCCTGATAGGTGCGCCCCACAATCTTCTTGAGACCTCGGAAGAGCAGTGGATGGTGTGAAATTATCATGTTGGCACCTCGCTCAATGGCTTCGTCAACAATCTCCTCTCGCACGTCGGTGCACAGTAGCACACCTTTTACTTCGCTGTCGGGATTTCCTACCTGCATGCCTGCGTTATCCCAACTCTCTTGCAAGTAGAGTGGTGCATAGGCTTCAATAGCATTGGTTATATCTTTAACTTTCATAATCCTTCAATTTTTCCACAAAGGTAAGCAATTTTTTTGTAATTTTGCGCCATGAAGAAATTAATTGCTTTGATGATATGTGTTGTTGCGACCCTCGCTGTTTGGGCTAACGACAAAGATGAATATATCCAAGTAGATTGGTATCCGCTTTGCACCGACAGTGTTGGGTGGAACATCTATAGTGGATGCTTTGTCATTGGTTGGGACAACGCCAGCGGCATTGACGTAAATATGGGTCGCAGCATGGAGCTGGGATGGTTAAATGTGATTGGTGCCAAGTTTAAGACAAGGCATGGTCAGCGCATCACTGCCGGAGTGGGCATTGACTGGCGCAATTTTAAGCTCCACAATGATGTGCGGTTCCAAAAAGATGGCGACTATCTCTCAATTGCTTCATATCCTGATGGTGCCGAACCGAAATCTTCACGTGTGAAAGTGTTCTCGCTCACCATGCCTGTGCTGGTTCGCCAACGCCTCTTTAACACTGTTGACATTTTTGCTGGCCCAGTGGTGAACTTCAACCTCCACGCCAGTGTAGAGACAATCTATAATCTGAGTGGGGAGAAGATCAAGGAGTCGAGCAATAAGATTCACCAAGTTCCTGTAACGGTTGACATCATGGGAGGTATGAAGTGGAAATTTATTGGAGCATATGTCCGCTATAGTCCCTGCCATGTTCTTCAAGAACACTATGCAGTTGCTTTTACTCCTTTCACTGCAGGTGTCATTTTGGGCTTTTAAAGGATTTGAGTTATTTTATTTGCTCATTCAAGCAATTTGGAGTAATTTCGCACGATTTTTGGAATTAATGAAAAAAACAACAATATGAAAAAATTAATGTTTCTGGCTGTGCTCGTGGCGATTATGTGCTCATGCAACAGCAACAAATTCAAGGTTAGCGGTACCGTTGACGGTGCTGGCGACACCACTACGCTTTTCCTCGAGACCAGCATCAATGGCAATTGGCTTTTTGTCGACAGTGTGGTGACTAATGGCGGAAAGTTTTCTTTCAGCGAAGATGCACCTGAGAATCCCAACATTTACCGTCTGGGTTATCGCGACAAGAGTATCTATTTTCCCATCGATAGTGTCGACAATATTGAGATTAAGACCTCAATCAAGAAGTTTGACGAGGAATATACCCTCAGTGGCAGCGATAATGCTGTGAAAATGATGAACATTGACAAGAAATCGGCCGTCTTTGCTAAGAATGGCGACACAAGCAGTGATGATTATGTAAAATGGAAAGACCAGCTCAGCCGTGATTTGGTGAAAGACCCATCGGGAATCTTGGCGTTTTATCTTATCAACAAATACATTGGCGACAAGCCACTCTTTGACCCACTTGACAAAAAGGACTTCAAGATTATTGGTGCTGTGACTAACGCATTTGCCAATTTCCGTCCCAATGACCCCCGCACTGGTTATATGGTCGACAATTTCAAGCAGGGCTTGAGCCAACGCAGGAGTGAGACAGGTGACACTATTGTTGCAACTCAAGCGTCGCTTATTGACATTAAGTTACAAGACAAGAAAGGCAAGATGCAGAGTCTGCAAGAGGTGTCATCGCATGGCAATGTCGTGATTCTCAATTTTACCATGCAGAGCCAGTCGTTCTCACCTTCGCTCAATAGACTCCTCAACGAAGTGTACACCAAGAATAAGGCGAAAGGATTGGAGATATTCCAAGTGTGTCTTGACGACAACGAGGCCCAATGGATGCAGGCTGTGGCTACTTTGCCTTGGATTGTGATGCGTGACCCCAATGGCGAGTATTCGACCAACGCTGGAGCTTATAACATCACTTCACTTCCAACCGTATTCATAATTGGTCGCAACGGCGAGATTGTGGAGCGCGTGGCTAACATTGAACAACTTGAAGCCAGCGTGGCGAAGTATCTCTAAAACGAATTAATCTCACATAATAAAAGGCTGACACTCAATGGTGCCAGCCTTATTTCTTTGACCCTAATCGGTCATTAGGATTTAAGGGTTTATCGCTTGCCTCCACCGTTGGCTGCAGCAATTATGTCCATGATTTGAGGTCCAACATTAAACAGGGCGTCAATGATTGACATATAAGGCTCGAAATGGTCCTTTCCCCATTGAGTATAGACTGGATGAGTGAATTTTTGGAACTCTACTGGCAGGTCCACAATGCTCATGTCCATATAATCCTCGCCACTTTTGCCGGCTATATATTTGTCGGCATCCACTTTGTGCAGGATATCCATGAGCAACTCAGTCTTTTGACCAGTGACATTGAGGTCGCTTGCATGCAATATTTCCACTTCGATGCCCAGTGCATTAAGGATGAACTGCAGCAGCTTCTCATTGAAAATAGCTAATGATTTCTCGCCACACTGATAAATGTTTAAGAACTCCTCGCCGTAGGTCTTCCAAAATGGAGCCTTACGGTAGGCATCGGTAATTGTTATCACGTTCTTGCGGCAAGTGCGCTTGAAGAAATCGTCGACAATGACTATTTTGTTGATATCCTCACGAGTGTCGTAAACGGGCACAGTGATATATCTCACGCCACTGCTGGTGTAGATTCGGTTACGGTTCTGGAAATAATTTTTCTCATACTGCACATTGTCGAGCAGCACGAGGGTGTGGGCCATCGACACCTTGTGGAAGAACCCCAGATAGGACAGGTGCTCTGGCTGGTGGATGGTCACAACTTTCATAGTAGCATTTTTTGTACGTAGAACATCTCGGCATACTCCATGCCGCACTCCAATCCACGAATCGAGGCAAGTGATTTAATACCACTCTCATTTAAGGGTGATGGCGCGGTTTTCACCTGGCTGGCATAGAGGTTGAAAAGAGCGACTTTCTCGTCGATGTTGTCGCTGATGTCGTGATAAATCTTGCCGCCACGCACGATGTCGAGCCCGTCGCTCACGAAGGGATATTCATAAAGGGCTATCAACTTGGGCATGTAGCCTTCCTTAAGGCGCATCGCTGCCATCGCGCAGTCATACATCTTGATGTGGTCCTGATGGCGGCTGCGGTAGTTGATAAATATCTCGTCGGGTCGATATTGATCAATGTACTTGTCGAGCTTTGCTGTTATCTCAAGTGAGGGAACTGTGTCGAGTATGGCATCCTTGTCTTTGAAGAGGTAGAACCACTCGGTTCCCATCCTCTCATGTACTTTTGTGGCTTCGGCAAGACGCGTCTCAAAGTTCTGCCTCTCGTTTGCGCCACCAATGGTACCAAGCAGCACTACCACTCGTGCGCCTTCTTTCACTTGGTGCAGCAGGTATCCACCACATCCAAGCACTTCATCGTCGGCATGAGGGGCGATTACCATTATTGTCTTTTGATATTTTTCCATTATCGTGTGTTTATTTCTTGCAAAGGTAGTCAATATTTGGATTATTGTGGCATTTTGCGCTTATTTTTTGATAAAAGCAGCTGCGCCTTGGTAATACTCATGCAAGCATGGTGCTACTCTCGGCTTGCACGATTTTTCAGCATTTCGGGGTGATGTTTCATATAATTGATGCCCTTAATTATGTGACGCAGGCCGTAAAAGAACGGGACCTTCTCGTCGCGACGCAAACGCCATGCCTTGAGCAATGCGCGCATGTACTTCGTGCCGCGGTGGAAAATTTGTAGGTCGGCACCATGCGCCATCAATGTGCCTATGTCCATCGAACGGTTAAGAAATTCCAATGGCTGCTGGTCGTGAACAATGGTGATGGGATAGAACTGGCACTTTAGGCCAAGTGATAGCGCGTCTTGGATAAAAAGGTTCTCTTCGCCGCACAAGAAAGGTTCGGTCCCTAAACCAAAATTCTCGTTGAACCACACCTTGCCCTGCACACTCTCACGGCGGAAGGCTACCTCAATCGACGACACATAATAGCCCTTTGGGAAACTGCTGAGGTCGGCAGTTTGTGCCGGGTAATACTTGTTGTCTCCCTCGCCAGAATATTGGAAAGTGGCAATGTCGATGTTAGGATTGTCTTCAAAAGTGTCAATCACAGCTTGCAGTTGCTCATGAGTGTAGCGGCAGTCGTCGTCGGCAATAAGGCATAGGTCGGCAGTTGCGTGCTCAATGCAATTGTTGCGGTTGCGGCTCAGGCCACGTCCAGTAAGGTCGTGAACCACCACGTCGTCGCGTCGCAGCTCATCGGGAAACGCAATTTCCTTGTCATCGCTATGCTGCCACGAGATTAGATATCCGATGTTCTCATGTCGCTGCAACAACATTGCCGGCACTCGCTCTATGCCTTTGTCTAAAGTCGATATAAGTATTTGAAGAGTCATTAATCTTTCGTTTTCTGGTTGAGGATTCTGTCGTAGAAGTCAAGGTGGCGTCGAGCTACGACGTGGGAGTCGTTGTGTTTCTCGACAAACTCGCGGCTGCGGCGGCTTAGGTCGGGAAGCAGATGCTTGTTATTTACAATCCACTCGAGCTTTGCGTCGATGTCGCCTTCGATTAGCGGACTCACGTTGATTATGGGCTGGTTGTCGTGCTCATTGATTAGGTCGTAATATTCGGGCTCGGCACCACTCACTGCAACCAGTCCGCGTGCCATCGCTAGCAGAGCATTTGTGGCTGGTGTGTAGGAGTAGAGTTGGTCAAGAATCACATGTGATTGGTTGAGCAGTTTCACATATTCCTCGTAGGGTACACTCTCAACCACTGTGAGTTCGCACAAAGTGGGGTAGCGGTCGACGGTGCGTCGAGCAGCCTCAAGCAGCCGGTCGGTGCCCTTGAGCACGTTTCGGTCGCGTTGGATGCCGATGAAGAATTTTACCTTTTCGGGCTCGTGGTCAAGGATGGTTGGCTCCACATTGTTGGTGTCGATGGGAAGGCCACCATAGGCAAGACGCTCGCCAAAGATTGGCTCATAGCATACTTGATATTCCCAAAGGCACGATACGGCTCCATCATAACGCTTGAGAAGATAGTCGTTGTGCTCACGCATGAATGGCGCTCCCCACAAAGCCTCGCGCTTGTCGATGTATTCTTGCGATAACACAAACGGAGAGGGCTTGTCGCCAACCATATAGTCGCTGTAACGGTAGGTCTTACCATCATGGCAAGTGGCGAAGTAGGTGTAGTCGGTGCCAATGGCGCCAAGCAGGATGCAACGGTTGTGACGCTTGAGCCAGTTGAAGAGCCAGCGCACCTTACCGGGTTTGAGGTCAAAGAAGACTTGTCCACAGGTCTCTACGACGTCAAAATCGCGCATCTGTGGCAGGGAACGTAGAACCTTGAGGCCATATTTAATGACACCAATCTTTCCTGGTCCTCGTTTGAGGTCGATGTCGCGATGAGTGTTCATCCAATGCGACCCATTACTTGCGACAACTGCCGTGTGACCCAAGTCTCGCAGTGCTTGAGCCAGGCAGTTGTGCATATTGCTTGCGTCGCCAACGAACAATATTTTCATTACGATAGTTTTTTGTAAAAATCAATGCAAATTTATTGTTTTTTTTGCTTTTCACCAAGAAAATGACTAATTTTGGAGTCAATATGAAAACTGTATCAATAGTAATACCCGTTTATAACCGCGCAAACTTGGTGCCACGCACCTTGAAAACGGTGGTTGAACAGACCTACAGGCCACTTCAGGTGATTCTTGTTGACAATATGTCGACCGATGACTCGCTGGTAGTTCTCAATCAGTTCAAAATCGACAATAATGCGCCTGATTTCGAGGTGATTGTCTCTCAAGAAAAGATGCACACGGCAAGTGCTACACGCAACCATGGAATGGAGTTTGCGACAGGTGATTACCTGATGTTTTTCGACAGCGACGATCTCATGGAGCGAAGGCTCGTGCAGAAGTATGTTGACGCCTTTGAGTCTTCTCCGCAGCGTGTTGATATCGTAATCTGTCGCCGAAACCTTGTCAACGACATAGGTGAGAAGAAGGCGATGCCTATTTACAAGAAAGATATTATTGCCAATCACATCCTGCACAGCGTACTTGCAACGCAAGCATTCTGTGCTCGGCGTGAGTTCATAAAAAATATAGAATGGAACAACAGCATCTTGCAGTGGGACGATTTTGAATACGGACTTCGGCTGTTGCTTGCAAAGCCTGTTGTTGGATACCTTGAGGGCAAACCGCGTGTCGACGTGATATTTGGAGGTGCCGACTCTATCACTGGAACCAATTTCAGTGTAAATCACGGTAAGTGGGAGATAGCTCTTAGGGCAATGGTGCTCGACATCAAGAACTCCTCACTGCTCAACAAACAACGATACTACGACTTGCTGTATTACCGCTTGTTGGTACTTGCGGCACAGTATGAGCGCGAAGGGCATTCTGAGTATGCAAAGCCAGCAGCTCAAAAGGCTTACTCGGTACTTAACCGCAAGTGGCGCTACCGTAAAGTGATGCCCCGACTTTTCAAGCGTATCGTGCATGGCAAGCGAGGCTCAGCCCGCATCGCACGCTTGCTCATCAAGTAGCGATAGTTGTTAGTATTTCTTATCTTGTCGTTTCATTTCAAAAAAGGTGCAAACTGAGTTGTCACAAAACTTTGCAAGCTCTGAAATAATTTAACGTGAGTTCGACGAAAATAATTAAAAGAGTGTGAGCTGGTTATCAAATTCTCGTTCTAATTGTAGCATTGGTTTCTTAGGGAAAAAGCAGT
>CAJOFH010000072.1 GCA_905233845.1 uncultured Muribaculaceae bacterium | reverse complement strand
AAACTAAGGTTAAAAGGAAAGAGCCCGGTTCAATACCGAACTCTTTCTCTAAACCAATAATGTTTAACCCGTCCAACTTTTTGGGGTCACTTCACGAAGAGCGCTTTTATATTGTGCATTATGCAATGAGCATTAATTACAGACCCATCTTCTTAGCGATGTTAGCGGGGATGGCCTCTTTGTTTACAATGATATTCATTGTTTTAGCTTTGAAGAATGCCTCGCTCACATAGAAGAAACCGTGATAAAGTTGGTTGGTGTCCCAGCTGTTTTGTACCTTGAAGTACTTATTGCCTTCTTGGTCAACAGCAGTACCAACGAGAACCATACCGTGGTCGTCGGTAGTCTCCTTGTTGTCGAACATCACTTGGCGACTCTCTTGAGTAACAGTCTGCTCGTTGCCTGGACCCTTGATTTCCCAACGCTGTGCTTCGCGATCTTTGTCACTAAGTTGGTCCCAGCGAGCACGATCGGTGCCACTAAGGTCTTCCTCAGTCTTTTCTTTCACGAGAACTGCATATCCCTTGCGCCATTGGAATCCCTTCTCGCTCACGTCGGCACCCCAAGCAATGGAGTAGCCCTTGTTGATAGCATAGTTAGCGATCTCCCACATATCATCGAGGGGAACGTTCATAGATTCCTCCCAAGTCCAGTTGTCGGCAACTTCAAGGATGAATGGTTTGTAAAATGGATGGTGAGTGAACGAAGTAATTGAGATGTAGTCGTCCATGTTCAGAGGAAGTGAAGCGGCAAAAGTCTTAGGGGTGTAGGTCTTGCCTTCCCAAGTGAAAGTCTCGGGGAGTTTACCCATGTATCCGTCGAGAACGCCCTTGAATCCTTCAATCCATGCTGGAGTGAGCTTGCGGAGCTTGCGCTGGTTTACCACGTCAACCATGCCCTTGAGCATGCTTGTGAGTTCGGCAGTGTTGAATTTCTTGTCTCCATAGGTCATACCTGTGTACACATCGTTTGGCACTGCACCGTAGTTTTCCCAAACGTATGCTACATCGAGTCCAGCACCACCTTCGGCAAAGTTGCTAGTGCCATCCATGCGGATGTTCTTGATAGCCTTGTCGAGATAGCAGTGGTAAACTACGAATCCTTCGCTCAGATGAATCTCCTTTCCTGTCTTGCGCAGGATTTCGTTCTCGAAGAAGGTGTTGCTCGAGTAGCACCAGCAAGTTCCTGACTTGTTCTGGTCCTTCACTGGAGTAGATTTAATCACTTTAACGTCGGTGAATTTGAACCCAGTGCTGTCGGGGTTCACGACCTTGTCGTCGGCCATTGCGCCAAAAACCAAACTGGTGGCAATCAAAGTAAGAAAAAGATGTTTCATTGTGTATTAATTAATTGATAAAAATAGTAGTCATGTTAATGAATTTGCAAAAATACACAAAAAATCGGTTTTTTATAGTAAATTTGCAGAAAATTATTTTTTAAAGATGATTAATGTAGAGATTGACAAGCGCATTTTGGATGTTTGTCCTGCCATGCAGATAGGACTTTTGAGCGCTGATGTGGTCAACGGTGATACCTGCAACGAGCTATGGCAGGAGATAGAGGACGAGGCGGCAAAGATAGCACAAGGCTATGAGCTGCTGGCTATTAACCAACGTCCTGCTATTGCTGCAACTCGCAAGCTCTACAAGGCGTTTGGCAAGGATCCTGGACGCTACCGTGTGGCCAGTGAGGCATTGTGCCGTCGCATCGTTAGAGGATTGGGACTTTATCGCCTTACTACCTTAATAGATGTTGTAAATCTTGTCTCGATAAAGAGTGGTTATCCTATCAGTGGCTTAGACGCAAGTAAGATTGTGGGCGACACGTTGCGGATGGGAGTGGGAGAGAAAGACGAGCCTTATTGCGGCATAGGTCGCGGCCAGCTTAACATTGAGGGAATGCCCGTCTATCGTGATGCAATGGGTGGCATTGCCACTCCCACGAGTGACGAGGAGCGCACTAAGTTTACCCTTGAGACAACTCGTGTACAAATCAATATCAACGCTTTCGGTCTTGAGATGCCACTTGATGAGGCAGTTGATTGGACCGCTGCGCTCCTTGAGAAATATGCCCAAGCGAGCAATATAGAAACAACAATAAAAACATTCAAATAGGTATGAAAGTATTACAGATAATTGAAGAGAACATCAACATTCGTCACATCGAGGAGATAGCAAAGGTGTTACGCGATGGTGGCATCATTGTTTATCCTACCGATACAGTGTATGCCATCGGGTGTGATGCACTTAATAACCAGGCGATTGAGCGCATCTGCTCGTTGAAGGCCATGAAGTCGGCAAAGACCAATTTGTCGATAATTTGCAGCGACATCTCGGAAGTGGCTCAGTATGCGAAGTTTGACAATACCCAGTTCCGGTTGATGAAGAACAACCTTCCAGGCCCATTCACCTTCATCTTCCCTGCGATGTCGAAGCTTCCCAAGGCATTCAAGGGTCGTCGCACAGTGGGCATCCGTATCCCAAAGAACAAAATTGCCACCGCCATAGAGAGTGAGCTTGGTCATCCCATTCTCACCACCTCAGTGCCAGCAAAGGACGATGACTACCGTTGTGAGCCCGAGCTTATTGCTGAGGCGCTTGGTGGCAATGTAGACATCGTGGTGGATGCTGGTCGTGGTGGTTTGATTCCCTCGACTGTGGTTGACTGCACAGGCGGAGAGCCCGAGATTGTTCGTCAAGGCAAGGGTGAGCTACAGTGATTAATTCATAAATATTATTGACTATGAGAAATCTTTTATTAATGTCTGTCACGCTGGTCATGATGATGATAGTGGTGGCATGTTCTGGTAGCAGTAACACCAAGACAACTGAAGTGTTGTCGACTCAAAGTGACACTGTGGTTATGGAGAGTGTGGAAAACACCGAAACTATGAGTGATAGCAACGTTGAAGAGCAGGAATCCGTTGAGGAGTCAGAAAATGCCCAAGTTAAAGAGGCTGGCGACAGTAAAGGAAAACTGGAAGTCCTCGACTTTTTTGCCACATGGTGTGGACCTTGCAAGGCTATGGCACCAGCGATGGAGCAGATGGAGAAGAAATATGCTGGCAAGATAGAGTTCCGTAAAATAGATATTGATAAAGAACCAGAACTCGCGAATCAGTACAACATTACTGGTGTGCCAACTATCGTGGTTCTCTCGCGCGATGGCAAAATTCTTGATTCAACTGTCGGTTTGCAGACAGTTGACGAACTCGACAAGATGTTCAGCGCGTTATTGTAATCGGCCTGGCTAAGCTTAGTTTTACCTTTTGTTTCTTGAGTTTGTGAGGAGCTTCGGAGTTTATTATCTCTTTGGCTTTTGCGGAAGGTACTGCTACCAGAGAGTAGTGGTCGAAGATGTTAATTTTCCCTATCTCGCTGGCGGTTAGAGATGAGGCGTTGCTTGTAAGGTAGCCCACTATGTCGCCTCGCGACACCTTCTCCTTTTTTCCAGCACTGATGTACAAGGTGGCAATAGATGTCACCTTTCTGTTTTTTTCAGGTTGTGGATTAAGCGAGAATTCTTTTATGTTGTTGATATAGTGGGGCAACTGCTCGTTGTGATTTTTTATAAAATAGGCGTCTCCAAGTGCGTCAACACGAGCCGTGCGGCCATTGCGGTGAATGAGAATTTCCTCTGAAAGAGGTAACTCGAAGTGGATGATGTGCTTAATATCCATAATGTCGAGTCCACGAGAAGCCAGGTCGGTAGCGACAAGTACCGTCACAGTACCGTTGTTGAGCATCGCTACGGCCTTTTCACGTTCTATTTGTGCCAGTGTGCCATGATAAAGAGCAACGCTAATCCTTTTCTTTGTCAGGAATTCATAGGCTTGCTTGGCACTATCGCGAGTGTTAGCAAACACAATAGTGCGCTCATCGGATATTGTGTAAAGCAGTTGTAGCAGTGTATCAAGCTTGTTGTTTTGTGAAACATTTACTTGCCACAACGTGATGCGACCGTCAAGCACGAGGTCTTGCGATTTTAAGTGATTTATAATATGATAGTTGACGAGTCTCACGAAGTTGGGCATTTTCTCGATTACGGTGGCCGAGGTCATAATTTTTCGGGCTGTAGTGGGGCACTGCTTCAAGATGGCGCTCATTTCGTCGTAGAATCCCAGTTCGAGCGACTTGTCAAACTCGTCGAGCACTAAGCATTTTAGTTGTTCAAGGTCGATGTTTCCTCTGGTGATGTGGTCAAGCAAACGTCCTGGCGTTGAGATGACAATGGTGGGTGTGGCGTTTAGCGAACGTGTCTCGTCGACTGAGTTGTGTCCGCCGTAACAACATGTTACAGATGTAAGTGGGGATAGCTTTTTTATCACTTCAAAGGTTTGAATTATCAGTTCGCGAGATGGAGCTATGACGACAATTTGAGTTGTGCTGCAACTGCCATTAATGGAAAGGAGCGCTGGCATGGCGAATGCCAGAGTCTTTCCTGAACCTGTGGGGGAGTAGACAATCATGTCGCCATTAGTGTTGCACCAATGAGATAGCACATCGTTTTGCATTGCGTTGAGTTGTGCGATGCCAAAACTGCTCTTAGCTTGCTCTAATAATTCGTCTTTTGTCATGATATGAAAAAAAAGGGAAACATACATTAGTAGCTTCCCTTTTTATACTTTAAGTGAAATCGATTAGTCTTTGTTCAGAAGTTCTTTGCCTTTCTCTTTGCCTTTCTCAAGAAGGTCTTTGCCTTTCTCTTTGCCCTTCTCAAGAAGCTCGTTGGTTTTATCTTTTACTAAGTCCTTAGCGTCCTGACCAGCTTTGTCAACAGCATCCTTGCCAGCTTGCTTGAGGTCTTTGCCAATCTCTTTGGCACTCTTTCCGTCCTTAACATCTTGGATAGCGTCTTTACCAGCTTGCTTGAGGTCTTTAGCGGCCTCTTTTACGTTCTCCATGCGTGGGTCAACGGCCTTAGCATCGGCAGGAGCTTCAGCACCATTTACCTCGGGAGCAGGAGCAGCAGGAGTTGCTGCAGGAGCAGGAGCTGCAGGAGCAGGAGTTGCAGGAGCTGCAACTTCGTTTTGAGCGGCTTGCATGTCACCATTTAACTCATCATTGAGGCCTGCGAGCGAGTCAGCAGGAAGAGAATCGGTATCGTTGTTCAACTCTTCCATTTGAGTAGTGTCGGAAGGATTGGCCTCAGAACCTTCGTTACCGCTATTGTTGCAAGAAACGAAAGAGATGGTAGCAGTAGCTACAAACAATAAAAATAACTTTTTCATAACGTAACAAAAAATTAGATTAGTAAAAATAAAAGTATAAATAATTTGAGTTTTTTCTCGAAAATTTTGTCATTTCAGAAAAACGGTGTAAATTTACATCAAAATTTAATAATGCAAAAAAAAGAAGCCATTTTTTTTGAAAAAATCGTCTTTTTTTATTCTTTAACAATTGATTTAGCTTAAATAAAAAAACATAAGTATATGGGACTCGTTTACATTATCTTTATTGGCATAACCATAGCGAGTTATGTTGTTCAAAGTTCATTGAAAAGAAAGTTTGAGAAGTATTCTAAAGAACCTCTTGACATCCCGCTTACTGGAAGAGACGTTGCTGCAAAGATGCTTCATGACAATGGAATCAATAATGTTAACGTCACAAGTGTGAAGGGACAACTTACTGACCATTACAATCCAGCGAATGGAACGGTCAATCTGAGCGACGTGGTGTTCTCGGTCAATAGTGTGGCTTCGGCTGCTGTGGCAGCACATGAGTGCGGACATGCTTTGCAGCACGCAAAGGGGTATGCTCCTCTTAAGCTACGTACCAAATTGGTGCCAGTTGTGAGTTTTGCTTCTAATTGGGTTACCTGGATACTGCTCGCAGGAATACTACTTGTTCAAACCTTTCCCATCGTACTGGAAGTAGGTGTTGCTCTTTTTGCTCTTACTACTTTGTTCAGCTTCATCACTTTGCCGGTTGAGGTAGATGCCAGTCGTCGCGCCGTGGCATGGCTTGAGAGTTCGGGAATTACTAAAGGCGAGAAGACAAAGCACGCCAGTGATGCTCTTCATGCTGCTGCCTATACCTATGTTGTTGCAGCTTTAAGCTCGCTCGCAACCCTTATGTATTACGTGATGATACTGATGGGTAGAAGCCGTGATTGAGATACACAATAATCTAAATCTATTACAAATAAAAGAAAATGAGAAAAAAACTATTGGTGACTTTGCTCCTTGTAGTAGGCACCATGACGGCCTTTAGTCAGACCAACTGGCTGTCGCAGGTCGAGGACTTGATGGAGCAGGGTGAGTTTAACAAGGCTGAGGCGCTGATGAAGGCGCTACCCAAGAAAACACGAGTTGACCAAGAAGTGCGCATTGACTCACTCATTACTATTATGGGGCGCATACGCAAGGATTTCAACATGACTCCTGAAGATGGTCTCAAGCTCATTCGCGAGAAGATGCCTGATGTCACGAGCGGGCAAATCGCAAAGTGGAAACGCAACAACAAGATTGAGTTTATGAGAATTGACGGACAGGAATGGTGGTTCCGCAAGTCGGTGAGAAACCTTTGGCTACTTGCCGATGAGTTAAAAGAGAATCATGATGCCGATAAATGGGAGACTTACAACATTAGACGCAAGTATTACCTTGAGGCTATGCAATGTCCTGCCGATGCAAATGGGATTCGTGATTGGCGACACGTGAATATCACTTTCACACTTGATGTTAATGCTGATGCTGTGCCAGCTGGTGAGACGCTGCGCGTATGGATGCCATTCCCCTATGAGAATATGCGTCAGAAGAACATAAAACTCGAGGCGAGCAACCGACCAGTCACTATGAGCCAGGGGAGTAAGCACCACACAGTCTACATGGAGGCAAAAACTGAGAAGGGAAAGCCCACACACTTTGAGTATACCTTCAGCTATGATGTCGCTGAGCGGCACATAGCCCAGCAAGACTTGGTGGCAATGGTGGAACCTTATAATGTCAATACTGCTGAGTATAAGGAGTTTACAGGCGACCAACCACCACACATTATTATTAATAGTGATTTGCGCTCCCTTGCACGTCAGATAGTGGGGGAGGAGACAAACCCAGTGCTTCAGGCATCTAAGATTTTTGATTGGATTTCAATGCGTTATCCATGGGCTGGAGCTCGTGAGTATAGCACAATAAAGAATATGCCAGACTATGTTCTTGCGAATGGACACGGTGATTGCGGGCAAGTGGCTTTGCTTTATATCACTCTCGTGCGAAGCTTGGGCATCCCTGCTCGCTGGGAGAGTGGATGGATGATTCATCCTGATGAGGTGAACTGGCATGATTGGGCCGAGACCTATTTTGAGGGAGTAGGCTGGGTACCTACTGACCAATCATTCGGTCGCAGTGCTGTGGGAACCCCCATGAATAGTTATTACACCACTGGTATTGACCTCTACCGTATGGCTTCTAACGAGACCATTGGCGATAAGTTGAGTCCTGAGAAGAAATACATACGCAGTGAAACTGTCGACTTCCAGCCTGGTGAGGTAGAATGGCGCAAGGGTAACCTCTATTATGATACATGGAAATCCAGCCTTAAAGTTAACTCTATAGAAAAAAATAATTGAAGATGATAAAGAGATTATTTGTGATTATGACGGTAGTGGCAGTTGCCATTGCCACGAGTGCTGCTGATGTTGACTCTGTGCTCAAGGGCCTCAAGGCAAGGATTGCACCCGACGGAAGGGTTGCGATTTGGAACGTCACGACTACTATGGATGGTGACATTGCTGTGATTAATGGCACAGTAGGATATCAAGACCAGCTCGATGCCATTAATGCTGAGCTTGAGAGCTACAATATCAATTATAAGAATAATATTAAGGTGCTCGCTAACGAAATTGCTGCTAATGAGCAATGGGCACTGGTCAAACTCTCGATAGCGACCTTGCGTTGTGAACCCAAACATTCAAGTGAAATTGCAACTCAAGCCCTTATGGGTATGCCGCTAAGAGTGATTGAGATTGGTGATGACTGGCTACGCGTGCAGTGTCCTGACAATTATATTGCTTATGTTCCAGAGAGTTCGGTGAAGTTTATGTCACAACAAGATCTTGACTCTTGGAAATGTGCAGAGCGCTATATTGTCACAATCTATGATGACCAGCTCGTTACTGAGCCTAAAGGCGATGAAACGGTGAGCGACCTGGTACTTGGCGACATATTGAATTTCGTGAAAAAGAAAGGCAAGTGGATGCAACTCGCTACACCCGACGGACGCACTGGATGGGTAAAAAGCTCTAGTGTCGAGAATTTTGACAAATGGGTGCAGCAGAATATTGACTTAAAGAAGATTGAGAAGACTGCTCGTCGCATGATGGGCTCAAGTTACCTGTGGGGTGGTACTTCAACTAAGGTGACCGACTGCTCAGGACTCGCGAAGGTGAGCTATTTCTCTAATGGAATAATTCTCCAGCGCGATGCATCACAGCAGGCTTTGACAGGCTTGAAAATAAATGATTGGCACGAGGCGCAACTGTGCGACTTGCTTTTCTTTGGCAACAGTGCCACAGGAAGGGTAACCCATGTGGGTCTATACTTGCGTGACGGTAAGTACATCCACTGTTCGGGACAAGTGAAAATCAATGACCTTAATCCCGATGCTCCTGATTATCTCTACAGTCCTCTCTCTATTAGTCGCATCAATGGTATGATTGGCACTAAAGGCATTGTTTATGTGCGTAACCATGGTTGGTATTTCAAAAAATGACAAATAATTAACACAAAAAAGATAGTAACATGAATCGAAGAAAATTTCTTGTGGGAACAGGATTAGGTTTAATAGCCGCCTCGGCTCCCATCTCTCTCTCAGCTAAGGGTCAAGCCACAAAAAAGGTAGCAAAAACCGGACGACTGAATCTTTCGTTTGCTCCTTACGAGTTAAAACTGCGTCACGCTTTCAATTTGGCACGCTATAGCCGTACTACTACTCCTGATGTGCAAGTGCAGTTGGAGTATGACGGCATCATAGGATATGGCGAGGCGTCGATGCCTCCCTATCTGGGCGAGAGCGTTGAGAGCGTTACCAAGTTCTTGAGTAGTCTTGACTTGTCGCAGTTCAACGACCCATTCTGCATAGAAGACATATTGACCTATGTCGACAATGTTGCTCCCAACAATCGTGCTGCCAAGGCGAGTGTCGATATTGCTCTTCACGATCTTTTGGGTAAGATTATGGGTCAACCATGGTACAAGATTTGGGGATATAACCCTAAGAATACTCCAGTTACCAGTTTCACCATCGGCATTGACACCGAGGAAGTGGTACGCCAGAAGGTAAAAGAGGCTGCGCCCTATAAGCTCCTCAAGGTAAAGATGGGTCTTGACAACGATCAAGAGACCGTTGAGGTTATCAAGAGTATGACCGATGTGCCTATTTGCGTGGATTGCAATCAGGGCTGGACAAATAAAGAGCATGCACTCGAGATGTGCTACTGGCTAAAGGAACGTGGATGTATCTTTGTGGAGCAGCCATTCGACAAGACAATGATTGATGAGACAGCTTGGTTGCGTGAGCGTTCGCCACTGCCCATTATTGCAGATGAGGCTTTCCAGCGTCTGCCCGACATCGTGAAATTCAAGGGCGTGTATGATGGCATCAACATCAAGTTGATGAAGAGTACCGGTCTCTATGAGGCACATAAAATGGTTACTCTTGCGCGTGCTCTTGACATGAAGGTGATGATTGGCTGTATGACCGAAACCTCTTGCGCTGTTACTGCTGCCGCCAACCTGTCGCCAGTGGTTGATTTTGCCGACTTAGACGGAAATCTGCTCATTGCTAATGACCGATTTGATGGTATGACAGTCGAAAACGGAAAGATTACTCTCCATGACATCCCAGGCATTGGCGTCAAGCTGATTGATGGAAAGTAAAGCCTTTCATGTGTTCTCGTCTTTAGGTGATTGTTGTTTGGCACAGAAATTGCAGTATGCTTATTAGTATAATAGGCTATTGTTGCCACAACAAATAACTATGATGATAAAACGAGAAATTAATGTATTAGACGATATCGAGCTCATGGCTCTTATCGATGAGATGAAGATGCCTGTGATCGATGGTGTGGATTTTACCAGCGACGAGGATGATGATGACCTTGACGATGATATTAGTCAAGGTGGGGGTGCGCCTTCTAGTGGGGGAGAGAAAACCACTCAGCGACGAAATGTCACAAAAAATGACAACGGGACACCAACTATTAATAAATATGGCAAGGACATAACTAAGCAGGCCGCAAATGGCGACCTTGACCCAGTGGTGGGACGAGAGCGTGAGATAGAGCGACTTGCACAAATCCTGAGCCGACGCAAGAAGAACAATCCTGTGCTCATTGGTGAGCCAGGAGTGGGTAAGTCGGCTATTGTCGAAGGGCTTGCTCAACGCATCGTGGAGCGCAAAGTAGCTCGCGGACTTATGGATAAGCGCATTATCGCCCTTGACATGGCGTCGGTTGTTGCTGGAACTAAGTATCGTGGCCAGTTTGAGGAACGCATCAAGGCTATTATCGATGAGGCTTCGAAGAGCGACGACGTGATTCTCTTTATCGACGAGATTCATACCATCGTTGGTGCTGGTAACGCCAGTGGCTCGATGGATGCCGCCAATCTGCTTAAGCCTGCCTTGGCTCGTGGCGAGGTACAGTGCATAGGTGCAACTACTCTTGACGAGTATCGCAAGAATATTGAGAAAGATGGAGCGCTCGAACGCCGTTTCCAAAAGGTAATAGTCGATGCCTCAACTCTTGAGGAGACTATCGAGATTCTCAATAATATCAAGGAAGCATATGAGAAGCACCATGGTGTGATTTACACTCCTGAGGCCATTAGGGCTTGCGTGATACTTACCGACCGTTATGTGAGTGACCGCGCTTTCCCCGACAAGGCCATCGATGCTATGGATGAGGCCGGTTCTCGTGTTCACATCTCAAAGGTAGAAACACCAAAAGAGATTGAGGAACTGGAAGCACAAATTGCCGAAGCTCAAGAGAATAAACTCAAAGCTGTTCAGGCTCAGAACTTTGAGAGTGCTGCTAATTACCGTGACCGACAAGAGAAACTGAAACTTGAACTTCAGGATTTCAAGGATAAGTGGGAGGCTGAACTTGACAAGAAACGTGAGACGGTAGATGAGAATGATATCGCTCAAGTGGTTGCAATGATGACTGGAGTTCCCGTGCAACGTATAGCACAAAGCGAGGGCCTCAGACTGCTTGGCATGAATGAGGAGATAAAGAAAAAAATCATAGGTCAAGACGAAGCTATAGATAAGATTGCCAAGGCGATTCGTCGAAACCGTGTGGGCTTAAAAGATCCCAACCGTCCGATAGGCTCGTTTATGTTCCTTGGTCCAACTGGTGTGGGCAAGACTCTTCTCGCCAAGCGATTGGCTGAGTTCCTGTTCAACTCGCCCGATGCTCTCATCCGCATCGACATGAGTGAATATATGGAGAAATTCAACGTGTCGCGTCTTGTGGGTGCACCTCCGGGATATATAGGATATGAGGAAGGTGGACAGTTGACTGAGAAAGTGCGTCGTCATCCTTATTCAGTTGTTCTTCTCGACGAGATTGAGAAAGCTCATCCTGACGTGTTCAACATGCTGCTGCAAGTGCTCGACGAGGGTGCGTTGACCGACAGCCTAGGACGCAAGGTGGATTTCAAGAACACCATCATCATCATGACTTCAAACATTGGCACCCGCGAACTCAAGGACTTTGGAGCAGGTGTAGGCTTCAACACTCAGGAGCTCACTAAAGAGCGTTCCGACTCGGTGATTCGCAAAGCTTTGAACCGTAGCTTCTCACCCGAGTTCTTGAACCGTGTGGACGACATCATCACCTTCTCTAGCCTTAACAAGGACGACATCCTCAAGATTGTGGATATTGAGCTCGAAATGTTCTACAATCGCGTGCACGAACTCGGCCACGAGCTCGTCATTACCGATGCCGCAAAGCAGTTTGTTGCCGACGCAGGTTTCGACATCCAGTATGGTGCGCGACCCTTGAAGCGAGCTATCCAAACTCACATCGAGGACCCAATGTCGGAACTCCTCCTCAAGCACGAGGACATGACCGCCGCCACAATCACCATCGACGTGAAGGATGGCGAAACAATTGCCACCATCAAGTAATAATCCCAAACAATCATAACTTTTAAGGAGAATGTGCCACAACATTGACACATCCTCCTTCTTTTTTTCTAATCTTCCCTTTTTCCCTCTCTGTTTTTTTAATGTTATCTCATCACCCCGCCATCCATTACCTTTGCGCGCACACGCGTTCATTGACATATTGCCACCTCCTATCCACTCCTATCCATTCCTATCTCCATGTTTCAAAATTCCTGCGTAAGCAGGCTTTTCGACACCGTATTATAGGACTCATGCAAGGATTTTATGGTTAAAAAATGTGAAAGGTTGATATGTTATTTCTTTGCTTTGCTCGTCGGGGGCTTCTCGCCC
>CAJOFH010000071.1 GCA_905233845.1 uncultured Muribaculaceae bacterium | reverse complement strand
CCAAGAAAAAAACTCAAATTCAGCACGCCCGTCAGAGAGTTCTACAAACATTTTTCTTAACTTTGTCAAAAAATATGCATTTGCTTGTTGACTCTACAACTTGTGTAGTTCGAAAATGGGTGTTGGATAATTTGAAATTAATTTTTTGTACTTTAGCTTAAAATAAGTAATTTTGCACCTTAAATAAATATTTTGAAATGTACGATTATATAACTGGAAAAATATCAGAGTTGAATCCTGCCTTTGCTGTTCTTGACAATAGCGGCATCGGATACATGATAAACATCTCGCTCTCTACCTTTAACGAAGTGTCGAAGCGACCCAAGGATGAGGCCCTAAAACTATTTGTTTACGAAGCGATTAGAGAGGACGCACATGTGCTTTTTGGCTTTGCTACTAAGCGTGAACGCGAGTTGTTCATGATGCTCATCAGCGTGAGTGGAGTTGGTCCAAATACTGCCCGGATGATTATGTCATCGCTCACCCCGTCCGACCTGGAACAGTGCATTGCCAGCGGCAATGTGGGGATGTTGAAATCGGTGAAAGGAATAGGCTCAAAAACAGCCCAAAGAATATTAGTTGATCTTAAGGATAAAATAAAAGGTGCATCTGATACGTTATTAAATAATGATCGCGCACCGAGTGCCGTCTACGACGAGGCCCTAGCGGCGCTCACCATGCTGGGTTTCACACAGCAGATGTCGCAAAAGGCATTGAGGAAGCTCCTCAAGGAGAACCCCGCAATTACGGTAGAGGATGCTATCAAGAAGGCTCTGAAGATGATGTAGACCTAAACGTCATAGTTCACCTAATGGTGACTGCCTTCGCAGATTTTTATAATTGTTGACGATGAATTTCTTTAATTCAGGAAATAGTAAAAAGACATTCACAACATTGTTGCTGAGCGTGATGTTTATCGCGCTGGCATCAAATGTTGCACATGCTCAATACAACAATTCCACGCTCACGCCGCCGCCTCCAGTGCCCGACAAGAGCGCCGTCGACAAAGATCAAAAGAAAAAGGACATAAAAATGCGCTACGGCGTGCATCCCACCGTTCCTGAGAACTATGACGACCTCAAGGAAGGTGAGTATGCTGCCGACTTGAAGACTCCAAGCAACGTCACTACCGAGGCCGAATATGATTATGAGACTGGATGCTATATCATTCATACCAAGGTTGGCGACTACGAAGTGGTAACCCCGTTTATCCTCACTGCCGAGGAGTACAACAATCTTACCTTGCGTGAGTCGATGATGCAGTATTACCGTCAAAAAAATGCTGAGACTGCCGAGGAAAAGAAGAAAAATCCATTCAACTTCCTCGATATGCAGTTTGGCCTTGGCCCTCTTGAGAAGGTTTTCGGTCCTGGTGGTGTGCAGCTCAAGACCCAAGGCTCGATACAAATCAAGATGGGTGTCAAGACCAATAAGACCGATAACCCCGCGTTGTCGATGAACGCCAAGCGCAAGACTTATTTTGACTTCGACCAGAAGATTCAAGCCACCATACAGGCATCGGTAGGCGACAAGATGAAGTTCAATATGACCTACAACACCGATGCTACCTTTGAGTTTGACAACAAGAACCTTAAGCTCTCCTACGAAGGCAAAGAAGACGAGATAATCAAGAACATCGAGGCTGGTAATGTGAGTATGACGACCGGTTCATCCCTTATTAGGGGCGGATCGGCGCTCTTTGGTATAAAAACCAAGCTCCAATTTGGCCGTCTTACCGCCACAGCACTCGTTTCACAGCAGAATTCCGAGTCTCAAACCGTCAACACCCGTGGTGGTGCACAGACCACTGATTTCTATATCACCGCCGACAAATATGACCAGAACCGTCACTTCTTCTTGTCGCACTTCTTCCGCGACAATTACGACACATGGACTTCAAAACTTCCCCTCGTGTCGAGCGGAATCAATATCACCCGTATTGAGGTATGGGTGACCAACAAACGCGGCAACTTCAACGAGTCGCGCAACATCATGGCGTTTATGGATGCTGCCGAGAGTCAGCACATTAGCAACAGCCACTGGACAGCGACATCGAGCGCTGCAAATCCTACCAATACATCAAATACTCTTCTTGACGAGATTAAAACCGATTACCCCGATGCGCGATACATCAGTCAGGCATCAACGGTCCTGGCGCCATTGTCGGCCTACGACTTCGAGGGTGGAAAAGACTACGAGAAAATAGAGAGCGCGAGACTACTTGGGGCGAACGAATATAGGCTAAACTCCTCATTAGGCTACATCTCACTCAACACGGCGCTTGCCAGCGACGAGGTGCTTGCCGTCGCCTATCAGTACACATATATGGGCAAGACCTATCAGGTGGGTGAGTTTGCCAGCGACATCCCTTCTACCGAGCAGTCGCTATATGTCAAGATGCTCAAATCCACGACCATCAACACCCAGGTGCCCATGTGGGACCTGATGATGAAAAACGTATACTCATTGGGAGCATATCAGGTGCAGAGCGCCAATTTTAAGCTCAACATAAAGTACTTGAACGACACCACTGGAACCGAGCTGCCATATATCAACGAAGGAAACATTTCGGGAGTTCCGCTTTTGCGTGTGATGAATCTTGACCGTCTTGATGCCAACAACAACTTTAATTCCGACGGTCGCTTCGACTTCATTGACGGATACACTATCACCACCCAGGGAGGAAAAGTGATTTTCCCTGTTGTTGAGCCGTTTGGATCTCACTTGCGCAAGATGATTGGCAACGATGCCATCGCCGATAAATATGTCTATCAGGAGCTCTACACCATGCAGCTTACTGATGCGCAACAGGTGCAAGACAAAAACAAATTTGTGCTTGAAGGTGAATACCAGTCCACCAACAAGAACACCATCAGCCTCAACGCCACCAATGTGCCACGAGGGTCGGTAGTCGTCACTGCAGGAGGTGTCACCCTCACCGAGAATAGCGACTATACAGTGGACTACACCATGGGTACTGTGACAATTACAAACCAAAGCATCATCGACGCCGGTACCAACATCAGCGTCTCGCTTGAGAACCAGTCCACATTCAGCACCCAACGTAAAACGCTTTTAGGCCTCGATTTGGACTATGCGTTCAACGACGATTTCCATATTGGAGGTACACTGATGCATTATGGCGAGAAAAACATTACCGAAAAAGTGTCGATAGGTAATGAGATTGTCAACAACACAATTTGGGGAGCCCGTGTTTCTTATAAATCCAATTTCATGTGGCTTACCAACTTACTCAACAAGATTCCAACGGTTAATGCTACAGCGGCATCGTCGGTGAACATTAATGGAGAGTTTGCCCAACTGCTACCGCACCAGTCGCGCACAGGCTCCAACGCAGGTAGCTCTTATATCGATGACTTTGAGTCGACGCAGACTGGTATTGACCTGCGTTCGCCTTACTCGTGGTTCCTTGCTTCCACGCCTTACGACAACGGCTCTGACGCCTTATTCCCCGAGGCAAGCCTGTCGAACGATGTGAGCTACGGCAAGAACCGTTCATTGCTCTCATGGTACTATATCGACCGCCTTTTCACCCAACGAAATTCATCGTTCGTTCCAGGATATATCAAGAACGACCTCGACCAGCTCTCTAACCCCTACGTACGCGAGATTCCTTACACCGAGGTGTTCCCTGGCCGCGAGCTAAACTATGGTGAATCGTCAACAATTCAGACACTGAACCTCTCGTTCTATCCCAAAGAGCGAGGTCCATATAATCTCGATGCCGAGAATATTGGCCCCGACGGAAATCTCCTTAATCCTGAGACGCGCTGGGGCGGTATAATGCGCAAGATTGAGAACACCGACTTTGTCACAAACAATGTAGAGTACATCAAGTTCTGGCTTCTTGACCCATTCCTCGACGACAACAACCCTAACAAAGAAGGTGGTGACTTCTATATAAACTTAGGTGAGATTAGCGAAGATATACTAAAAGACGGACTTAAGAGCTATGAGAATGGACTGCCATATGTGGACGCTGATAGCACCGATGTGAGAGAGACTAACTGGGGTAGGGTGCCCACTAAGTCGTCGCTTACCTACGCCTTTGAGACAGCTTCTGGATCACGCGTTAAGCAAGACGTGGGTCTTAACGGACTGAGTACAGCCGATGAGCAGACGTTCCACACTTATCGCGATTATGTGAATAAAATTCGCAGCACTCTGCCTGCCGAGACCATAGCACAGATGGAAGACGACCAGTTCTCGCCCATCAATGACCCGGCAGGCGACAACTACCATTTTTACCGTGGCTACGACTACGATGAGCAGCGGCTCTCTATCCTTGAGCGATATAAGCACTACAACGGTACCGAGGGCAACTCGCTATCCCAGGAAGATGCTGCCGACGGAATGTACCAGAGTTCACGAAGCGTCCCCGACGTAGAAGACATAAACCAAGATAACACGCTCAATGAGTATGAGCGATATTTCCAATATAAGGTGTCAATTCGTCCTGAAGACCTGCAAGTGGGCAAGAACTACATCATCGACAAGCAAGAGTCGGTGCAGCGCACTCGCAACGGTGAGGATCAGCATGTGACTTGGTATCAGTTCTGTATACCTATCAAGAGCTATGAGAAGGTGGTGGGCTCCATCAACGACTTCTCGTCGATACGTTTTATGCGTATGTTCCTCACAGGATTCAAAGAGACTACTCACCTAAGGTTTGCAACCTTGGAGTTGGTGCGTGGCGAGTGGCGAAACTATGACTATAATCTCAACGCACGAGCCGACGTGCCAGGTAGTGGCATTATCGACGTGAACACCGTTAACATCGAGGAGAACGCCAGTCGAGAGCCTGTGAACTACGTGCTTCCACCTGGTGTGACACGAATAGTAGACTCGGGACAATCTCAAATCACTCAGCTCAACGAGCAGTCTATGCAGATGAAAGTCGAGGGCTTAGAGGCTGGCGATGCTCGTGGTGTGTACCGCAACACCAATCTTGACCTCCGCACCTACAAGCGATTGCAGATGTTTGTCCACAGCGAGGCATTTATCAACGATGCCACCAACCTCAAGAACGGTGATATCTCGTTCTTCGTTCGCATGGGTTCGGATGTAAAGAACAACTACTATGAGTATGAGATACCTCTCACCATAACGCCTCCTGGACATTATAGCAACAACAGTTCAGCCGACCGACTTGTTGTTTGGCCCAATGAGAACATGCTTGATCTTGACCTCGACGTGCTCACTGCTGTGAAGAAGAACCGCAACGCCGAGAAATTGGCTGGAAACCCCGAAGTGTCTTACACTCAGCGCTATCAGGAGCAAGATCCTAACAATCAGCGCAACCATGTATACGTCATGGGTAATCCTTCGCTCAGCAAGGTTAGGGTGATGCTCATTGGCGTGAGGAACAACACTGCAGGAACCACCAAGGACTTCGTGGTTTGGGTTGATGAGTTGAGAGTCACCGACTTCGACAGTGAGGGTGGATGGGCCGCCAAGGCGAGCATGAGCCTGAATTTGAGTGACATAGGTGTCGTCAACGTGGGATGGCACAAAGAGACCAGCGGCTTTGGCTCGGTGGACCAGAGTATGACTCAGCGTCGACTCGACAATTACGACCAATATAACGTTGCCGTTCAAGCCGACTTGGGGCGTTTCATTCCCGAGAAGGTGAAGCTGCATGCACCAGTCTATTTCTCTTACAGCAACGAGAAGATAACACCTAAATATAATCCTCTTGATGAGGACATTCTCTTAAAGGACGCCCTCGATGCCTGTGAAACCGATGAGCAGAAAGACTCCATCAATGCCTATGCCGTGAGCGAGACAACGGTCAAGAACTTCTCGATTTCAGGATTGAAGTTTGACGTGAAGAGCAAGAACCCCATGCCTTGGGATCCTGCAAACTTCTCATTCAACTACTCTTTCAACAAGACCCATAAGTCCAATCCCGATTACATCTACGAGAACACCAACGACTACCGTGGTAGTATGCAGTACACGTGGAATCCCTATATAAAGCCCTTCAAACCATTGGAGAAAGCGATTGATGCCAAGAATAAAAACATGAAATTCTTCCGAGAATGGGAGTTCCGGTGGTTGCCAAATTCCATCGCGTTCAGCACCAATATCTCACGATACTATTACGAACAGCAAACTCGTAACGAGACCGACGTCGACATCATTTTGCCAGTGTCGGTAAGTAAGAATTTCTTGTGGGATAGGCAGTTTGCCCTCTCTTGGAACTTCTTCAAGTCTCTCACTATGTCATTCAATAGCCAGACTACGGCTCACATCCTTGAGCCTATTGGTCAGGTGAATAAAAAACTCTTCCCCGACGAGTACCGCGACTGGCGTGACAGTGTGTGGCGTAGCATCAAGGACTTGGGTACACCATGGGCTTATAACCAGACGTTCACTGCCTCATATAAGGCTCCGTTCAGCGCAATACCTATCTTGAGCTTCATCACTGCCAATGCTACCTATAACGCTACCTATCGTTGGGACCGTGGTACTGAGATTGCTGGCATAGTATCGGGTAATAGTATTGCTAACCAGTCGTCGTTCAACGTCGATACACGCTTGAACCTTGAGACCCTTTACGGCAAGTTGCCTTACATCAAGGATGTGCAGAAGCGTTTCTCTTCATCGGGAAGTAATGATCGCGATAACAAGAAGGGCAAGAAGAATGATAAGAACGAGAAGAAGGCTAAGAAGTTTGACCGCACTTTCCAGCTCAGCAACGACACCACTACCATGGTCAAGCACAACATGAATGTGAAGAAGGTGAGAGTGACGGCGACAACAATCGATGGCAAGCGTTATCCTATCAAATTCAATATTAAGGATAACAATAATATCGAGATTCTCAACCGTGACAACAAGAGTATCAAGGTCACTGTTACCGAGGTTAAAGGAAGCGAAAAGAAGAACTTTGGCACCGAGCTCGCACAATATCTCACACGACTTGCAATTAGCGTCAAGAGTGTGAACGTGAAGTGGCGGCAGACGCAGTCGCTCTCTATACCACAGTTTATGCCAAACGTGGGCGACATTTTTGGACAAAACACCCACTACGATGTTATGGCTCCAGGTCTGGACTTCGCTTTTGGATTTGTTGGGCAAGACTATATCGATAAAGCAAAAAGAAACGGATGGCTCCTATGCGACTCCATACAGACATCTCCTGCCATCTTCTCTAAGACACAGGAGTTTAGCGCCGAGGTGATAGTAGAACCCATCAAGGGACTGAAAGTCACGCTCACTGGTAACCGTACTGACAATCGCACCAACCAGATTCAGTTCATGTATGACGATGTGGGAACGCTTTACTCGGGCACCTACACCAAGACTCATATCGCCATTGGCACTGCCCTGCGTGGGGTTAGCGTCGACAACGAGTATTACAGTGAGGCCTTTAACAACTTCCTTAATAATATCCCTGTGGTAGCTGGTCGCATGGAGCAGCTGTACTATGGCAAGGAGTATCCTTCTCGTGGTTTCATGCAAGGCACAGCCTACGCTGGCACGCCTTTCAACCCCGAGAACGGCACTATCAACCCCGCCAGTAGCGATGTGATGATTCCTGCTTTCTTGGCGGCATATTCGAGCCGAGATGCCAACAAGGTGGACCTCAACCCGTTCCCAGGACTGAAGAGCATATTGCCAAACTGGCGCGTGACCTACGACGGGCTATCGAAAATCTCATTCATTAAGAAGGTGCTAAAGAGTTTGACTTTGACACATGCTTACCAGTGTACCTATTCGGTTGGCAGCTTCTCGAGCTACACCGACTGGGTGTCGATAGGTGAGGGGCTTGGATTCACTCAGGACGCGCTCACGGGATGCCCTATTCCTAATTCGCCTTATAATATATCTTCGGTTTCTATTACCGAGAAGTTTGCTCCGCTCATTGGTGTCAACGCCACTCTCAAGAACGACTTGAGTTTCAATGTCGAGTATCGTGACGCGCGCACTCTTGCTCTCAACATCGCTGCTCTGCAGCTCGTGGAGACCCTGCAGAAGTCGCTCGTGATAGGTGCCAGCTACAAGATTGCAAACTTCAACACTGTGCTCAAGCTGAAGAAGAAGCAGGAGAATGTGAACAACGACCTGACGCTGAACTTCAACTTGCAGCTCAACAACAACACGGCGCTTATACGTAAGATTGACGTGAACACTACGCAGGCGACAAGTGGAACTCGGACCCTCGGCATCAATTTCTCGGCAAACTATGTCATGAGCAAGCGCATCACGATTGGTGCTTTCTTTGACCACCAGGTCAACACTCCGCTCGTGTCGTCAACGTCCTACCCAACAACCAACACCAACTACGGAATCTCTATCAACGTGTCGCTGACTAAGTGACAACGCTGATTGATTAGGTGTTGATATTTTTGGAGTGTAAAAAGGGTTCGCCCACTTCACGTTTCCTGCGTCCTATTTCCCATTTAGATTCCTACACAATTCCATTCATCATGGCATAGAAGCTTAGCCCTGATACGCTTTTTATTCCAAGCTTAGTTGTGATGTTTTTGCGGTGCGAGAGCACAGTGTTGATGCTGATGTTGAGATCGTGCGCTATCTCCTTGTTGATTTTTCCTGAAGCGATGAGCCTGAGCACCTCAGTCTCACGTGCCGAGAGCGTGTTGCTGGCGTTCTCGTGATAGTCATGAGCCTCAAGCACAGGATTGAGAGTGTTGACGATGTCATGCTCGTGAGCCGTGATGTTGACAGTAGTCATGTCGTCGATAGACTTGTCATTGCTTGTGAGGACAACCGTCTTAGCCTTCCTCGGCAAGAAGAAAGTCAAATTCGTGACAAGAGTTTCTTGGTCAATAAAGAAAAAGTCAGGTTCTGCGCTGGAGATGGTGTCTGCAAAGAAATCATTATCGACGATGTGCGCGTCGATGTCAAACGCCTCCCGAAGCAGCTTGCTCATCCCAAGAGCCTCCAGGGTGTTGTGCGTTGAGATTATGACCCTCGGACTATACATTGCATTGAGTGAGATGGCGATGATGGGAAATTGGTTTGAGAATTCGGTCTCGGATTCGGTTGTTCTGCTTGATGTCCTTCTTGAGAGAGAATACCGCCGCTACAACAGCCATGCCCAAGTTGTGGTCATAGTCTCCCTTGAGGTGCATGACGAGCATGTTGATTAGGTCGTCAATCTTGTCCTCGATGGAATCGGTAGCCTCTTCGTCGGGCTCAGCGTTGGCAATTGCGGTATGGCTCTTTTCGTTACTGCAAACGTTCGGAAACCAACGATTTCGGTCGTCATCAATGCGCTGCAGCAGTTCGTTTTTCATCTCGTCGAAGAACTGCTTCATGATGACAAGGTTATTGTTGTGCGATGGCGCTTTGGCAATAAGGAAAGAGAAGTGACGCTCTATATTTGGCAGCACGTACATCTCGTAGTAGCTGTTGGTCTTGCTCAGGTAGTCGACTATCTCAGCCACACTGAACTGCGCCAGTGCCTCCTGTGGAAAATAGTTCTCATTGATGAACGTGTTGAGAATGGCAGTGAAGAACTTCACGTCGATGCCATGCTCGCGGCATGCGTCGTCAACGCTTTTGTCGCCAACGCCTAGCGATATGCCAAATCGGTCGAGCACAGTGATTGTCAATGGGTCGTTGAGGATGATGTCGCTCAACTTTGAGTCACGATTGATGAGTGCCATGGGATATTATAATGATTTGAATGAATGGGTGACAACATAATCGACTGGTACATCATGTGGCTCCACTTGCAGTGAATCCACGAGCTGGCAGTCGAAGCACACGGCGATTGTAGTGGCATGAGTTTTAGCGAGGAAGCGGTCGTAGAACCCTTTGCCTCGTCCACAGCGGTTGCCGTGACGGTCGAACGCCACTCCAGGAACGATTATCAGGTCGAGAATGCTAGGGTTGGCAACGTTGTCTCCCGTTGGTTCCAAAATGTTGAAACTGCCTTGCTCCAATGAGCCAGGTTGATAGCCAATCACCTCTATATCGTCGCCTACGACACGTGGCAGAAACACATTTTTAGTCTCGGACCACCTGTCAATGATGTGGTGGGTAGGCAGCTCGTCGGGCAGCGACGAGAAAAGCATCACATTGGCGCTGTTTTTAAACACTTGTGTGTTCTCGATAAAGAGGAACACATCGTCGGCTTCCTTCAACTTTTGTTGTGGTGTTAACTCAGCGACCTGTGCTTTTATGAATTTGCGAAGCTGTCTCTTGTTCATGAGTGACATTAGAAGTCGGTGATAGGGAATGCTGCCTTGTGCTTGTTAAGAGCTTTGAGTGCCGTATCTATTGTCTTGTCGATACGGTTGATGATAGGGTAGTAGACACTCTGCCCAAAGATGTCGCGTGCAATTAGGCCCTTGATGACGCTCGTGATTAAGTCTTGTGACTGGTGGATGTAGTACCAGCGGGCCGGCACACCCTTATTGGCGGCATACTTGACGAAATCGTTGAGAAGATCATCGTTGGCAGGCAGATTTCTCAACAGCTGCTTGTAGTCCTTCATTTTGCTCAACTCAACCCTGTGCTCTGTAACATATTTCAAGGCGTACTCTTGAATAAGACCTGCAGCTATTACAGCAGCATAATAGCTCGAAAAGCTCGTTGTGTCGCGAGGCACGAAGATGTCGGGGATAATACCTCCGCCACCATATACTTTACGGCCTGTGGTGGTTTCAAAAATCTTTGACTTGTCAATCTTTATACTGTCCTTGCTATAGAGCTCACCATTGCTGTAGCGGTCAAGAATGTCTTTTTGGTAGGCACTCTCTCCGTTGTCATAGGGTTTCTGGATGCATCGGCCCGATGGAGTATAGTATTTAGCTATGGTGAGTCTTACGGCACTCTTGTCGGGAAGATCAAATTGTTTCTGAACCAAGCCTTTTCCGAAAGAGCGGCAGCCAACAATCAGTCCACGGTCATTATCCTGAATAGCACCGGCAAAAATCTCGCTGGCGCTTGCCGAAAACTCATCGATAAGCACCACAATCTCTTGGTCTTGGAACTGACCATTGCCATCGCTATAGGCATTAGTGTCATCGCGGCGGTAACGGCCTCGAGTGCTAACAATCAGTTTGTTGGCCGGCAAGAACTCGTTGGCCATAATGATGGCAATTTCGAGATATCCGCCTCCGTTGCCGCGCATGTCAATCATGAAACGCTTTGCGCCCTCGTTCTTGAGCGAGTTGAGGGCGTTGACAAACTCGTTGTAGGTGTTGCGGCCAAACTGAGAAACCTTAACATATCCTGTGCTGTTGTCAATCATATAGTAGGAGTCAACCGAGTTCAATGGTACGTCGCCGCGGGTTATCACAAAGCTCAGGGGCTTGCTGGAGCCTTCGCGGGCGATACCCACTTTAACTTTCGTGCCCTTTGTGCCACGAAGCTTTTCGCGCACCTTGTTGGCGTCGACTTGCGAGCCCACCCACGTGCTGTCTTCGATAGTGATGATTTTGTCGCCAGCCAGCAGACCTGCCTTGTCACTGGGGCCTCCTGGGATGACTTCGAGCACCACTATTGTGTCGTTCATGAGCTGGAAAGAGACTCCAATGCCCGAGAAACTGCCGTTGAGCTCCTCTTGCGCGGCAACAAGCTCCTTAGCAGTAAGATATGAGCTGTGAGGGTCGAGGTTAGCGAGGATTGACGGGATTGCCATCTCTACCAAGTCGTGTGTCTTGACCGAGTCGTCAACATATTCTTGTGAGATGAGATTCAAAATAGTGTTGAGTTTACGGTCTTTCTGAGCAGAGAAGCCATTTTTCGAGAAAGGATTTCCAATGAAAATGCCCACGATAATGCCCACAATCGCCGAGATTGCGATTGCCAGCGGAAGCCAAGCACTATAGTCTTTTCTCTTCTCCATTTTTTTGCAACGTGGTTTTTTTCTGGATGTCTATTTGTCAATTTCCTAATTGCACACACTCTATACCAGCCCTTTTTAGCAGGTCAATACCATCGGTGAGACGGTAAATCTCGCCAAAGACTACTCGCTTGATACCCGACTGGATGATAAGTTTGGCACATTCGATGCATGGCGATGAGGTGACATAAAGTGTGGCTCCGTAGCTGCTATTGTTGCTTTGGGCTACTTTAGTGATAGCATTGGCTTCGGCATGCAGCACATAGGGCTTAGTGTGGTCATCATCGTCCTCACACACATTCTCAAAGCCCACAGGAGTGCCATTATAACCATCAGAGATAATCATTTTGTCCTTCACAAGGAGAGCACCCACCTGACGGCGTTTGCAATAAGAGTTCTCGGCCCATATCTGAGCCATACGGAGATACCTGGAGTCCAGAATTTCCTGCTTGTCCATTAATGAAACGTTATAAATGTCTGTAATTGAGCTTTTTCGTAATAACGGATAGTACTCTCTTGCACTATCACTGGTAATCAACATACAAAGGTAAATATATTAAATGAATTAATCCACCAAAAATCATGAAAAAAATTTTTTTTTTCAAAAAACTCTATTTCAGGATACTAAAATCATTAATTTAACCAATTATTACCCTATAATGGATCTGCATAAGAAAAAACCAAAATGAAACTGAAATTTCCCGTTTGTATTAGATACCATTTGTACTAAATACCCGAGTTCGGGATAAGCTCTATCAAAAAATCGACAATTGAGGCGACTGTTCAATGTAGAACCCTCTGATGGCAGTGGGTTTGTTGTCAAAGAA
>CAJOFH010000070.1 GCA_905233845.1 uncultured Muribaculaceae bacterium | reverse complement strand
CTGCTTTTTCCCTAAGAAACCAATGCTACAATTAGAACGAGAATTTGATAACCAGCTCACACTCTTTTAATTATTTTCGTCGAACTCACGTTATTTATTACATTAACTTTTTATCATCGCGGTTGCGTCGGATGGTGCGGGTGACCATGACGATGAACACGACGATGAGGGCGAGGATGGCTCCAAAAAGCATGGCGAGTAGAAGTTTTACTGGCGCTACCATAATGCTTTGCGTTTTAAGATTTTTTACGAATCCAAATTTACGCATTATGGCCGGGAACCTTTTAACTCTGGCGGAAAATTCGCTGAGTGTTAAGAAGATTTTCCGCGAGAGTTAAGAAATTCGCTGAGTGTTAAGAAATCCAGGGGGATTATTGGCGGCGGAAGGTGCTGGGGGCGGGCTTGCCCTGCGACTTGAAGGCGCGTGTCATGGCGGAGGGCTTGGAGAATCCGCAGTCGTGGGCAATGTCCTGCAGCAGGCGGTCGGGTTGCTGGTTGATGAGGCTGATGGCATGGCGCACGCGGTGCTGGTTGATCATGTCGTAGAAGTTGGCGTAGCCCAGTCGGCAGATGGCCTCGGTGAGGTACTTGGTGTTGGTGGCGAGGCGCTGGCAGAGCGTGTCGCTCATGATGTGTTCCTCGGTGAAGAGGAGGTCGTGGCGCATCAGGTGATCAAGGCGGCTGGCGAGGTCGTCGAGGCGGGCTTCACTCAGGCTGCGGTCAATGGGAGGGGTGTTCTCGACGGTGGTTTCGTCGGTTTCGGCCTCGGAGTCTATCTGCTGGATGATGCGATCGGCGGCTGGGGAGAGGACGGTGCGCCAGGGGTTGAGGGTGAGAATACAGAACCAGACGTTAATGCCCGTGAAGATGACATCGCGTACGGCCTTGAACGTGGGGTCGTCGACGAGGTAGTTGATGGCCATGGCTACACAGATGCCGATAGGCAGCCACTGGATACGACCGGCGAAGCGCACAGGGAAGTCGTCTTCGTCGGCGTAGGCTTGCTCGCTGGCATCGCGGATGGCGTTGCCTATCTTCTGGGCCATGCGCACGGAGCGCCAGAAGTAGATGAGGAAGACAAGCGCGGTGGCGGCCTTTACCCACGGTATGACGGCGGCGGGGAGCACGGCGAGGCCGAGGGCCGACGGTAGCAGCAAGGCCAACAAGAGGGCGGCGGGGAGGTAAAGCAGGTAGTGGAGCGGCGGATGTTTCTTGCTGGGGAAGAAGTAGCTCTCGCACATGATTAGCATCTGGATGGGGAAGATGAGCAGGGCAAAGGTGTTTGCGTAGAGCAGGGCGGAATCGAAGGTCGGGTCGGTGGCTGACGTGGCAGCGAGGCCGAGCTGTATGAGGTACGGCAGTTCGAGCGCCTGAAGCAGGTAAAGCGTGCCCACCGACCGCTGCGCCGGGAACAGCCGCTGGAACTCCTCGTCGTAGGCTCTCGGGCGGTAGAACCACTTCAGTACCCATCCGTAGACATTGGTCAGGATGAACGCCAGGTTGGCGGCGAAGAAGAGTTGGTAGGTGGTGGCGGGCATGATGTTCGTTCGTCCTTTGATTTGAAAAGTGGATAGTGCCGCTGCCGGGCTATCCGCAGTCGCTTGTTTTCAACAATGCAAATATAATCACTTTTTTTGAAACGACAGCAATCTAAGGAGAAAAGATTGTTTTGTTACGGTTTTCCATTTATTCTGGATATAATCGCTCTATCGTCTTGCTACTCTTTTAATCTGGCTTCTTTTTCTTTAGCATTTCTAATAGCCTTTCCATTTCGTCACCATTCAGCCCGTCAAGGATCGCTTGCACCTTGTCGACTGTTTCTCGTTCAATAATAGCCAAATTGTCATCCACCTCATACTCTGGCTCACCAAAGGCGAAACACATAAGCCGAAAACGCTCTTTTAAGTCTATATGCGCATACCTCTCCACAGCGTCGCTGCCGCGCTTGTGAAGCCCAGCAGCATACAAATCCACCTGGCATGAGGCCATCAGATTGACAAAAAAAAATCAAGTTATAGCTCACTATTTCGCCTTAATAAACACTGCATTCCTCTGGGAATTACTTTGTTGTGCTTTTGTGCTTTTTTATGGATTACAAATTGAGGTCAGAGACAAAAATGTATCACAAATCAGTAATAATCCTACAAAAAACATGCTTTTATGAAGCTGAAAGTTGCATTTAAGCCCTGTTACAGACAAATAAAAGCACTTTTTTACCTTTGTGGCAAAGATCTCAAACTAATGAGTGTTTTGACTAAAAATTAGTTTGTAAAAACGAACTGAAAATTTTAAATAAACACCTATAATTTAAGTTGTTATTGTCTCATTTGCCCTAATTTAATGCCTGCTATACTCTGCTAAATCTCATTTTTTTCGCCACTTTTAGCAGAGTATTGAGAAAATATTTATATCTTTGCATGGAATTAATAATACTTTGTTGACATGTTGATTGGAAGAGAAAAAGAACAAAAACAACTGCTCGATGCATACAAATCAAGTGAGCCCCAGGTGAGAGTCTTTCACAAAATATAGACCGGATGTGCTTTGACCCTGATGGCGAACTTATCAATGAGTTTAATGCGCTCTATGCGTCACTTTTCCGCAACCCACAGCCATATATTTCAACTGTTACAATTCTTGCCACAAAACGAGTAGGATTGACTCGTGAACAGATTGTCAGAGAAGGCTCCATAGCCAACAATGGTATGCTGACCCAAGTGTTGCAGGACCTTGAATACTGTGGTTTTGTGAGAAAATACTCGCAACCTAGCATGAAAGTGAAAAACTGCACTTATCAGCTCATAGATCCATACACTATATTTTATTTTCAGTTCATTGCTAAAAATGTGCATAACGACAAAAACTATTGGAGCAACATGCTTGAGTCGCCCACTCATCGTTCATGGAGTGGCTTGGCATTTGAGCGTGTGTGTATGTTGCACATTGAACAGATAAAAGCTGCACTTGGAATCTCTGGAGTTGCATCTGTTGCCTATACATGGACGGCACCTGCCACAAGCGATGGCCGACGTGGAGCACAAGTTGATATTATTATAGACCGCAATGACAATGTCATAAACTTGTGTGAATGTAAATTCTCCAAGCAAGAATACAGTCTCACAAACGAAGATGACATGAGCATTGCAAACAAGGTTGAACGAGTTGCAGATGTTAGTCCTAAGCACAAGTCAATCCATGTAACATTAATAACAACATTTGGGGTGGCCAATAATGCATATATTGATAGCATTCAGCGTATTATTGTTGCTGAAGACTTGTTTAGATTTTAGGCAAACCATGCTAAATCTCCCTTTTTTTGCCACTTTTAGCAGACTTTAGAAAAAAAAGAAGAGCGGGCACTATACTTCTTCAGCATAATGTCCGCTAATCTCTGAGCTCTCTTAATCAAGTGCCAGAGTCATTAGTCCGGCAATATGATAAAGATACAAGCGCTCGATGATGGTGGTGCTTAACAACTCTTCGCCGCTAAGTCCTGCCATCAAAATAAATATGTTATTATATATTGTTACCGCCCACCGCCAGCCATAATGCCAGCAGTCCATATGGGTCGGTTATTGTCTATGTATAAGGGTTTGAGGGGGATTTTAGGAGTCAATTATGTTTTCCTTCATTTAGCAACGAACGCAACAACTCCTTCTGCTCATCGGTCATGGTTGATAATAAATTCTTGACTTCTATTTTTTCCCGTTCCATTCTCTCTTCTTTATTCTCATCACCTAAGATTTGATCAAATGGCTTGAAGATGTTTCTCAATGCATCATCTTGAGCTACGGTATCAAATTGACCCATATAACCTTCTGTCGTTTTTAGGCTAGAGTGAGCAAGAAGTTCTTTCATCATCATAGAAGGAGTATTTTGATCTCTTCCTAATTTCGCAAAGGAGTGACGACTCACGTGAAATGATATATGCTTGTCTATCTCAGCAAGTTTTTCTATTGTTTTGAGTTCTTTGTTTATCAATGCATTTTTAGATGATATCTGTTGATATAGTTTTTCTTTTATATCTGGCGACATTGTCTCTTTTTCTTTTTGAGTAACAGCTTTAGAATAAGAACTTCTGTTATCAAGAAAAGGAAAAATATAATCGTCAATCTTTGATTCCTTCTTTTTGTAAAGGTCTAATATCTTTGCCGTTATAGCTATGATTGGTAAATCTTGCACTTTACCATTTTTGCTCATAACATATATAAGACGATCACCTACAATATTACGCCATCTTAATTGAAGCAAGTCTCCAATTCTAATTCCTGCATAAAAAAGGCTAAACAAGAAACAATTGCGTACATGCCATACAACAGTCCCAGGCTCCAAGTGTAACTGAATTATTTTTACGATTTCCTCAAATTCAAGTTTTTCTTTGGTAGTCTCTTTCCAAGAAAATTTGAAATTTCTAAATGGGTCCTTCGAAGAATCTAAATAACCAAGATTTATGGCTTTGTAAGTCAGTGTACGAAGCCTTTTCATATGATTCATTATTGTGTTGTCATGTAATTTCCTTTTTTTATCTTTAACTAACTTATTCGATGCTCCTTTTAAATAAGAGTAGAAATCATCAATAAATTTTGGAGTCAAATCTTCAAATTCAATGTCATTCATTTTTTGCTTCTTCATGAAATCTTCAAGTCTGTTTTGAAGAGACAAAAAAATCTTGTAGTAATTGTATTGACCTCCATTACGCAGGTTTTCAGTAAATCCCTTTGTAAACTCAAAAAATGATTTATCGGGGTTGGTTTGATCCTCAACTCCTCTTTTAATTTCGCTGGCGGTTAAGTATTCTTTGTTATCTGCCATGTCAGAATGAATTTTCTTTACACCTGCCAATTCTTTTGCCAATGTCTCGTTTTTTATGGCTGACTCTGGATCACTTTGCCGAATCCAGTTGTCATTCCTTGGGCGTTTATTAAAGTGTTTCAGGTCAGACACTTCTACTGAAGATTTTACATAGCTTTTCTTTTTATTTTTTGTGATACGTATAAAAAGCGTATATTTACCAAAACGATTAGGTTTGTTGTTCGCTATTATTGCAAAGGTGGTATGTGTGCCAGCAGTCATAAGGAAATGTTTAATAAAAATTTATTAATCTCTTGCAACAATCAAGTATTATGACGATATTTGCAAACTGAATATATATGATTAGTAGAGTTCTTTTTGAACTATTGGGCTACAAAGATAAAAATATTTACTGGAACTTTACTGGAACTTTTCGTTCATTTTATTACTTTTTAACAATTTGCGCTTCGTATTAACATATTTATAACATACTGATTATTAATAAATAAGCGTAATTTAAATGAAATAGAATGAAATTTGAAAGATTCCCAGTCGGAGTACAAGACAGCAACAAAGCATTGTAATCGTCTTGATTACAATGCTTTGTTTGTTTTATAGAAAAAACTAAAAGTCTCTAAAGAACTTTTTTAATTTTTTGGAGCGACATAGTTCATGTGTACCTTCTCATAAGAGATCCAGCCTTCCTTATCTATATTGACGCGAACCAGGTAGTCGCCTGGGTTGGGACTATTACGTTCGCTCATCGAGTCGAGAGTAAGGAAGAAAACTCCGTTAAAGAATTGCTCATCCCATTTGTGTACGTGTCCACAGAACACAATTGACGCATTCCATTCGTCAAACTGCTTGAGCAGGAAATAGGCCTCCTCACGTGGGAAGGTCGAGGCGAACTGCATATTCTGTGGCAGGAAAATGTTGGTGTGGCTGAAAACAAAGGTGTGGCGATATTTCATTTCACCATCGAGCACTCCTTGTTCTATAAGGTCAACCTGTAGCTTGCCCAGTGTGCCGCTGGCTGTGTCAAGGAAGATAAAGTGGTCATAAATTTCGTAACCGTCCTCGTCGTGGTCCACAGGAACATCAAACATATAGAATGACGAGCCAAAGATGTTACTCCATAGCGCCCAACCATTATGAGTGAGGTCGTGGTTGCCTACTACAGGGAAGAATGGGAACTTAATTTCATTGTATTCGTGCCCCCACCCTTCGGGATTATCTTTGCGATAAAACAACCCATTTTCTTCGTTTCGGGTGTAATATTTCTCGATATAGTCATATCTGGCCATTTCCAGGCAGTTCTGCAGGTTGATATAATAATCGGGCTTTGTATCAGCTATATCACCAAGGTGGCAGTACAGCAGGTCGTCGTTGTCAAGACCTATCTGGAACATCTCGTTCATACGCCCCAAGTCGGTGGTGATATGGCTGTCGGCTCCCACGAGGAATGAGTAGCCGTTTTTAGCTATTTCCGATAAACGTATGTCGGGGTCAAGTTTGTACTCAAAGTTGTTCTGCAAAAAGTATTTGTAAGACATTTCCACACGATCCTCAACAGCAGTGTTGCCCATAAGTACACCCTGTGGGCTCACTTTCTCGCATGAAGTGTTACTCAATGCAATTGCAGCCAAAGCTACGATATAGATATATTTTGTTTTCATAGTAATTCTTACCATTTATATTTTAAACCAACTTTTACCGAACCCTCATACTTACTAGCCAGCTGGCTCATAGAGCCCGCTGGGCGAATGTTGAACTCACCAAAGAGATTCCAACGCTCCTTAACCCGAGCATACCAACGAATGCCCCAGTTGATGTTCCAGTTCTCGTAGTAGAAATCGTCGTAGTTGCGGAAGAAGAGTCCCGCGTTCCAAGGATTGTCACGGTGACGGATGTTGACGCCAAAGCCAAAGGTGAGCAGTGGGGTCTCGGTATAACCCCATCCCATGTCCCACACATGGCTGTGATAGTGCACCAGTGTCTCGCCAAGACGGATATCAACGTAGGCGCTCTCCCAAGTCGCCGAGATGTTATAGGACATCTCATGGAAGCCAAACTTGTGATAGAAGTTGTACATTACCTTACCATCGAAAGAGATGTTGCCATACTTCAACGGCAGACGATAACCACCTTGCACATCGACTGAAAACAGTTCCTTTCCAAACTGCATTTGCGCATCACCACCCACATGCCAACGTGGAGTGATGTGACGGGTATAGGAAGCTTCAAGACCTCCAAACTTGTCAGTAACGACATTGTTACCACCCATCACATAGCCCGAAATCTCGTTCTTGTGCTCGCCGTCAAATGACTTGTAAGGAATGTAGCTGTTTGTTTGTTGAGCCAATCCCATCAAGAACGACATGGCTAATAGAATTGATGTAATTGTTTTTCTAATCATATAAATTATTGTTATTGTTTTCTTCTAAAACGAAACACATAACGCTCCTCCTAGCACCCATTGGTGCAGCGACTTGGTGACACTTGAGGTGGCAGGCTTGGTCATGTCCCAGCCAAAAGCTCCCATCAACGCCACCATATCGGGCGACAAGCCTTCCATCAATCCCAAGGGGTGATAAGTAGCAGTGAAAGTCTTGTTCGAGTAGTCGTAGTCAAAGAACACACGCCATGAGAACGAGTTCTTATGGGCATAAGTCAACGAGATGCCAGAGCCAAATTTGAAAGAATTAGAAGCCGAGACATCAATATAGTCCCAATTGTAGTCGATAACGTTCTCTGTAAGCTTAAACATTGGTGCACTATCATCTTCTAAGCACGCCACATTAAACTCGAGCTGATTGCCCGAATAGCTTGCATTGATGTCAATGTCGGCCATAACACTGCGGCCAAAGAGTAATTTTGAACCTAACGCGAAGCGAGACGACAATGGCAAATTGAAATATAAACCTGCATCGGCAGCAAACTCGGTAATGTGATCGCTCTCGATTGTGAGCGATATTTTCTTGATTGAGTTTTCAAGCATTGGATCGCTCAAGAACTGCTGCATCTCTTTCTCTTCGCTCAAAGCAAAAGCGCTCCAGCCGTTGATGGGAGTGGCTTTAACTCTTAATCGACCTCCAACGCCAATATAGGGGTTGAAGAAATAAGCTGCTTCAGCGCCCACTACCGTAGCCGCACGGAACTGAAGATGCATTGGTTCATCGTCGTCACCAATCTCATCGTCATCAAACAGATCTTCAGGTAGGTCAAATTTGAATGACGGCAGATACAGGTTCTTGTTACCAAAACCTATACCCATCGAAATGGCAAAGAACGAAGGATTGGTGCGCAAGTCGGGGAAGACACTGATGTCTCCACGCTGCAAGCCACGATTTTTGAACAACAGATCCATCAGACCATAGCCAAGCTCTACCGACAAGATGCCGATACCTGCCCCTGACAACACGTCACTAATCCAGTGACGATTGTTCAACACACGCATCACACCAGTAGCGGTGGCAATAGTATAGGCGCCAACCGTATACCACGGCGAGCGCGTCAAGCCATATTCCTTGTGGAGAATGGTAGCTGCCAAAAAAGCCGTGGCGGTGTGGCCGCTGGGCCATGAGTTGCGTGTGGAGCCATCGGGGCGCATCTCGCTGGCTGTGTACTTGATGCCGTTGACAAGTCCTGCCATGATTGCCGCTGATGCTGCAGCCGAGGCCCAATATCTGGGCCAGTCGCTGCGGCTCTCAACACCTCCTATCTTCAACCCAATCGACAGTGCCAGTGGCAAATATTGGGTGTAGTTGTCAATCTCGCTATGGAAATTTGTCTTGATGAGACGAATGTTAGTGTTGGGATTGTTGTAGTCCTGCCTGAAGGCGGTTTTCTCAGCCTTTGCGATAAGTCCGGCAGCAAAGACCGGAAGCCCCACCCATGTCTGATCATCAAGGAACTTATAAGGCTTGACATCGGGATTAGTGCGTCTCTTGATGAAATTGAAATCGGGAGCCTTGGGAGGCTCGTATGGTTTCGTCACAACCGTCGTCGGTGACTTCTTCACCGAGTCACCAATCTCTAACTCTTGACTCTCGCTAACAGGCTCATCCTCATTAAACGAGACCTCATCAACTATCAGCACATCTTGTGGCACAACAATAGTAGCCGAATCAACCCATTCAGCCTCTTGAGCCATAGCTGTGTGTAAGCCTAAAAGTCCGAGTACAGCTACCGCCAACAGCAGGTGTCGTCTCATTTAAACAGCAAATTTACTGAATGATAGTATGCTCGTTGGTGAAGTGCAACTCGGTGCCATCGTTGAGCAACAGTGTGATGTCGCCATTCTTTATTTCGCGACTCATGTACACAACATCAGCACCAGGATAGTTCCTGCTAAGGTACATCTGGATTTTGCCAGGCACCATGCGCATGGGGACGCTGCTGTTGCGGCAATTCACAATCATCCAGTGGCCATCTTTGTCAAACTCAATGGTAGCATCATTGTCGAGCCGGACACAAGTGCAGTTTTTCATATCCTTGGTCTTGATTTTCACTGCCTTGACAACGGTATTGTTTGGAAAATAAGACTTTACCGTCCTTAGTCCTAAATCGGGAACTTTCTTTATAGGAATTTCCTCAATATTGACATCTGCAAAGGCTGTACCAGCTAGTAAAACTATTGCTGCTAAAGCAAGGAAGAACTTCTTCATATCATTTTAATATTTTAGGGACAATCAATAAAAATGCTTAATTAAGCTTATCTTTTCTTCTTTGGAGTAGTCTTCTTGCCACCTGTTCCAGTTGTGGCTTTCTTGGGAGTGGGAGAAGCGGGAGGATTCTGAGCGTTGTAGCGGTCATTGAGACCCTTGATTACATCGTCGGTAATATTCCACTTGGGATTCACATACATTGTTGCATCGGTGCGATACAAAGCGTCAATGTCATTGCGAACTGCATAATTTGAAAGATAAATGTTTATCTCATTAAGAACTTTGGAATACTCGGTGTTGAGCTGGCCCTCCATCTTCTTTTGAAGGGATTCCATTTCCTTTTGAGCGCTTTCTTGCATCTGCTCCAGCTTCTTCTTGTCGGCATCAAAAGCAGCCTCGTTCTTGTATTGGTTGCTCTGATACTTGGTCTGCACCTGGCTGTAGAATGCCTCTATCTGCTTGCGCTTCTTTTCCTCGGCTTGCTTATAGTCATTGTTTAACTTGGTGCGAAGCTTAGAATATTTTTGTGCGGCAATATATTGCTCCAACAACTTATCAGAATCTATATACCTCACGTTAAAGGGTTTCGCTTGAGGGGAAACTTGTTGAACCTCAGGAACTTTTGGCATTTCTTTAATAACAGGCTCAGGTTGAACATCTTGTGCCGAAAGGCTCATTGCACACACGGCAAAGGCCATAAATAAAAACTTCTTCATTTTCTTAATAATGTTTTATTAATTCGTTATTAATATTTCTTTAAGTCAATAAAAATCGTGCAAATTTCGTCAATTTTACCGATGTATGCAATAATTATGGTCAAAAATCTATTTTGTTAATCAATCCACAGGTTTCCACACGAAGAGTTTATCGCTGGGACGGATTTTTGTGTCGGTTTTTATTGAGAAACGTTCACCTTTAACGGTCTTTTCCACGGGCTTGAGGTCTACGCGAATCTCCTCAACCGTCATGGGCAATGCTCCAGTGGTGGGACCAGTGATAAGAATCTCATCACCCACATTAAGCTCGCCAGCATCCATCTGGAACTCAGCAACACCAAGCTTCGAGAAGTAACGGATGCCCTTAGCAGCATAAACTTTCACATGAGTAGCACTTGAGCCATATTTTGACGTCCATTCACCTAACCGCTGACCCAGATAATAGCCGTCCCAGAAACCACGGTTAAACACGCGCGCTAAGCGCTCGTTCCACTGCTCGATGAGCTCATCGCAATAGGTACCATCGACAATGGCGTTCAGTGCTTCATTGTAGCAGCTCGTCACAGTGCGAACATATTCCGGCCCTCGCGCCCTACCCTCAATCTTGAACACTCTCACGCCAGCGTCTACCATCTTATTAAGGAAATGGATGGTCTTCAGGTCTTTGGGCGACATGATGTATTTGTTCTCTATGGCGAGTTCATCGCCAGTGTCGCGGTCGGTGACGATATAACTGCGACGGCAAATTTGACGACATGCGCCACGATTAGCACTCGAGTCGGCCTCATGCAGACTCATATAGCACTTTCCGCTCACCGCCATACACAATGCTCCGTGGCAAAACATCTCAAGTCTAACAGGTTCGCCATGCGGACCGCGCACGTCGGCAGCAGTGATAGTGTCATGGATGTGCGACACTTGGTCAAGATTGAGTTCGCGGGCAAGAACCATTACGTCGGCATATTGGGCATAATAACGCACAGCCTCACTGTTGCTCACGTTCACCTGCGTGGAGATATGCACCTCCACCCCAATGCTACGGGCATATAAGATTGTCGCCATGTCGCTGGCGATGATTGCACTGATGTGAGCATCGCGCGCTGCATCAACTATGCTGTGCATGTAGTCGATGTCCTCGTCATAGATGATGGTATTGACTGTCAAGTAAGTCTTTATGCCACGCTCGGCACACCACTGCGCTATAGTGTGCAGGTCATCAATCGAAAAATTCACACTCGACTTACTGCGCATGTTCAAGTTCTCAATGCCAAAATATATGGCATCGGCACCACCCTGCTGAGCAGCTACCAGCGACTCCCACGACCCCACAGGAGCCATAAGCTCAAAATCACTACGAGATTGGCTAATAATTGACGGTTTTTGGTTTATCATTTTGAATGTTATCTATAAAAATTATCTAGACAATCTAGAAAATTCTAGACAGTCTAGATAATCTAGTCTATTGTCTTAAGCCTCAACAATGGGCAGCACTTCGTACTGCTATTCCGCCTCTTTTACCAGGAAAATTTCGGTGGGGAAGTGGTCGCTGAAGCCATTGAGGAACACACCGCTACTATATGTTCGAAGCGGATATCCCTTGCGGTCACCTTCTTGAGTCTTCAAGAAGTCGCGGTTCAGCGCCTCACAGCGCAGAAAAGTAAGCTGAGGCTTATCTTTTCCCTCGCGGTACCTGGTGAAGAATCCGTTGCACATGATTTGGTCGAATAGGTTCCACTGGCCCTTGTAGGCAAGAGTGCCAATGCCCTTGTCGAGCACGTTCCAGAAGGGGTTGAACATATCGCCAGGACCAACCACATCCTCTATGTTGCGCTTGCCGCCAACCGACTCAGCACAAGCTTTGTCCATGGGGTCATCATTGAGGTCGCCCATGAATATGATGCCAATATTGTCGCCATGAACGTTCACCAGCGAATCGATGGTGCGGCGGCACATGTAGCCTGCAGCCTCACGCTTAGGGCTCGACTTCTCCTGACCGCCCAGACGCGAAGGCCAGTGGTTTACCATCACTGCCACAGTGTCACCAGCAAGCAATCCAACAACACAAATCTGATCACGTGTGCGGAAATTGTCGTTCCATTCATACTCAGCTTTGCGACCAGGATCGGCAGCGGCTGCAGCACGAGCAAAGTCCTCCTCGCTCAAGCGCTGGTTTGTAACGTTGAGCACTCTGAAGAAACGGGGATTGTAAAGCACACCAACATCAACACCACGACGGTCGGGGCTGTCGTGATAGGGAGCTATCTGTAGACGCCAATCACGAATTTGAGGGTCGCGACAAATGTCTTTAAGCACGGTCTCATTCTCTATCTCACTTACACCAATGATGGCGGGACCAAAAGGTGTGGCATCGGTCTTCATCTGTGAGAAAGCGTACGCCATGTTGTGTATCTTCATCCAGTACTTGCGACCATCCCATTGGCGAGCGCCCTTGGGAGAGAATTCCTGGTCATAGGTGCCATTTGAGTTGATGGTGTCAAACAGGTTCTCAAGGTTATAGAACATTACACCATACACTTTATAACGCTTCATTTGCTGCACATCGTCTTGTGCATTAATCGCTGGTACTAAGACCATTGCCACTAATATGGCAAATAAGATTTTTTTCATAGATCTATGTGTTTTATGTTTATATTCTGGGCAATTAATTAATTATTTCCCAAAAATACTACTTTTTCTTGAATTCTCACGCAATTTATTGTAAAAAAGTTGAAAAAATAATCAAGGGCGGTTCCTCAAAACATCAGAACCGCCCTTGTAGATATCTAATTAGTCGCCCCTTAAAAAGTTTTCTTTGAGAGGTCAAGGCAAATGGGGATGGTGCCAAAATCCATGGATTTTGTTGCTGTCCCCAGATTTTTTGTCAAAGATATGACCATTTCGATAAGGCACAAAAGATGCCTCATGGCTCTTTTGAAGTTGTATGCAGCAGCTGCGAGCATCAGGTTTATGTTGTCACCGAACACACCTTTATAGAAGTTGCGTCCCATCCTGAAGTCATGTTTTACGTGGCTGATTGTCGGTTCTATTCCCGCCCGCTTGCA
>CAJOFH010000069.1 GCA_905233845.1 uncultured Muribaculaceae bacterium | reverse complement strand
AAGAAAAAAACTCAAATTCAGCACGCCCGTCAGAGAGTTCTACAAACATTTTTCTTAACTTTGTCAAAAAATATGCATTTGCTTGTTGACTCTACATCAAAATGTCAATCATATCATTTTTTCAAAAAAAATCTTCGTTAAATTTGCACAATTCACAAAATAGACCTAATTTTGCAGTCGCAAAAACCGAAATGGTCGCTTGGATGAGTGGTTTAGTCACCGGTCTGCAAAACCGGGCACAGCGGTTCGAATCCGCTAGCGACCTCAAAATAGAAGCATCTCTTAAGCAGAGGTGCTTTTTTTGTTTGCTATAAAGGAAACAGTAAAAAAGGAATTATAAAAATGTAAATAATTAATCGAAAATATATTTTTATTTTTAATAACTTATTATTAAATTTGTAACGTCTTTTTTAATAAATTATTAAAAAGAACCATTTTTAATGTATTTAGGTCACATTTTTTTCTCTTTTTGTAAAGCATAAAGTGCTCTAAATGTTTTTGTTTCAAATTGTTGCTTTTAAAGAACAAACAATAACACAATTAATATTTTAACAAAAATTCATTAACAATCTAAACAGATGCATGATGAGAAATTGTAACTTAATGTCATTGCGACTTCTGGTCTTGCTTGCAGTGATGACCTTATGGACTTCATTGGGGGCTCAACCTGTTGTGCTCAGCAAGACTTTTGCACCCACCGAGTCGAATGGTGGTGCAAGTATTGCCGCCGACTCACAGTCTGGCGGCAAAATAGTTGTAACTGGCCGCATTACCGACAAGAATGGCGATCCTTTGCCAGGTGCGTCGGTTACGACTGGTGATCAAGGTGTGGTTACCGACTTGGACGGTAACTACAGCATTTCTCTGAAAGGTCCTGCCACGTTGACTTACAAATATGTGGGCTATACTACGCAGGAAGTTAAAATCACTCGTTCCGGCACTCGCGACATCGTTCTCGACGATGATGAGGTGTTGCTCAACGAGATGGTGGTTGTGGGTTATGGAACCCAGAAACGTATCAACCTTACCGGTGCGGTGAGCACAGTGGATGTTGCTAAGCAACTTGAGGCTCGTCCTATCACCGACATCGCTCGCGGTTTGCAAGGAGCTGCTCCTGGTCTGACTGTTCGTACAGCCACAGGTGAGCTTGGCACCGACCCAACTATGAAGATTCGTGGTATTATTGGTTCGGTAAACGGTGATTCTCAGCCACTGATTCTTGTTGACAACGTTGAGTGTAATAGTTTGCAAAACATCAATCCTGAGGATGTGGAGAGCATCTCGGTATTGAAAGATGCTGCTTCTTCGTCAATCTATGGTGTGAAAGCTGCCTTTGGTGTTGTGCTTATCACTACTAAGCAAGCCAAGAAAGGTGACAAAGTCAAGATTACATATAGTGACAACTTCTCGTGGCGTCGTCCAACTGTAACCCCCGAAATCGTAAAAACATACGAGGGCGCTGAGATGTCATGGCAAGCTGGATTGCGACAAAATCCCAACCTATCAGAGCAAGTTAACTCTTGCTACCTCACTTGGAATCTTGAATCAATTGAGCGCATGAAGGAGTGGGATCGTGTTTATGGTGGCATGAACTTGAGCGATGAGTTGGTACTTGGGCGTGATTTCGAGATTATGGATGGCAAGCTCTATTTCTATCGCTCATTTGACGGAGCAGATATGTTTATGAAGAAAAATGCTTTCCAACAATCTCATAACCTAAACATCAGCGGTTCGGCTGGTGATAATACCACTTTCAACGTTGGCTTGGGTTATCTGGGACAGGATGGTATAATGAAAGTAAACACCGACAGCTACAAGCGTTATAATGTCTCACTTGGTTTGAATACTTCTATAAGCAAGTATGTAGATATCAGAGCCAAGTTCTTATACACTCATTATAAACTTGAGGATCCTTACTACTTTGGTCCTTCAAGTTACTATGATGAGTGGTACTATCTGTATCGTTGGCCAAAAATTATGCCTTATGGCACATACCAGGGAATCCCCTTCCGTAACGCTGTTACCGAGATTCAGCAGGCTAATCGCAATGTAAAGAGCAATAATTATTTGCGTGCTTCATTAGGAACTACTATTCACATTGTCAAGGGACTTGATTTGGAAGCCGACTACACTTTCACTCACGTAAACCGTTATATCCGCACCAATGGTGGATATGCTCAAGGCTGGAACTTCTGGGGAGGCGCTGGGCTACGCAACGAGATATGGACTCTGACTTCTCATAACAAGGTAGTAAATGAGACGCAAAACAGCGATTTTCATGTGTTTAATGGACTATTCCGTTACAAGAACACATTCAACGAAGTGCACGAGTTTGGCGCCATCGCAGGTACAAACATTGAATATTATACCAATTATGGCAACACTGCCGACCGTCGTGACCTTCTATTGGTTGACCATACAGAGTTGCCACTTGCCAATGGCGAGCAATATTCCAATAGCCAGCATGACCATGAAGCTCGTGTAGGTTTCTTTGCAAGACTTAACTATGCTTACAAGAACCGTTATTTACTTGAGCTTAATGGACGTCTTGATGGCTCGTCAAAATTCCCAAGCGACAAGTTGTGGGGCTTCTTCCCCTCGTTCTCTGCTGGTTGGGTTATCAGCGAGGAGAGCTTTATGGAAAGCCTGAAACCTACTCTTAGCTTATGGAAGATAAGGGGCTCTTGGGGACAGATTGGTAACCAAGACGTTGGCCAGTACAGATTTCTTCCATTGCTTACATCTGGCACATATAACTGGATTATCAACGACACTAAAGTATTGTCATTTGGACTGCCAACAGCCATTAAAAATGGTTTCACGTGGGAGACTATTACAACCACAGACCTTGGTACCGACATTCGCTTGTTCAACAACCGTTTGGGCATTAGCTTTGACTGGTTCAAGCGTGTTAACAGTGATATGATCACCAATGGCGAGGCATTACCATCGACATTTGGACAAACAGCTCCGAAAGAAAACTTTGGTGAACTGACAACAAAAGGTTGGGAGATTAGTCTTGATTTCCACCATCATTTCAATTTTGGATTGGGTGTTAATTTGACTGCTTACTTAAGTGATGCAAAGATTAAGTACACTAAAATTCCTTCGACCAACCGTAGCATAAACGATGTTTACGAAGGGAAAGAATATGGTGAGATCTGGGGTTATGAAACCGACCGCTTGTTCCAATATGACGACTTTGAGGTTGACCCAGCTGGTAATTATGTCCTGAAAGATGGAATTCCTTCTCAAGCCTATTTTGAGACCGACGGATGGTTCTTCTTTGGTCCTGGTGATGTGAAATATAAAGATCTCAATGGTGATGGTGTGATTACTCCAGGCAAGAGCACCGTGGATGACCATGGTGACTTGAAACGAATTGGTAATAGCTGTCCTCGTTATGAGTACGGTATTCGTCTTGACATGGATTATAAAGGCATTGACCTGGGCATCTTCCTGCAAGGCGTGGGCAAACGCGACTACTGGGGAAGCGGCTCGATTGTTATCCCAGGCTTCAACTACCTTGAGGCATGGTACACTCACCAACTCGACTACTGGACACCTGAAAACACCGATGCATTCTATCCTCGCTTGACCAATAATGGCCAGTCGAACAATGCTCGCAACTTCCTGCGTCAATCACGTTACTTGCTCGATATGTCCTACTGTCGTGTGAAGAACATTACATTAGGTTATTCGTTCCCCGAGAACTGGATGCGCAAGATTCGCTTGCAAAGGCTCCGCGTTTATCTCTCGCTCGAGAATCTCTTCGAGTTTGATCACATGGGCGATGTTCCAATCGACCCTGAAACCCAGTACAAGACTGGTGATGGTGATTACTTAGGACGTTCTTATCCTTATTCAAGGACTACTTCATTTGGTGTTCAAGTTACATTCTAACCACATTAAAAGATAGATAATCATGAAACGATATAAATTTTTATCAATATTTTCGTTAGTACTGTTATTGCTATCTTCGTGCAACGACTTCATTGAGCGCTCACCCTATGACCAGATTCAAGATACAGAATACTGGCAAAACGAAGAGCAAATCAGAATTTACAGCTATAGTTTCTATCCTGCGTATTTTGTGGGATATGGAGCTACAGGATTGATTGGTGGCAGCAAGTTTGGTAACGGCGACACCTTTAATGACGACATTGCATGGCGCACCCAGGGTGAGTTCACTCCTATCCGCGTACCTGACACTGATAGCGGCTGGGATTTCAGCTATGTGCGCAAAGCAAACTATATGCTTGAGAAAGTTCAAACCGTTCCAAACCTTAGCGATGAAGCATTGAAACATTGGACAGGTGTTTCTCGTTTGCTGCGTGGAATGGAATACAGCGACCTCACATTCCTTTATGGAGACGTTCCTTTCTATGACCACCGACTTCAGGCCGATGAGTATGACGAACTCTACAAAGATCGTGACGCCCGCACTTATGTTGATCAGAAGATTATGGAAGACTTTGAGTATGCTCTTGCCAACATCCGCACAAACGATGGCGAACTGATGATTAACCGCTATGTTGCTGCAGCTGAGGTCTCTCGATTGGCGCTCCGTGAAGGCACATTCTTGAAGTATCATAATATTGATGCCGATTTAGGCAATCAGATGATTGATCTCTCTCGTCGCGCATCACTTATCGTAATGGAGAGTGGCAAATATAGTATTTCGAGCGACTACGGCAAGCTCTTCACCAGCGATGATCTTGCAGGTAACACAGAGGTGATTATGTACCGCAAGTATGTTGATGGCGTGCTTACCCATTGCACACTTACTTATAACAACGCTGAGGCTCAGACTGGTGCCAACAAGGCTTTGCTCGACAGCTATCTTGCGTCGGATGGACTTCCTATTTACTACAAAAATCCATCGTTCAGACCAACAACTGCCGAGGAGTTCTTCCAGGGTCGTGATCCTCGCTTGAATGCTACCTTCCGCGACAAGTATTATATTCGTGGTGAGGACTGCTCGCCATTCAACTACTCCACTTCGGGCTACTCAATGCACAAGTTCATGAACGATGCTGACACTGCAAGCACCGACTTGAAGTTCCGCAGTGCCAACAATGTGACCGACGCTCCTTGCCTGCGTTATGCCGAGGTTCTTCTTAACTATGCTGAGGCTTGCTATGAGCTTGGCAACTTGACACAAGCCGACCTTGACAAGTCTATCAACCTGTTGCGTGCTCGCAACGGCATAGGTATGCCTCCGTTGCAGACACTAGGAGGTCAGCCTGGTGTTAATGGCACAGTATATGATGACCCACTTCGTGATCCCGATGTGCCCTCACTTCTGTGGGAGATTCGTCGTGAACGCCGTGTGGAGATGTCATTTGAAGGACTTCGTTACAACGACCTTAAGCGCTGGAAGAAGTTTGATTACATGTGCAACACAACCAATCCTGACATCAAGTATGGCGCCTATATCATCTATGCCAACTATCCAAAGGCTAACAAGACTGAGGTTGTAATGGAGAATCCTGATGCTACCGAAGGATATATCCTGTGTAACACCGGAACGGCACGACAGGCACCTAAGGACTACAACTATGTTCGCCCTATTCCTAAGGACCAAATTACTCTCTATGAGAATCATGGTTACAAGTTGCATCAAACCAAAGAATGGGTTGGCACTGGCCTCGAATAAGAGAGTTCACGATGTGATAATGAATAATCAATAAACATTATACATTAAAAAATTATGAAACATAAAATATTATACGGACTTCTCATGATTGCAGGACTCTTTGCGCTGAATTCGTGCAGTGATGATGCTATAGTTGAGAATCCTTCGGGCGAGACTTTCATCTACCGCCTGAACATTGCTAATGGAGGCTTGACAGGCACTGATGTGATTCAAGGAACCATCGACGAGGAGACCAAGACCATCACATTTGATGCGCCTGCCGAGACCGATATTGAATCAATAAAATTTGCCTCGAAACTGTCGCTTGGCGCTCATCTTGACAAGGACACTTACGATTTCAGCCAGAGCAATACAGTTCCTGTAACTGTTATTAATGGCGAGAACGTAAGCACTTATCAGGTCACAATCAATTTTGCTGACCCCAAGGACACTCCTATGATTACCGCTGTGAGAGTGAAGCTTCCCGATGGCACTGAGAAGAATGCTTACATCAGTGAGATTGATAAGAGTATCTATATGGGTGCTGAGGAGTTTGAGACTGTAGAGATTCTCTCTATTTCTTGCTTGCCCAAGCGCACTGTTAAAACTCTGACAATGGCAAGCAATAATGTGGTTGAAAAGAGTAACCCTGGCTCCATTATGCTTGACTTCATGGGTATAACCAATGAATATCGCTTGCTCTTTGCTGCAATTCCTGTGTTTGGTGCCGACTTCAATAAGGGATTTGTTTACCCATTCTGTGTCGCCACCGGTAACCGCTTTGGAGACTTTGTAGGTGAAAACACTCGTAACACCGACTTCGATGGCGAGAACATGCTGATTGTTTCTCGTGAGGGAGGTCCAAATGTGAGGGTAATACCATTCAACGAGATAAAGGGTGGAAATCCTGGTGGTGTGAGCCTGAATCTCGATGGTGTTGAGATGGGAACATTCCTTGTGAGTGCTGGACGCATCAGTCATGGACACTTCTATGTGAGCAACCTCTCTACAAGTGTTGGCGAGGAACAGCCTCTCAAACTTTATTACTGGGACAACATCAACTCCAAGCCTCAAGTGCTGCTTGAATTCCTTGGTGCCGCCAATGGACCTGAAGGAGAAATTGACCTGTCAAAGCTCAGGTTTGGTGACAACCTGAACGTTTGCCTTAACGAGAGCGGTAATGGCTACATCTACTTTGTGACTCAAGATGGAACTGCAGTGCTGCGATTCAATGTGACAGGCTTCACCACTCTTGAGAATCCTACCTACATCTTGCCACCAACCACGTTCCCATATTACGCAGGAATTCATGAAGTCTATGGTAAAGAGAATGAATACACTATCTCAAGTGTTCAGGCAGGAATCTACCTTGTAGACGCCGATCTCAACGTTATCACAAGCATTGACAAGGAGATGATTCCTGAACGTTGTACCGATCCACGAATCATCATGTTTGACAACGAGCGCTATCTGATTACAGCTATGGCTCGTTGGGGAACTTGGAGCTCTGATGCTCCACAAACACTCTATATCTACGACTTGAGTGACGGAGCAACTACCGCTCTTGCAATGATGAACCTTGTAGCTGGAGATGATGCGCCACAACCATTGTTCACCTATACCTATGGTGGCGATGACCCAACATCTAAGAGTTCCGCTCCTTCGGCAAACACTGGATGGGGTGTTGTCGATGGTATGCTTCGTGTAATGGCATCTGGTACAAAGGCTGGATTTGCAATATTTGAATTCCCTGAAAGAGAATAAACACATTATAAAATTATTAACCCGACTTTGATGAGGGGGAGACACCACTCCCCTACATCAAAGTTCTTAAAAAACAAATTTAATCATGAGACTTAAAACATTACTTTTTGTAGTTTTGGCAAGCGTTGCCACTATTGCTGGCGCACGCGAGGCCAACGTGTTTGCTTCGGGCTTAAAGGCTGTTCCGGCTAATGACGGAACAAGTTTCTTGATCAGCTACACACTCAATGCACCAGCGACAAGTGTAGCAATCAACATTTATCAAGGCGAGACTCTTGTTAAGACAATTGAAGGCATAGGTCTAACAAAAGGTGAGAACTCGCAAGAGATAAATCTGGCAGGATTGAGCGGTGAGTACACTTGGAGCGTGAAAGCCACTGGTGAGGCTTGGGGCGAAAGCGAAACTGCCACTCTTGTTATTGACAAAACCAACACTACCACACTTGATGGTTATATGAGTCCTCGCGGTATCACCATCGATCAAGACACCGAGAGTGAGTTCTATGGACGTGTTTATGTTACTGAGACTCGCAATTCAACAAGAAATGTTGGTATTTATGTCTATGATGCTGCTTTCAACGATGTTACTGGTCAAGGAAATACCTCCTACGGTGGCAACGTGGCATGGGGTGGATCAAGCGGATGTACCCGTATCTTCCTCAACAAAGACGGCAAAATTTACCTCAGTGACTGGAGTGATAGTCACCCAGGAGTATGGCGTGCTGATGCTAAAGACTTGACTGCCGATTTCGTTCCTGTGTTCGGTGGCACGCCCAACGGTGATGGTCTTCGTTTCAATGAAGATGGCGTAGCTATCTCTGGATCTATCCCAAGTTGTTGGGTAGAAGGCGAAGGCGAGAACACTGTTCTGTATACCTTCGATGAGGACTACATCAATGCTAATGGCAATGTTCAGGGACTTTATCAGTTTAACATTGGTAATCTTGAACAACCTTGGGCCGTCGCTCCAAGTGCAGTTGTTTATGACAACTCCGACGCACTCCACCAAAACGGCAACAGCGTAATCATTCCACAGAATGGTGGCTGGTGGATTTCTCAGACACGCTGGTCGGAGGTCGCTGGAATTCCTTCTTTGGTATACTTCAAGGATGGAGAAATTCTTTTTAACTCAGGTGCTCTTGACCCAATTTTGATTGGTAGTAGCTATTCTGCTGCTATTTGCCTCTTTGATGAGGGCACTAAAATGGCAGTATCAAGCATGAATGACATCAAAGTGTTTAGTGTGGCGTTTGATGATGCTGGCGTTCCTTCTTTGACACTTGACTATGATATCAATCCATCTCTTGGTCAAAACTGCTACAGCATTGCTGTTGACGCTGCTCACAACATGTATTGCGCTGTTGACCGTCTCAATGCCTCTTCTACTGGAAACGTAGGTGTTTTCGCTCTGCCAGTAGCCGAGAACGCATGTGAGACTCCAGCACCATCGGCACAGAAACTCGTTGTTGCAGGTGGAGCAGTTGTTTCTGGTGACGTTGATGGTGATGGCGTAGTTACTGCAGGTGACATTACTGCACTCTACAACTTCCTGCTCAACGGTGACATGACAGGCATCGTTAACGGTGACCAAGATGGTGATGGTGCAATCACTGCAGGTGATATCACACTCATCTACAACATTCTTCTTGGCAACTAATTTAGTATAATTCTCACTTCACAAGAATTATGAAATTAAAAAGCATAATTTTGACAAGCCTGTTGTGCATGGGTTTCTTTGCCAGTGCGCAACAGGTGGAAGTGGGCAAGATGACTCGTGTCAACACTGGCACTCAAGCCTATCACCCCACTTTCACTGCCGACGGTAATAGTATTCTTACTTCAACCGAGGATTATATTGGTCTTAACGAGACCAACCTGATGACCGGCAAGACCACAGTTCTTTCGACTGAACCTCGTGCCGGAATGAACGTTAAGCTTCGTGGCGTTACTGGAAAAAGTGTCAACAACTATGGAAATCTCAAGATTAATATCGTAGATGGCAACAATGTGACTACTTTAGCACCAAATGGGGAGAACGAACGATACTTGTGGCCGACTCTTTCACCCGATGGTTCTAAGATTGCCTATACTGTTTCGGGCAAGGGTTCTTACGTTTATGACATCGCTACTGGAACCACTACATTTGTTGGCAAATATCGTGCCCCACAATGGATGGGTAACGACTATGTAGTTGCAATGAACGACCGTGACGACGGTTATAAAATCACTGGTTCGACTGTGATGGTATGTGCCGCCAACGGTTCTTTCTCTCAGCAAGTGACTCCTGATGACATGGTTTGCATGTTCCCAAGTGCTATCCCTGGCAAGATTGCTTTCCATACACTTGAGGGCGAGATTTACATTCTTGACATTACTATAACCAAATAATATTGTAAAAGCATGAAAAAGTTTATATTTCTTCTCACTGCCTTTGCAATGATAGCTGGCAGTAATGTGTTTGCCAACGACTTGACTGGCAAGAAAATCTATGTGAATCCTGGTCATGGTGGATATGATCCTACCAACGACCGCAACGTTCCAACCATTCCATTTCCTGCAGGTGACCATAATGGCTTCTATGAGTCATCATGCAACCTCGTGAAAGGTCTTGAGTTGGCACGACTTCTTGAGGAAAGTGGTGCCACAGTGATGCTCTCACGCACCCAAAACCGTGATGAGGACGACAAAGTGCTCACCGAAATCTCGGCCGAGGCTAATGCTTTTGGAGCAAATGCTTTTGTATCGGTTCACAGCAATGCCTTGGGAGCTAACTCTGGTACCAATTATCTGCTCACTCTTTACAAAGGAAATGAGAATGCTGCTGCTGGAGTGCCTTGGAAACCTGAAGATAAAGAAATGGCGACTCGTTGCTGGCCATTCCTTTACGAGAACAACACCAGTATCTGGACTGCTGGTTCACTCTCTAACCCCATCGTGCGTGATGACTGGCATTTCTTGGGCTTCTACCTGGGTGTGATGCGTACACTCACTGTACCTGGATTCCTGATTGAAGGCTCGTTCCATGACTATGAGCCTGAGACACACCGTCTTCTCAATCATGATTACGACCACATGAACGCCATCAACACTTATCGCTTCTTCCTTGATTACTATGGTGCCGATGCTCCCGCTACTGGTGAGATTCTCGGCTCTGTCAAGGACAGCCAGCGCAAGATGAGTGCTCCTGAGTTCAACAACTTCGTCAAGAAGTCGCATGACCAGTATCAGCCTCTCAATGGTGCTACTGTCACCCTTATGGATGCCAGTGGTGCAACATTGAAGACTTATACCACCGATGACTGGTATAACGGCATTTATGTGTTCCGTGATTTGGCTCCTGGCAACTACAAAGTGAAAATGGAGATGCCTGGTTACATCACCCAAGAGAAAGATGTGACAGTTGAGGCTGCAAAGACCACTAGTTTCTATACTTTGTTGGAAGATCCAACCTATGAACCACCGGTAACTGTGACTGCTCAGCCTAATATCTATGCCTCTGAGCTTTCAGCAGGTGAGAATGGCGAGGGACATTATGTGCTGTCGTTCACTCTCAATGCCGATGCTACTGAGGTGCAAGTGACAGTCTATAATGAGACTGGTGACCCAATTGTTATCGATGCTGGCGCGCTTCCTCGCGGACGTAACAACGTACTCGTGAAGATGGCTGACGTTAAAGGCAACGCAGTGAAATGGGAGGTTAAAGCTACTGGCGAAGCCAACACGCTCACTGTTCCTGCAATCAGCTGCGACCGTGAGGCTCCGCAACTTAGCTTCAAGCAGGCTCGTGGTGTCGCTGTAGATAACAGCATGGAGAGCGAGTACTTTGGACGTGTTTATGTCACCGAAGGTAGTGGTGGCACGGCTGGAGACCGCGTAACACAGAACGGTCTGTATGTGCTTGATGCGAACCTCAGCGATGTGACTGGACAAGGCAGCAATAGCTATGCCGGCAATGTAGCTTGGTCAAGCTCATCTAGTCCAATGCGTCCTTCTGTTGGTGAGGATGGTACTATCTATCTTGCTGACTGGAGCGATAGTCACTCGGGCATATGGAAAGCTAACCCTGCCGACCTGAACGGCGAGTTTACACCAGTCTTCGGTGGCACACGCGATAGTGACGGTCTCTTCTGGAATGGTGATGTGAAGATTGCTGGTTCGGTTTCTTCTTGCTATGCTGTAGGTGCTGGTGAGAATACCATCCTTTATACTACTGATGAGGACTACCTCGGCACTTACATGAATGCTGGCAGCTCACTCCCTCGAGTTGCTTTGCTACAATACAACATTGGTAAAAATGAAACTCCATGGACACAAGCACCAACAGCATTGTTGTTTGATAACCCAATTGATGACAATAGTGGTTACGCCATGCTCAGTAACGCCAACTGCGTGATTATTCCACAGAACGGTGGCGTTTGGGTATCTCAATATCGCTGGAGCGATGGCGCAGCGCTACCTTCACTATCCTACATTAAGAATAATGAGGCGCTGTTCAGGTCAGGAACTGTTGATGCTTCCCTCATAAGCACATCTCAACGTGGTGCTTTGGCATTGAACTATGATGGAACCTTAATGGCTGTGGGCGCTGGTGACGAAACTCGCATATTTAATGTGACATTCAATGGCGACGTTCCTTCTATTACACCGCTATACATCATAGACCATGGTCTTGGTGGCGATAGCTTTGGTCTGGCATTTGACTATGCCAACAATATCTATCTTGCCAACAATTCTGATGGCGTTGCTGAGTTCACTTTGCCTACTACCAACAACAGCCGCACAACAGTTGCTCCTAAGTCACAATACCTGAAGGGTTCTGCCGGTGTTTATGGCGATGTGGACGGAGATGGTGTTGTATCTTCAACTGACATCACTATTATTTACAACTACTTGCTTAATAATGACACCACTTTCTTGAGCACTAGCGATATTGACGGTGACGGAGTAGTGACCTCTACTGACATTACTATCATTTATAACATTTTACTTGGTAACTAACAACTCTTAACAATTAAAGAGGCAATGCTCTCATTTTTTAGTCACGTCACGAGACTTTGCCTCTTTTTTTACAAGAAATTGATATCAAAAATGATTAAAAAGTTTTTTCTCTTGATAACAATGGTTTTGGTTTTGGTCGCTTGCGGTGATGATGAGCCGTCTCCAACACCTAATCCTAACCCTAACCCCAATCCTGGCGATGAAACTTTACTCAAACCCGAGGATGTGACAATGCCTCGCAAGGAGATAAGGGCGGTGTGGCTGTGTACGGTGCGCGACATTGACTGGCCTCGAAACAAGACCAATCCCGATGTTCAAAAGCAGGAATTCATCGAGTACCTTGACTTGTTCAAGCAGCATAATGTGAACACCGTTATTATGCAGGTTCGTCCTTGTGCCGATGCTTTCTACAACTCTACTCTTGAGCCATGGAGCCAGTATCTTACAGGCACACAAGGCCAAGATCCAGGTTGGGATGTGATGAACTTCATGATTGATGAGACTCACAAGCGCGGTATGGAGTTCCACGCTTGGATGAACCCTTATCGCATTTGTGAGGATTACACTAAGTTCAATCCCGCTGCCAATGCTATTTCCAAACAACATCCTGAGTGGGTGATGCAGTATGGTAAATTGTGGATTCTCAATCCTGGTCTACCCGAGGTTCGTCAGCACTTGTGCAACGTGGTGGCTGACTTGCTCGACAAGTATGATGTTGATGGCATTCACTTCGACGACTATTTCTATCCTTATCCCGATGGCTCTACGCTGCCCGATATGGAAGATTACAAGAAATATGGCGTTCCAGCTGGCTTTACAAGCATTGCCAATTGGCGTCGAGACAACGTGAATAAAGCTATTGAGGGAGTTCACAACACTATCTTGGCTCACAAACCAGGTGCTGTGTTCTCAGTTAGTCCCTTCTGTGTGTGGCGAAATGCCAGCCAAGATCCAAACGGGTCGCAGACTAACACCATCAGCAATTACGACAACCTCTATGCCGACATCCTCAAGTGGTGCGATGAGAATTGGATTGACCTTGTAGTGCCACAACTCTATTACACCACTCAGAATCAGAATGCTAATTTCTTGAAACTTGTTCAATGGTGGCCTGAGCATGTGGGCACATGCCCATTGGCAATAGGACTGGAACTTGACCTATACAGCTCAAGTCACAGCCAGGCAGTTTATCAAACCACCACTGAGATTGAGCAAGAGTTCTTCTATGCGCGTCGACAGCAAAAGGTGCAGGGCTTTTTCCTGTTCTGTGCTAAGGTGTTCAAAGAGAACAAGATTAACTTGCTTGGAAAAATTGCCGAAATGTTTCCTGAACCATCGGTAATTCCATTCTTTGGACGTACCACCGCCACAGCACCAACGGCACTAACTCAGCTTAAAGCCAACGGTAAGACACTCTCGTGGGAGAATAAAGGAAATGGTATGCGTTATGTGGTTTATAGGATTGATGCAAAGGTAGCTCACACCCTTGACATTATCAACACCACATCATACGAAGTCACTGGTACAGGCTACTTTGCGGTTTCGGTTCTTAATGCTGATAACACCGAGAGTACCATAGCTATAGTGAAAGTGAGCTAACCCCACATTCCTTTACACAAAATAAGGTTGCCACTCCCGAGCGAGGACAACCTTATTTTTCCTGACTTCGGTACTTTTTTCTGCCATCACATAGCGGGTATTGAAAATCAGGGGGATAGCTCTAAAAACAAGGTGGCGCAGGGTGGCGCGAGCA
>CAJOFH010000068.1 GCA_905233845.1 uncultured Muribaculaceae bacterium | reverse complement strand
GTTTTTTTAATAATGTTTTTTGCACTACAAAATTACTAAAAATCTCGCTATGTTCCTAATTTTCAGCTAAATAAAATTCATCGAACTCACGTTAAATATATCTCGCAATGACCCAATTAGCTCACAATTAGCACACCAATTAGTACCAAATTAGTATGTTCAATTAGAGATAAAAAGAGAGAGGCACTCTCGCCTCTCCCCTTTTATTTACAGAAAATTGCGATTATCACTTAATCATAACCTTCTTGCCGTTGTGGATGTAGATGCCAGGAACGCTGGGCTTGCTGTTGTACTTAACACCCATGAGATTGTAGTAAGCGTTGTCGGTCTTGTCAACACCAACAGTGCTGATAGCCTCGGGAGTAGCCTTAGTAACGGTCATAAAAACTCCACCATTGAAATCTCTTTCAACTGCGAGCTCAATGTTGTAAGTGCCAGCCTCCTCAACACGGAAGTTTGCGCCACCGTCACCCTCAACACAGCCGATATATTGGCCCATGAGGTCGTTGTTGAGCAGGAAGTAGCCAACGTTGTTAGCGTCTTCGCCACCAAACCAGATAGTGCTGCCATCCTCGTCATAAGCAATAACCTTGAACTCGGCTCCAGCTTCAAGTTCAACACCTTCGAGCTTGAGGCTCTCGTCAAATGCAAGGCGACCACCTGCAGTGGTCTGGTTCCAGTCGTTGAATGAACCTACCAGATAGAAGCCATCTTTGGCGTCGGGGACCTCAACCTGGAAATTGTCCATGCAGAAGTAAGCTGCAGTGTTCATGCCATAGGCGCCAGTATCGGTAGAGTTAAGAGTGAAATAAACACTCTCCACCTCGCCAAGGCTTGACAAGTCAAAGAAAGTCCAATCGTTGAGGGCATTGAGTTGACCGTTGGTATAGTCCACGAGATTGATGCTGACGCTCTTCTCATTGCCGTCGGCGTCAACGCCAACTGCGGTAAGCTCAAAGTAGTCACCTTCCTCAAAAGCACGGCCAAAACCGTCGCCATGTACGCAGCCATAGTAAGGCCAAGGATGATTGCAAACATATACACCTACTGGCTTAAATGTAGTGTTACCGTCTTTGTCAACAAACATTACCTGGTTGCTGGGACCTTCCATTGCCCAAGAGCTGTAATATGCTACCAAATAAGGCTTAGTTGGGTCGGCAGAAACAGTACCATCCTCACCAATCACGCAGCCACCACCTGCCATGCAGCCACCATAGTTGGTAGTCCAATCGCCATTGTAGTCGGTCTGGTCGCCACCAATAGCTGGGCAGAAACCATCCCAGTAGTAACCTCCCCAAGATGCGCCTTCGCCATCAATGAGGTGTGAGAGTCCAAAAACTCCGTTCTCATCGCCAAACTCCAACCAAGTGTAGTCAACGTCGTTGTAGCATTCGGTCCAGACGCCTTTCTCGTTGTACTCCAATGAAGCAGGATTCATTGGCTTGTTCAAATCAAGTGTGATCACATCGGCCATTGCTGCCGAAGCAGTCAAAGCGACTGCTGCAAAAAGAGTAAAAATCTTTTTCATAAAAAATTAATTTAAATAGTTAATAATATGGTTTATTTGTTACCTAATAATATGTTATAGACACATGTAACGTCACCTGCTGTAATGGCTCCGTCGCCATCTTGGTCACCATTGACGATAGCACTGGCATCTCCATTAAGCAGATAGTTATAGAGCACAGTGATGTCGGAACTGGTCACATATCCGTCACCGTCAACATCACCAGGCTCGGAATCTGCCACTGCTTCGGGGTGCAGGTCAACGGCACCACACACCTCGGTCGACTCCTCGCCAATCCAGCCACAGTCCTGCAACATAGCACAATAAACCTTCACAAAGTCAATCTTCTTCAAGACTTTAGGATTGCCCTCATCATCGACAGCCCAGTCAATCTTGAATCCTTTGTTCAGGTTCTCGGGGGCGATGTTTGTAGCATTTGTACCATAGCCATAGTGCTCATCGCTGCGGTTGTCCACGTAGCCCCAGTCGTAGAAACTCTGAACCCAGTAGTTGCCTACACCGCTTTGGTCAACGGCATTGCATGGCAATTTGGTGCCCTCGAAGGTAAGTGTCTCGCCCTCTACCCACTGAGGCCAATAGCTCTGGGTGTGCCAATAGTTCTTGCGGATATAACCTTCTTGTAGACTATCAACACTGTTGCAGGTCCAACGAATGTACTGGTCATGATACTGGTTCATACCAAGAGGACCAAACTGACTGTCATCGGGTTTGTAATAGGTAATGGTAAAATGCTTCTGGGTCTTTGGGTTGTTATACTCACTGCCAGCAAGTTCATACCAGGGATCATCGGGCACCCCGTTGCTGTTCACGTCGCGGCTCACCATAACGATGCCTGGCTCGCTGCTACCGCCCGATGTCGTTGTATTGTTTGCTTGGAAACCATTGCCAAAGATTTGCATATCATATTCGCCTTCAACGTTAACTACTGGATGATCAAAGCCAAATACCACATATCCGCCAAAGGAACCCAGACTAATCATTCCAGGCTTTGCGGTAATGGTTGTGTCGTTTACTGTAATTATGCTGCCATCGGGCATCTCTACCTCGTCGGTGGTAATCGTAGTATAACCACATATCGCGCGAGAGACACGAGCCATGATACTGTCAAGAGGCTCTCCAGCTTCATACAGAGGCGTATTGTTCACAAACTGCCCTGGCGCAGGCATGAAGCCATAAACCTTTGTGATATAAGGCTTGTTTTGAGCCTGAGCCAGCAATGTAATCATTGCAATTGAAAGAACTAATAATCGTTTCATATCTATAATGTTTTATTTCTCATTTATATTGTCACCCACAAACACGAAATGCGCCGGTATGTCGCCAGTGCGCACGTCCCATTGTTTAACACCCTCGGGACTGAAACAGTAGAGTCGACCAGGAGACACATAGTCTTTGGCGTCGGTCACATAAATCTCTTTAGTAATAGGATTGACTGCAACGCTATAGGGCATCGTAATCTCCTGCTCGGTGCCATCGGTGATAAAGCTATTGGAAATTTGCTCAAGAGTTGATGTGTTGATAAGTGCGTACGACACCTCATTCTTCATCGTCACATAACTGAATTGCACACCAATCACATAGAGAGAGTCTCCATCGAGCCACATGCTGCTCACGCTTGTGTCGAAAGTCTTGACAAGTCGCTCATGGCGTGTGTCGTAGACGAAGAGACGACTCTGGTTCTCATAATAGTCACCTCGCGACGATATCCACAAGTTGCCATGCTTGTCGGCGCGGCAACATTGCAAGTTGATGTCTATCTCTATCCTCTTTTCCTCACTAAAAGTGTTTATATCTATAACCGAAACAGTATTCTCATAATTCGGTACCATATAACCTCCTGAGTTTGCCACATAGATTTTCCCGTTAATGATATCCAGCTCATCGGGCTGGAATCCCACAAGACAAGTGTCAACCACCTGCAAGGTAGCTGTGTCAACTTTTGCAACATAACCTCGTTGCTTGTAATCGGTAGTAATCTCTACAGGACCGGCATAACTGGTCACATAGGCATACCCCCCATAAAACTTGATGAAACGGCAATTGGGAATATCGATTTGACCAATCTTCTTCACGCTCATTTTGTCCATCACGTCTATCTTGTTGGAGCAGTTTATCACAGCATAAAGCTTGCTTCCGTAGATGCCCAAGTCGTTGCCCACATCACCCATCTCCTTGGGAACATTAGGATTGGCAAAACCAAAGATGTTACGTGTATAGCAGCCTGTGCGGAAATTGTAGTAGTCAAGCGTGGCTTTGTTGCTGCCCATATTGCCCTCATTGAGCAAGTAGAAAGCCTGTACCGACGTGAATTGTGGTGCAGTAATCTCAACTTCCTCAGGAACAAAGATGAACACATCTTCCCTGCAAGAAGTCAGCGATAGAAGTAAAGTCAAGAGCAACAATATGTTACATCTATATAATATCATATATCAAACTTTAAAATCAATCGATAGTTACGTCCTGGCATGGGATAGTTTTGAATCACATCATACTGCTGATTGAACACGTTGTTGACCTCGGCTGTGATTTTCAAACTTGTTTTACCGAATGTAAACAGGTAGCTCGCGCTCAAGTCGTGAGTGTACCATGGCTGCTCGTGGTTGGCAAGGATGTTGGCACTATTGTGATATCTCTCTCCCACGTAGATACAGCTATAATTAATGTCGAGATTCTTCCATGCGGCATGAACTGTTGCACTACCGCTATGCCAGGGAATATAGGAAATCTGCCCCTTGTAAGTCCCGCCGTCGAGTGTGTCGGCAGGATTGGAATAATCCTGTGCTTTCTGGTAGGTGTAGTTCAGACCACCCTCAAGTACGATGTCGTGAGGCAAACGAAACGCCAATCTCGCCGTAAAGTCGATACCACGAATCTTAACCTTGCCAATGTTCATCATCATCCAACGATATTGCCCTGTGCCTTTGGGAACAGCTATAATCTTATCGTTGACAATGTTGTAATAGGCGTCGGCGCTCAACTTAACGCCACGGAACCAGCCTTGTTCATAATAACGCTGGTAGAGTGCTCCCACATTCCACTGAGTAGCATATTCGGGCTTCAACCCGGCATTGCCAATGTCGGTATAATACAGGTCATTGAAAGTGGGCATACGGAATATCCTCTTAAAGAAGGCCCTGAAGTTCAAGTCATGCTCCTGCCATGGCTGATAGCTCATGAAAACGGCTGGAGTGAGCTTGTTCAGATGCTTGTTGTGCTTCTCTATTACTGTGCCACCCGATCGCGAAGTATAGCGGTCGTTCACGTGAGTGTAAAGCACACTCGCCTGCATCTTAAACCCGCGCCATGTGCGTGCCGTCGACAATGCGGCAAGCAACGTGTGTCGAGTGGGATAGGCGAAGTTCACAAGATTGGAATTGAGATAGTTCCACTTGTAGTCGACGCTCAGGTTCACGTCCCAGTCGGTCATGATGGTATATTTGTTGGCGCTTGAGAAGTAAATCTCGTCCTGCCAGAACTTGTTGTCAAGATACATCAACGTGGTGTCGGGGTTGAGATAGCGCATGTAGTCGCGAGCATATTTGGCATTGAGCATCATCTCATAGCGCTCGCTTAGACGCTTTTGCCAGCTGCCTTGGGCAAAGAAGTTACGGTCCCATTGGCGCTGAGCGGTTTTCCACACGTTGTTGACAATGGCTCCAGGGATGCCGCGCTCACTGTCGTAATAGTAGGCCTTTGCATTCCACTTGCCATCGGTGATGGTGCCGAATATCGCACCCTCAAGCCTCAATGACCAAATATCGCCGTTTTTGCGCACGGCAGTAGTATCCCAAGCTACAACTCCGTCACTGAACAACTTACGATAACGGAAATGATACTGTCCAGTGGCGTAGGTGTACTCAGCATTGAGCGACATGGTGAGGTTGCGGTTGAAACGATGTTCCCAACGCACACTGGGATTGGCAAGGCCAAATGAGCCAGTGCGCATAGTCACGTTGAGATTGTCGTTCTTGTCCCCGCTGAATTTAGGGCGCTTGGTGCGAAGGTAGATACTTCCTGCTGAGCCATAATCTCGTGCCGGCTGGAAAATCTCACTTTTCTGACCATTGTAAAGCGAAATCTCCTCAACATTGTCGAGTGAGAATCGGCCCAGGTCAATCTGTCCGTTCTGGGCGTTGCCAAGTTGGATGCCATCGTAAAACACTCCCATGTGGTTGGTTCCCATAGAGCGCATGTCTACTGTCTTGATGCCGCCAACACCACCATAGTCCTTGAGTTGAACGCCAGCAAAATAGCGAATGGCATCAGCTACCGAATGACTGTTCAACCTCTCTAACTGCTTCCCCTTCAGCATCTGCGATGGGATGACATTGCCATAGGGTCGATTGCCATAGACCACCACATTCTGAAGGTATTGCATCGTGTCAATATCTTGAACTTGAGGCAAAGAATCAGTCTCCTGAGCCCATGAGCCCAAGATACAAGCAAAAGCCAACAATGCCATGGCAATTCTCTTTAACATAACTCTTTTACCCCGTTAGTTAGTTAAAACTCTAATTGGCATAGTGGCAGGTTTTCTGACTTATCCCGTTGTTGCACCGCCTTCCCGAGTTAACAGTGACAGTGAGTGTGCAACAACATAATAGGGAAATACAGCAGCGTGGTCTGTCCAGGAATCTCACCTGGTTCCCTTTTAACTGCGAGGCTCAATCGCCCGCACAGCACCAAAATGCGCTGCAAAGATACTAAATAGTTTTTAGTTATTAGTAATTAGTTGTTAGTTTTTTTATTTACACCCTTTTTAAAGACAAGATTAAGAGGTATGAAACTCAATTGCTTGAACATTTCACACCTCTCAATAAACGAAGGTTTCTACTTAGGTTGTAGCATCCTCGGTCACAACATGATATCAAATTCTGCCACGACCTTTGCGAAGACCATGATTCTCCTCGATTTCACCCATTCTATTGGTATAGGCCATACCACTGCCTCCACACCTTGTACAACCTTTTAAAATGCCATCAGGGCTACTCCAAATAAAGATTTCTCCCGCACCTCTACAGCTTGGACATCTTCTATTGCCTTTCTTTTTAATCACCTTAGCTGTTCTCGCCCTGGGGCCTCTTGGTCCTCGTGGACCTCTTGGTCTGGCGGATGCGTCAAAGTCGCTGAACGCTACAACGCACAATACCAAAATCAAAATAGCAAATAATTTCTTCATAATAATTTTTGTTTAAAGAGTTAATATTAAAAAGTATCTTAAAAAAGTATTCAAATCCCTTATCTGTTTAGTGACCACGACCACCGCAAGATGGACATCTCATGCGACCCGTGCCACGTCTAATGCATGATAATGCATTCGGTTCCCATGCACCACATTGATCACCACCACCACATCTAGTGCATCCAGCAATGCCATCTTCGGTGATATAAAACCTATAATAGCCTTTACCGCCACATTTAGTGCATTTCACTCTGCCTGTGCCGTGACAACGACTGCATCTTCCACCTTTCTTCACGTGAGTGATTCTCGCTTTGTGACCTCGTGGGCCTCTTGGTCGGGCTGATGCGTCAAAGTCGCTGAACGCTACAACGCACAGCACCAAAATCAAAATAGCAAATAATTTCTTCATATATAGTTTTTGGATAAAGAGATAATATAAAAAAAGCATTCAAATCCCTTATCTACTTAGCGACCACGACCATGGCAAGAAGGGCATCTCATCTTACCAGATCCTTTGTGAAGATTTTCACCTATATATCCTTCACTAGTTCGATGGCCGTAACCACCACATCTTCTACAACCATAATACTGAGTCCACCATCCTTCATCGGCCAGCTCTCTTTTAGAGGTGAAACCTTTTCCGCCACAATTAGAGCATCTCACTCTACCACTGCCACCGCATTTCATGCAGCGACCGATTCTCGCTTTGGGACCTCTTGGGCCTCTTGGTCGGGCTGATGCGTCAAAGTCGCTGAACGCTACAATGCATAGCACCAAAACCACAATTGCAAACAATTTCTTCATAATAGTTTTTTGGTTAAAGAGTAAATAAAAATGTGTGAATAATCTGTTTTTTTGCAAAAATACACATTATAACCCTAATCTGCAAACAAAAACCAATCAAATATTAAATTAGACCAGAATGGAATACAAATTGACTAAAATGGACTAAAATGGAATTTAAAAAACCATTTACATCAAATAGCAAATCTATAACTTTCATCTTTTCCTTCCTACTTCATCCTTCGTCATTCCTCTCTATATCAAATTAAACCAACAAGTGTTTTTTATCTCTTATTATCGATATATTATCCACTATTTTGGCCTTTTTAGACGCTTTTTTCACTTGTTCGTCTATTTAATTTGGCACATTTATTGTTTATTACTAACTTAGCGGTCGAAAAACAACGTATTTCTATCAATATATTAATTTAAAGAAAGATGAAAAAGACTATTATCGCAGCTTTAGGTGCTGCACTTATAATGATGAGTGGCTGCCAGTCAGCTGGACAGTTCTACGGAGCAGCAACAGGTGCCACTATTGGTGGCATGTTTGGTTCGGCTATCGGTGGCATAACAGGAGGATGGAGAGGTAGCGATGTTGGTACGCTCGCAGGTATGGCTATCGGTGGTGTTGTCGGAGCAGCAGCTACGGCACCCAAGACCGAGTGCCGCACCAGCGACTACTACAATGGTTACGACTACAAAGACTACCGCCAAAACAACACTTACAGCCCATACAGCGACATCAGCATTGAGAACATCAGGCTCGTTGAGGGCATCAGCGACAACTGCATCAACCCCGAAGAGCGCTCAAAACTCGTTTTTGACATTCGTAACATGGGCAAAGAAACTGTTTACGAGATTGCACCAGTTATCACTGTTTCGGGAACTAAGCAAATTTACATCTCGCCAACGGCTATCATCAGCGAACTGGAGCCAGGCAAGGCGGTACGTTATCAAGCCGAAGTGGTAGCAACCAAGAAACTGAAGAAAGGATTCGCCGACTTCAACATCAGCTTCTCAAACGGCAACCAGCTCTACACAGTAAGCTCATTCAAAATTCCTACCAAAGGTAGATAATCTATTTTCATGAGGCGATGCCTAACGACCTACCGACGGGTTGTGATGTAGGCTGAGCTTTCAATAATTTACAATGCATAATAAAAGGCGCACAAAGGCGCCTTTTATTATGTTAGTATGAGTGAGGGTGAGTCTCCCGAGTTATGAATTATTGTAAGTCACGATTATTATCGTTAGTCGCGGAGGATTGGCATTGTCATGCAACGGGCACCGCCGCCTGCGCGGGGGAGCTCGCTGCCTGGGAAGGTTGCCACGAACTTTTCATAGTCCGCCATATTAACCTTGCCACTGACGATATCCTCGGCATTGAGCACAGCAAAGCCGGCGCGGTCGAGAGCATCGATGGTGTGGGTGTTTCGACGATAACCCAGCACCTTGCCATCGCCCAGCGAGAAGAAGTTGGCACCACTGTGCCACTGCTCACGAAGCTGTGTCCAAGGGTCACTTCCACCGCCAATCACTGGCTCTATCTCCCATCCCAAACTGTTGAGCGCGTCAACAATGTTAGGTGCGCTCTTATAGCTTATCTTGCCATGGTCGATGGTGATGACTGTGGTGTCCTTGCCAGCAAAAAGTCCCTGCTTCTTTAGCATAGGCTCAAATGCCATGCACTGGTGCTTGCTCAAGAAGGTGAATACCATGTCAAGATGGATGAACGACTCAGGCTCTTTGGGCAATTCCTGCGCCACAATGGTAAAATGATCACGCTCGCGGGCAAAGGTCTGTGCGAGATACTCTATGCCTTTTCGGTTGGTGCGTATGCCCTGACCTATGCACAACATATCGGGAGACGCAATCTGCACATCACCACCCTCGGTGCGAGCGTAGGGGTTCCATGCCATAGCATTCAGGGTGTCGACACCAAAGAAATGCTTGAAAATCGCCTCATAGATTAACGACTCGCGCTCTCGCACCTCAAAGCTCATCGAGTTGATGAGCACACGGTTATAAACCGTCGATGAGGCATCGCGGGTGAAAAACAGGTTGTAGAGAGGCTTAAGCAGATAGCGATGCTCGCTCACACCGTCCCACTTGGGGTCTTCACAGCCCTCGATAAGCACTTGTGCGAGTTTCTTAGGGTCATCGCCAGTGATTTCGTTTATTACCCTTGCCGTCTTTTGATTACAACCACGCAGACTGTCGGCAAGTAGCTTAGTCTTCACCGCCTCATCCTTGAGCAATTCCTCTAAGATATCCTGCACATAGTACACCTGCGTCCATCGTTCCAGCACTCCACTGAAGTTGCGATATTCCTGGTCGACGATGGGTTTGTTGAGGATGTCGCTATAGAGTGCAGCATTGGCGTTGAGCGGTGTCATGCGCTCAATCTCCACGCCAGGGCGATGCAGCAGCACAGCCCTGAGCCGGCCAGTCTCGGAACTTACATTAACCTCACAAGGAGTCAATTGCTTTGTTTCCATACAAATATTTTTCTCCTCACTCGGCAATCGCCCAGTTAATGGATGATTGCCGAGTAAAGGATCGAAATGTTGCTTTATAGAAATGTGATTATTTCATGTAAGTGTAGCGGTAGTCGGTGGGCGATACTAGAGTCTCCTTAATCACGCGTGGGATAATCCAGCGGATAAGGTTGAACTCGCCACCTGCCTTGTCGTTGGTACCGCTGGCGCGTGCACCACCGAATGGCTGCATACCTACCACAGCACCTGTTGGCTTGTCGTTGATGTAGAAGTTACCGGCAGTATAACGCAGAGCATCAGTAATCTTCTCCACAGCCATGCGGCAACGTCCGAAGACAGCACCCGTCAAGCCATAAGGAGAGGTCTCGTCGCAATCTTTCACTGCCTCTTCCCACTTCTCGTCGTCGTAGGGGTAAACTGTGAGCACTGGAGCGAAGATTTCCTCCTCCATCGACTTGAAGTGTGGATTGCTGGTCTCGATGATAGTTGGCTCAACAAACCAGCCCTTGCTGCAGTCGCAGTTGCCACCCATCACTATCTTGGCATCCTCAGCTTCCTTGGCGAAGTCGATGTAAGACTTAGCTTTGTCAAACGAGGCCTTGTCGATAACGGCGTTGATGAAGTTGCTTGGGTCCATCACGTCGCCCATCTTAACCTCGGCGGCCATAGCCTTCATATCCTCGAGAACGCCTGCCCACAGGCTCTTGGGGATGTACATGCGCGATGCTGCCGAGCACTTCTGGCCCTGGAACTCATAGGCTCCGCAGAATGCTGCTGTAGCAACAGCCTTAGGATCGGCGCTGGGGTGAACGAAGATGAAGTCCTTACCACCAGTCTCGCCAACGAGGCGAGGATAAGAGATATATTTGTCAACATTCATGCTCGCTTGTTTCCACAGCGATTTGAATGTTTCAGTGCTGCCAGTGAAGTGAATTCCCGAGAAGTATTTCGACTCGGTAGCAACTTCGCCAATCAATGCGCCGCTTCCGGGGAGGAAGTTAACAACGCCGTCGGGCAAACCTGCCTCTTTGTAGAGCTGCATCAGATAGTAGTTGCTTAGCAAAGCGGTGGTCGATGGCTTCCACAGCGCCACGTTACCCATGAGCACTGGAGTCATACACAGGTTGCTGGCGATAGAGGTGAAGTTGAATGGAGTCACAGCGAGGATAAAGCCCTCGAGTGGGCGATACTCGGTGTGGTTCAATTGTGCCGCACCGTCCTTGGGCTGCATGGCATATATCTTAGATGCATAGTGCACATTGTAGCGGAAGAAGTCGATAGTCTCGCAAGCCGAGTCAATCTCAGCCTGGAAGAAGTTCTTGCTCTGACCAAGCATAGTGGCAGCGTTCATGATGGGGCGGTACTTAGTAGCAAGCAGCTCAGCCATCTTCATCACGATAGCGGCACGAGTGGTCCAGGGAGTGCAGCTCCACTCTTTCCAAGCTTTCATGGCAGCATCAATGGCCATCTCAACCTCTTTCTTGCCCACCTTGTGGTAACGGGCAATCACATGCTTGTGGTCGTGTGGGCAGGTAACCTCGCCCATATCGCCAGTGCGGATTTCTTTGCCACCAATGATAATGGGGATTTCTACCACCAGTTTGCTCTGGCGCTCAAGTTCTTTCTCTAATGCTACACGCTCGGGTGATCCAGGCATATAAGCCTTTACTGGCTCATTAGCTGGAAGTGGAAAATTGATAATTGAATTGTTCATGATTAGTTTTGTTATTATTTTATAGATAGATAAGTTCCTGTAATGGTTGTGGGTGCAAAGTTACAAATTATTACTCAAAATGCCAAAACAATCTTATACAAATCTCACATACACTTTTTCCTCGCAAAAACTTCTTGAAAAGGTTTTTCAGTTGAACTAAAATGCTTACCTTTGCGGCAAAATTCAAAATACACATTTTATTAACAATAAAACAATTTAAAACTATGCCAAGAAGTTTATCAGGAAGAAATTTCTTGAAGTTATTGGACTTCACCACCGAAGAGATTCAGTATTTACTCGAACTCGCAAAAGATTTCAAGCGTCTGAAACGCACCAACACTCCTCACAAGTACCTCGCAGGTAAGAACATCGTGCTGTTGTTTGAGAAGACCTCAACTCGCACTCGCTGCTCATTTGAGGTAGCAGGTAATGACTTGGGAATGGGTGTTACCTACCTCGACCCAGCTTCATCGCAAATGGGAAACAAAGAGTCGCTAGAAGACACCGCTAAGGTGCTTGGACGCATGTATGACGGTATCGAATATCGTGGTTTCGACCAGAACATCGTTGAGGACTTGGGCCGCTATGCTGGCGTTCCCGTTTGGAATGGTCTCACCACCGAGTTCCATCCCACTCAGATGCTTGCCGACGTGCTCACTATCGAGGAGAACTTCGGTCGTTACAAAGGCCTGAAGATGGTCTTCATGGGCGATGCCCGCAACAACGTGGCCAACTCTCTGATGGTGGTTTCGGCAAAATTAGGTATCAACTTTGTGGCTTGTGGTCCCAAGGACAATATGCCCGACGAGAAGCTCGTTGCAACATGCCGCGAGATTGCTAAGGAGAACGGCTGCACAATCACACTCACCGATGACGTGAAGAAGGGAACCAAGAATGCCGATGTTATCTACACCGACATCTGGGTATCGATGGGTGAGGCTGCTGAGCTCTGGGAGAAGCGCATCAAGCTGCTCAGCCCCTATCAGGTTAATGATGAGGTTATGGCCAATGCTAATCCCGACGCCATCTTCCTGCACTGCCTACCTTCGTTCCACGACCTTGAGACTTCAATAGGCCGCGAGATTCACGAGAAATTTGGCTTGAAGGAGATGGAGGTTACCGATAAGGTATTCCGCAGCTCACAATCTAAGGTATTTGACGAGGCCGAGAATCGTATGCACACCATCAAGGCTGTGATGTACGCAACCCTTAAATAATAATTGAGCATTCAAGCTTTCGAATAATCGAACATTCGAACAAGAATTATGAGCAAACGACTAGTAATAGCTCTGGGTGGCAACGCCTTGGGCAAGACCCCTCAAGAGCAGCTCGAACTGGTGAAAGGCACTGCCTCGACCATCGTCGACCTCGTTGAGGAAGGATATGACGTGGTGATTGGTCACGGCAACGGTCCACAGGTGGGAATGGTGAACCTCGCGTTTGAGTACAGCGCCAACAATGGCGGCGGCACTCCCGCGATGCCTTTCCCCGAGTGCGGTGCCATGACTCAAGGCTACATCGGCTATCATCTGCAACAGGCTGTGGAGCGCGAGCTCGCACGCCGTGGCATCAACAAGCCCTGCGCCGCTGTGGTGACTCAGGTGGTTGTTGACCAAAACGATGCTGCGTTCCAGAACCCCACCAAGCCAGTGGGAATGTTCTACTCGAAGGAAGATGCCGACCGCATCGTAGCCGAGACCGGCTACACCTTTGTTGAGGACGCTGGACGTGGCTACCGTCGCGTAGTGCCATCACCCATCCCCGTGAAGATTGTGGAGCTCCCCATCGTGGAGCAGCTCGTGGGTCTGCACAGCGTGGTAATCACCGTGGGCGGTGGCGGCATCCCCGTTATGGAGAAAGGTCCTGGCGACTATGAGGGCGTGGCAGCTGTTATCGACAAGGACCGCGCAAGCGCCAAACTCGCGCTCGACCTCAACGCCGACATGCTGGTGATTCTCACCGCTGTGGAGAAAGTGTCGATTAACTTCAACAAACCTGACCAGAAGGATCTCGACAGCATGACAATAGCCGAGGCTCGTCAGTACATCGCCGAGGGGCATTTCGCTCCTGGCAGTATGCTGCCAAAAGTGGAGTCGTGCATCAGCTTCGTCGAGAACACCACTGGCGGAACCGCCCTTATCACCTCGCTCGACAAAGCCCGCGAGGCCCTGCAAGGCAAGACCGGCACCATCCTCACGAAGTAAGCTTTCAAAACAACCTAAATTTCACAGGAGAGACATTCACTTGCCTCTCCTGTTTTTTTATACTTCAAGAGTGGGACACTTTTCGAAAAAAAATTTTGAACACCGCGCCTGCGGTGTAATACACTGACAACTCCCAGGTGCGAGTGGGACACTTTTTGAAAAAAAAATTCTAACACCGCGCCTGCGGTGTAATACATTGACAACTCCCAGGGGTGTTTGGGACACTTTTGAAAAAAAAATTTTTTGAGTTCATGGTGATTGATTATAATAATGTAACGTGAGTTCGACGAAAATAATTAAAAGAGTGTGAGCTGGTTATCAAATTCTCGTTCTAATTGTAGCATTGGTTTCTTAGGGAAAAAGCAGTATGCT
>CAJOFH010000067.1 GCA_905233845.1 uncultured Muribaculaceae bacterium | reverse complement strand
GTTTTTTTAATAATGTTTTTTGCACTACAAAATTACTAAAAATCTCGCTATGTTCCTAATTTTCAGCTAAATAAAATTCATCGAACTCACGTTAAATATGTAGAATATTGCATTTTAAAGAAAAAAATAGTTACTTTGCTTTTAATTTGGGAAAGAATTTTTCCATCTAACAATCAGTAACACACAAAACTCACACTAATATGAAGACTACAATTAATGAAATTGACGGCAAGTTGGTTGCCGAGTTTATTGGAGAACTCGATACTGCTGCCGCTATCGAAGTTGAGAAAGAGATGAAACCTCTCTACGACAACGAAGATAAAGACATTGTCATTGATTGCACCCAGCTTGAGTACATCGCATCGAGTGGTCTGCGCATCTTACTCGGCATTCTCAAGAAAGCCAAGTCGCACGGTCACACTGTGACCCTCAAGGGCCTCAACGATGACATCAAGAATGTGTTCAAAATGACTGGCTTCATTAATCTCTTTAACTTCGAATAAACACCTATGAAATCCACAGCACCTCTGAGCAAAGCTCAGTATGGGTTGTATGTAGAATGCGCCAGCCATCCTGGTGAGCCATGCTACAACCTGCCCTACATCTATGTGCTTGACGGCAGCCTCAACGGCGAGCGCCTGTGTCAAGCAGTGATTACAGCCTTTAAGTCTCACCCTACCATGTTCACCCGCATCGAGCTCAACGACGACGGCGAGCCCATGCAGACCATTGACCTTGACAAAGAGCAATTCACTCTCGAGGTGAAAGAAATCACTAACATCGAGAAAGAAAAATCGAGCTTGGTGAATCCGTTCAACATCTATGGCGACCGCTTGTTCCATGTGGCCCTGATGCACGACGGCAAGAACTACTTCCTTTTTGTTGACTATCATCACATCATTGTCGACGGCACTTCGATGCAACTCCTGCTGCATGACATAGAGAAAGCCTATAACGGCGAGAATATCGCTGCCGAAGAAATCACGATGATGCAAATCGCTCTCGATGAGGTTGAAAAATGCAAGGGACCAGAATTTGAAGAAGCCAAGAAGTGGTATGCCACACATTTTGACTGCGACGACACCTTCACCCAATTGATGCCCGACCTATATGAGCCCGAACACAGCGAGGCGAGCCTGCTGCGCACTCTCAAGGTCGATATGGCACGTGTCGATGAGTTCTGCAAGAACAATGGCATCTTCAAGAGCAACTTTTTCACGGCAGCATTCAGCTTCCTTCTGGCAAAATACAACAACGAACAAGAATCGCTGTTTACCACCGTGTACAACGGGCGCAGCGACAAGAGCTTGTCACGCACCGTGGGCATGATGGTAAAAACCTTGCCGGTTTACGGCAAATTCACACCCGAGACCACAATTCTCGACTTCATACTAAGACTGCAAGAGCAGATGAGTGGCTGTCGCAAGCATGATATCTACAACTATAGCGATGTGATGGCCGACCTCAACCTGCAGACCAACGTGATGTTTGCCTGGCATGGCTATCTCTTTGGCGACGAGCAATGGGCTGGCAAGCCCATGAAGACGGTGCGCCTTGGCAACAGCACCCTCGACGCGTCGCTCTATCTCAAAACGTTTATCCTCAACGGCCACTATCAAGTAAAGGCCGAATATAACAGCAACGAATATAGCGAAGCACTAATCGCCCAGTTCCTTGAGAGCTATGAGGCTGTGGTTGAGGGTTTCCTTTCACAAGAGAAATTGTGCGACATCAATATCGCCACTTCATCACAAGTCGACGTGCTTGACAGCTTCAATCAAACCGATGTTGACTACGATTCCACGCAGACCATCGTATCGCTTTTCAAACATCAAGTTTCAGAGACTCCATCTAATATTGCAGTCGTGTATAGCGGCCGCAATTACACTTACGCACAGGTCGATGACATGAGCAACCGCATCGCCGCAGCCATCGCCGCCAAGGGCTTAGGCAAGGAAGACGTGGTGAGCGTGCTCATTCCTCGCTGCGAATGGATGGCTATCGCGTCGCTAGGAGTGCTCAAGGCAGGATGCGCTTATCAGCCTCTTGACCCAAGCTATCCCACCGAGCGTCTAAACTTTATGATGAAAGACGCAAGCGCTAAACTGCTTATCGCTGATGAACAGCTTCGTGGCCTCGTTGACGAATACCAGGGTGAAGTGCTCTTCACTAAAGACCTCAGCAGTCTGCCAAGTGCACCATCGCCCAACGTCACAATAGAGCCCGACCAATTATTTGTCCTGCTCTACACGAGCGGTTCGACTGGTGTGCCCAAAGGCTGCCAGCTAACCCATGCCAACCTTGTGGCGTTCTGCAACTGGTTCCATCGTTACTATGATCTCAAACCCGATTGCCGTGTTGCCGCCTATGCCAGCTACGGATTCGACGCATGCATGATGGATATGTACCCAGCCCTCACCTGTGGCGCAGCTTTGCACATTGTCCCCGAGGAGATTCGTCTTGACCTGATAGCTCTCAATGACTATTTCGAGAAGAACAATATCACCAATTCGTTCATGACCACGCAGGTGGCCTATCAGTTTGCTACAGGCATCGAGAACCATTCGCTCCACCACCTCTCTACTGGCGGTGAGAAACTGGCCTCTCTCACTCCTCCCGAGGGATATAAATTCTACAACGGCTATGGGCCCACCGAGTGCACAATTTTCACCACCACCTATCTTGTCGATAAGCGTCTTAAGGACATACCTATTGGCAAGCCACTCGACAACATGCGGCTCTACATCGTTGATCAGCAAGGGCATCGTCTTCCAGTAGGTGCTGCTGGCGAGCTGTGGGTTTCTGGCCCGCAAGTGAGCCGAGGCTATCTCAACCGTCCCGAGAAGACCGCCGAGGTTTATATCACTAACCCATTTACCGACTGCGAGAAATACAATCGTATATATCGCACTGGCGATATCGTGCGATACTTGCCCAGTGGCGACATCCAGTTTGTGGGCCGCCGCGATGGTCAGGTGAAGATTCGCGGTTTCCGCATTGAGCTTAAGGAAGTTGAAGGCATCATACGCGAGTTCCCAGGCATAAAGGACGCTACGGTACAAGCCTTTGACGAGGAAGGTGGAGGCAAGTTCATCGCTGCTTACATCGTGAGCGACGAGACCATCGACATCGAGGCCCTCAACAACTTCATCCTAGATGAGAAACCACCTTACATGGTTCCTGCCGTGACAATGCAGATTGATGCGATTCCGCTCAATCAGAACCAGAAGGTCAACAAACGTGCCTTGCCAAAGCCCGAGAAGAAGGCTGCGGCAGCCATCGAGGAGAGCAACGTTCCTATGAATGTGCTAGAACAGGAACTGCACGAGATTGTAGCCCAGATTGTGGGCAATACCGAGTTTGGAGTTACCACTCCACTTGGCTACGCTGGATTGACCTCTATCTCGTCGATTCGCCTTGCCGTGCAAATCAACAAACGCTTTGGTGTTGCGCTCGACTCAAAGTCGCTAGTCAAGACCGGTACTCTTCAGACCATTGAGAACGAAATTCTCAAGCAACTCATGACAGGCGAGAAAAAGGTTACGAAAACTAGCGAAAAGAGCGAGACTAAAACTACCGTGCCACTGTCTTATGCACAGACTGGCGTATACTTTGAGTGTCTGAAGAATCCCACATCTACAATTTACAACATCCCTTATCTGCTGTCTTATCCCGATGGCACTAATGCCCAACAACTCGCCGAGGCTGTGAAGAAAGTGGTTGAGAGTCACCCTGAATTGAGCGTACATTTCACCACCGAAGGTGACAAGATAATGCAGACCACAGAAGACAGCATCCCTGTCAACATCCCCGTCACCCACATGAGCGACAATGAGTTGGCTACCTATAAAAATGACTTTGTGAAGCCATTCAACTTGCAGAAGGCACCTCTCTATCGCTTTGAGGTAGTTACAACCTCAAGCGGTGTGCATCTGCTTTTTGATGTGCATCACCTGCTCTTTGACGGTGGCTCGGCCGACCTGCTAATTCGCCAAATAAACTCTGTAATTGAGGGTGGTGATATAGAAAAAGAGGAGTATTCCTACCTCGACTTCGTCACCGACCAGCAAGCTGCCGAGGAGAGCGACACCTTCAAGGCTTCGCAGCAGTTCTTCGCTGAGCGCCTTGCCACCTGTGAGGGCGCAAGCGAGATTCCTAGCGACCTTCCTAAGAGCGACGTCCAGGGCTTGATTGGCGAGGCTGTATGCGCTGTCGACCACGACAAAGCTGCCGCCTATTGCCGTGAACAAGAGGTCACTCCAGCCCATCTGTTCCTCGCCGCCACATCCTATGTGGTTTCGCGTTACACTAACAACCGCGAGGTGTATCTCTGCACCGTGAGCAGCGGCCGCTCCAACCTCAAGATTGCCGACACAGTGGGTATGTTTGTCAACACCCTGCCATTAGGCATCGCCATTGACGACGTCACTGTGGGCGACTTCCTTCGAGCCACAAGCGAAAGCTTTGACCAGACGCTGCGTCACGAGGATTATCCTTTCGCACGCATTGCCGCCGACTATGGATTCCGCCCGGCTATAGCCTATGCTTATCAAGTGGGCGTACTGTCGCAATACACTCTCAACGGTAAGCCAATCGAGCAGGAATTGCTTGAGCTCAACGTGCCTAAATTCAAAATCAACATCAAGATAGAGACCAGAGGAATTGTGGTGCAGTATGACAACGCCATCTATTCCGAGCGCCTTGCCACTGCCCTCTCGCAGAGCATCGGTGCCGTGATAGAACGCATGATGCTGCAACCCACCGAGAAGGTGCGCCACATTTCTATTGTGAGCGACGAGCAAGAGCAAGAGTTAAGCAAACTTCGTGAAGTAGCGACTGGCGATGCACCGTTCAGCCTCTTCCATGAGTGCATTGGCCATTTTGCTTCCACTCAGCCCGAGCACGATGCTCTGATTGCCATCGACGGCAAATTCTCTTATCGTGAGATGGACGAAGTCACAACTCGCATCGCTGCAGCATTGCAGGCACGAGGTGTAAAGGAGCGCGACCGTGTGGCTCTGCTTCTCCCACGAACAAGCCGCTTGATTCTATCACTCTTTGGTGTGCTCAAAACTGGTGCCGCCTACATTCCTTGCGACCCAGAATATCCTGCCGACCGAATCAAACTCATCCTCGAGGACAGCGAGGCACGATATATCATTACTACTGCCGACAAGATGGACAGCGTGCCTGTCGAAAAGGCTATAAACGTGGAAGAGTTGATTGCAAGCGATGCTGAGTACCACAAGCCTAAAATCACTCCCGACGACCTTGCCTACCTTATTTATACAAGTGGTTCGACAGGCCGTCCCAAGGGCGTAATGCTTCGCCATGAGGGAATCTGCAACTACCTCTACGGACATCCCGCAAATGTATTTGCAAATGCAGTCCTCACCGATGCCGACCGTGTGCTGAGCGTGACGACAATTTCGTTTGACGCGGCTTTGCAAGACATCGGTATGGCTTATTTCAACGGCAAGACACTCATCGTCGCCACCGAGGAGCAGGCCAACAACCCGCTTGACCTTGCACAGCTCATCACCGATCAGCACATCAATATGGTATCGGGCACCCCATCGCGTTGGCAGACATGGCTCACGAGCGACGATTTCAACAAGGCAATCGCCAATATCAAGATTGTGCGTGCTGGTGGCGAGAAATTCAGCGACTCACTGCTCAAGCAGGTGCGCAGCGTGACCAAGGCGCGCATCTTCAACTGCTACGGCCCCACCGAGATTACTGTGGCGTCCAACAACAAGGAGCTCACCCGCGCTTATCTCGTGACCGTGGGCAAGCCACAGCTCAACGTCAAGGAGTTTATCGTCGACAGCGACGGCAATGAGTTGCCGGTAGGCGTTGTGGGCGAACTCTACATTGGCGGTCGAGGCGTGGCACGAGGCTACAACAACCTTGACGATATGACTCGTGAGCGCTTCATCGACTATCACGGCACACGCATCTATAAATCGGGCGACTACGCCAAGTGGCTCCCCGACGGAGACGTGGTAATCCTTGGCCGTACCGACCATCAGATTAAGCTGCGTGGCTTGCGCATCGAGCTAGGCGAGATAGAGAATGTGATGCTCAAAGTTGAGGGTATCGACAAAGTGGTGATTATGATTCGCAAGATTGGCGGCAAGGAGCACCTCTGCGCCTACTACACCGCCGACCGCGAGATTGCTGCCGATGCCCTTAAAGCGGAAATTTCTAAGAGTCTCACACAATATATGGTGCCAACGGCCTACCGCCAACTCGATAAGATGCCTCTCACACCCAACGGCAAGACCGACGTGAAAGCATTGCCAGAACCTGAATTGACAATCAGCACTGCTTACGAGGCTCCTGCCAACGACACCGAGCGTGCCTTCTGCGAAATATTCGCCGATATCCTGCAAATGGACAAGGTGGGTGCTACCGACAACTTCTTCGAACTTGGCGGCACCTCGCTGGTAGTGACCCGAGTGATTATCGAGGCCGACAAGGCCGGCATGCATGTGGCTTACGGCGATGTCTTTGCTAACCCCACTCCACGCCAACTCGCAGGTCTTATCACTGGCGAAACGGTTGACAGTGGACCCGACGAGGTGAAGGGATTTGACTATACCGCAATAAATAATGTGCTGGCACAGAACACCCTCGACGCATTCCGCAACGGCGAGCGCCGAGAGCTTGGAAATGTGCTGCTTACTGGTGCTACCGGTTATCTTGGCATCCACATTCTGCGTGAGTTGATTGACAGTGACGCTAAAAACATCTACTGCCTCGTGCGTGGAAAAGATGCCGAGAAGGCCGAGAGCCGCCTCCGCACCCTACTCTACTATTACTTTGCCAATGCCTTCAAAGACCTCTTTGGCAAACGCCTACACATCGTTGTGGGCGACGTGACGAGCGACTTTGGCGAGAATCTCGACATCGACACGGTTTTCAACTGCGCTGCTATCGTTAAGCATTTCAGCGAAGGCACCGAGATTGAAGACGTGAACATTGGCGGAGCTCAACGCTGCGTGGACTTCTGCCTTAAGAAGGGTGCGACGCTGATTCACATCTCCACAGCAAGTACACGTGGCCTATGGGCTGGCGAAACGCGCGATGATGTGTTCACCGAGCAACGTCTCTATATGGGCCAGTTCCTGGGCAACAAGTATATCTACTCGAAGTTTATAGCCGAGAGACTCATCCTTGACGCCATCGCAAACCGCGGACTCAGTGCCAAAATAATGCGTGTGGGCAACCTTGCGGCACGAAGCACCGACGGCGAGTTCCAGGCAAACTTCGGCACCAATTCCTTTATGGGCCGCATCAAGGTCTATAACATGTTGGGAGCGTGCCCGTTTGCAATGCGTAACAAGCGTGTGGAATTCTCGCCCATCAACGAGGTGGCACATGCCATAGTGATGCTTGCAACCACACCTCGTGAGTGCTGCGTCTTCCACCCCTACAACATCCACACTCAGTTCCTGGGCGACGTGCTCATGGGACTCAGCAGTGTTGGAGAGGGAATTAAGTTTGTGGAACAAGAAGACTTCGAGCGTGCTATGGATGATGCCAAGAGCGACCCAACTAAGGCCAACCAGATGGCAAGTCTGCTCGCCTACCAAGATATGGCACACGGCCAGAAGACAACTGACGTGACCCGCGACAACGACCTCACGACACAAGTCCTCTACCGCTTGGGCTTTGCATGGTCACCGACCTCATGGGATTACGTTGAGCGCATGCTCACCGCCATCGGCGGCCTTGGATTCTTCGATATGGAGTAAAGCCAATATACAATTACTGGCAACACAAAGAGCCCGCACTTGGCTCATCGAGCGTGCGGACTCTTTTTTTGACGTTTCATGCGAAAGGGACGGTGCTAATTCTATGGCACACGCACAGCACGTACTGTGAAACCGTAGCTTCGGGTGACATTGTTACAGCCTACAGCTTCGTTCGTGATGTAGTACAGGCTCCAAGCGCTGTTGGGGTATTCGAAAAGCTCGCGCGACCAATAGTATCCCCAAGAGCCAACGTGTTTGAACTCCCCCTTCCATCGGTCGCCAGTCGCTGGCAAGAATAACGACGCGCCGTTCGAGGCAGTGAACAACCTGCCATTAATACCGTTCTGCGTTGTCCATACCCAGGTGCAATTCATATACAACTCCTTAATCTGCGCAAGCGACGGCATGCGCCACTCTGGACCCCAGTTGGCAGTGGCGGCATCGTCCTCAGGGTCAAGCTCAGTCTTATTATCAGTAAAGCCATTATAGCCAAATTCACTGTTATTACAGTACTTGGTTAACGCGTACGCGTCGGTGCCATCGTTCCACCATTGGTAGGTGCTCCAGTCATACCAGTCCTTTGGTGTGGTCTCGCCCCATGCGAAGTAGTCGCCGTATTCCTCAGGGCTGTTGGCACCCACGTTCATCGTCGCCCACAACGTGCCACTGGGAAGACCTAGGTCAACGTACTCATGCTCTTGCACACGCACAGCACGCACTGGGAATCCGCCGTCCCGGTATAAGTCACTCATTCCGTCCACGTTGCTCGAGGTGAAGTACAGGCCATAAGCAATGCTCGGATAGGGACTATAGAGCGTGCGCGACCAATAGTTAATCCAAAAGTCAGCAGACGGCAAGAACAACGATGCACCATTGCTGGCGGTGAACAACCTGCCATTAATACCGTTCCGCGTTGTCCATACCGAGGTACAGTTGTTACACAATTCCTGCATCTGCTCCATCGACGGCATGCACCACTCTGGACCCCAGTTGGCAGTGGCGGCATCGTCCTCTGGGTCAAGCTCTGTCTTGTTGTCAGTAAAGCCATTGTAGCCAAGGCTACTCATATTGCAGTACTTGGTAAATGTGTCATAGCTACCCATGCACCACTGGTAGTTACTCCAGTTATAGACATCCTTGGGCGTGGTCTCGCCCCAAGCGAAGTTGTCGCCGTAGCCCTCGGGACTGTTAGCGCCCACATTCATCGTCGCCCACAACGTACCGCTGGGAAGCCCTAAATCCACCCATTCATGTTCTGCTGGCTGATCGTAGCCGAGCAAGATGTTGTAGATGATAGTGATATCAACCGAAGTAATATTGCCGTCACCATCCTGATCGCCACTGACTATAGCACTGTCATCACTGTTGAGCAGCCAGTTGTAGAGCGCCGTGATATCAACACTGGACACTATTCCGTCACCATTCACGTCACCCTTGATAGTCGCAAAGACCGACAAACTGCAAACAGTCAAAGCAAATAGAGTTAGTAATAATTTCTTCATACAATGTTGGCTTATAGGTTAATAGCTAAATTCAAATTTCAATATAATACCCCATTTTTGCAAAGTTAATCATTTTTTTAAATAAAAACCAACTATTTGCACATTTTTCAGTTTTTCACCTGCCTTTAATCTCACCTCTTGCGGTCCTAATGGGGGAATGCTGAATCTAATGAAAACTCCTCCTTAAGTTATTATGTTTGCATCGTGAAACGCTCATTGGGGGCTTCGCGCCCCCAGCCGCTAGACTAACCCCGCGGTGTTTTTCATAGTATAAAAATATGGTGTATATCAAATGAATCATTACTTTTGAAAACACAATAAAAGTTTTTAATTCATTTAATCTTACACCACTATGCAAAGAAACAAAATTTCTTTCAAAGGACAAAAGATTTTCATAGGAATCGACGTCCACAAGAAAAACTGGTCGGTAACGGTGCTCACAGAGGCAGGGTATAAGCGGACATACTCCCAGAACGCGTCCGCACGCGAGATCTTTGACTTTTTGGACAGGCATTTTCCCGATGGTGAATACCTGGCAGTCTATGAGGCGGGCTTTACGGGGTTCTCCACCTATTATGACCTGGTGTCACTTGGCATAGAGTGCATAGTCATTCATGCCGCCGATGTCCCGACGACACAGTATGAGAGCGTGATGAAGACCGACAAGATAGACTCGGAGAAACTTGCGAGAGCATTACGCAACAACCAGCTTAAGGGTATTTATGTGTATCCAGCTGACGGACTTGACGACCGTGGTGTCATCCGCGCCCGCAAGAACATCCAGAATGATCTCGTCCGATACAAACTGCGCATCAGGCATCTGCTGTTCACCAATGGAGTTTGTATTCCAGGATGTCATCTGGACGACAAGGGAAACGTCAAATGGACAAAAGCATTCAAGCAGTGGCTAAAGGATGACGTGACCCTGATGTCCAACACACGCTCCACGCTTGACATATACATCAGTACACTTGGGTTGTTGGATGGTGCTTTACTTGACGCCAACAGGCATATCAAAGTCTTGTGCGCAAGCCAGCGGTACAGGAGGAGCTATGAACTGCTTCGTTCCATACCGGGTATTGGCCCTTTCGTGGCCGCCACACTGTTGACTGAGGTGCATGACTTCTCCCGTTTTGACAATCAGAGCCGGTTTGCGTCATTTCTCGGCCTTGTGCCCACATGTCACAGCAGCGGAGACAGGACTGCTCATGGCGAGAAGACTTTCCGCGGCAACAGATCTATCGGTCCGATGCTCATAGAGGCGGCGTGGACGGCGGTCAGAAAAGATCCAGGCATGGCTGCCGACTTCTCGCGCTGGAGCAAGAGGATGGAGAAGAACAAGGCAATAGTGCGCGTGGCGCGAAAACTTGCAAATATCATTCTATCAGTGATTAAAAACCAGAAGAAATATGTTCCTTATATGCCATAGGGACAAAAAAACAATAGCGGCCCAAAGCACGTTAGACAACCTTCATCAGGAACGACCACTACCTCTATCTGATGCCTCTACTGTAAGAGTTCATCTTCTTCTCTAAGTTTGTGGCGTTTAATCCCTTTATCTGAAGGAATAAATTGATGACCGACCAAGTCGGATCATCTCATAGAAGGCTGTCTAATAGGGCTGTCTATCTGGCTCACAGAAGAGTCAGAGCAGTGTGTCTTTGCCTGTCATGAATGTTCAAAGAATGATAACTGATTGATTTATAATTGTTAAATAAAAGTAAAATTGATTCATTTGTTTGGATTGCAACATAGAAGATAGAGGAGGTGCCCGAAGGGCGGAGGAGTATGAGGGGAGGGCTTGGATTTTAGATGCCTGTGTTTTGAAGAACTCCCCCTCTAATAGAGGAGCAACTATCTCATCTTTACCGGACACTAATGAAAAATTATAGGATTTCTATAATAGAATTTGCATAATTTTGAAAATTGTTATATCTTTGCAGCATAAAAGAATAAAAAAATGGCAAAGATTAAAAATCCCTTCATAGTTACAGGTAAGATAGAACCTGCTTATTTTTGTGACCGCGTCAAGGAAAGTCAAACTCTTATAAAATCGTTGACAAACGGCAATAATCTTGTGCTCATCTCTCCCCGACGAATGGGAAAGACTGGGCTCATTAGCTATTGTTATGATAATCCACAATTGTCAAAGAACTATTACACTTTCTTCATCGACATTCTGCACACTACTAGTTTAAGAGAGTTCACCTATCTCTTTGGCCGACATATATATGAGACTTTATTGCCACGAAGTAAAAAAATGGTAGTATCCTTTACTCAAGCCCTTAAGTCACTAAGTGGACGATTTGGCTTCGATCCGTTTTCCAGTCTCCCAACTTTTAATTTGGAAATCACCGATATCACAAGGCCAGAGTTGACACTTGAAGAGATTTTTCATTATCTTGAGAGTTCTGATAGGCCTTGCATCATTGCTTTTGATGAGTTTCAACAAATAGCCAACTTTCCAGAGAAAAACGTAGAGGCGTTGCTCCGAACCCACATCCAACGCATGAGCAATGCAAGATTTATCTTTGCTGGCAGTGAGTTTCATATAATGCAAGAAATATTCCTTTCATCGGCAAAACCGTTCTATAACAGTGCCGACATTCTTGAACTTAAGGCAATCGACCCCAAAGTGTATAGCGAATTTGTCAAAAAACACATGGCAAGTGCTAACATTACTATCAATGATAAGGTTATCAATAAAGTTTATAACTTAATGGAAGGAAACACCTATGCTATGCAGAAGACATTCAACGAGGCTTTCACTATTGTAGAACCAAACAAAGAGTGCACTCAAGATATTATTAAGCAAGCAATAGAGAACGTTATTGATTCTAAAGAGCCTCTTTTCAAGGAGTTATTATCTAATGTTTCCGAACGATACAAACCGCTGCTTTACTCCATTGCACAAGAAAGAAGTGTGAAACAGATAACATCCGTCAACTTTATTAAGCAGTACCATTTGCCATCTGCTAGTTCGGTTCAACACGCAGCAAAGCACCTGCTAGAAAAAGGTGTTATTACCCGACTTAATGGTATTTACTCTGTAACCGATGTCTTTTTTGCATTGTGGATTAACAGGCTATATGGCAAGAAGAATCTTGCTACCTTGCTTCTTGATAGTTGATAATTAGAATATTTTAGACAATGGCAGAAAAAAGCATACATAAACAGTTTTATGGCTACCTGTGGGCGTTTATTCTTGTTGCGCTCTCAGGGTGCCTTGGCAATGTGGTTGATGGTATTATAGTGGGCAACCTCATCAGTGAGGACGGTGTGAGCGCCATCACCTTATCAAAGCCCATCAACCAGTTCATCTTTACCCTGCATCTGCTCATCAACGCCGGCGCGGGAATGCTTGTGGCTTATGCCATTGGCAAGAAGAATCTTGTCGAGGCCCGACGGTTCTTCACTCGCGCTCTCACTCTCAGCACGGGGGTGGGAGTGCTGCTAGCCATCGTGGGAGGACTGCTGTTCCCCACCCAGACAACTCGCCTGCTGTGTGACAACGAGCACCTTATGCCTTTAGCGCAAGACTATATGCAAGTACTGCTCATTGGCAACCCTGCGTTCATCGTCATGTGGGGACTCTCGACAATGGTGGGCGTGAACGGCAACCCCAAACTGGTGTCGGTAGCAGTGATTATCGACAATGCCGTGAACCTGCTGCTTGACATCGTATTCATCAAGTATTTCGATTGGGGTATCACTGGTTCGAGCTCCGCCACAGTTGTAGGACATTTCGTTGGAATAGCAATTCTGCTCACACACTGGTGCAAACCTGAAAACCGACGGCTCAGACTACAGTTTGGCGGTGGTGGACTGCTTGCATCATGGAAACGCATCGTCTCTCAGGGAGCGCCACTGGCATTGGCTTCTATATGCCTTACCCTGCTACTGTTCAGCGCTAACAAGATTGTGCTTTCAACCACTGGTCGTGTGGGCATGTTTGTTTTCGCATTATGCATGAACCTGCTACAGGTCTACAACCTCTTCCTCTCGGGGACATGTCAAACTCTCCAGTCGCTGGGCGCTACACAGGTGGGCAAAGGCGATGCCAATGGCGTGAAAACGGTCATCGACAAAGGTTTGCGGTTCATCACAATAGCAATGGTTGCAACCTGTGCTATTGTGTGGGTTTATCCGCAGGGCATAGCTTTGCTATTTGGTTGTAAAGACCCAGCCATGCTTGCCGAGAGCCCTCATGCCCTGCGCGTCTTTGCATTGAGCTTCATCCCCTTCTGCTACATCTATGTGCTGATGATAATCTACAAACTCTACAGCCACCACCGTATGGCGCTCTTCATTTCCTTCGCACTGTCGCTCACAGTAATTCCCGTGCTATGGATCATGTCAAAGCTTGCCCCTGGCGCAATCTGGTACAGCTACCTCATTGCCTACGCCATCGAAGCCGCCCTCATCTTCCTCCTCCACCGCCTCAACCACATCAAATTTGAACTGAAGACAAAAAACTGACATCTGATTAATCTTTGGCAATCTTCCAGTATAGGCCGAGCTAAATACTTTTCCTTATTATAATGTGAGTTCGACGATTTTTTATCCTAATATTAAGCGTTTAAGCTCCCCCTCTAAAATAGAGGGGGTTGGGGGGAGTATGACAGAGCAAGATGTTGTTTATCACGATATTTGCCATACTCCTCAGTCACTTCGTGACAGCTTAGGGGAGCAGCTACTCCACCTTTTTTATCGGACACTAATAATTTTAAAACAAATACTATCAACAATTGAGGGAGAACCATTCATAATTGGCTCTCCCTCAATTGTGTCGTTTAAAGCGATAGTGACAACACTACCTCTTTTCCATTGTGGTATTTTTTGTTTTATTGTAATAAACTCTTGTTGCTTTCATTTGCATTTTATCACCCTTCAACGTGCATGTAATTCTCTTCCCGTTTCCACCAGTGAGATACAGGGTGTTGCCTTTAACTTTTCCCGTTAATTCACATATTGTACTTTGTTCGCTTGCCTCAGCCCAATATGAGTCATTTTCCTCGTCATATTTAACGTGAGTTCGACGAAAATAATTAAAAGAGTGTGAGCTGGTTATCAAATTCTCGTTCTAATTGTAGCATTGGTTTCTTAGGGAAAAAGCAGTA
>CAJOFH010000066.1 GCA_905233845.1 uncultured Muribaculaceae bacterium | reverse complement strand
TGTCAACCACAAAGTTACAAAATATCTCGCTATTTTCCAAATATTAGCCCCACTATTTTTGATAAAAACAACATATTTCCTTATCCCGAACTCGGGTAAAAAATGCGATTAAGCGAGACAAAGCTGAGCTTGCAAAAAGCCTTACGAGCGTGAGCATTTTATCAAAAAATAATCTGGCGCAAGCCAGCTTTGCGACATCGATAGATGCAGCTTTGTGAGATTAACAAAGCATCCGCGCGCAGCCCCCATTGTGCATTGTGCATTATGCATTGTGCATTATGCATTGATTAAGGACTTTTTGAGATTAACAAAAACAGTTGTTTTGGTTGTTATTGGGTTGTTTTAGTTGTTTGATAATTCATGGATAATTCGCCGTTTTTTAATGTTGCCTCTCCACCCCACCATCCATTACCTTTGCGCACACATGCACGTACATTAAATAAAATACAGACCATGAAACCAAGAAACCAAAATAAAATTTTCGCCAGGAGTAGCAAAACAACAGTTGTTTTGTTTGTTCTTCTGTTGTCCTTGTTGTTTGATAAAACTGAGTCAGGTGAACCAGGTGATTCCACTGATTCCACTGATTCCAGTGATTCCAGTGATTCCACCGATTCCATGTTCTCTCGCAAAGATGCAACTTTCGGTACCGCAAAGCCTCGCAAGCGAGGAGTTTTAATTTCCAGACTGTCTGAAAACCAGCATCAATGCAATTTTCAATCAAATTTTCAATCAATTTTAAGCGCAGCGCCCCTCCACCCTCAAGGCAAACTGATAATTAAATGATTATTCACAGGTAAATCACGATAATGTGTGCAAAAACTCCGAGTCAATTGTCCTTAATAACCTAAAGCCGAATGGCTAAGTAACCGCCATCTAATGAAAATAAATATAATTGTTTTTAATTGTTTGACAAATAAACCTTAAAACCGTGACAACATTTCATTGAAAGTACAAATTGTCACCTAAATACTTAGTGGCATTTTTTTTGCATAATAGCGTGACAGAAAATATAGTAATCTATTACACTAACTTAGAATTAAAACTAAAAAAATATATATTTACTATGGCAAAAGGTTCAATTGGGGTAACTACTAACAACATTTTCCCCGTAATTAAAAAATTCTTGTACAGCGATCACGAGATTTTCTTGCGTGAGCTGGTTTCAAACGCAGTAGATGCAACTCAAAAACTTAAAACCCTCGCCGCAGCTGGCGATTTCAAAGGGGAGACCGATGGATTGAAAGTCAGCGTCAGCATCAACAAGGAGGCTGGAACCCTCACTGTGAGCGATCACGGCATAGGCATGACCGAAGAGGAGGTTAACAAATATATCAACGAGATTGCCTTCTCGGGAGCCGAGGACTTCCTTAATAAGTATAAAGACAACGCTAGCGCTATCATTGGCCACTTTGGACTGGGATTCTACTCGGCTTTCATGGTCGCCAAGAAGGTGGAGATTCACACCCTCTCTCATGAAGAGGGTGCCAAACCAGTGCTTTGGTCGTGCGACGGTTCTCCTGAGTATGAAATGACCGAAGGCGACAAGACCGAGCGCGGTACCGATATCGTACTTTATATCGACGATGATGAGAAGGAGTTCCTGGAGCAGTCGCGCATCAGCACCTTGCTCAACAAGTACTGCAAGTTCTTGCCTGTGCCAGTGGTATTTGGCAAGGAGCAAGAGTGGAAGGACGGCAAGTATGTTGACACCGACAAGGACAAGATAATCAACGACGTTGAGCCGCTGTGGACTCGCAAACCCACCGACCTCAAGGATGAGGATTACATCAAGTTCTATCATGCCATCCAGCCTGCACAGGACGACCCATTGTTCTGGATTCATCTGAACGTAGATTATCCATTCACTCTCACCGGAATCCTCTATTTCCCTAAGATCAAGAACAACCTCGACATTCGCAAAGACCGCATCCAGCTCTACTGCAATCAGGTGTTTGTCACCGACAGCGTTGAGGGTGTTGTACCCGAGTTCATGATGTTGCTGCAAGGTGTAATCGACAGTCCCGACATCCCATTGAATGTGTCTCGTAGCTACTTGCAGGCCGACCGCAACGTGAAGAAGATTTCTTCCTATATCACCAAGAAGGTGGCTAGCCGCCTCGAGGAGATTGCCAAGACCGACGCCAAGGCCTTTGAGGAAAAATGGAACGACATCAAGATTTTCATTGAGTATGGCATGCTAAGCGACGAGAAGTTTAAGGAAGCTGCAGCTAAGTTTGCTCTGTTGCAAAACACCGACGGCAAGTACTTCAAGCTTGATGAGTACAAGGATCTTATCAAGGGCAATCAAACTGATAAGGACGACAACCTCATATATCTCTATGCCACCGACAAGACTGCTCAATACACCTACATCAAGGCAGCCCAGGACAAGGGCTATGACGTGCTGCTCATGGACGGTCAACTCGATATCCCATTTGTGGGTCTGCTTGAGCAGATGAATGATAAATCGCGCTTTGTGCGTGTTGACAGCGATGTGGTTGACAATTTAGTGCGCAAAGAAGACGCTAAAGACGCAGAACTTACTACTGAGGAGCGAGAAATAGCCACCACACTCTTCAAATCGCAGATTCCAGCTATCGAGAAGAGCGAATTTATGGTTACTTATGCCGCCATGGCTCCCGATGCTCAGCCAGTTGTAATCACCCAAAGTGAGTATATGCGACGCATGAAGGATATGGCAGTGTTCCAGCCAGGAATGAGCTTCTATGGTGAATTCCCTGATGCTTATAACTTCACTCTCAACACCAGTCATCCACTCATCAAGCGTGTAGTGGACCAAGCGGTTGCAGCTGTGAAAGATGAAATTAAGCCTATTGATGACGAACTTGCTGCTACTAATGCTGTAATCAAGGCTATTCGTGACCTTGATAAGGACAACAAGGGTGTGCCCGAGGACAAGAAGGACGACCTTAAGAAGAACGAGGATAAAGCTCAAGAGCTGCGCAACAAGAAGGAGGAGATAGTATCTAATTATGCTTCTGGTCAAGATACAGTTAAACAGCTCATTGACATTGCTCTGCTTGGCAATGGTTTACTCAAGGGTGAGGCACTCAATGAGTTCTTGAAACGCTCAGTAGATTTACTGTAAAAAACTGAAAATATCAATATGAAAGGCAGGGTTATCACCTGCCTTTTGTTGTCTTAATATGTTCTAAAATCACCGAAGTGAATTGTAACCAGTATAGGTTGGTTTTGGCTTCGGCAACTCCATAGAGCGTGCCAAACTGAGCCTTGGTAGTGGGTTTCTCTTGCGCCATAATCATAAGCACCTTGTCGCTGAAGACCATGTAGGGTGCTATTCCACGCGCTTTGGCTATCGCTTTGCGAGTGAGTTTGAGTTTCTCGAAAAGCACCATGTCGACATCACCCTCGAAATTGAATGACTGCTTAGTTTTTTTGGAAGGTTTTTGCTGATAATTATCATAGTAGAACTTTGAGAGCATCACTTGGCGCTTGCCGTATAGCACCTCGTTGCCATAGTCGGTGACCTTTAGGTGGTCTTCATCTTCATAGGCAATGAAAATCAAGCCTAGTTGCAGCATCTGGAGCAGATAAGCGTTCCACATTGTAGTGGTTAAGTCGTGACCAACGCCATAGGTTTTGATTTTGTCGTAACCACCAGCCAGAACCTCGCTCTTGCGTGAGCCACGCAGAATGTCGATAAGTAGTTTAAAGCCAATACTCTGGTTGGTACGCATTATAGCACTTAGCGCCATCTGGCATAGGGTAGTGCCGTCGAATCGTTCGGGGGGATTGTTACAGACATCGCAGTTTCTGCAGTCGTGGTCGTAGCGCTCGTTGAAATAGCTCAGTAACATTCGGCGTCGGCACACCGTCGCTTCGGCATACTGTTGCATTCGGTTTAGTTTCTCGATGTTGACAAGAACTTGACCTGAGTTGTTGGCAAAGTTCATGAGAGTCTTCACGTCGCCAAAGGAGTAGAACATCAGCGCGTCGGCGGGCAAACCGTCACGTCCTGAGCGTCCAATCTCCTGATAATAACTCTCAATGTTTTTTGGCATATTACTATGTATGATCCATCGCACATTGCTCTTGTCGATGCCCATTCCAAAGGCGATGGTGGCACAAATTACCTGCAAGTCATCGTTGATAAAATCACGTTGAACCTTGAGCTTGACCGATGTCGCCATCCCTGCATGAAAAGCGTGGGCATTAATGCCTAGCGATTGCAAACTTTTAGCTAAATCCTCAGTGTTCTTTCGGCTCAAGCAATAGATGATGCCACTTTGGTCTTTGTGACTCTCAATGAAGTTGACGATGCGCTTAAGTTTCTGTCTGCCACTAATGCCACTCACCACGCTAAGCGAGATGTTTGGACGGTCAAAAGACTTTATGAATAGTTTTGCATCGGCTATATTGAGTCGCTCACGGATGTCAAGTCGTGTCAAGCGGTCGGCAGTCGCAGTTAACGCAAGTACAGGGACATTAGGAAAACGCTCTTTTACGAGTCCTAATTGCGAATACTCGGGGCGGAAGTCATGTCCCCAGTGTGAGATGCAATGAGCTTCGTCAATGGCAATTAGACTAATGCGAATTTCCTGTGACCATTGGTCCATGTCGGCAATTAGGCGCTCGGGAGAGATGTAAAGAAGTTTTATGTTCTGTTTGAATACATGCTCGATTATCTCACGATTTTCCGATTCGCTTTGTTGGCTGTTAATGGCAGCAGCTGGAACGCCATTGGCAACCAGAGCGTCGACCTGGTCTTTCATGAGTGCCAACAAGGGCGATACAACGATTGTGCAACCTGGCTGAAGCAGTGCTGGAATTTGATAGCACATTGACTTCCCTCCGCCAGTGGGCATTAGCACCACAGCGTCGTTGCCGTTCATCACATGCTCAATTACTTCAAGCTGCATGGGATGAAACGAATCGTAGCCATAGAATTTCTTCAGTATGGCGAGCGCTTTGCGTTCCAGGTCTTGCATAAAAATGTATCAGAAAAAAATCAGAGTGCGTTCTGCTCGCCTTTAATAGCGTTGAACACGGTTAGGAACATAATTTTCACGTCAAGCATGAAGTTCCAATTTTCGGCATACCACACATCGAGCTCCACACGCTTCTCCATTTTCCACAGCTCATCGGTGGGGCCACGGAATCCGTTGACTTGTGCCCATCCGGTGATGCCGGGCTTAATAGTATGGCGAAGCATATACTTGTCGATGAGCTCACTATACTCTTGAGTCTGTTGAACCATGTGTGGACGTGGACCAACAATTGACATATCACCCATGAACACATTGATGAACTGAGGAAGTTCGTCAAGGCTAGTCTTACGAATGAAGTTTCCAAATTTTGTCTTGCGAGGGTCATTTTTTGTGGCTTGCAGTGAGTCGCTTTTGTCATTGACGCGCATAGAACGGAACTTCAGGCACTGGAATGACTTTCCACGGTAGCCAGTGCGTTCTTGTCTAAAGAACACTGGTCCTGGTGACGAGAGTTTCACGCCAATGGCGATGGGCAGAAACACTATGGGTGAAAATAGCAGTACCACCGACGAGACGAGCAGGTCGAAACCTCGTTTAATCGCTTTGTTAAAAGGATTTTGCAGTGGATGTGGGTGTATTGACATCACTGGCACAGTGCCAAAAGTCTCCACCTCAAATCGTCGGGAGATATATTTGCTAAACTGTGGCACATAGTAGAAGTCGATAGCATTGCGCTCAGCAAGGTTGATGATTTGTTGAAGCTCTTGACGCTCATTCTCGGGAATGGCGCAATAAATTTCGTCGACAGTGTTCTCGTTGATAAAGCCTTCCAGTTCCTTCACACCACCACGATAGCTTGGAACATCGGCTGCATGTTCGTCGTCAAAGAATCCTACGATGTGATAGCCATAACCTTGGTCCTGTTCTAGCTGCTGCATTAGTCGCCTACCTGCACCTGAGGTTCCTCCACCAATTATTACAATCTTTTTGTAGTTGAAACCCTTGCTACGGTACCATTTTAGTAGTTTGCGCGACACAATCCACCACACAGCAAGGCTTAGTGTAAAGATGCCATAGAACAGTGCAATAGTCTTCCATGAGATTTCTTTGTCGACGAAAAAGAACAGCATGAGGAATATAACCGCATGCAGCAAGATATATTTGACAAGTAGCATTAACACACGGTCGATGTAGACCACGCGCTTGTCGTGCAGCGAACTTAGCACGAACAGCACTACCACGAACGACAGGTTAAGCATCAGCCAAACCATTTTACTGTAGAACGGCTGATGTTGTATGTCGGTCAACAAGCAAGTAGCTATGTAAGACGCATTAAGTACAACAAAGTCAATGGCAATTAATATCCAACGGATAAACTGACCATATCTGCCTTTACTTTTCAACGTTACAATAATTTGAGATTAAAGTAAATCCACTCTCTGAGAGATATCTAACAGAGAGTGGGTTGTTTGTTTAGATCTAAATTTTCTCGTCAATAATTTTAATCTTCTGTTCCAGAAGAGCAATTTCGTCCTTGAGATTAGAAATTTTTTTCTCAAGCTCCTTAACGATGGTGTTGCCACTCTTAGAGCGTGCAGTGAAGAATCCCATGTTGTTCTCGTAGGTCTTGAGCTCGTTGCATTTCTGCTCATAGGTACGTACCAGTCGTTCGCGCTCGTGATATACCTTGTCACTACCCGATTGGCTTATGGAGTTTTCGAAGTTTGATAATTTAGCTCTAACGGCCTTCATGTCAAATTTCTCAAACGCCTTGTCTATGGCTTCTTTATATTGTGCATAGATTTTGTCTTTTTCCTTATAGGGCACATGACCAATGCTTTGCCACTTAGTCATCAAGTCACGAATTTGCTGTGGTGCATCCTCAGGCTCTTCCTCGGCATTGATGATGGTGTTGATTTGAGCAATAACCTCCTTCTTTGCCTTGAGGTTGTCGTGCTCTACCGAGCGTTGGCTTGATGTCTGCTTTTTCTTCTGCTCGAAGAAGTAATCGCATGCGCCAATGAATCGTTTCCATATTGCATCGCTGTGCTTTTTCACCACCGGGCCAATGGTTTTCCACTCCTTCTGCAAGGCGATAAGAGCGTCGGTAGTTGCTTTCCATTCGGTGGAGTCTTTCAGAGCCTCAGCCTTCTCGCAAAGTTCTGTCTTCTTTGCAAGGTTATTGGCAAGCTCCTCCTTCATTTGCTTGAAGAATGCTGCCTTAGCGGCGAAGAACTCATCACACGACTTGCGGAAACGAGCAAAGAGGGCTGTATTAACCTTTCGTGAAGCGAAGCCCAACTTCTTCCATTCTTCCTGGAGACCAATGATTTGTTTAGTTACAGCATCCCAAGCAGCATAAGTCTTGAGGTCATCGATTTTAATCTTCTCGATTTCCTCGCATAGTGCGGTCTTGGCCTCGGCATTCTCCTTCTCACTGGCTTTACGTTCCTCAAAGAATGCTTGGTGCTTCTTGTTGATTACCGACGAGGCAGCTTTGAATCGTGCCCATAGTTGCTCGCGGATGTCCTTTGCAACAGGGCCAGTCTCACGCCACTTGTCGTGGAGAGACTGTAGCTTCTTGAAGGCTGCAATAACATCGTTCTCCTCATCAAGAGCTTCGGCCTCTTCACAAAGTTGTTGCTTGATTTCCAAGTTTTTCTTGAAGTCATAGTCACGCAACTCCTTGTTGATTTTAAGCAGATCGTAGAAGTTCTCAATGGTTTGTTGATAAGACTTCCAAACTTCGGTAGTACTAGTTGATGGCACTTCGTCTATCGCCTTGAACTCCTGTTGAAGTTGTTGTACATGAGAGAACTGACGGTTGATTGTGTCGGTGTCTTGTGAGATAGTCTTAATCTCCTCGATTATCTTGAGTTTTTTCTCCAAATTTTCTTGCTTTACGGCGTCTTGTTCGGCGTTAAACTCAGCGCGTTTCTCTTTGAATTCGTTCAAAAGCTCTTTCATCTTCTGCTCCATCTCGTCTTCGAGTGGGGCAAATGCCGACTCCTCATTGCCTTTGGCAATGAACTCAGATTTCTCGGCAGCAACTTCCTCTTTGCGCAGGGCAAAGAAAGCAGCCTTAATTTGAGCTACATGATCTTTTACACTATCTACCGACAAAGCAAGCAGTTTCTCAAGTTCGCCAACGAGTTGACTCTTGTCAAGTGAGGAGTAGTCCACTTTTTCAAGCTTAGGTTCCTCGGCTACAGATTTCTCTGCTACAGGTTCCTCAGCTACAGGTTCCTCAACTACAGGTTCCTCAACGGCTGGTTCCTCGGCTTTTGGCTCTTCAGCCACAGGTTCCTCAGCTTTGGGTTCATCCTCGGCTTTAGGTTCCTCAGCTACGGGTTCCTCAGCGGCTGGTTCCTCGACTTTTGGCTCTTCAGCTACAGGTTCCTCGGCTTTGGGTTCTTCCTCAGCCTTAGGCTCCTCTTTAACCTCGGGAGTCACTTCCTGATTTTCAACTTGATTCTCAACTGTCTCCTCGGATGTTTCCTCGGTAGATTTGTTTTCAACTGTCTCTGCGGCATTAACGGCCTCAGTTTCAGCATTTAGAGTTACGTCTTTCTCGATATTTTCCATCGATTCTGACTTTTCACGCGTTGCCATAATAAACAATTTTTTATAGGTAAATAAAACCTTACTTTAATTGAACCCCAAAAATACTGCTTTTTTATAACATAGCGAAAAAAAAGAGTGTTTTTTTTCATCAAACACCCATTTTTTTAAGAAAACCTGCTATTACAACACTATTTTAGGCACTGGGGCCATAGTAGATTGTGGAGCAGTTTTCGTCGGCAAAGAGTTGGGAAGCAACAGCTGCAATGTCTTGTGGTGTTACCTTGCGGTAGGTGTCGTTTTCGGTGTTGATCCCGTTGGCACCCCACATTAACTCGTGGTCACAGAGTGACACGGCTTTCTCGGCATAGCCCACGTTCTCGAACAGCTTGTTTGACAGGTATTTGTTAACGCACTTGTCTAATTCATGCTGGGTTACACCATCATCAATTAACTGCTTCAATACAGTGCTGATGGCTTCGTTGGCTTTGTCAAAGTCTACACCATCGGCGAGGCGGGCTCTCACATAGAATAGACCTGGGTCTCGTGAGCCGAGCACCGAAGCATCAATGTCGGCAAACATGTCAGTTCCCAAAATCAGTTGCTGGTAGAATCGCGATGACATACCATTGCCCAATATGTCGCTTATCAGGTCGGTAGCTGAGAAGAGTAGGCTCGTGCGGTGGCACATATGGTAGGAGCGGAATATCATGTTGCTTGGCACTTCGCTGTGATGGGTCATGAATCGTGGTGCATCTTGAACTGGCTCGCAGGGTAGATGCCGCTGACTTGGCTTACTGCCATCGATGTCGCCAAACCACTTCTCGACCATCTTCACAGCTTTATCAAAGTCAACATTTCCCGAGATGCACATCACCAGGTTTCGCACCGAGTAGAAGCGCTGACGGAATGTTGTAACGTCTTCGGCTGTGAACGTTTTGATAGTTTCTATGTCAAGACCTATAGTGGGCCAGCGGTAGGGGTGAACGGTGTAGGCCTGACCATGAGTGAGGTGCAGGGTGTTTCCGTAGGGCTGATTCAGGTATCGCTGCTTGAATTCCTCGATTACGACGGCCTTTTGCACCTCAATGTTCTCTTCAGTGAGGTTTAGGTTCACAAGTCGTTCACTTTCGAGCCAGAGTGCTGTCTCCAAGTTGTGTGCTGGTAGCACGTCGTAGTAATTTGTAACATCAAAACTTGTCCATGCATTGCTGTCGCCACCAGCTTGTTGTAGCATGTCATCATATTTCGCCACGTTCTTAGTACCCGAGAACATCAAGTGTTCCATCAGGTGTGCAAGTCCTGTCTTGGTGGGGGGTTCGTCGCTAGAGCCTACGTCATAAAGCAGGTTCACCGCCACCATGCTTGTGTTTGCATCGTGGTGGTGAATTAGACGTAGCCCATTGCTGAGCAAGTGCGTGTTGAATTGTATCATTGCTTAGTTTGAAGCACCTTGGCGCTAATGATTCTCACGTCGTCGACAGGTCGGTCGTTAGCGCCAGTAGTCACGTTCTGAATCTTGTCGACAACGTCCATGCCCGAAACCACTTCACCATAGACAGTGTATTGGGTGTCGAGATGTGGGGTGCCGCCTATGGTGGTATAGGCAGCAATCTGCTCGGGTGTGAAAGTCAAAGGCTTGTCATCTTTATGTTTTTCTTTATAGATTTTCTCCACCTCGGCTTTAATGATACTTTCAAGACCTCTCAGAGCCGTTTCGTCGCCCATGGACCGCATCATTTCGATGTCGTTCTTGCGTTGTGCGGCGAGTTCATCAAAGATTTTGCTTTTTTCCTGGTTTATAATGCGCTCTTGCATTTTCTCAAGCTGATACTCCGAGAAGCGTTTTCCAGTGACGATGTAGAATTGCGAGGCAGAGCTTTTGTGTTCGGGGTTAGTCTCATCGCCTTCACGAGCCGCTGCCAGTGCTCCGCGTTTGTGGAAATATTTGGGGAATACAATCTCGGCAGGGATATTATAGCCCAAATCGCCATTGCCCAGCAAAGTGCCAGCGGTAGCGGTCTTTGAATCGGGGTCGCCAGTTTGTATCATGAAGTCTTTGATTACGCGGTGGAAGAGCACGCCGTTGTAAGTGCCATTGTTCACTAGTTTGACGAAGTTGTCGCGGTGCTGGGGTGTCTCGTTGTAGAGAGCCAGCTCTATGTTGCCAAATGTGGTCTCGAGCAGCACATGAATGCATTTGCTTAAATCGGGAGTTGCGGCAGTTTCTTGTTTGGTGGTAGTGCCGTCGTCACCAGCCGCTAACGCCTTTGCGCTGAGTGTCAGAGTTATGAGAGCTGCAACTGCAATAAGGATTGTGATATGCTTATGTTTCATATTATTGTAGTATTATTTGTTAAATACCGATAGGGTAGAGGCGCTTGTAGATACGGCGGAAGTTGTCGTCGCTGGCAGTGAGTGACGCGGCGTGCTCCTTGTAATCATCTCCCCAGATGGAGGAGGCAAGTATGCCCAGGTATGCGCGTTCGCGGTCCACAGTGATAGCGGCTTTGATGAGTCGGTCGATTTGTGGTGCAAAGCCTTCTTTATCGATAGCATTGAGGTAGCGGGCGGTACTCACCACAAACTGTCCCGTGCGGTCTACATTTATAATATTGTCGACCAACTCGTCAATCTCCTTCGGGAAATCTACATTATTGATGTTGTTGGCAATATACTCATAGGTGAGTAGGCCATTTTCATCGTTTTCTAATCGTTTTTTTAGTTGTGCATCCATATAAAAATAGTTTTCACACTGCAAATATACAAAAAAATATCACAAAAGAGAAAAATGGTGAGACAAATTTCTATGAGACGATACTGCTATTATTAATAATCGCTGTCATAGAAGTCTTCGTCGCCATAGTAGCCTCCATTATCAAAGCCATTGGTGTAGTTGAAATAGGCAGTGTTGTTATCGCTGCCATCGAAGCCGCCACCATCGCCTAAGCTGTCGTTTCCATAAAAAACACCAGCTAATCTCTGTTCTTGTTCACGCACCAAGTCCATGAAGTTGATGCCGTGCAGTTCGCAAATTTCGAAACATTTTTTTGCTGCATTGTTTAAAAGTTCTGCGTGCTCTTGATTGAGCAATGGTCGTCCATAGGCATCTACATACTTATTGAAGTTTTTCCATCGTTTAAATTCCACTTTCAGCCAATTAACAATATACCACGCGAAGTCTCTTGCGTCAGCCATAGTTTTTATATCTGTGTCAATGGTGCAAATATCATTATGAATAGTTATCATGTCCGTTGGCAGAATTAATTGTTGATGAAAAATTGGAAAAGTTGTACATGCCGTTGATTTTTAGCAATTTATTGGTGCTGTTTTAAATAGTTGAAATCATCGCCAAACACAACTTATTTGCAAATTTCGTCATAATTCTTGAGGTATGCAAGCATTTCAATCAAGATGTAGTGAATTACAAGTGGAAACATATTCCGCAGCTCATATCAAAGATGCAAAGGGGTGAGTTTCGCAATTTATTAAGGATAAAAGATTGACTGGTGGTGAAGCTAACCTCACTACCGCTTTTCAATTCCCATTACTCATTAGATAGTTAGAGCAGAGAGCCGATTTGGAACACAGCTGCAGATATAAGCCAAGCTACTGCCGTGGTGTAGAGTGCTGCGAAAGCTGCCCATTTCCAACTCCCCGTCTCGCCTTTTATGGCAGCAATAGAAGCAATGCAAGGGAAATAGAGGAGAACGAACAGCAAGAAGCAGAACGCTTTTAGTGGTGTTATTCCATCGGCTGTCATCTTGGCATTAAGGGAGTTATACTTGGCCGAATCGTCGCTCACTGACTCATCTTCGGCAAAGCTGTCGTCGTTGCTGTAAATCACACCCAACGTCGACGCTACAATCTCCTTGGCACCTACACCAGCAACCAGTCCCACGTCGAGCTTCCAGTCAAATCCGTTGGGCGTGAACACTGGTTCGATAGTCTTTCCTATCCTGCCCAGATAACTGTTTTCCTGTTGTTCCTGCCCTGGTTTATAGCTGTCGTGGTTGGGGTAATAGCCTAAGAACCAAACAATAATTGATGCCACAAGGATGATTCCTCCCATTTTCTTGAGATACTGTTTGCCTTTCGACCAAGTGTGTCGCCAAATAGCTTTGGCGGTGGGGAATCGGTAAGGTGGCAATTCCATCACAAACGGTGTGTCGTCGTTCTTGATGAGGAACCGTTTGAGCACTCGACTCATAATGACAGCCACCACGATGCCAATAGCGTAGAGCGATAACATGATAAGGCTCTGATAACTTGCGAAAAAAGCTCCAATTATCATGATGTAGATAGGCAGTCGTGCCGAGCAGCTCATAAAAGGCAGCACTAGCATTGTTATAAGACGACTATTGCAACTCTCTATAGTACGCGTCGCCATTATCGCTGGGACGTTACAGCCAAATCCCATTATCATAGGAATGAACGACTTGCCGTGAAGTCCCATGCGGTGCATGAGTTTGTCCATGATAAACGCAGCTCGTGCCATATATCCCGAGTCCTCCATTATCGAGATAAAAAAGTATAGTATAAGGATTTGCGGCAAGAAAACAATTACCGAACCTACACCACCGATAATGCCGTCGGCAACCATTGCTTTTAGTGGCCCGTCGGGCAAATGGGTGTTTGCCAGGTCTTTCAGCCATTCCACTCCCGAGTCAATCCAGTCCATTGGGTATTGTCCCAAAGTGAACGTTACCCAGAACATTAGCCACAGGAATACGAAGAACAGCGGGAATCCCAACCAACGGTTTGTGACGATATTGTCCAGCACCTTAGTAACTTGGTGGGCGTCAGGGTTGTTGCCCTCGACATAGCTTTCCTTGAGAGCTCCATTGATAAAACCATATTTGGCGTTCATTATAGCCGTCTCACTATCCTCGCCAGTGTTGAGCTTGATGATACGCGTTTGCTCGTCGCGGACAGCTATAATCTCCTTGCCGTTAGGCAGAGCGAGTGCTGTCTTTTCGGCCTCACTGTCGTTTTCAAGAAGTTTGATGGCGAGGTATCGCAACGAGTAACGATGACGAATGTGAGAGTTCTTCTCGAGTTCGCTCCTGACCTTGGTAATCGCTTCCTCGATGTCGGGTCCATGGTTGATGTGAATGTGCCTGAACACATTGTTTTTCACCTTATTACCAGCAGCGAAGTCATCTTCGTGTTCAACGTCTTTTCCGTATTTTTTGTGCCAGTTCTGAATCTCGGCTGCAATCTCAGGATTGATGTTTCCATGCTTGTCAATATAATCCACCCCCTCATATAAGTTGATGATGATGTGGAAAAGCAGATCCACACCCTTTCCTGTTTTGAACACCGTTGGAATCATGGGTACACCAAACAATTGCCCTAGTTTGGTTGTGTCTAGTTTGTCACCTTTCCGCTCCAGGTCATCGTACATATTAAGTGCTCCCACCATGCGCAAGTTCATGTCAACAAGTTGAGTGGTGAGATAGAGGTTTCGCTCCAGATTGCTCGAGTCAATGACGTTGATAACCACATCGGGTGTCTTTTCGATAATCTGTTTGCGCACATATAGTTCCTCGGGACTATATGCCGTGAGAGAGTAGGTGCCAGGCAGGTCTACCAGATTAAAAGTGTAACCCTCGAAGTGGCAGATGCCCTCTTTGGCGTCGACCGTCACACCACTGTAGTTGCCCACGTGTTCGGTTGCTCCGCTGGCGAAGTTGAACAGCGACGTTTTGCCACAATTGGGATTTCCTACCAATGCCACATTGATGGTGCGTCGTTTCTTCGTCGCCAAGTCCTTGAGGCTATTGTTAATTTGTTCTTCCTCAACTACTTTATTGCCAGTAGTGGCATTGCCTTCATTGACTTGTTGCGTCATAGCGGCTTCTTCCTCGCTCACTACTTCAATCATTGCTGCCTCTTCGTGCCTGAGCGAGAGTTCATAGCCCATAATTTTGTATTTCACAGGGTCTTGCAGAGGCGCATTGAGAATAACCTCGACGGTCTTTCCCTTGATAAACCCCATTTCAATAATGCGTTTGCGGAATCCTCCGTGGCCCATCACTTTGACCACAACCCCTTTTTCACCAGTTTTAAGTTCAGATAGTAGCATAATATAAATTTTTTGCAAAATTACTGCTATTAGTTGTTATATATAATAGTATAAAGTAGGTATTTTTCATTTCAAATATACCAAGTATTAGTTATATTGGTGTAATTAAAGTAATACTTTAAATTAAATAATAAAACATTCTGTAAAACACTGTAAAACAATATCGTATATAATTTCATCTACATTAAAGTGTGAGTTTAAACTTTTGTACTTATAGCGTTATAAATAAGATGTTTCGTGGTATTTTTAATAAATTGATTTAATAAATGTCAAACTTGTGTAGTTCGATGAACATTCAAGATAGAAATGCATAATTTTATCTTGAAAAAATAATGATGATGTGCTGTTAGAATCGGAAATAACTTAGTAGTGGAGCGCAGCGTAA
>CAJOFH010000065.1 GCA_905233845.1 uncultured Muribaculaceae bacterium | reverse complement strand
TACGCTGCGCTCCACTACTAAGTTATTTCCGATTCTAACAGCACATCATCATTATTTTTTCAAGATAAAATTATGCATTTCTATCTTGAATGTTCAATAATTGAAAAGTGAATAGGGGATTGTATTTGGAATTCGCCATTTTTCATAGTATCATTGATTCGGTTGATATAGTGGACTCAAAAGCTCACGCAAATGGCGAAAATGTCACGAAATGTTTATCTCGCAAAAATAATTCAAACAACTGAAACAACTCATTTACAACTTGCACAACTATTAAAGTTTTGTGTGGGACACTTTTTGAAAAAAAATATTTGATAATTTTGGAGTTTTTGACCATAAAATTGAGGTTTTTTGGTTAAAAACGGAAGTGGGTTGGGACAGTTTCTAAAAAAAATTTTGGTTGATGGGACCAACGGGACTTTGTGGACAATTGGGACATGCGGGACATGTTGACAATTGAACGCCGCGTGAGCGGCGCAATACATTAACAACGCCTTATCTCGCATGTGGGACAGTTTTACAAAAAAAATCTTATGATTCACTTACATCACTTTGTGATTTCTTCTTCCTCGATGTCAAAGAGCTCTTACGCTAGGGCGCGAGAGCAAAGATAATTCCACAAATATTATTGAAGCAACATTAAAACGAATAAGTCAATGCATAAAGTATAATTTGGTTTGATTCTGGCTCTAACATATTTGATATTTCGTTGTCAGAATTCAATCTGTTTTCTGCCATCGGCAAAGATAAGGTATTTGAGGTAATAATCAAACTATATAAGAACTATCATTAGCCTTTATTTTAGCGGGTATTTGTTGAACGAAGTCTTTTCAAGGTTTTGGTTGAAAATACCGCTTCTTGTTGGGATATATAAGCAACTGTCGGTCATCAAGAATGGAAGTGGAGTTCCCTTGTCAAAAGTCATCTTTTTTCCTGACTCTTTCTCAATGATGATTGGATAATAGACCCAATTCAGTGGCCGACGATGATCGGTGTCGTATTCATATCTGCCAGTCATATCAATCATTTTATTGAAGTGACTTTCGCTTTCATTAATGATGTTCCCATCTTTATCCATTATTTCTACAAAATAGTTGCCATATTTGTCTCGAAAATGAATAAGCGTGTCCTGCAACGCTGGGTCCAGTTCGTCGAATGTCACCGTAGTATGACTCTTCGAATTGTAAGTGCAGTTTGTAAAAAACAAGCACATAGCCATCAGCAGCAATATAGCCCATATATAATATTTTCTTGCCATAATTCAATCTGTTTTCTGCCATCCGCAAAGATAGCGGTTTTTCATTAAAAATGAAAAAACTTATTATTGATATCAACTTTTAAATCTTTAGCCAATGCCCTTATATCGTTCTCATTTGCTGGATGATTATATAATGGTTCAATGCACCCCAAAGAATCAGTATAGAAACTTTCTTCACTACAATAAATCACTATAGCGCCCTTGTCTTCAAATACTTTGATAGAATCAGCTGTTGGATAATGGTATGTTGCAATCAGTTTCTCTATGACACCTTCATTTTTTAATAGGACAATATTATACTCATTTGTCGGCATGTCTTCAATTCTACTCCGAATCAAATAATCTCCATCAGAGCAGCATTTTTCTGGGGGAAGAAGGGTGTCTAATCCCTGTCCCTGTAAGAAAACACCTAATCCTGCACTGGCCACAAAGAAAACTGCACAGTATATCTTAAGAAGCAACCAATGCTTGAAATGCTTGTTGATTAGAAAAAACAAGACCAATGATGAGAGAATCGTTATCCAAACTATCATGTAACCCAAGCCCCAACGCAAGTGCTCACTTCGTTTTAGCGAGAATAGTAAAACGACACAGATTGCCAAACAGATAAAATGAATAGCAAACAACCATTTCACTATCTTACTACGCTTAGATGTTGACAAACATTTCATAATAATGAGTTTTATCAATTAGGTAATAATGGTTCTTTTGATTCAAAGAAAGCATGCTGGTAATTGTTGTCGGTGGGATAACCTACAATATTATTGCAGCACCAGTCTTCATTTATGGAAAAGTGAGTGCTCTCATCACCATCACTATAGATACAGACATCTAACGTATCATTATTTTTTCTATTGACAAAGGTTAATACGTTTACAGTTGCGCCTTTCATGGGCCCTTTAATTCTTTCGGATTGAGAGACTTTACGAAGGATGTCTTTGGGATTGATAGAAGGCGGAAGCTTGTAGCCATATGCCGATTTAAACGACACTAACTCATAATTGTCAATGTCGATATCTGCTGTAGTCTTTTTGCAACCATAAAGCAACAATCCCAAACAAGCTACTGCAAGAATAATATGTAATCTTGGTTTTGCCATAATTCAATCTGTTTTCTGCCATCCGCAAAGATAGCGGTTATTCTTCAATAATTGATGTTCAACAAAAAAGTGCTAATCATCATCCTCAAGTCTAACAGGAATTTCCTCCCATGCAGGCACAACCACTTTATAGTAAGCCTTTGGATCGGGGAATGGTATATAAGATTGATATGGTCCATCCATCACGCAAGTGCATGTAATATAATTATAAAAATCACCCCTGACTAAAAATAAAAAATAATAATCGGGCTCTCTCCAATCTTCATAATACACACTTGCAACCATTATGCCATTAGCATGTTTAAATTGCTTATAAACAGGATAAATAATTGTGTCTGGCATACTTCGCCAATACTTGTCTAATGAATTATCAAACCATTTATTGTGCTCTCTAAGATGTCCTGCGAATGGACTTCTATCCATGTTAAGGCCATAAAATATATCTAGTTTTGAGAAAAACTTTGGTTCAAAGATATAAGCATAAGGACTTTTGATAAAATACCCCTCATCTTCTCCAGCATAAGACTCAATAAATAAATTATCAGACAAGTCAACAAGATAACAATGTCCTGACTTGACTTGAAAAATCAGTCCACTCATATTTAACGAATCTACAAGATAGCATAGTTCACTATCATTCTTAGACATTGAATTTCCATCAAAGGAAACAAACAATAACGATAAAAATAATATTAGATGTTTTGTTTTCATTTTTTCTTCTTTTAAGTTGTGGAACAATTTTGTGGTTTTGAGAAAAGCCAATATTTGATATTTTCTTGCCATAATTCAATCTGTTATCTGTCATAGGCAAAGATAGCGGATTCGAAATTACTCAATTATTATTGGGCAGCTTGAAAGTTACTGGCAATGTATACCACACATTCACTGGTTCGCCCACAGCATTTCGACCTGGTGTAAAATCGGGCAGCATTTTACATAGCCGAATGGCCTCTTTGTCAAGATCTTTATCAACCGAACGTGCAACTCTAACTTGGCCAACCTTGCCCGTCTTAGTAACAACGACTTGAATGATTACTTTGCCTTCTATTTTATTTTTCAAGGCCTCGGGTGGATATTTCATGTTGCTGTTAATAAATCTCATCAGTCCCTCGTCACCACCAGAGAAATGAGGCATATGGTCACATGAACTAAAAACTTCATAATTGCTATTGCCATAGTAGGAGTCATTGGCAGTAGCATTTCTCGAACTTCTTGAAATGACCGTTTTAAAACCATCCCCACAGAACTGTCCTGCCTGGAGGATTGCATGAGTTATTTCGTCGTAGATGAAATACAGGAATGGGTGATTGGCTGTGAATTGCGGATGTTCATGTTCCGCTTTAACCATGAAACTTTGCACTGTCACGCTACTTGCTTCGGTACCATAATCGTTTACGGTGATTTTTGTATCTTGCGTGAAGCGATTGATATATGACTTCGCTGTGCTGAGCCTGCCGAAGTCAGCCCTCTCGTCAAATGCCATGGGCATCATGTCCAAGAGCATCTCTCGCGCGTCAAGCCTGCAGTCAGTAGAGAATTGAGGCAAATTCATGTCAATTTCAGTCGATGTAGCTTTAAGCCCTGAGATGATGCGGTCGAACTCAGCAGCATTCATCGTTTTCAAGAAATCATGGATTTTTGTTTTCTTGGGCAAGACGATGAGCATGCGAAACTTGCAACCGGCATATTCCTTTGAAACCGCTTGACATTTGTTGTCCTCGTAATAGAGTTCATGAAAATTCTGGAACATCATTGGCACTTGAGTGATACTGCCATCATCGTTGGTGAATTCTTTGTCATAGGTAAGGCGTTTGTCAAAAGGACTGTTCCACATAGCCTTGAATCTCATATAATTAATTAAATAGGCTATCTCATTGATATTCGTTTGATTGACGATGTTGTCATATTCGCCATCTGACTGCTGCTTGATCCAGTCATTTATTTGCTTTGTGGCTTCAGTAGTGCCGAATTTGAGATTACTCACTTGTGCGTTATAGACTACCTTTATCGACTTAATGAAATCCTGATTCATAGGATATTTATTGTTCATTGCCAAATAATTGCTCATCACTACCGATGGCAAGGAATGAGCGACATATTTGCGATAGAACGAGTTCGCCGATGCCGATGACCCAATCAGTGCCTCTATTTCCTTCAGCGTAGCACCGCTAGCACCGTTACTTGTCATTGCAAGGGCATAACTCACGCTCAAAGGCGAAAAAGTGAAACTCTTATATGGCTCTTTTTTCGACTGCTTTTGCAACAGTGTAAACGCCAATTCATTGTTCTTGTCAACGCAGAGCTTGTCTTTATCGTCCATCACAAGTGGCGCATCGCTCGCAGCAACTTGTGATGTCGCACTGGCATTGCTCTGATGTTTTTGCTCTGTCTCTTTAGAAGCTTCATTTCCCTTATTGGCACAAGACCCCAGCGACCAAACCACAATCCACAGCAAAATCAAAACACGGAAAAAGGAAGTTTTCATAATCAGCGTTATATTTAGAATTCTATTTCTTCTTATAAAATTTCACATGCAAAACAAGTGATTATTACGATGGCAAATTTAGAAAAAATATTGTAGATCAGCATATAAAAGTATAGAAAAAAACAAAAGTCCTCAAAAGAACTATGCTTTTGAAGACTTTTTGAAAACTTTAAGTAGTACTTATTTCTTGATGCCGTCACGCTTGAGGAGGGCATCGATTTTTGGTTCACGGCCCCTGAAGCGTTTGTAAAGGGTCATGGGGGGCTCTGTTCCGCCACGCTCAAGGATATTCTCCTTGAATGACTTGGCCGTTGCTGAGTTGAAGATACCATCCTCCTGGAACTTGCTGAAAGCGTCGGCATCGAGAATCTCAGCCCATTTGTAGCCATAATATCCAGCAGCGTAACCACCAGAGAAGATGTGAGTAAACTGTGGTGACATCATGCAACCGTCAACCGGTTTAAATATCTCAACAGGTTTCATAGCATCGCACTCGAACTTGAAAGCATCACCCGAAACAGGTTTTGTTATAGTGTGATAAGCCATATCGAGGAAGCCGAAACTCAACTGACGCAAACAGGCATAAGAGGCTCCATATTGCTCAGAGGCTTTGATTTTCTCCACCAAATCCTGTGGGATGTTCTCGCCAGTTAGATAGTGCTTGGCAAAGCTGTCGAGATACTCTCGTTCACTGAGGAAGTTCTCATTAAACTGCGAAGGAAGTTCCACGAAGTCACGATATACGTTGGTTCCAGAAGTGGAAGTGTATTTGCATTTCGAGAGCATGCCGTGCAAACCATGTCCAAACTCGTGCATGAATGTCTCAACCTCATAGTAGGTGAGGAGTGATGGCTTTGTCTCGGTTGGGCGGGTGAAGTTCATAGTGAGAGTGACGATGGGGCGTACATCATTGCCGTCGGCGTCATGGTACTGCTCACGGAAATTTGTCATCCACGCACCACTTTGTTTTGTCTCGCGAGGGAAGAAATCGGTGTAGAGTAGAGCCACGAAATCGCCGTTGTCGTCGGTGACATTATAGACTTTCATCTCAGGATTGAACACTTGAGCGTCAAAGTTCTCGGTGAAGTGCAAACCATAAAGCCTTGTAGCAAGACCAAACACACCGTCAATCACATTGTCGAGCTTGAAATATGGCCTTAGAAGCTCGTCGTTGATTGAGTATTTTTCCTCTTTGAGTTTATTAGAGTAATAAGAATAATCCCAAGGCATGATAGTGAACTTCTTTCCCTCAAGCTGGCTTGCATACTTGTTGAGGTTGTCCATGTCGCTCTTCTGTGTCTTGGAGTAAGCATCTTTGAGTTGGTTGAGCATATTATAGACATTGGTTGGGTTCTCAGCCATCTTGTTGGCAAGTTGATAATCAGCAAAAGTCTTATAGCCAAGAAGGTTGGCGAGCTCAAGACGAGTATTGGCGATTTGCTGCATTATCTCGATGTTGTTGTACTCGCCATTGGTGCACTGTGAGTTATACATCTTGTAGAGCTTCTCACGAAGGTCACGGCGTGAGCTGTACTTCATGAATGCGCTGTAGCTTGGTGCATGAAGAGTAATAAGGTACTCACCCTCACGATCCTTAGCCTTGGCAGCAGTAGCGGCTGCTTCAACAGCACTTTCAGGGAGACCCTCAAGATCGCTCTCTTTCAGCCACATCTCATATTTAGAAGTCTCTTTCAGAGCATTTTGATCAAACTTCAGTGTGAGTTGCGAAAGTCGGGTTGAGAGCTCGCGATACTTATCACGGTCGGCACCCTTAAGAGCTGCACCACTGCGCACGAACGACTCATGAGTGTTCTTGAGCAACATCCAGTCTTCCTGGTCATATTTAGACTTATCGAAGTGGTTGTACACATAGTCGATGCGCTGCCACAGTTTCTCGTTGAGAGTCACGCTGTTGCCATGCTCTGTAATTTTAGGAGTCATTCGCTCCGATACCGCCATGAGCGAGTCGTCGGCATGGGCCGAGAGCATGGGGTAGAACACGCCTAACACTCGATTCAGCATCTCGCCTGAGCGCTCAAGGGCGACAATTGTGTTCTCAAAAGTAGGAGTGGCCTCTTGGTTGGCGATGGCATCGATTTCTTCACTGTGACGTTTCATGCCCTCGATTATAGCAGGCTCATAGTCGGCAGTTGTTATACGATCGAAAGGTATAGCGCCGTTAGTTGTCTTAAACGGCTGGAAAAAAACATTGTCGGCACTAATCATAGTAGCAATAGTAAGAAATAAAGAGATTGATAAAAAGATTTTTTTCATTACACAAGTGATGATTATGTGGTTTGTAAAGCAGCGTCCAGCACCAAAGCAAAGTCGCTGGCAGGAATTCCCAGCTTGTTTACAATATATTTTGCGTCGGCCATATACAATCCTGCAAAAGCCTCGCTGTCATTGTTCTCAAAAGCGAGTGACTGACGATATTGGGCTACGGCATCGGCAATTCGACCCATGACCTGCAACACGTGTCCATAATTCAGGTGGTCTTGTGACGATGGAGTATCATCATTAATAATTTTTTCGTAGTAGTTAACTGCTTGCTCATTTTTGCCAGTCAGCAACGAGCACCAAGCAATAGGACGCCAAGCACGATGTTTTGCTTTAGGCATAAAGTCGGCTTTGTAATACTGTTTTAAAGCGTTGTCATAATCGCCCTTATCGAGATAACAATGACCCAAGTTAATACAAAGAACTGCACTCTGCGGAGATATTTCAAGAGCTTTATTATAATATTCAATCGCCTTGTTGTGCTCACGCATGCTTCGGTAGCATTGTGCCATCTGCTTGGTGTTCCAAGAGTCGGAACTATCGACGAGTTCATAGCGCGAATAATTCTTAAGAGCCTCACGGAATTTACCTTGCGACTGATAAGAATAGGCTATTTTTTGATAAACATGAGGATCGGCATCATGGTTGGCGACCATATTTCGGTAAAACTTTATTGCATCGTCATAGAAGCCGTTCTTGAAGTAGAACTCGGCGATTACCGAAAGAGTAGAAGTGTCACTGATGTAGGGTTTAAGACACTCAACCTCAGTGAGATTGATATCGGTGTCGAATATAGACTTGAACTCTCGACGCCGAGAATATAGTTTGAAGAATCGGTAAAGATCCTGAATGTATCGGTTGACGATATTGTCACGCATCTTGATTACCGATTGGGAATCCTCGGTCTCTAATTCCTTGAACTGCTCCCGTTGTGCGTCAAAATGCTCAAACATCATGTTACGCTGCATCTCAGGCGTAGAAGCAATAGAAAGAAGCATAGAATATTTGTCACTGTCGCACAAAATAGGCATCACTTTAAACAGTTCGGTAAGAGGATGTTTCTTACCTCCAAATGCGTTAATCACTGCCGAACAATTGTCGTGATAGGGCAGAAACCAGTTAGAGAGATTGTTAAAGAAGGGATAACTCTTTAATTTAGCAAAAGTTGCGATGAAAACATCGCCGCCCTGCGATTGCAACTCGTTGAATTCTTCAAGCTTGCGTGTGATACCACTCTTGTCGAGCCACTCTTGCCATTGAGGGTTCTCCTCTATTTCCGAGATGTCGATGGTGCCAGGAGTCTTGCCCTTGATTTTATTAAACAAGTCGGGGCTCATTTTCTGCAATTCGGGCATTATGTCCTCACGAAGTTTACGGGAAATATTGTCAGTGTTTCGACTGTGAATTAGTTTCGTAAAAATCAGTTGAAGGTCGCTCTTGAAATCGGGGTGCTCCTCAATCTCTTTAATGATGGAAAGCACTTCCTTATATGAGCCAATTCGACTTCGATATAAGAAAATGATAATCACCGCATTGATTAGGGCTCTCAACTTAAGCTCAACATCATCTATAGAAACATAAGACTTGAGCAATAGTGATAGTTTTGCAGGGTCGAAAAATTTTGACAGGCCAAGCATCAGGGCCGAGAGCACCAGACTCTTGAGATGAGACGGCAATTGATTATTTGCAAGTAATGAGGTAATTGCATTCACATCGTATGTCTCGATAGGGAACGTGCTCCAAACCTTGTTAAAAATATCACTTTCAAGATTTTCGCACTTCTTCATCAATTCAGTAGCAGCGTTGACATTGCGATTCTCATCATCTACAATACTTATAAGCTGGAGTTTGTTCATTTCAATCACATACTCATCTACCAGAGTTTGCAAGTCGCGGTTCTTGAACTCCTGATTGCGTTGGTAAAAAATATGTGTTGAAAGTGGTGCGGCAAGAGCAATGACAGTTTTGTCAGTAAGCAGGTAGGTGTCGACCAGAATTTGTGACAAAATGTTATCCCTTTCAGGGTCGAGTACTCCTTGCGACAAGTATTGAAGCATGTAGTTATAAGACGTTGTCAATCTGTTTAGCTCCTCGCTCAAATCCCATTGTTGTGTATCGTCAACCATAACCTTCAAACTCTTAAAGGCAAGAGCAAGTTGTCTTGAATCAAGGTATTGATAGATGGTGGTTCTTATTTTGGATATGTCATTTTTCTCCATGTCGTAAATTAAAAGAGTGTAACAAATAACACTACATGCAAAACTTGTGCAAAAATAGTCAATTTGGTCGAAATCTGCCAAAAAATAGTAATCCTTAATGACTGCAATGTCATTAATTTTCGTGAAATACATTAAAAACTCTGTTTTTATTTTGCTATTCTCGCAGATTGCATTAATTTTGCACTAAATTATTTGAGACAAATAAATACAATTATTAACACTATATAAATAATAGTAAATGGTAATTCAACGTAAGCAGTCGTTATTCTTGTTAATAGCAGCTATCTTGATGGGTATTTATGCCTTTATGCCGTTGCTAATGAATTCAAGAGGGGAATCTTTCTTCGGTGGCATGAGTTTTGAAGGCATGAATGGGGTAGTTTTTATTCTCAACTGTCTTGTGGCTTTATTGGCCTTCATTACGATTTTTAAGTTTAAGAGTTTGAGATTTCAAAAGAAATTATGCGTCATCAACATCATTCTCATCATAGCATCGATGACCACATTGTGTGGTGTGGCATTAATGCAAGAAGACTGCGATCTGATAGGAAGTCTCACCTATTACAATGTGCTACCTATCGTTGCAATTGTACTCTTGCTTCTGGCTCATAAGGGTATTTCTCATGATCAGAAGTTGTTGAAAGGTAGCAGCCGAATTAGATAACTGAAAAATAACAAAGCACAAATTGTATAAATAAATGATAATAGCATTAATCACAATCTTTGTGATTGGTTATCTGTTGATTGCTCTTGAGCATTCGTTGAAGATTAATAAATCGACGTTTGCTCTGATTATGTGTGGCATTTTATGGTCTATCTACTCGCTTTGCACTCATGATGTAGAAATGGAAGAGGAATTACTCAAATTCTTGGGCGAGACCTGCGAGATTTTGATGTTCCTCATCGCTGCGATGACAATTGTGGAGCATATCGACCGATATGGTGGATTTAGTTTTATTACAGAGCACATTCATGCCAAGAACAAGCGCCGCATGTTGTGGATATTGTCGGTAACCACATTCTTCATGTCGGCTGTGCTTGACAATATGACCACAACCATTATCATGATCATGATGCTTCGTAGATTGCTGCACGACAAGAAAGAACGCTGGATTTTTGCAGGCGTACTCGTGCTTGCAGCTAATAGTGGTGGCGCATGGTCACCCATTGGCGACGTTACAACCATCATGTTGTGGATGGCCGACAAGGTAACAGCCATGAGCCTGATAGAGAATTTGTTGTTGCCGTCTATTGTTTCGGTGATTGTGCCATTGCTTATTGCTACAAGATGGATCAAGAAGGAGCCAATGCCTAAACCCACTGCACGTCGCGAAGAGGCGATTCAGATGTCGGAGGAGCATCCACACATCAGCAAGGCTATCCTAATACTTGGTGTTGCCGGACTACTCTTTGTTCCAGTATTCAAAACAGTGACACATTTACCTCCTTACATGGGTATGATGATGTCGCTCGGTATTATTTGGCTCGTTACTGAGATTTTGATATCTCGTTACAAGATTGATCCTAAACTTGGCGGACGAGTGTCACAAGCCATGCGACGCATCGACATGTCGTCAATTCTCTTCTTCCTGGGCATCCTCATGAGTGTATCGGCACTGCAGCAAGCAGGAATTCTACATAGTGTTGCCGGTTACTTGAACGACAACATCCATGAGCCTGTGAGCATAGCAGGACTGATTGGTGTGCTGTCGTCGATTGTCGACAACGTGCCATTGGTGGCTGCTTGTATTAAGATGTTCACCGGCATGACAGGTGGTGACCCCACCTACCTAAATTACTTCGTAGAAGATGGACTCTTCTGGCACCTGCTCACTTTCACTGCAGGTGTGGGTGGTAGTCTTCTTATAATTGGCTCAGCTGCTGGTGTGGTAGCTATGGGTATCGAGAAAATTCCGTTCTTTTGGTACTTCAAGAGAATCACTTTTATAGCATTTTTGGGGTATTTGGCTGGAATACTTTTCATTTGGGTTGAAAATTTCATTCTTTAAAATTTTAAATATGAGAAGATTATTGTTTTTATCGACAGCCATTATATTGTCGTTGCAAATGATGGCTAATTCTTTGGGAAAGATTAATGAGACTTGTTGGCACGATGGCAATGCTTCATTCATTGCTATGGAAAAAAATGGAGTGATAGAATTCCAGGGCGGTACTCTGCATGAGGGTGGCTATGGTTTTAAAGTTGTCAAAGGTCGTGGCGGCAAATTGGTTGTTTTGTCAATATATGAAGAAAGCAACATATCTACACTGTCGGGACGTTCAGTCTCGGGTTCTACTATTGAGCGTCGCAATATTGATGGTAAAGATTTACTAATAATCAAATCTCCCAAAGGAACTGTTACCGATGTCTTGTTTCGTCTTGAAGGGGGCTTTTCTAGTGTTTTAGAGGAACAACTCAACCAACAACTTGACGGTGTGTATCGAAGCCGTAACGGCAGCGAATTTGCATTCGATGGTGAAGGTCGTATGTCTATTGGCACTGCACATGATAGATGGGAATCTTACAGCTTCGTGGAAATCTACGACACACCTTCTAACATCTTGTCGGTTTTTCGCGGTAGAGATCATTTCGAATTTGATTTTGAACAGCATTACCTCAAATTAGATGTTGTAAAAACAAAGAACGGAATGGCATGGGATGACGACCCCGAAGTAGAAACAGTAAAATCTATGAAGCTCAAGAAGATAAAGGGTGTTCGCTACAAGGGTGAAGGTATATGGCCCATCACTTCGGTTGAGATTCTATCATCAGGATATTTAGAAATCTATGATGCTGAGACATTGAGGTTGATGCGCAATGATATTTATGCTCGTCATGGCTATAGGTTCAAGAACAAGGCTTTATTTAAGACATTTAAAGAGCAATTGTGGTACAAACCATTCACAAGCGATGCATCGTCCCTTAAGTTAAACGAAATTGAACGCATTAACTTAGCACTTATCCAGAATATGGAGAAAATAAAATCACAAGATGACTAATTAGAATTTTTTTGTGATATATAATTAAGGGGCGCAACATCAGTATTGTTGCGCTCCTAATTTATATTGTAATAACTATTGAGTTAGAACATTCTTGAGCCATTTAGCAGTGTAACTGGTGGGGTGTTGCACCACTTCTTCGGGTGTTCCTGTTACAACAACTGTTCCGCCATCTTCACCACCTTCAGGACCAAGGTCTATAATGTGGTCGGCACACTTAATCACCTCAAGGTTATGCTCAATTATTATAATGGTGTGTCCTCGGTCAATGAGTTGGTTGAACGATTTTAATAGTGTATTGATGTCATGGAAATGCAGACCAGTTGTAGGTTCATCAAATATAAATAATGTGTGCGCCTTCTTTTCTCCACTGAGGAAACTTGCCAATTTAACGCGCTGGTTCTCACCTCCTGAAAGGGTAGAAGACGATTGACCGAGTTTGATATATCCCAAACCCACATCCTGCAGTGGTTTCAATCTTGCAACAATCTTTTTCTCGTTAAAAGTGACTTCCTCTGAGAAGAATTCTATTGCTTGGTTCACAGTCATTTCAAGAACATCATATACCGATTTCCCACGATAAAGCACCTCAAGAGCATTGTTGCTGAAACGGCGACCGTGACATGTGTCGCAAGTTAGGGTGACGTTTGCCATGAATTGCATCTCGATTGTGATTTTGCCGTCTCCTTTACATTCCTCGCATCGTCCTCCAGGCGAGTTGAACGAGAAGAAACCGGCATTGTAGCCCATCTGCTTTGAAAGCTGCTGCTGAGCGAAGAGGTGGCGTATCTCGTCAAAAGCTTTCAGATATATTGCTGGATTACTGCGTGAGGACTTGCCAATTGGGTCTTGATCGACAAATTCAACGGTTTTCACAAGGTCGATGTCACCACCAAGTGATGAGTATGTACCTGGTGCTTCGGCACTCTCGCCAATTTGGCGTGCCAACGCTTTGTATAAGATATCGTTGACAAGGGTTGACTTCCCTGAACCGCTTACTCCTGTCACAACTGTCATCACTCCAAGCGGGAAGCGCACGTCAATGTCCTTTAGGTTATTCTGAGCGGCACCTTTAACCTCGATAAAGTTATTCCAATGGCGTCGATGGCTGGGCAACGCAATCTTCATCTCACCTGTCAAGTACTTTAGTGTGAAGCTGTTGTTGATGTCTTTAAGTTTGTCAACAGTGCCTTGATACACTACTTGCCCACCCAGTCGTCCTGCCTCTGGGCCCATGTCGATGATATAGTCGGCAGCACGCATTATCTCCTCATCGTGCTCGACTACTACCACTGTGTTACCAAGAGCTTGCAGCATCTTTAGCACTTTGATGAGACGGTCATTGTCTCGGGGATGCAGACCAATACTTGGCTCATCAAGTATGTAAATAGAACCTACTAATGTGCTGCCAAGCGAGGTTGCGAGGTTGATGCGCTGGCTCTCACCGCCAGACAATGTGCCTGACAGACGGTCGAGTGTGAGGTAGGGGAGTCCCACCTCTATCAGGAATGACAAACGATTATTGATTTCGGTGAGAAGACGTTTTGATATAATTGTGTCTTCCTTGTCAAGTATCAACCCTTTGAACCACAGTGCGAGTTGGTCGATGGGCATGTGAACGAGATCGCCTATTGTCTTGCCATTGATTTTTACATAGTTTGCATCTGGTTTTAGCCTTGAACCATTGCAGGTGGGACACATTGTCTTGCCACGGTAGCGCGCAAGCAGCACACGATATTGGATTGAATAAGATTTACTCTTGATGAAGTCAAAGAAACCATCAATGCCTGGGAACTCATCACAGCCATGCCACAGCAGATTGAGCTGGTCTTGGGTTAACTGGTAATAAGGACGATGTATGGGAAAACCATATCGTGATGCGATTTCAATAAACGCATTCTTCCATTCGCTCATCACCTGCCCGCGCCAGCACATCACCGCATCATCGTAAATTGAGAGTGTTTTGTTAGGCACAACCAAGTTCTCATCAATGCCCACAATGTTACCAAAGCCTTCGCAAGTGTCGCAAGCGCCAATAGGATTATTGAAGTTGAACATCAGGTCGCTCGGCTCTTTAAATGTCATACCGTCGGCTTCAAATCTTTTAGAGAAATGCTGTTCGTTTGTGGTGCCATCGGAATTGAAAGTGAGGATAATACACTCGTCTTGACCTTCGAAGAATGCTGTTGCAATAGAATCACGCAAACGAAGCTCATCATCGATGCTGATGGGTGATACCATACGGTCAACAAGAAGACGGTAGTTGTGGCCAGGTTCGTCGGCAACAGCGAGCGCATCGACAATATTAACAAACTTTCTGTTCTCTTCCAAACGAGAATAGCCTCCCTTGCGTAGTATGTCGATTTGGGAGCCACGACTGCGTCCAAGGGGGATAATTATAGGGGAGAGCAGGGCGAACCTCACACCATCAGGCAATTGCTTGATGGCTTCGATAACATCGTCAGTGGTGTGTTTTTTCACCAGTTCACCACTCACGGGGGAATAGGTCTTGCCTATGCGGGCAAAGAGAAGTCGCAGGTAGTCATAAATCTCGGTCGAAGTGCCCACGGTACTGCGTGAGTTACGGTTGTTGACTTTTTGCTCGATAGCGATGGCGGGTGGCAGGCCCTTGATGAAATCACACTCGGGTTTAGACATGCGACCCAGGAACTGGCGGGCATAGGACGAAAGGCTCTCTACATAACGACGCTGCCCCTCTGCATAGAGAGTGTCGAACGCCAATGACGACTTTCCCGAGCCAGACAAACCAGTGATTACCACAAACTTGTTCCTCGGAATAGTCACGTCGATGTTTTTCAGGTTATTAACCCGAGCACCTTTAACTATGATATAGTTCCCTTTCATTGCCGTATTTCAAAAAACAGCAACAAAGATAATATTTATTTCTATAAGAGCAAAACAACCTATACCCTAATCTTAAAAACCATTTACACTCTTCCTGACTTCGGTACTTTTTTCTGCCATCACATAGCGGGTATTGAAAATCAGGGGGATAGCTCTAAAAACAAGGTGGCGCAGGGTGGCGCGAGCAAAT
>CAJOFH010000064.1 GCA_905233845.1 uncultured Muribaculaceae bacterium | reverse complement strand
AAATTTAGTGCGAGCCCCACAATTTGCCAAATTTTTCGAGCTATATTATTGATTTTCAAGTATTATTTTTTTCAAAAACAAATCGTGCGGAAAACAGGAAGAAGGGTCACCTGACTTCGTTATTGCATACTTCGTAGGAAAAGGATTATGCTATAAATATGCTTTCTCTGAACCATTTCAAAATTCAGGATTTCCAATTAAAGAAGTTTATACAATAGACGATCAATTAATTGAAAGATTAGATAAAAACGATACTATAATGGTAGATTGCTTAAGAATTCATAAAGTCAGTCGCGGTATAAGTGTTTACAATTCTATAAGTGATACTTTTTGGGAATATAGAAGCGGTGCGGATTGTAATCCTTTCAAAATAATAGAAGACAAGTATTTGGTGTTAGAAGAAGACTGGGGATGGAGAAGTAGTAAAGAAAATAATCTTGTTGTTCTAGACATATTACAAGGTCATGAAATATGTAGATATAAAGTGAATAGTACATATTATTTCCCGACCTATAAAGACCTTCTTTTGCTTTGTGATAATCTAACTAAGAATGTTGAGATCTCTAATTTTATAAAAAATAAATATAATATGAAACTTGATATGAAATAATTCTTTTTTAGTTTAGTATGAATAATTATATTGTTATGCGGAGCAACTGACTCAGTCATATTTTAGAAAAAAGACAAGATAAATTAGCAGAAATAAGTGAATATCTGAGAAACTCAGAATTTACTCTAGGTATCGCTTGTCGATGTCGTGGTAGTGGTCGATGCGACGGTCGCGAAGGAATGGCCACCAGCGTCGCACTCGCTCGGTGCGCTCAAGATTGACATCAATGACAGCATCTTCCTCTTCCTTGCTTGACGCGCAATGCAAGATTTCGCCCTGTTGACCAGCAACGAAACTGCTGCCCCAGAACTCTATGCCGCGAGTTTTCCCGCTTGGGTCTTTTTCATGGCCTACGCGGTTGACTGTCACAACAGGAATACCGTTAGCCACAGCATGACCCAGTTGCACCGTCATCCATGCGTTGATCTGTCGCATTTTCTCGTTTTCGTTGTCACTGCTTTCAAAGCCTATGGCGGTGGGGTAGATGAGAATTTCGGCTCCACGCAATGCCATCAGTCGTGCTGCCTCGGGATACCACTGGTCCCAGCAAACAAGTACTCCAAGTTTTCCCAAACTAGTGTTGATGGGCTCAAACCCAATGTCACCTGGTGTGAAGTAGAACTTCTCATAGTAGGCAGGGTCATCGGGGATGTGCATTTTGCGATATTTTCCTGTAATAGTGCCATCTTTCTCAAACACGACAGCTGTGTTGTGATAAAGACCTGATGCTCGCTTCTCAAACATTGAGGTGACGAGAACCACATTATTTTCTTGTGCCGCCTTAGAATAAATCTCAGTGACATTGCCAGGAATTGGAGTGGCGAGATCAAAGTTGTTAATGTTCTCCTCTTGGCAAAAGTACAATGAGTCATGTAATTCTTGTAATACAATGAGTTCTGCACCGTTTTTGGCAAGCGTGCCAATTTTCTCTATCAGCCTTAGGCGGTTGAGTTCCACCTCGCTGCTATTGTGTTGTTGTATTATTCCAATTTTCATTTATTTAAGAAATTATGTGGGATTTGCATTGTGATACAGTGCAGCGATCCATGTTGTTTTATTAATGCGTTACAGTTTATTCCCACCACGGTACGTTGGGGAAAGACATCAGCTATAGTTTCTAATGCTTGGGCATCGCATGAGTGTTGCGAATAGATGGGTACAAGCACCTGAGAGTTGGTTATCAAGAAGTTGGCATAGGTGGCAGGCAACCTGTTGCCTTCATCGTCATAGATGGGCTCTGGGCAGGGTAGAGGCACCAGCTTAAAAGGATCGCCATGGGCGTTGCTCATGAGTTTGAGTTCCTGCTCCATGAGCCGTAACGATTCATCTTGTTCTCCACAAGATTCAGTACTTTTCACATAGAGTATATTGTTGCCTGGTGCGAGTCGGGCTAAGGTGTCAATATGAGAGTCGGTATCGTCGCCAATCAACATACCATTGTCGAGCCAAAGCACCTTTTTTGCACCTAATCTTTCTTTCAACACGTTTTCTATCTGATTCTTGTCGAGAGAATCGTTGCGGTTTTGTGATAATAGGCAGTTGCTCGTGGTGAGAATTGTGCCTTTTCCATCGCTCTCGATTGAGCCTCCCTCAAGCACAAAGTCTTGATAATTGACATATTGTGCTTTGAAGATGCCATTTCTAGACATCTCACGACAGATTAGGTTGTCATAGTTTGAGGCAAATTTCATCCCCCAAGCGTTGAACTTGAAGTCGAGCATCATTGGTTTACCATTGTTAAAGACCGAAATAGGCCCAAAGTCTCTTGCCCAAGTGTCGTTGGTTGGTATTGACTGGTATATAATATTGTTGGAATTGTCGAGGTCGGTGAGTTGCATCTTGACATCTTCTACCTGTGGCGTGACAACTATTAGTTTCATCTCGCTAAGGATTGCCTTCGCAACTTGTTTGAAACAAGATTGCACCTCTTGCAGCATTTCCCGCCAATCAGTGTTGAGGTGTGGCCATGACAATAGTATAGCCTCCTGCTTTTCCCATTCGGCAGGCATCACAGTGGTGGAGGGAGAGGGAACGTCGCTCATCAATAGTTTTCGCGTTTGGTGAAGTTATTCGCTCATGCTTTCCCAAAACTCGTCACGGTCTTGCATCAGTTCGTCGATGAAGTCTTGATAACCAGTTTTGTTCTCATAGCCCATCTCGTCGCACCATTGTTTATAGTCTTCCTTAAGTTCAGGGTCTTCGTTCATCATGCTTTCAAATTCTCGTTCAGCCTCACTGGTGCTGCTGAACTGGTCAAGCAAAGCCCTTATTATTTCAGAAATATCGTTCATGATAACAGTCTTATTAAAATAGTAGTTAAACATATTATGCAAGTAGGAAATGATAGTGAACGTAATCGTGAACTGTGCATTCTCCTCTTGTCCACTTGTCCTCTTCAAGGCAATACTATGCCTCATAGGCTAATTTAGACTTCAAAAATAGTAATTATAATTATTCCAGCAATAGAATAAACAGAAAACTTATTAACAAGCCTTCAAATATCAATTGTTTTTTGTTGTTATCATTGAATAAAGTGTTATTTTTGCATCCAAAAATTAATAATAATGAAAAAGATTGATTGTTTCGTTTTTCTTTTTGCACTCATTGCGATGGTTTCATGTTGCCCCACCGACGATAATCTGAGGTCAATGATACCCGATGATGCAGTTGGTGTCATGACTATTGATGTGCCAAGTATTCTGTCTAAAACAGGGATGGCTAAAGGCGATAGTGTAACGCTTCCTGAGGAGTTGAAAAAGGTGATAGATGATGCCGATCCCACAGTTCTTGGCGACATTATAAGTAATCTGCCCGTGTCGGGTATTGATGTAAACAGCAAAAGTTATGTTTTCTTCTCTCCTGGAATTTATAAGGCTGTGGCATTGATTCCTCTAAAGGATGAAGACATGGCCGAGAAGATGGTGCATAAAATCACATCAAATAAGATGACCGATATTGAGGGGGTAGACTTTGCTACTCATCTTGACTATGCTTATGTGGTGGAAGATGATGTGTTGATGATAGGTCGCTACAGCACCCCTGTCGACGCTAATGTTGCCAGTAAAGCTGCCAGTGACATAATAGGCAAGAAAAAGCCCAGTTTCCTTGCTAACGAGGAGGTGGTCAAGAATCTTCCTGATTCTTGCGACATAGGCGTTTATGTTAATGTTAAGGATTTCAGCACAATTCTCAAGAAGAATTCTCGACTGAGCACTATTTTTGGTAATGTTCCTGCTATTGACATTATTACCGATAGTGATATTAAAGCAATTACGGCAAAGGTTGATTTTTGGGTCGACACCGCTGAGCAGCAAGCTCACATCGACACGCGCATTATATACCAGAAGGATGGTCAGTATCAGCAATTATATGACAATTTGATAGCGCCGTCGGTCGACAGTGCGAACAGTGTTCTGAAACTGATTCCTGGCGATGAGGAGCTCGACACTTACATTGGTATGAAGATTGATGGAGGCAAGCTCTCACAGATGCCACAGATGAGCAAGATGTTTGAGATTTTTGAGGCCACGCCTCTCACGGCTGGGCTTAAACACAAGGACATGCTTGCGTCGATTCATGGAGCTGTGGTGGTGGGCCTTGGCCCCAGCAACTCGGGTGACTTCAATTTTGTGGTTGCGGCGCAGAGCACTAATCCCGAGCTCTTGACTCAAGAGATTGTGGAAGTTGCCAACCAGCGGGGGCAAAGCCAGCTTCAACGCAATGGGGAGTATTTCTACGACCATGGCAGTCAGGGCATTGCTATGGGGCAGACCGACAAGGCTTTCTATCTGCGATGTCTTGATTTTGCTTCGAAGTATATGGCTGATGAGTTGTCGGCTTTTCCGGAGGTTTTGGAAAAGTGTGACGTGGTGGTCTACAAGGCGCTCAGGATTGGTGACAAAACCGAGGGGTATCTCAATTGGGGGCTGAGCGACAAAGCTCATGGGTCAGGATTCTATTATGCCGAGGACGAGAAAAGCAATGTTGTGGTCTCGGCTCTCAAGCTCTTGTGCTGGAAAGAGCCCAATAGCAGTTTGCAAGAGAGTGACGACGATTTTGATTATGGGTTCTAAAGTGGAATTAGGGAAATTGTAAGAGCCCCTTAAGAACTATTTTTTAGTCCTTTTTACCATAACTTCGGCATCGGCCAGCGACTCAGGCTTTCCCACATCAATCCAGGAGTAAGGGCTGCCTTGAACATATCCTTTAATCAATAGCTTGTGGCACTCGTCAACGTAGAAAGGAGTGATAGAGAACTTCGCCTGCCCTTGCGAGTACTTTTCCAAATGCTCAAAGATGCCCGGTGAAATCACATGTATGCCTCCAAAAGCCATCTCGTGCCCGTCCTTGCAGTGAGTGAGCTCCAGTGGCCGCGTCTCGCCCGTAGAATGGTTAATCCATCCTCGCAAACGGTAGTCGTCGTCGAAGACGAGATAGCGACACGTTTTTCGTTTCTTGACAAGCAAGGTTGCTATGGCTCCGCTTTCGATGTGACATTGCCACATGGCTTTTAAGTCAATGTCGGTGAGAATGTCGGCATTATGGACGAGGAATGGTTCGTTACAGCCGAGCAGAGTTCGCGCCTTGAGAATTCCCCCACCCGTGTCGAGAAGCATGTTACGCTCATCACTGATGTGAATGTCGAGCCCAAAGTTGTTGTTCGCATCAAGAAAATCAATGATTTTCTGCCCAAAGTGATGAATGTTAATGATGATGTCGTCAAAACCCGCCTCGGCGAGACGTGTAATCACCCGTTCGAGCATCGTTTTGCCGCCAATCTCCACCAGAGCCTTGGGGCGGTCGTTGGTCAAAGGGCGCAGCCGAGTTCCAAGCCCAGCCGCAAAAATCATCGCTTTCATTCTTCAACAGGGTTGAAAGTGCGATCATGGCCGCTCTGCTCACGGTGCGTGAGCTCAACCCGCACGTTAAACTTCTTGTATATGTGCTCAGCAAGATGTTGCGCTGCATAAACCGAGCGGTGCTGACCTCCAGTACAGCCGAAACAAACCAACAGGTCAGTAAAATTGCGTTTCTTGTAACGCTCAACCGATTCATCAACCATAGCATAAACGTGGACGAGCCACTGGTCGATAGTGCTCTCCTTTTGAAGAAACTTGATGACGTTATCGTCAAGGCCCGTGAATGCTTTGTACTTGTCATATTTGCCAGGGTTGTTCAATGCACGGCAGTCAAACACATAGCCCCCGCCGTTGCCCGAAGGATCATGTGGAATGCCCTTTTTGTAGGCAAAGCTCATCACCCTCACGGTGAGTGTTTTCTCCTCGCTGGTGAAATCTTTCATGTTTACCAGCTCATTGATTAGTTCGCTCAAATAGGGGTATCGGTCAAAAGAGCAGTTGGTTATTAAACGACGCAAGTTGGCAATGGCAGGCACAATGCTATTCTTCATGAAGTCGGGCTTCTTCTCAAAATATCCGCGGAAACCATAGGCGCCAAGCACTTGTAAGGTGCGAAAAAGCACAAAAAGCCGCAGGTTCTCGAAAAACAGTTTTTCGTCAAGGTCAGGCTTGTAGCACTTTAGTTGCTCCAGATAAACATGGACGAGGTCTTTTTTTAGATCTTCGGGATACTTGGCTCGCGACTGCCACACAAATGACGCTACGTCATAGTAGTAAGGACCACGACGGCCGCCTTGGAAGTCTATATAGCAGAGTCGGCACTCGGCCGGGTGTTCTGTGTCACCCACGAGCATGACATTGCGAGACTGGAAATCTCGATACATGAATGTTTCGCTTGGCACTGACAGCAAATCACTTGTGAGGCGTTCGAAATCGTTCTCCAACTTGTTTTCATTGAAGATTATGCCAGTGGCTTTCAGGAAACAATATTTGAAATAGTTCAAGTCCCACTTAATAGAACGCTCATCGAAACATTCAGCAGGATAGCACTTGCTATAGTCAAAACCTTTAGTTCCACGGAACTGAATATCGCACAAGTCTCTCATTGTGCGGCGTAGAAGCTCTTTTTCTTCATTAGTAAAGGCATGTGTGATGCTGCTGCGCCGGATTTTGTTCCACAGGATATTCTCAGGCTTGCCGCCTAAATCTTCCTGAATGTATACCATGTGGTCATCGCTAACGCCATAGACGGTGGGCACCGACAGACCTTGCTTCTTGAAGTGGCTGGCAATATAGATGAAAGCGTCATTCTCTTCACGTGATTCGCCTACTACTCCTACAACCGATTTGTCACCTGAGAGGCGATAGTAACTCCTGTTTGAGCCGGCCTTGTCCATTAATTTTATTTCAGAAGGCTCACTGCCAACGAACTGCTTATATAATTGAATTAAACTCTCGTGAGGATTCATATCTTGTTTTCTTTATGTTTGTCTTGTTTTGAAACAACAAAGGTAATAATTAATTTGAAGATAATTCAAAAAAATCAATTAAAACTCGCTTGTGAAATGGAACTTGATTTTCGGGAAATCTTGTTGAGCCATCTGAAGTACATAGCCCGAGTCGGCAAGGAACACGTCACGACCCTCGGTGTCAACAGCCATAAATTGGTGCTTACGGTGCTTAAAGGCCTGGAGTGCTTCGTCATCATCACTTTCTATCCAGCATGCCTTATAGAGACTTATGGGCTCCCAACGGCACTGGGCGTTGTATTCATGAAGCAATCGATATTGAATTACCTCAAACTGTAGTTGTCCCACTGTTCCTACTATCTTGCGGTTGTTGAACTGGTTGATAAAGAGCTGAGCCACACCCTCGTCCATTAGCTGAGCGATCCCTTTGTTGAGCTGTTTAGTCTTCATGGGGTCGGCGTTCTCGATGTATTTGAACATCTCTGGAGAGAAACTTGGCAAGCCTTTGAAGTGAAGATTCTCGCCTTCGGTCAAAGTGTCGCCAATCTTGAAGATACTGCCGCTGTCGGGTAAACCAATCACGTCGCCAGGATAGGCCTCATCTACTACGTCCTTGCGTTGCGCCATGAAGGCTGTGGGGGTGCTGAATCTATAGGTCTTGCCGCTGCGTACGTGCAAATAGGTGTTGTTGCGGTGAAATATTCCTGAGCAAATCTTCACGAAAGCGATACAGCTGCGGTGATTGGGGTCCATGTTGGCTTGAATCTTGAACACAAAGCCAGTGAATTTCTCCTCACTTGGTTCTACCACGCGCTCTATGGCCTGAACAGGTTTGGGCGATGGGGCAATCTTTATAAAACAGTCAAGCAGCTCCTTCACACCAAAGGTGTTGAGCGCAGAACCAAAGAACACGGGTGCCACTTGAGCTTCAAGATAGTCATTGACTTCAAAGTCAGGATAAACACCATCAACCAGCTCAATGTCCTCTCGTAGCTTTTGTGCGTCGTCTTCTCCCACTTGCTTGTCAATTTCAGGCGAGTTGATGTCATCAATCTCCACACGCTCGGTAACATGCTGCTTGTCGGGCTTGAACAGGTCAAGGCTTTGTTCATAGATGTTGTATACCCCCTTGAACTTTGAGCCAATGTTGATGGGCCATGTCAAGGGCCGAACCGAGATTTTAAGCTCCTGCTCCAACTCATCAAGAATGTCGAATGGGTCTCGGCCCTCTCGGTCGAGCTTGTTGACGAAGATGATAACTGGCGTGTTGCGCATGCGGCAGACTTCCATCAACTTGCGTGTCTGTGTCTCTACGCCCTTTGCTACGTCAACCACGATAATAACGCTGTCGACAGCGGTGAGAGTGCGATAAGTGTCTTCGGCAAAGTCTTGGTGACCAGGGGTGTCGAGGATATTGATTTTATAGTCTTTGTAGTTGAACCCCATAACCGAGGTTGCTACCGAGATACCGCGTTGCTTCTCGATGTCCATCCAGTCGCTGGTTGCGGTTTTCCTGATTTTGTTTGACTTCACAGCACCTGCCACATGAATAGCTCCACCAAAGAGCAGTAGCTTCTCGGTCAAAGTGGTTTTTCCCGCATCAGGGTGCGAGATGATGGCAAAAGTGCGCCGCTTCGTTATTTCGTCATTAAAAGCCATTAGATTGTTGTCAGTTTTTTAGTTGAGAGTGAAGAGTTGAGAGGATTGTACATTGTGAATTATGCATTGTGCATTGAATTTAAACATTGTGCAAGGCTTTCTTCCCAGTAGGGGATTTCGATACCCAAGGTCGCTTTTACCTTACTTTTGTCGAGCACGCTGTAGTGAGGGCGGGTGGCAGGGGTTGGATAATCCTCGGTCATGCATGGTAGCACATGGCATGTGGTGATTCCGGCAAGTCGGTGGATGGCAAGGGTGAAATCGTACCACGAGATTGCTCCCTCATTGCTGAAATGGTAGATGCCTGGATGCCACTCGTCACAGTCAATGAATGTCTTTATCACGCTTGCGAGGTCAAGGGCGCAGGTGGGAGTGCCCACTTGGTCGCAAACTACACGCAGGCTCTCACGGCTCTTGCCAAGTTCAAGCATAGTCTTCACGAAGTTCTTGCCATGAGGTGAATATAGCCAAGCGGTGCGCACTATGATGCTCTCGGGAGCCACATCCATTATGTGTTTTTCTCCATCGGCTTTGGTTGCACCGTAAACCGAGGTGGGGCAAACGAGATCGTCCTCACGATATGGGCGGCAACTGGTGCCGTCAAACACATAATCAGTTGAGATGTGGATGAGTTTTGCACCATGTTTGTGGGCTGCTTGTGCCAGAAGGGTAGGGGCTTCTACATTGAGCTTAGTGCATAATTCTATGTTGCTCTCGGCTGCATCGACGGCAGTGTAGGCCGCACAGTTGACAATATATTCAACATTGTTGCTCTCCAAGCACTTTTCGATGGCTTGGGCGTTAGTGATGTCAAGCTCCTCCACATCGGTGTAGATAGCGTTGACAAAGATGTCGCTGTCGAGCACCATGTGCATCTCTCGTCCAAGCTGGCCGTTGGCACCTGTGATAAGTATGGTTTTTAGTTCAGAGCTCATAGTTTATAGTTGAGAATATACTTTGTCGTTTATTCTTCAAAGAGAGGTTTTTCTTCATTTTTTTTATAAAAAGCAGCAAGGGTGCCAATGAAGTGAGAGATTTGGTCGATTGCCACTTGTGTCTCTTTGCTCATCTCTTTGCCTTGGAGTTTGAGCATCAAAGTGCCGTATAGGGCGTTGAAGCATGTTTCCAGCTCGCCCACTTGTTGCTCTTCGGGCGTCTTGGCTCTAAGTTCTACGATAAAGGGCAGAGTCTTGTAGAACTCCGCTCCATATTCTGGGTACTTAGGGCTTTGCATTAGTTCGGCGTGCAGGTCATTAAGACGTATGAGCACGTTTTTGTTGATTTGCAGATGTCCTGCTTGCTGCTTTCCTTCGTGCTGCATCATCATAATGAGGCCCTCCCACCAGTCGATAATCTCTTTGCGGGTTCTGTCGTCCACGTCATAGTGGTCAATAATGCCGGCTTTGATCTTGTCGATGTCCATGCTCATGGCGCGGATGATGTCCTCAACCTGCCACATGTAGAGCAAGTACTCGGCAATGTTCTCTTTGCGTTTAGCTTGTGAGATAATCATTACTGTACTGTAAGTTTGTTTATCCAAATTTGCTGATTTGTCTCAGTTTGGTCTCGTCAACAATCTTGATGCGTCGTCCGTCAACGGTAATTATGCGTTCCTGTGCGAACGCCGACAATGTGCGTATGGCATTGCTCGTGGTCATGTTCGACAGGTTGGCGATATCCTCGCGAGCCATATAGATTTTAAGAGTCTTGCCATCGTCCTCAAAGCCATAATTGTCGATAAGCAGTATCAGCGCCTCGGCAAGTCGGCCGCGAATGTGCTTTTGGGTGAGGGTCACGATCTTGGTGTCGCTGCCTCCCAGATTCTTCGAAAGTTCATGGATGAAGAACCAAGCCAATTCACGGTTGTCGTCGATCATACTCTTGACTACCTCCATGGGCATTGAGCCCACCGTTGAGGGCTCGAAGGCAGCGGCGCTTGACACATAAGGCTCACGGGCAAAGTAGGCGCGGTAGCCAAAGTATTGGATGGGTCGATAAAGGCGCAATATCTGCTGTCGACCACCAATGCCGTCCTTATAGAGTTTCACTTTGCCTTTCAAGAGGCACCACAGATAGATGGGTTCGTCTTTCTCGGCATATATTATTTGGTTCTTTTTGAATGTGTGAATCTCGAAATTGTCGGTTATCAACCGCTTCTCGTCAGGGCTTAGCAGGCTCCATATCTCGGCCAGGTCCTCGCTGATGACTTTTTCGAGGGTGCTTTTTATACTCATGTGCTATATAATTATGCTTTAGAACATGCAAAATTACTAATATTACTTCACACTACAAAATATAATATCCTTTAAAATACGAATTATATCCTTTTTTCTTAAGTTTGTTTGAAAATGTTGTAAAGATGTTTGTAATATGGTTTTTTATTGCTATTTTTGCAATATCTTAATCTTTCACCTTTATTAGTTATGGCAAAGAAAGACCGTTTAAATTCCTATAAGATTGAGCGTCGAGAGTTTCACGACAAGGTGATAAACTTCTTCAACGAGCAAGACGACGTTCCCTTTAATTATAAGCAGGTGAGTGCTAAAGTTGGCGCGAAGTCACCAAAGCAGCGCGCGCTCATTGTTGAGATACTTGAGCAACTGTCAATTGATGGCTTCATCAACGAGATTGTCCCCGGTAAGTTTAAGGCTGCCCAGCGCAACAACGTGGCATCTGGCATCTTCGTTCGCCGCAGCAACGGCAAAAACAGCGTGCAGCTTGATGATGAGGCAGGCACGACGATTATGGTGGCTGAGCGAAACTCGATGCATGCCCTCAACGGTGACCGAGTGATGGTGCACATTAGCGCAGCACGTAGTGGTTTTGAGCCTGAGGCTGAGGTCATCAAGATCGTTGAGCGCAAGGACCAGGTGTTCATTGGTACACTTAATATAAAAAAGTATTTTGCCCATCTTGCCACCGATAGCAAATTCCTTGCCACTGATATCTTTATCCCACTTGACAAGCTTGCTGGAGGCAAGACAGGCGACAAGGCTGTGGTTCGCATCATCGAGTGGCCAGACGGCTCTAACAGTCCCATTGGAGAGGTCGTCGACGTGTTGGGCAAGGCTGGTGAGAACAACGCCGAGATTCATGCAATCCTTGCAGAGTTTGGCTTGCCTTACCGTTATCCCGAGAATGTGGAGCGCGTCGCTAATAAGCTCGAGCCAGGCATCACCGATGAGGAGGTTGCACGCCGTCGCGATATGCGCAAGGTTACTACTTTCACCATCGACCCTGCCGACGCTAAGGACTATGATGATGCCCTCTCGATAGATAAATTGCCCAATGGTCGCTGGCAGATAGGTGTTCACATTGCCGATGTTACCCACTATGTCAAGCCCGACACCGTGATTGACAAGGAGGCCTACTCACGCGCCACTTCGGTATATCTTGTTGATCGCACGGTTCCCATGCTTCCCGAGCGACTGTGCAACTACATCTGCTCGCTGCGCCCACATGAAGACAAGCTGTGCCATTCGGTGGTTTTTGAGATGGACAATAACGCCAAGGTATATAAATATAAGATTTGCCACACGGTGATTAACAGTGACCGCCGTTTCTGCTATGAGGAAGCACAGGAGATTATCGAGACTGGAAAGGGCGATTTAGCACAAGAAATCCTTATTTTCCACGAGTTGGCGCAAAAGCTTCGCAAGCAGCGCTTTGATGAAGGCGCTGTGGAATTTAACCGTGAGGAGAAATATTTCGATATCGATGAGAATGGTGTGCCCACTGCTGTGCATCTACATGTGTCGAAGGAGGCCAATCAACTTATCGAGGAATTCATGCTGCTCGCTAACCGCACTGTGGCAGCCCACATCGGCAAGGTGCCACCAAGCAAGAAAGCTAAGGCATTTGTTTATCGAATCCATGAGGAGCCCGACCAGGAGAAACTCAATATCGTTGCCGATATTGCCGCACACTTTGGTCACGATCTAAAGATAAGTGGCAGTGCAAAGGATGTGAACCGTTCTTTAAATAATTTGCTAAAAGATATCAAGGGTAAACCCGAAGAAGAACTCTTATCTTTGCTTGCTATTAAATCGCAGGCTAAGGCGGTGTATTCGAGTGAAAACGTGGGGCACTATGGCTTGGCGTTTGATTATTACACTCATTTCACTTCTCCGATTCGACGTTATCCCGATGTGATGGTGCATCGATTGCTTGATAAGTATGCTGTCAAGGGCGCTCGTTCAGTTAATCAGGAGAAGCTGGAGGAAGACTGCATGCATGTGAGCAGTCAGGAGCAACTTGCTGCCAATGCCGAACGTGCCTCAATCAAGTATAAAGAGGTTGAGTTTATGGGCGCTCGCCTGGGTGAGGTTTATGATGGCAAAATCTCGGGCGTGACCGAATGGGGTGTTTATGTGGAGCTTGACGAGACACATTGCGAAGGCATGATCGCTGTGCGTGACCTCGACGATGACTTCTATGAGTATGACGAGAAGAACTACAAGATTCGTGGTCGTCGACGTGGCAAGAAGTATCAGTTGGGTGATCCTATCACAATTCAAGTGGCGCGAGCCGATCTTATTAAGAAACAGCTTGACTTCGTGCTCGTCGATAAGGAAAATCCAGTCGGTAGCCACCGCATCGACAAGGCGCCTATTACACAAGCTTCACGCATGGAGCGTGAGACAGCAACCGACCGTATGCGTGCCGAATATGAAGGTGGTAGAGCTTCACGTCGTCAAAAACGTGGCCAACGTGGCAATAGCACCCGACGTGAGGTAACAAAGGGACGTGCGGCAAAGGGTGGAAAAGCATCTAAGCGAGGGCGCTACTCCAGAAAAGACCGCCGTCGCTGATGCGATCACATGCCTTAACAAACAAAATTGAGCAACAGTTTGAATTAACTGTTGCTCAATTTATATTTAATCGTCTAATTATTTCAGCAGAGTAGCTGGGTCGAGATGCGCGCTCTCTATGTCCTTGAAGTAGCGGTAGGTGGCGACTTTTAACTCCATTGTGGCTTCGTCATCACAGATGATGATTGCCTTAGGATGCATTTGTAGCGCACTCAATGTGCACATGTGCGATACTCCTCCTTCCACAGCCTGTTGCAAGGCGCGGGCTTTCTTGTAGCCATTAACGATTATCATCACGCTGCGAGCTGCCATCACTGTGCCTACTCCCACGGTAAGAGCGGTTTTTGGCACCTTGTTCACGTCGTCGTCAAAGAAACGGCTGTTGGCAATGATGGTGTCCTGTGTGAGAGTCTTCATGCGTGTGAGCGAGGTGAGTGATGAGCCAGGCTCATTGAATGCGATGTGTCCATCAGGACCCACGCCTCCCATAAAGAGGTCGATACCTCCAGCTGCCTTGATGCGTGCTTCATAGTCGGCACACTCTTTCTCAAGGTCCTCGGCGTTGCCGTTGAGAATGTTAACGTTCTCCTTTTTGATATCGATGTGCGAAAAGAAGTTGTTCCACATGAAGCTGTGGTAGCTCTCGGGATGTTCCTCGGGAAGGTTCACATACTCGTCCATGTTGAATGTAACAACATTTTGGAACGACACCTTGCCTGCTTTGTTAAGCTCAATAAGTTTGCGGTACATACCCAGTGGAGAGCTGCCGGTAGGACATCCTAAAACAAACGGTTTCTCAGGAGTGGGCTTTGCTTCGTTGATTCTTGAAGCTACATAATTGGCTGCCCAAGCCGATACCTGCTCGTAGTCAGGTTCGATAATTAGTCTCATTTTTGAAAATATTATTATGTTATCTATTAACGTCTTTTCGCGGGCTTATAGGCTTTGATGCGATAGTCGCAGTCTACTTTGCCCTTTATCATGTTGTTGAGTTTATTGCGAATCATCTGCTTGCGAATCGCCGAGATGTGGTCGATGAATACATGCCCATCCAGGTGGTCGCACTCGTGCTGAATGACGCGTGCTAAGTAGGTGTCGATGTCCTCATCATGCTCTTCCCAATTCTCATCAAAATAATGTATGTGTATTTTGGTGTGGCGGGTCACGTTCTCATGGATGCCTGGCACGCTCAGGCAACCTTCCTCGCGGGTTTCGGTGGGGCTTGACTCATCGATGGTAATCTCGGGGTTGATAAGAACCATGCGCTTGTCCTTAAGCTCAGGGAATTTCTCGCTCAGAGCGTCAACGTCGATGTACAGCACTCTTGCACTCACGCCCACTTGAGGCGCAGCAATTCCTATGCCGTCGCTGTCATACATGGTGTCCTTCATATTCTGGATGAGTTCATCTAGTCCGGGATAGTCCTTGTCGATGGGTTCTGCTACTTTGCGCAGCACGGGTTGTCCGTAAATATAAATAGGTAATATCATAACTTTTTGAATTGTTTGCTTTGAAGGTAATCGTTTAGAATGATGCTGGCGGCTATGGTGTCCACACGGGCTTTGTCGCGGCGATCGCTTTTTTTCATGCCACCGTCAATCATCGCTTGATGGGCTATGGACGAAGTGAAACGCTCGTCGACCATCTCGATGGGCATCTCGGGAAACTCTTTCTTAAGGCGGTTGAGAAATGGCGTGATATACTTCATGCTCTCGCTAGGCTCTCCGTTGAGTTGGGTGGGCTGTCCAATGACAATCAGTTCCACCTGTTCGCGTCTCATGTACTCATTAAGGAAATCCATGAGCTTGTGTGTGGCCACGGTCTCAAGACCATTTGCTATAATCTTGAGGGGGTCGGTCACAGCAATGCCGCAGCGCTTGCGTCCGTAGTCTATAGCCAGTATTCGTCCCATAAAAATTATGCAAAATTACTGCAAGTTGAGTGAAATACAAAATGAAATGCAAATTTTTTCTTTTTTATTTGCTAAACAATTCTTAACTGTAGAGTCAACAAGCAAATGCATATTTTTTGACAAAGTTAAGAAAAATGTTTGTAGAACTCTCTGACGGGCGTGCTGAATTTGAGTTTTTTTCTTGGT
>CAJOFH010000063.1 GCA_905233845.1 uncultured Muribaculaceae bacterium | reverse complement strand
TACTGCTTTTTCCCTAAGAAACCAATGCTACAATTAGAACGAGAATTTGATAACCAGCTCACACTCTTTTAATTATTTTCGTCGAACTCACGTTAAATACCTCTATGAAACACAAAAAATACCAATCCTACAAGGCGCAGCCCACTTGCGAGGCAGGGGGTGTTGGTGTATTACACCGCCGGCGCGGTGTTCAAAAATTTTTTCAAAAACTGTCCCAAACGCTCCTTGGAGTTGTCAATGTATAGCACCGCCGGTGCGGTGTACAAAAGTTTTTTTCAAAAACTGTCCCACACAACCAACATTTGTGCAGAATCAAAAAAACTTTTTTAATGGCTGTGCAATTTTTTTGTAAAGAAACATTTTTTATTTGGTAGAATTGTGGTAAATTTGTAGTTGGTTGTTTAGGGCAATTAGTTTGTATTTAAGGTTCAATTTTAACAAATTAAAATACAAGTAATTATGAAAAAGATTTTTTTATTATTAATGGTGGCAATCTTGTTTTTGCCTGCTATGAGTGCTAAGGACATCTATGCTTATATAGTTGACAACGACGGTCCTGTGACTAATATCCGCAATGCGCCTAATGGCAAGGTAGTGGCTACGCTGCTCACCAAGGAGTCGTTTGTGGTGGAACTGCTCAGGGCCAAGGGCGATTGGTTCCAAATCGATGATGAGATAGAGCGGTATGGTGACAATGAGGGTGAGATAGAACTTGAGGGCTCAGAGACAGGCTACTGGATTCACAACTCATTGCTGATGTTCACCGTTGCTGGCGACCCCACGGGGTGCTTGCGCACGAAACCCTCGCGCAAGTCTAGGGCCGTGAAGATGTCGCCATCTACCGAGATGTCGTTCCGACCAATAGACATTCAGGGCAATTGGGTGAAGGTAGTGACCACCGACGGCAATTACACAGGCTGGATGCATAAAAGCAAGATTTGTTACAATCCACTCACGACATGCCCGTAATCGGAAATGTGCTTCCCTTGGTGTTTTTTAAGAAAAAGTTGTGAATTGTAACTTTTTTGATAAAAAAATCGCAATAAATTTGGTTTTATTGCGATTTTTGTGTAACTTTAGGGCGTTGTTAACGTCATAAGTAGAGTAAAGAAGACGGCTATTAACCTGAGCCTATGAACGATATCATTGATAAATACCTGCAATATATCAAGCTTGAGCTAAACCTCTCGAGCCACACCCAGGTGGCTTATGGCAACGACTTACGACAGTGGGAGCAGTTCCTCACTGGTGGCAAGGACTCGCTCGATGTGGCAAGTGTCACAACCAGCGACATCCGTGCATGGCTTATTGAGTTGAGTGGCAACGGTGATGGCGCCAGCACGCTCAGGCGCAAGGTGCAGGCTGTTCGCTCGTTCTACAAGTGGCTGATGCGCAATGGCGTTGTGACAAGTAGTCCCGCTGCATCGGTCGAATTGGCACGGTTGCCCAAGCGACTGCCACAGCAGGTGAGGGAGAGCAGCATTGACGCATTGCTCGAATCGGACGTAGACGAGAGCGATTTTGTCGCTGTTCGCAATCGTCTGATTGTGATGATGCTCTATGAGACAGGCATGCGCCGTGCCGAGTTGCTTGACTTGCTCGATAAGAACGTTGACACTTCGAAGGGCGAACTCAAGGTACACGGCAAGCGCGACAAGGACCGTATCATACCTTTTGGCACCGAACTTGCATTATGGATTGAAAAGTATCGCGTGCTGCGTGAGTCGCAAGCAAGAGGATGTGAACATTTCTTTGTCCTTGATAACGGAAAACCGTTATATCCCATGCTGGTCTACCGTGTGGTGCGACAGCAGCTGGGCGAGGCTGGAGTTAGCAGCAAGAGAAGTCCTCACGTGCTCAGGCACAGTTTCGCCACTGCCATGCTCAACCACGGTGCCGCCATCAACAGCGTGAAGGAGCTGCTGGGCCACGAATCGCTGGCGACGACACAAATTTACACACATGTGACTTTTAGTGAATTGAAAAATAATTATAAACTCGCCCATCCCAGGGCACTTAAAAAAGGAGGCTAATATGGAAATTAAAGTAAAAGCCATTCATTTCGATGCTACCGAGAAGCTCGAACAGTTTATCAACAAGAAAGTTGAGAAGCTTGTAAAGCATCATGAGGAGATCACCAATGCCGAGGTGACGTTGAAAGTAGTTAAACCCGAGACCGCAATGAACAAGGAGGCCAGCATCAAGCTGCTCATTCCAAGGAATGAAGACCTCTATGCCAACAAAGTTGCCGACACCTTTGAGGAGGCTATCGACCTCTCGGTTGACGCTCTCAAGCGTCAGCTGGAAAAAACCAAGAAAGACAAATAGTCCATTAGGAAAATGACATAGTCGGTAAAACGAGACCGACAAGAGCAAATAAGGAGTTGCACCCCGCAAGGTGCAACTCCTTAAATATATTGAAATCCTAATGACTGATTAGGGTTTGACCTATCCTTAGTCTGTTCTTGTGGTGTTATTGCGCCAACGCTCATTGTCAGGGTTGTGACGAGGTGGCTCGGGCCTGTAAGGCTGAGGATTAGTCTGTGGTGTTGGCCTTGTAGGAGGAGGTGTTGGCCTTGTTGTAGGTCTTGGAGGCACAGGCCTTGTGGGAGGAGGTGTAACCCTTGGATTAGGCTTGATGGGAGGCGTAACCCTTGGCGTTGGCTTGGGAGCGGGCGCTGGTTTTGGAGTCACCTTTGGAGTCACTTTTGGAGTCACTTTTGGTGCAGGAGCTGGAGTTGGTGCCGGAGCAGGAGTAGGTTGGTCATAGCCATTACCTTGCTCATTGTTGTCACCATCGCCTTGCTGATAATTGTCTCCGTCGCCTTGCTGATTGTTTTCACCGTCACCTTGCTCTGGGTTCTCGATTACTTCACCACCTTGGTTCTGACCGTTGTTGTCACCTTCCACGACATTACCTTGAGTGTTGCCATCCTGGTCGGGATCGGTGCTGTAGCTAACCTTGTCGGTAGAATCATCGCCATTGCTGTTATCCACGTTCTCGGTGTTAACACCTTTGTCCTTATTCAATAAGTAGTATATGCCATAGCCTATTCCACCCAGCAATAAAAGACCAAGAATGATACCTAAAATAAGACCCAATGGGCTCTTCTTATTTGTTTTCTCGGGTTGTGACGCTGGTTGGGGCTCAGGGCGTGGAGGAGCAACAGGTGGCACGGGAACGGCAGGTGCCGTAGCTTTAGGCTCCACAACTGGCTCTGGTTCGGGCACAGCAGGAATCACTGGCTCGGGTTCAGGCTCAGGCACTACTGGAGGCACAGGCACAGCGGGAATTGCTGGCTTGGGCTCTACAACAGGCTCGGGTTCAGGCTCAGGCACTACTGGAGGCTCGGGCACTGCAGGAATCACTGGCTCAGGCTCAGGCTCTACAACAGGCTCGGGTTCAGGCAGGAATCACTGGCTCAGGCTCAGGCTCTACAACAGGCTCGGGTTCAGGCTCAGGTGCCACTGGTGGTTCGGGCACAGCAGGAATCACTGGCTCAGGTTCAGGCTCAGGTACTACTGGAGGCTCGGGCACAGCTGGAATCACTGGCTCGGGTTCTGGCTCAGGTACTACTGGAGGTTCAGGCACAGCAGGAATCACTGGCTCGGGTTCAGGCTCGGGCACTACTGGAGGCTCAGGCACTGCAGGTGCTACTGGTGGTTCGGGTACTGCAGGTGGTTCAGGCACTGCAGGAGCCACAGTGTTGTCGGCGCCTGGCACTGGCGGCATACCATTAGGCACTGGCGGCATTCCAGCAGGTACCGGAGGAATGATGTTGGTGGTCACTTCTTGTGCTTGACCACATGATGCGCAGAAACGTGCTCCAGGTGGCACTAAGTTTCCACAATTAGGGCATTTGTTAGGTTCCATATTAAAAATATTACAAGATTATTCAATAATTCATTGCGAGTATGCAAATTTGGCAAAAAAACTTGAAAATACCAAGAAATGTGAAAGAAATCTTCAATTAGTTATTTTTTTTTCTTTTTATTGGCAAATGATGTAATGATTAATCAAATAATCGTTATATTTGCATACTTTATTAGATAGAAACAAAAACACTTGATTATAGACTTGATTATGAACTTTAAGAAAGCATTGTTATTAGTGTGCTTCCTGTCGATTGCCATCGTGGCAATGAATGCACAACCAGTGACTATGAGCACTGCAGGTAATGGTTACTTCCATCGTGGTAACAAGATGCAAGATTTGCGCAATTATGTGGGCTCTTCTCATCAGTTAGACCATCTTAACAAGTACTTGACCCCTGAGTGGAACCAAGAAGTAGAAGCCGAGTACATTAAGGCAGTCAATGAGTTTGAACTTGGAAATGCTTCAAGCTTGACCATGCTCGAGGACTTCATAGAGAATTATCCTGGCGAGCCACTGGCCGAGGCGGCAAGAGCTAAGGTGGGAGACTATTATTTCTATCGAGGGGAGTTTGCTCAAGCTCTTGTCAATTACCTGCAGGTAAGAGAAAAGGCTCTTGACGCAAACACCGATGAAGATGTGCTTTATCGAAGAGCTTATTGCGACCTGATGCTCGAGAACTATGACGATGCCAGAGTCATTTACGACAAACTTGCAACGACAAAGCAATATGGTGGAGCATCAACTTTCTTTAAAGCCTATATCGAGTATGCCAATGGCAACTATGCCAAGGCCTATCAGCTTTTTGAGGGCATTGACCGCACTGGTGAGCTTGGCTACCAGTCGCAATATTATATGTGCCAAATCCTCTATAAGCAAGGTGACTACCGCAGTGCGGCACAATTGGGAACTTCGCTCATCGATGACAACCAAAATGATTATTTCAACACCGAGATGAACCGAATAGTTGGTGAGAGCCAGTATCGCTTGGGCAAATATGAAGCTGCCCGTCCCTATTTGGAGAAGTTCCTTGAGACCTGCGAAGAGGATAGTGACGAGAAGCGCAACGCCACCTATATGATGGGAGTCATCAACTACAATGCCCGCAATTATGAAGTCGCCATCAACAACATGCAGTTGGTGGCAACAGCCGATGATGCGCTCACACAAAGCGCATTGCTGTATATTGGTCAAAGCCGCCTCAAGAGTGGAAACTACAGCGATGCTGCAGTAGCTTTTGAGCGCGCCGCCAATATGCGTTGGGACGACAATATTCGCGAGACAGCATTCTATAACTATGCCATTAGCCAGAGCCAAGGCGGGCGCACGCCGTTCAACAAGTCGATTGACATGTTTGAACAGTTTATGAATGAATATCCCCACTCCACCTATTACAACAATGTGGAGAATTACCTTATTGACGCTTATAGCACCACCAACGATTATAACCGCGCCTTGGAGAGCATCGCCAATCTGAAAAATCCCAGCGAGAAGGTGCTCAAAGCTAAGCAGAATGTGCTCTATCGCAAGGGTGTGCAGCAGTTGAGAGACAACAAGCCAAGCGAGGCCGCAAGAGTGTTGCAGCAGGCTCTTGACGAGGGAAAGAAAGACGCTGATGTCTACAACGACAGCAAGCTGTGGCTCGCCGAGGCACAGTATCAGATGGGCGACTATGCCAGTGCCGCCAAGAACCAGCAAGAATATGTCAAGGCTGTTAATTCAAGCAACACAAACTATGGACTTGCTCAGTACAATCTTGGATCATCGTTGTTTAATCAGCAAGACTATGCCAAGTCTATTGAGGCGTTCAAGACAGCTATTGAAACCAACTCTCTGGACCGCGACATGGTAGCCGAGGCTTATAACCGCATTGGCGACGCACAATACTATAGCAAGAACTTTGATGGAGCCTTTGACAGCTACACCAAGGCCGCCAACAGTAACATCGAGGTGTCGTCGGAGTATGCCATGCTGCGCAAGGCGATAATCGCTGGCGACAAGAGTGACTATGATTCAAAGATAAATCTGCTTGACGAGCTTATGAGGTCTTATCCTAATTCGGCTAAGTACCCCGAGGCGATGCTCGAGAAAGGAAATGCACAAGTCAATGCCGGCAGGCTTACCGATGCAATCAACACTTACTCTACCCTCATTGGCAAGTATCCAAACAACCCCGAGGCGAGAGAGGGAATGCTCAAGATGGCTTTGGCACAAAAGTCTAATGGTGATTTGGACAAGGCTGTTTCTTCCTATTGGAACGTGATAGAGAAATTCCCTGCAAGTAACGAAGCAAAGACAGCAGCCCAAGACTTGAAACTAATTTATGCTGACCGAGGAGAGTTGAGCGATTTCACCTACCGTCTTGATGGCATTGAGGGCGCTCCCAAGATTGACGTGCGTGACGTGGAGAAAGCTGCTTTTGAGGCAGCCGAGACTTACTACATCGAGCAAGAGAACATCTACAAGCTTGAGAACTACCTGCGTGACTATCCTGATGGCGCCTACGAAAGTGAGGCGATGTATTACATAGGTCATTACTACTACACAAAGCACGACTACAACAGCGCTATGGATGCGCTCGACGATGCCCTTGAAGGCAACGAGGATGCAGCATTTGCTCAGCGTGCTATGGCACTCAAGGGCGCATTGCTGCTTGAGCAAGGACGAGGTCAAGAGGCTATGGAAGTTTATAAGACTTGGGCCACAAAAGCCACCAACAATGACAACTATGCTCTGGCTCACCTGGGCATTGTTCGCTCGGCACGCGAGGCTCAAGATTGGGAAACTGTTGTCGAGAGTGCCGACAATCTGCTTGAAGGCGGCTATCCACTCACCAGCGAAGTGGAGCAAGAGGTGACTCTGGCACGTGCCTTGGCCAACATCAACATGGGTAAAGTGCTTGTGGCTCAAAACGACCTCAACACCCTTGCCGCTAACACCCAGAGTGAGGCGGGAGCTCAAGCTGCCTACGAGATTGCAAGGCTGCAATATGACTCGGGCGACTTGAGCAGTGCCGAGAAGAGCCTCGACGCCCTGATTACTAACGACACCGACCACACCTACTGGGTTGCCAAAGGGTTCATCCTTCTGTGCGACATCTATAACGACCAAGGCGACCAAGCCAAGGCTATTGATTATCTGTTGAGTCTCAAGAAAAACTATCCTGGCGATGAGGGCGAGATTTTCAATGAGATAGAGAGCCGTCTTGACGCTTGGCAAAAGAATTCCAAGTAATATCCACCCTTGCCTGCTTCGTTTGGCGGCAAAGGAAAAAAAGAGTATAGTACACACATTAATAATAATATATACCAATTGAAATTATGATTAACATAAGGTATACAGCAATGGCTTTGGCAGTCCTGTGTGCGATAAGTGCCAATGCTCAGAGTTCAAATAATGACAAGAAAGACCTTAACAAGGAAATAACGCTCGAGCGCGAATTTGACCCTGTAAAGAAGGAAGTTGTCAAGAAAACGGTACTTCCAAAGGAGATAAAGAAGAGCACCAAGGCAGCCGTGCCCCCGCAGTTCAGCGATTGGACAGCACCGGCCCAGGTGCCAGTGGATATTCCCACCATGCAGCCCTACGGATATCGCACTCGCCACAATTTCTCTAATCAGCGTGGATATCTTGACTTTGGAATGGGAACCTATTTGAACACCGTCGCCAGTGTTGGGTATCGTGCTATCGACAAAGATGACGAGCAGTTGAGCCTGTGGCTGCATCACAATAGTACCTGGCTGGGTAAAAACACCACTAAGCTCATTGAGCGTTCTTCTGACCGACAGAAACAACGCTTCAACGACAACCTGCTTGGCGTGGGATGGAACAAGGAACTTGCCAAGGGCTCGCTAGGTATTGACGGACGTCTGCATTTCGACAGCTTCAACTTCTATGGAGGCTTCAACGACTATCTGAAGGACAACAAGACTGCCTTTGTCGAGGCTCGTGTCGATGGAAAGTGGGAGAGCAACTATGACATCAACGGTGACTCTATCCCCTATGAGGCAAGTGCTACTATTGACTATGCCGGCTATGACAAGTCGCACATCGAAGGCATTAGCGGTGCTAAGGAGTTTTGGATTAATGCCTCTCTTGAAGGGGAATACAATCTCAAGAATATTGGAGATGTGGGATTGCTTTTTGGAGTCGACGTAGTGAACTCGCGTAGCCACGCCTTGATTACCAACACTGCCAACGACAAGACTTACGGCATGCTCACACTGAAACCATTCTACAAGTATGCTAACGACAAATTCAGTGCTAAGGCTGGCGCTATCATCAATTTCTCGTTCAATGACGGAACGGCAGTGCGCTTCGCTCCCGATATAGACCTCAACTTCAAGATTGCTAAGGGTGTAAACCTCTTTGCACAAGCCACTGGCGGTAAAGAAATAAACCACTTAGGAGCTATGCACGACGACTATCGTTATAACGACCCGCTTGCTGGTTATGGCAACACCTATGTGCCATTTGACGGACGCATTGGCGTGAACGTGGGACCATTTGTTGGGTTTATGGGTAAGGTCTATGTGGGTTATGGCTTCATGACAGGATGCCTCGACGCTGTGGTACCTGCCGCACACACGGGTATCTATAAAGAAGTGCTTAATGAGCAGAATCCTATTCCCGACGGACCAGGCTCACCTTACTATGATGCCAACCAGTTTGCCGCTACCATCTATAAGATGACAAAATTTAAAGGAGTTTACTTTGGTGCAGAGCTTGCCTATAAGTATCGTTCTTTTGCCGAAGCCAAGGCGCAGTTCATGTATGCTCCTCAAGGCGATGAGGAATATGTCGACGGAATGCGTTACATGGGCTATGCACTGGGCAATGATGGCCCGTCAACGCTCTTCAATATTGACGTTAGTGTGTGGCCAATCAAGCCTCTGATGGTAACAGCTGGTTTGGAGTGCCGCATTAATCGCTGTGCCATGACTCGCAAGTGGGTGGTGGACTCTGGAACAATAGATGAGGATGGCACCATTTTAGAGCCAGGGAAATTTGACATTGATTGGATTGAAATGAACGATGTTGTGAATCTGCACGTTGGTGCTCGCTACACTTTCAGCCACGTGTTCTCGGTGTGGGCTCAGGCAAGTAACATCCTTTGCAAGCAATGGGACATCATGCCTGGTATGGGAGCACAAAAGATTGGTCTCATGGGAGGTTTCTCACTGAATTTCTAAATCTATTTATAACTTATCATAATAATGGCTGTGACTTTTGTTTTCACAGCCATTGTTTTAAACCAATGAAGACACGAAATATTAGACATGCAACCCTGGCCGATGTAGAGCGCATCATGCAAGTGCTTGACGCAGCAAAACAGGTGATGCGAGAGTCTGGCAACAAGAATCAGTGGGTGGATGGATATCCCACTATTGAAGCTGTGCTCAGCGACATAGAGCGCTACGGTGCCATGGTAGTAGAAGATGATGGCGTGGTGGTGGCTTACTTCGCATTCCTGCCATCACCCGAGCCAACCTACGCAGCTATATATGACGGACAGTGGATTGATGACACCACGCCTTATCATGTAATCCATCGCATGGGAGCTGTGCCAACTGCCAAAGGCATTTTTGCCAGTGCGATGGACTACTGCTTCGCTGTTGACCCAAATATCCGCATTGACACCCACCGCGATAACATTATAATGCAACATCTTGCCATCAAACATGGATTCCAATATTGCGGAATCATCTATTTGGCTAACGGTGACGAACGCTTAGCGTATCAGAAAATGTTGTAATAAGGAAAAAGTAGGAAGTAGGAAGTAGGAAGTAGGAAGTAGAGAGTAACCTACTTGCCATCAATCCTGCTCATGAAGTGGCGGCGGACATCGGTCCAGTGGTAATAAGGTGCGCAGTCGGTGGTGATGGGGAGAGTTGCTTCGTGCTCGTTTAGGAGGATTTTGACGAGGATATCATCACTGCCAGGCTTACGGTAATAGATTATCTGTATATTGGCTGCCATGGGGAATACCTCGTAGGAGCGCCAGTGGTCGGCAAGGGTTTCCAAGTCGGTAGTCTCATAGTCCATGCCGTTAAGGCCCATTAGGCAAGCCGTAGGCAGCACTACACTCTCATGCCCGAAGCGTAGTGTGGCACTATTTCGTCCGCTTGCTATCGCCGCATCGGCAGCTTCCACGAAGTTACGCAGCAGGTTGCGATGAGCCCGTGCTCCTGTGTGGTTAGTCAGTGGTGTGTTTCCTGAGTAGATGTACCATCGTGCGTTGTTGTAAGCCCAAATGTCGGTAGCATCGTCAACTGTGAACACGCCAGTATAGAGGTCTATGTTCTCAAAAGCGTGGTGGCTCTGCATATTGCTCACCACGTCAAAGAGCCGATACACGAAGTTGAAGCTGTCGATGCTGTCGCGCACGAATTGGGTGTCGTTGAACAGCCTTGATGTAATCTCGCCAAACCGTTTCTCTTGTGTCTCCTTGGGGAAGAGCTTGTTTTTAAAAGCTTCAACGGCAGGTCGTGCAGCTTTTTGTGCCGTTATGGCCACCGTGTCGGTAAAGTTCATGTAATACATGTCGTGCTCGCTGGCATCGGTTGTGATGCGCAGCTCTGGATTCAGCGATTTGAGCATGTCGGTCTCGTTGAGCATCGACAGAATGCATCGAATCACCACTGTTGAGCGTGCGTCGACATGAGCGTCGCCCTCCCAAACCTCTGGGAAGTTCTCGAACATGCGTCGAGCTATGCGCTGATGTTGCTCGGCACCGATGTCGCTGAGTTCGCCCAAACGCTTGTCGGACGCCTCAAGCATAGTTCGGCACACTGCCAGCACCTCCTTGCCACGCTTGGTGAGCTTGCCGTTGCGCTCGCCCTTCGTGAGTTGTTCCACAGGAACAGTATAGTCTTTGGGACTGATGAGCCATCGGCTACCGTGACGGCCGTAGTGGTTTATAAAGAAAGGTTTATAGCCTTCGGGAGCAGGAGAAAGTTTTGGCAGTTCTTTGTCGGGATAGGCCTGATAGTTATTTGCGCTGCGGTGTATGTCCTCTTTGAACGCCTCGCGTGCTATGGTCTGTGCTTGCGCCAAAGCCACAAGCAACAGAGCAGTTATCAAAAGTGAGAATCGTTTCATCAATAAAAAAGTTACTTATTACTTGATTATACAGTAGCAGTGATGATAGTGGCATTGCCTTTGAAGTCAAGGCTAAGGACGCAAGCTGGCGCCAGGAGCGACTCTCCTTGAGTGATGTCGTAGAGCATGCCGTTACCACAGTTGATAGTAGCGTGACCATCAACACACATTAAGCACAGGAACGCGTCGTGTGGCATAGAGAGATGATAAATTCCTTCCACCATGATGCGATCCACATCAAAGAAGATGCTGTTAATGAGCTTGATATTTCCAGGACGGTCGGGGTAGTGACGCAGACAGTCTCGGCTCACGGTGTAGTCGATGGCGTCGAGAGCCATCTCGGTGTGAAGCTCGCGTGGCTTGCCATTAGTGTCGATTCGGTCGAAGTCGTATACGCGATAGGTGATGTCGCTCGCTTGCTGAACTTCGAGCAACAGGTTGCCTGCACCAATCGAATGTATGCGTCCTGCTGGCAGGAAAAAGATATCGCCCTCGTGGGTGTAGTGGCGGGTGAGCACATTGAGTAGAGTGCCATGTTCCATGTGCTCAAGATACTCTTTTGGGGTGATAGTGTGGCTCATCCCTGCCAGCAACGAGGCTCCGTCCTCGGCATCAATGATATACCACATCTCGGCTTTACCGCTGCACTTGTGTCGGCGTCGCGCCAAATCATCATCGGGGTGCACTTGCACCGACAGGTCTTTGTGAGCGTCGATAAACTTCACCAGTAGTGGGAACTCGTTGCGATACTTGCGATAGACACGGCCACCCACGAGTTGCCCCTTGAAGCGCCTTATGAGCTTGCGCAGCGTGAGTCCGTCATACTCACCTCCCACGACAACACTCTCATGTCCTTTCAACCCTGATATTTCCCAGCTTTCGCCCACATTGGTGGTGTCGAGGCTCACTCCCTTGAAAGCAGCAATCTTCTCCCCACCCCACAATACAGTCTTCAAGTTCAATCCAAACTTGAAAAGCTGTGGGCGCAATATTTCTTCCTTTGCTGGCATTGTGAAAAGGGTTTGTAAAATGCAAAATTACACATATTTTTTGGATTATTCCCTTTTATCCACTGAAAACTTTGTAAAAGCCCCTCAACCCTCAACTCATTTCATAATTATTTATAGAAAATGCCTTAACAATAAAAAAAACTTAACAATTCATTTTTATATGAGATTTATCAAATTTATAGACTAACTTTGCACAGTTTTTTTGTAGGACGTCAATCCCACGACATTTTTATGACACGCAGGAACAAGAATATATTATGGTCGGTTGTCGGAGTAACAGTAGCTACTCTGATAGCACTGTATTTGTTTGTTCCTGCCGTACACAACTGGGTTAATGACCTGATTGGCAATAACGAGAAGATGTATCCCACTCCTGGCTCATCCGACAATGTAGAGTATGAATATGGCATACCGGTAGAGAATTTGGAGACCGAGAAGCTTGATATCCCTCGTGACTCCATTCTCGACAGCCTCATTCATGCCGACTCCACGTTTACCGCTGGTGTGGTAAAACCTGTGGAGGGCCCCCAGCCCACGCATGTTGAGGGTTTTGGAGAAGGCCCTCTACCTCCCAAGCCCACCGATGAGAATATGCCAATCAAGAAAGATGAGCAAAACCCAGATCAAGCCTTGACTCCCGAGCAGATAGAGCAGATGGAGCAGGCTACGACTCCCGTGGGAGATGCCATAGAGCTTGAGTTACACACCAGCACCAACCTCGATGTCAACAATAAAATGATAGAATGTCGTAATGCCTATAATGTGTTGTACAAGGTGTATAACGAATACAAGAGCACGCCAACGCCCAAGCTGAAAGCCGAGGGCATTAAGCAGAAAGAAAACTTGATTGAGTCATTGACTCAACTCATGGATATTGCTAACAAGAACAACGACATCGAAGGCCAGGAAGAGTCGGGTCAACTGCGACGTGAGGTCAACAAAATGGTATTTTAGGCGCAATATTTGATTCTTCTACAATAAATAAGGAGCTCTACAGACATAATATCTATAGAACTCCGTTTTTTTATTTTTCACTTTTTACTTAACGCTGAATCGTGCTATTGCCTTTTTTGTTAGGTAATTCGCATGTATGACGCTCCCAATTCTTGCCAGGTGAACATCTGCGAGCTTGGCGAGGGTATGTCATTCAGCGGCATGCGTCGCTATTGGACCTTCCCTGAGGACGGTCAAGGTCAGAGTAGTGATGGCGGTCTTCGCATCCATCCTATTACTGTAGAATACACTACAGTGGGTGGCAAAGAAGCCGTGATGTTGCTTGAGTACAAATGCAACAACGGTATGGGTGTTTATCTAGTTGGAGAAGGCGTTGTGCCAGACTGGTATGACAGTTATGTCTTTATGGTCGATGGCATCTGTTATAATATTAAAAACAGTACGAGTGTTAGCGTAACTTATGAAAAAACATCTATTCCAAGTTATAACAATTTGACTGGAGATATTATAATTCCTGAGACTGTGACTTATAATGGAAGAACTTATTCAGTTACTTCAATAAATAAAAATGCTTTTAATGGTTGCAATGGCATAACTTCGATAGCTTTACCCAACACATTGACCTCGATTGGTGATGGCGCTTTCAATGGATGTAGCAACTTGACATCATTGACTCTAACCGGCAAAGGTGCTTGGAACTATAATAGTTCACAACACATAGGTCTCAATGAAATCATTAACCAAATCAAGACCGTGAATGTGGGAAGCGAAATTACTTCATTAGGCAATTTTGAGTTTGCCCCTGATGTTGTGAACAGCTATGCAGCTGTGCCGCCCACTTGTCAATCAAGCACCTTCATCTACTATGATGGCGAGCTTCACATGCCTATAGCTTCAACTGTAGCCTATTTTATGGCCGACTATTGGCAGAATTTTGGCAACATTAACAATGACCTTACAGAGAAAGTCACTTTGAGCCAAACTGAAGCAAGTATCCCACGATGGGACACTTTGACATTGAGTGCTACCACAAATCCAGAAGGAAACAATGTGTTGTGGAGAAGTTCCAATCCTAATGTTGCTACTGTAAATGATGAAGGCATTGTGACGGCTTTAAGCGAAGGTGAATGTGATGTTTTTGCTACATTTGAGACTAATCCGGCTGTTTATGCTTCATGTCACGTAAGTGTTTCTTTTCCTGAAATAACCATATCTCTCAATTACACACAACTTGAGATGAAATACGGAGAAGACACTACATTGGTAGCCACTATTACTCCTAATAACCCTGAACTCATGCCCACATGGGCATCAAGTAACACGAGCGTTGCTACAGTGAAAAAAGGAGTTATAACTGCTGTTGGCGAAGGAGAATGTGACATCACAGCGACTATATTTGACAAAACAGCAACCTGCCATGTAATAGTTGATGAAGTGACTATATCACTTAATTACACAGAAATTGAGATGAAGTATGGCGAAGATACTACTTTAATTGCAACAATTGATCCAAACAATGCAGGTCTTATACCTACATGGGCATCAAGCAACACAAATGTGGCTACTGTAGAAAATGGTGTTGTAACTGCCGTTGGCGATGGTGAATGTGATATCACCGCAACTGTTTTTGACAAGACAGCAACTTGCCATGTTGTTGTGGACAGTCATATTGTTATCACGCTCAACAAGGATAATGCCATTTTAGGTGCAAATCAAATATTGACTGTTTATCCCACTTGTACTCCTGATATTCCAGTAGAGTTGGTTGTGACTTCAAGCAATCCAAGCATAGCTATGGCTCGTGTAGTGAACCGCACCAATGCTCCTGCTGCAGGCTTGCTTCGCTTCCCAGAAAAGGGCATGGCACTCAATTTTGTTGAGGAGTTTGAAGAACCTAAAGATAGCAAAGCCCCTGTGTTAGCCAGTGAGAAAGCGATCTTGATAGTAGGTGTTCAGTTCGGTAATGCCACTATCACTGTCAGCACAGCCGATGGTAAGGCCGAACCTGCAATTCTAGAACTGCGAGTGGTAGATGTAGATGGCGACAGCATTATCACTGCCTCTGATGTTACAAAGCTTTATAACTACTTACTCTTTGGTGATGATACTTATATCACTACCAGCGACATAGACGGTGACGGTGTCATCACCAGCTATGACATCACTGTCCTTTACAACCTGATGCTGGGAATCTAAATAAAAACAACATAGTAAAACAAGCGTCGCAGGAGAAATACTCTTACGTCGCTTGATTTTTCTTGTGTTTTTGATATATACAAAATGATAATGCCCATTGACGCCCCCAATTGATACAACATAAAAAACTATTGATTAATCTGATTGTTTATAATTATGAAAAAATATTGTTTTTGTTGTATATAAATTGTTGATTTTGTTTGAAAAACAAGTGTAAAATTGTTGTTTTACTAATGGCAAGAAACAAAAACTATGTTATAAATTGCTTTCGGTTTGTCTTTTTTTTGTACTTTTACACCCTCAAACTGTAATTGCAAATAAATGACCTGATATAAAATGGAAAGCAAAGTATTTGATAAGCGATTGATAGGCACTTTGACGGTGCGTAGTGTAGTTACTTTTGTGGTGTCGATTTTGGCTTTTGCAGCCATTTCTTGGATATATTTCTATCCAAGCGATGTGAATGGTGATGTCTTGCAGCAGAACGACGTGTTGCAAGGAGCGGCAAACGGTCAGGAGGCAAAAATATATAACGAGAGCCACAACGGCGAGGTGACACGCTGGACCAATAGTCTCTTTGGCGGTATGCCCACGTTCCAGATTGCTCCCAGCTACGATAGCAACTCGATGATTAACAAGATAGGTAAGGTGCTCACGTTGGGATTTCCCGAGCCTGTGAGCTGGGTGTTCCTGCTCATGCTTGGGTTCTTCATCCTGATGTTGTCGCTCGACATGAAGTGGTACTTGGCTGTTCTGGGTGCCATTGGCTATGCCTTCTCTTCTTATTTCTTTATCATCATTGATGCAGGCCATATTTGGAAGTTGCTCACCTTGTGCTACATACCTCCTACCATTGCCGGTATCATCTGGGCTTATCGTGGAAAATACTTGCTGGGCGCTGCTGTGGCAGCCCTCTTTGCAACGCTGCAGCTCATCAGCAACCATGTGCAGATGACTTACTATTCCATGTTCATCATCGTACCATTGGTAATTGCTTTCCTCGTAATTGCAATCAAGGACAAGAAGATAGGGCAGTGGTGCATCGCCACTTGCTCGCTTGCCATTGCAGCAGCACTGGCGCTGGGTGCCAATGCGTCGAACTTATACCTTTCTTATAAATACTCTCAGGAGACCATGCGCGGTGGTCACAGTGAGCTCACTCCGCTGCCCGCCAAGGAAGGCGAAGAGAAAGTGAGTAGTGAGCCCACCAATGGTGGCTTAAGCAAGGAATATATTACCCAGTGGAGCTACGGCATCGACGAGACATGGACTCTCATGGTACCCAATGTGAAAGGTGGTACTAGCATGAAAACGCTTGCTGATGTTGACGGAGCTGACGACATGGCAGCCGATAGCGAGTTGGGTGTACAGGGCATGCAGGCTTTCTCTCAGTATTTTGGCGACCAACCATTCACCAGTGGCCCAGTCTATGTGGGTGCGCTCATTTTTGTGCTGTTCGTCTTGAGCCTCTTTGTGGTTAAAGGCCCTGTTAAGTGGGCATTGCTTGTTGCCACAATATTCTCAATTTTGCTCTCGTGGGGCCATAACTTCATGGGATTGACCGACTTCTTTATCGACCACTTCCCAATGTACAACAAGTTCCGCACCGTGTCGAGCATTCTTGTGGTGGCAGAGTTCACCATACCATTACTTGCGGTGCTTGCTCTCAAGGAGATGTTTACACAAGATGATTTCTTCAAAAAGTATGGCAAGTTGACTTACATCATCTTTGGCGCATGCGCTGTGCTTTGCGTGCTATTTGCAATAGCCCCAGGATTGTTTGGTGGTTCACCAAGTGAGGAGGAAGCCGAACGTTTGGCACAAGCCTTACAGGGCCAGGCTACCCTTGACCAACTTCCTGGTGTTACAGCCGCTGTCGAGACAATTCGTCACAGCCTTGTGAGCAGCGATGCTTGGCGAAGCCTGGTTGTTATCGTGCTTGGTTTTGCCGTGCTGATGGCTTACAAACTTGACAGAATCAATGCTATGGCAGCTGGCTTGATTATTGCCGGCATTGTATTGGTGGACATGTACACCGTGAACAAGCGTTACCTCAACGAGGAGCGTTTCGTGTGTCGCGACGATCTTCCCGAGACTACATTTGAGAAGACTGCTGCCGATAACAAAATTCTTGCCGATACCACACAGAACTATCGAGTTATGGACATGCAAGGCTTTATGCAGCCACGTTCGAGCTATTTCCACAAGACCATTGGTGGTTACCATGCAGCTAAGCTAACCCGCTACAACGATCTTATTGAGCGTCAGATTACAAACAACAATATGGCAGTACTCAATATGCTTAACGCTCGATGGTTTATGATGGACCAAGAGCAGGCACAACAAAATCCTGACGCGTTGGGTAACGCTTGGTTTGTCGATTCGCTCACCTACGTTAAGACTGCCGATGAGGAGATGAAGTTCCTTGACAAGTTCAACCCTGCCACCTCGGCTGTTGCTGACGCACAGTTCAAGAGTGCGCTGGGAGATGCTAAGCCCACACAGCCTGGCGATACTATCTTTGAGACCACCTATGCTCCGAACAAGCTTACTTATCACGCCCATAGCGCCCAAGGTGGATTGGCAGTGTTTAGCGAGATCTACTTCCCATGGGGATGGAAGGCTACTATCGATGGCAAGGAGGCGAAGATTGGTCGTGTGAATTATGTGCTGCGTGCGTTGCAACTGCCTGCAGGTGATCACACTATCGCCTTTACCTACGACCCACAGGAGGTTCACAAGACTGAGAGCCTTGCCAAAACATCGGTTTATATCATTTTGTTGCTCGTGATTTTTGCATTGGCGTGGACGATAGGCAATGCTCAGCGACGCAACAAGAAAGAGAAAGAAGAAGACAACAAAGTTAAAGATTAGATATTTTAAAGCTCCAAAAAGAGCTGACAACTGTCTTGGGTCGCATCAGGAGATACCGCACGGCGTTGAGCCGCCATCATCGCAGCAAAGGGCATGGGATTCATTCGCCCTTTGCTTTCAACTTTGTGCGCTTTGTACTCCGGGAGAAGTCTCCCTATTATTGCTATGATGAGATGGGAGAGTTGCGGCAGGCAGTTGTCGATTCACTTCGTGATGAGAAGAATCATCCTCGTGTGGTCTCGTTCAAGAATTTGAAGATGATTTTCAGAATCACAAACCGTTTTAATCCGCCGTGTATCTTGCAGGTGGGCTCAAGCTATGGCTTGACGTCGGCAAGCATGTTGAGTGTTGGTCCAGAAAGTAGGCTATGGCTTTATGACCCGAACTTAGAAACCTATAGTGTGACAGCACGAGTGCTGATGTCTTACCTTGACCGTGTGGAATGCTATAATAAGCTCGATGTATGCATAGATGAATATCGTTGTGGCCTTCCAGTGGGCACTGCGCCTTTTGTGCTTGTCAACTCAATTCCCGAGGAGTATGACTTTGAGCTACTTTGTTCGGCCCTTTCAGAGATGCTTTCAGAGAATTGCGTAATAATGCTCGGCGATCTTAATCGCAACGACAAGATTAAGAGGCTGTGGCAGCATTTAAAATCTGTGATGAGTCATGGACAATCGTTCACCAACGAAAAAACAGCGGTGATAGTGTCGCAGAAAAAAATTAATCTCGAACACTTTTTCCTATGGTTTTAGATAGGCATTGAATCAAAATGGACCAAAATGGACCGATTTTTTGAGAATAGATTGTAAAAACTGTAGATTTTTCGTTAAGAAACATTAATTTAAGCATTATTATTGTTGATTTATTTCAAAATACCACCAAATAGTACTATATTTGCAAAGAAAATAACGACAAACATTCATCATTATATAACCATCGTAATTAATACATTCCTTTTTAGTTGTCTGCGTCTGCTTTGTTTGAAAAGCGGGCGTAGGTTTTTTTATGCTTGAAACGTTTTATAAGCGCCCTAGATGGCTCAGACTCGCTGGTTTGGCAAAGGAAGTGGGCAAAGTTGCATTTTTGTTATTTTTATAATAATTACCCGAGTTCGGGATAAGGAAATATGTTGTTTTTATCAAAAATAGTGGGGCTAATATTTGGAAAATAGCGAGATATTTTGTAACTTTGTAGTTGA
>CAJOFH010000062.1 GCA_905233845.1 uncultured Muribaculaceae bacterium | reverse complement strand
CTTTTTCCCTAAGAAACCAATGCTACAATTAGAACGAGAATTTGATAACCAGCTCACACTCTTTTAATTATTTTCGTCGAACTCACGTTAATTATTGCGACTTTGTCGCTAAAATTTGCACGACAGCGCCATTTCAATTTTAGCACTTAGTGCTCTAATTTCCACTCCGTTAGGAGTGGCAAAACTTCAAGAGCCATAGAAAGGAAAAGAAAGGCGGCCCGCCGGGTGGGGGTCGCCTTTTTTGGGATATTTATTATTGAGTGACTACTCGTGACTAGTGACTAATAAATAAAAAACGTGAATTTAAAAAGTAGTCTCTCTTAATAAATGTCGCTTAGGTTATTAGTTACCAAGCAGGATGTTGTAAACTAAGGTAATGTCACCAGCGGTGATATTGCCGTCACCATCCTGGTCGCCATTAACGAGAGCACTATCATCGTTATTGAGCAGGTAGTTGTAGAGAGCAGTGATGTCACCAGCAGTAACAACACCGTCGCCGTCAACGTCGCCAGGAACTGCAGGAGCAGCTTCACCAACCTTGATAGTGAACGAAGTGCCTGGGAGAGTGTAAACAACCTGACCATTGTTATTAGGCTGTACGTTGATAGTCAGAGTGGTGTAGCCTGTATATTCTTCAGTGCCATCTTCTTGGGTCTCAAACTCATCCTCGGCCTCGATAGAAATCCAATCGGGCATATCATCTACAGCCCATGCATCGTAAGGCTCGCTGGCCTTGAGGTTAAGAGTGTACTCACCACCCTCAGCTGGGATAGTGTACTCAGTAGCATTGTCGGCTACAGTCTCGATGTAAGCGAACTGAGCGTTGATAGAGAGCAGGAGGTTCTCGGGAAGACTTACGTCATCGCCAGAGCCCCAATACCAACCACAGTGTACTGGGTGGAAACGAGACTCGATAAGCTCGTTACCGTCATAGTAATCCCACTGTGCATAGCCATTACAGAACTGAGAGTAGAGCTCATCGTGAGCATTATCAGCAGCTTGAGTCATAGCATTGAGGAAAGGAGAAATCTCCTGTAACATGTCAACACCATCAATTACGATGCAGATATCGCCGTCAACAACAATCCAATCCTCTTCAGTAAGACCAAGATCAGGATCCTCTTTCTCAAAGAAGAAATCGATAGCAAGGTCTTCGTCCGATCCAGCCTCGGGGAACTCATATTCAGCAGTAGCGATTGGGTTGTCCATGTCGATCATACCATCATCCACACGGCAAACTTTAGCAGTAAGGGTTTGACCAGCCTCAGCGGTGCAACGAGCATAGAACTGGATGCGAGAGAAGGTGTAGGGATGGCCAGGATAGTTGAAGAACTCAACGAAGTTCACAATCTTGGCAAAGTCTGCATCGGGAACATAGCGATTAACCATATTGGTGTAGAAACCTATATCCTCGCTCTGACCAGCAGTCATACCTTGAGTCAACGAGAGGTCGTTGTAGTCGGCACGTGGCGAGAACTGATACATGTTGGTCAGGGTTGTACCGTCACCAAGCACATCAATCTCTGCCTTACCACCCATCAACAAGGCGCCACCCCAAGTGAAGTAGTTACCAGCCTCGTCATCAGCCTGGTTGTAAGCATCGGCATAGAGCATTGGAGAAATCCACCATCCAGGATAGTTGGGGAAGGTGCAAACCAAGTCTTTCTCTCCCTCTACCTGAGTAAGGTATTCCTCGTCAATGCCAGGATTGTAGTATACCCAGTCAAAGTTATCGCTAGCGATACCAGTAGAGATGTTGGTCCATGTCAACTCGGTGTTGCCAGGAGCCAAAGCAAGATTGTAGCTGTAGAAAAGGCTTCCACTGTAGGGGAAGAATGCTGAGAAGAATGTTCCAACAGGAGTCATGTACATGGTGTCGACACCCGAAGAGAAGTCCTTCATCATGCCGGCCTTGCCAGTGTACATGTCAGCCATTTGAGCTTTCATCTCAATCTTAGCCTCAGTTTTTTGTGGCTGAAGTTTTTTAGCTTTTTGAGCTGTTGGCAAAGCAAAAGCTGCAACAGTCACAACTGCAAAAAGAAGAGTAAATAATTTCTTCATGATTTTAATTGAGTTTTGTTTAGTTAATAAATAAAAGAATTATAATCTCTAAAATTAATAGTATCAGTTTTATATTATTTATAGAATGTGCAAATTTAAGAAAAAAAAATGAGACTAACAAAATATTTCACTCTTTTCTTGAAAAATTCAGCCAACAATTTACCCAATTCACCCCCAAACACCGAATAAATCAAACAACTTTAACAACAAAACAACAACAATCACAACCAAATTAATGAACCAGTTTTGAAAACAATATTTGTTTTTTTGGTTGTTTTGTTGTTTCAGTTGTTTGATTAACTGAGACATTAGAGAAAACAAGTGGCGGTCGCTGGTATTGCGGCCGCCACTGAGGGTTAAGAGTTTATCCTTTGAAGGACAATATTATCACAACGATGCAGTGTCGAACTTGAGTGACGTGAAGTTGGCAGGATTGCTCTTGCTCTTCATGAGCATTGGGTTAGACACCATAAAGTTAGTGGCGCTAAGTTCATATTCACCTGTACAGAGCAACTGAACCATAGCTCTCAGGCCTGGCAGCCACCCGTATAATTTACCGCCATTGGTATCGTAGGCAACTTCGGCATTGGGGTCAAATGAGAACTTGATGGTGTGATCATCAACAATCTCGTGGTTGACATAGATGCTGCCATAATTATTACCAGTATTGAACCTGAAGTAGAGACGATACTTAGCCTTAGTGTTGTCATAACCTAACTGCAACCACTGGAATTTATAGTTAAGAGGCTTATTATTCACTTTCGTATTTTTAGCCTCATCAACAATCTGATTGAAGATTGTGAGGAAATCACCATTCAAATCAATAAGAGTCCAGCCGATTTGCTTCTGATGGAAGAGGTCGGCAAGAGCAGGGCCCTTGATTGTGGTTACACCATCCTCGTTGCACAGGAGAGTGCCATCGGGTTGAAGATCAAAGCTCTGAGCTGCCACATCATTCTCATCATACTCATGCAAGAAGCTCAGAGGCTCCATGAAGTGAACGCCTTTAGTAGTAAAGATAGCGTTCATATACTCACCATTGTCAAGCAATGAGCCACCTTCGGGATAGAAGCTCCAGAACATAGAATTTATAGGGCCATCATCGCCATTGCAAATGTAACGCTTGCCACTTGCTGTAGTGAGAATATAATTGTTGATACGGTTGCTGAAGGTAGCATTTAACACCGAGGTGAGGTTTGTAAAGTATTCCTCATCGGTTGCTGCATCCTCGGTAGAAAGACGACGCATAATAATAGTGATTGCTGTTTTCTTTCCACGCAACTTAACCTGGTTCTCGTCGGCGCTAATGATAACAAATTCATAGTCACCTTCGTGTCCCTTTCCATAGGTACTTGAACTGGTACCAGCAGTACCTAATTCTAGTTCAGGATTACAGAACACATGGAATGCCTTGTTATATGTGTTGAACGAAAGCACAGGACCATAGTCCGACACCACTTCCCACAAAGACTTGTCGGTGATAAACACTCCACCATTGACCTGACTATTTTTAGTAGAAATGTCAACTGTGCCGTCATTATGGAAAGTCATAATATAGTTGTAGCCTGGCTCACCGGCACTGCAGAAGTATTGCATCAGCCAGCGTCCGCCATTGGACTGGAACAACTCGGTATATTTTTTAACGGCGTTATCCATACGTGCAGCCGGGTTCTCGTCAAAAAGGTCATCAACCTCACTTGGAGCACAAGCCGCCAACGACAACGTCAGGATTAAAGCCGAAATATAAAATAATTTCTTCATAATATCTAATGAATATTAAGATTAAACATTATTCAGGCAGAGTAATTTGATTACGAAGTTCTTGAAGTTTAGCTGCATTAAAGGATTGGATGCGGGCTTGAACAACATTGCGTAATTCATCGAGGTCAACACCCCACTCCTCACGGAACCAGTCTTTGCACAACTGAATCTTCGTCTCCAAAATATCCTTGCCTTTAACATTATCCTCATCCTCAACGGCATAAGCGAAGATAGGAACGCGATTGCCGTTCTTGTCCAGAACATAACCTTGCTTGTCGCATTCTACACCGTTCTCGTCATAGTATTTGCCATCTTCGGCAAGAGTCACCTTTCCAACACCTTTTTGGTACATATTCTTATAGATAGGAGTGCCATCTTCAAGAAAATCTACTCTATTACGATCCAAATAAGTGAGAGTGCTCTCACCATTATCGTCTACAGGGTTGTTGTTAGGATAGTAATAATAGCAATAATAAGGAATCCATGAATCTGATTCTTCTTCGCGATCGGTAGCCCAGCCACGATCAGCGTCATCCATAATCTTAGCCCATTCAGCATCAGACAATGTGATATAGCATGCTATTGTCTCGGCAAAGTCTTCACGAAGAGCACTTGAGGCATAAGCAGTAACAAAGCCAAGAGAATGAACCTTGAATTCGTTCTTTTTCTCCCAATTCATGCCCTCATAATGACCTGCTGAAATAATGCGGAACTCAGTAGGAATACTCTTGGTTTGGTGCAAGATGTGAGCAAACTCATGGTGCATAGTATGGAAATACTCGTCGTTCAAGACATTAACCAGCTGCTCTGGATTGTTCACATAATTGCCCAATCGGTTAACATTAAGTAATGTCACCTTAATACCACCCTCGGCAAGACCAACTTCAATGGTCCTTGAGATAGGATTGATTGCCGGAGAACCCACAAGCATCAAGATGCGGGGACCATACATTTTCAAGAATTCCTTGCTTCCTGTTACTTCCTCATAAACATCAAACCACATGTACTTAGTAAGCACAGCCAGGTCGATAGAGTTAGAAAGCGTTGCTGGCTCAAGATTATAGTTCATGTTGGTCTCGTTGTCTTTAAGCCTGTACTGGAATTCCAGATTATAGACATCGAGGTAGTTCTCCTTAAGCCACTTGTCAAAGTTATATGTGTAGCTATTGGGGTCGAGTTCATCGGCAACATCTGGGAAAATGGTTTCGCCCAAACCCTTCTCGCCACACGATGTGAGCGACATAGCAGCAATAGCTACCAGTGCCATAGCACATAAATATTTAAAATACTTTTTCATAATCTTATCAGAGTTATTAATTATTCATCACTACTAGGTGGTGCCACAGCCTTCTTGAAGCTTGAAGAGTCCTTCGTCGTCAATCGGGCACGCTCGTTGGGTTCAATACCGGCTGCTATAACCTCATTAGGAATCTGAAGAGCCATACGGCGATCTAACTCCCCATCAGCAATGTTGGGATTCATTGTAACAACAACAGCATCCTTTCCAATAGTGTGGCTATAAGTGATACCATATCGCTTGATGTCGAACCAACGCATACCACGGAACATGAATTCAATGCGACGGAAGTGCTGGACGCACTGGAGGTATGGGTTGATTTCGGGACTGTTATGGTACTGAGCAGATGGGCACACGATGTCGATGTGCAATGGCTTAGCGATACCAAAGTAGAGTGAGTCAAGATATTTGGCTCCTAAAATCTCGCGACGCTCAGGACGGCTGTTATAGACATATTTCTCCTCGGCAGTAGTGTAGAAGTTCCAAACAATTTCCTTGCTCCATGGTTTCAAACTACTTGTGCTGTTTTTAGTATTGCGGCGAGCAGCTTCCCACACACCCAAGTCAGCAACACATCCGTCAATATCGCCGAGGAACAATTTAGCCTCGGCACGGTTCAAGAGAGCCTCCTCGCCAGTGAACTCACAAAGCACCTGGTGAGCATAGCCAATACCAGCAACCTTATCGGTGTACTCAAACTGCTCACCAACTGGAGCACCCCACCACAAACCATAATCCTGATTATAACCGGCAATGAACATTCCACAGCCATTATAGCATGGATGCACACCGCTCCAAGTCGGGCCTTTACCATCCCAAAGTGTGGCTTTCATAGCCTCACGGTTACAAGCATAGCGGTTGCCTGAGGTAAGGTGACGGCGATATACTGAATAAGTAGGAATAATCATGAAATTCCTCATGTGGGCTGGATCGGCATAGTAACGGTTGTAGTCATCGTCGTATGTCAGCTCTTCACTGTGAGCCCAGATGTCGGTCATGTAGGGCATGGGGTCAACATCGGCACCACCAAAGGCTGTATTGGCACATTCCAAAACCTTGGCATAGTCACGCTTAAAGAGATAGAAACGCGAAGCAAAGGTGTAGGCTGCCTGTTTGTTGAAATGATACTTTGGTTGCTCAAAGAAGGCATCATTAATCAGTGGCAATCCATCCTCGATGTCCTTCTCGATTTTTTCATAAGTCTCGGCAAGAGTTCCACGCTCATAGTGAGGTTTCACTGTGGTTTCAGGCTTGGTCATATAAGGAATACCAGGCTCCTGCTTGCTCAATTCGGGACCACGGTAAGGCATGCAGAAGATGTTGGCAAGCATGAAGTGACAGTAAGCGCGGTCAATCAGTGCCTCGCCCTTTACAGCTTGGAGCTTGGCGCTGTTCTCACCATCGTTCTCAAATTCCTCAACTTTCTCGAGAACCTGGTTACAAGTAGCGATAGCGTTGTAGTAGCCTTCCCACGAACCTGATGGTGTGTCTTCGCCTGTAGATGTGCGAATGTCTTCAAATGCAAAAGCCTCATCGTCATTGCGGTCGTAAGACGGCAAATTGAAACGTACACCGTCAATACCTGGCGAATTGTTATCGATGAAGTTGTCGGTCGATATTTCGCAGAATGGCACATAGCTATATTCTGGATAGGCACTGGTCATCAACATGCGCAACTGCTCGGTATTGGTGAGGGTAACGCGAGTGTCGGAAGGCTTATCAAGAAAGTCGCTGCACGACGACAGTCCCAACAGTGCCACACAAGCAATTATCAAATATCTTAATTTCATAATCTATATATTTTTAGTTTAAGTTTAACTTTCACCTATTTATATATTAGAGACCTAAACGCAATGTGAGAGTGAACTGCTTGGGAGTTGGCGCAGCCACACCACCCGAGTTAAAGAACTCTGGGTCCTGTCCATTGAGTTTCTTGTCGGCATAGAGCAAGCACAAGTTGGTTGTGCTGAGCTTAACCGAAGCAGTGTTAAGACGAAGTTTCTTAATAACCTTTTCAGGAATGTCGTAAGAGAGCGACACCTCTTTCAAGCGGATAAAACCACCATCGGCTATACGAGCAGTACTATAGTTGTAAGAACTATAGGCAATGCCTAACCTTTCGCCATAAACATTATTCCAAGTCATATACTGACGTGTAGAAACAATAGTTGGGATGTCAGTAAAGGCCTCGTCACCAGGAACTACCCAACGGTTCTTCATTTCGCGTGAGTTGGCTGTCATGTCACCGTAAGCGTAAGAGAAGTCGGCGGGCAAACGCAGCTTGTTACCAAACGAGTAGGTCAAGAACACGTTCAGGTGGAAGCCCTTCCAACTAAGGGTGTTACCCAGACCACCAGTGTAGATAGGATCTACTGGACCCTCATACTTGAGGAAGTCGAGGTTGTCGAACTGCTGGAAGTAGATGCCTGCAACTGTAACATCGCCATTCTCATCGTAGAATGTGGGAAGACCCTCATCATTCAATCCAGCAAATGGGATTGAGAAGATAGCACGCACGGGATATCCCTGAAGTGCATAACCGGTACCTGGCACGAGGTCGATGATACGGCTACGTGACAAGAGGTCGGTAATCTTGTTCTTTGCATAAGAGAATGTGAAGTCGGTGCTCCACTCAAAGTCGCCAGGCTTAACAGCTTCGAAGTTGCGGGTAGAGAGTGTGAACTCAACACCATGCGATTCCATTGAAGCCACATTGGCATACTTGTGTGTCACACCACCGACACCCTCGGTATAAACACCACCAATGAGGTCGTAGTTGTTACGCTTGTACCAGTCAAATACCAAGTTGATGCGGTTGTAGTAGAAACCGAGGTCAACACCAACGTCAAACTCGTGCTTCTTCTCATAGGTCAACTCCTCATTAGCAATGTTAGACAAATAGAGGTTCATCTCAGCATCCTCAGGATTCAATCTCCAAGGCTTTGAAGGATAGTAGATGGGGAGTGCGTTAGATACACTTGCAGGACCGGCATCGGCTGTCAGTGAGTAAGACAGACGCAGCTTAGCATAGGTCCAGATACCCTTCTGGTTGAATGCAGCATCGCGGAAGAAGCTTTCGTCGCTGGCGTTCCAAGCGCCCGAGATGTTCCAAGTGGGGAGCCAACGGCTCTTCTTGGCCTTACCGAGCTTGTTAGAGCCCTCATAACGGAAGGTACCAGTGAGGATGTACTTGCCCAGGTAAGAGTAGCTACCCATTGCATAGTAAGCCATGTTGCGGCCATAACGCCAAGCCTCGCTGTAATAATTGTGGTTCTCTTCAACTTGCTGCTTGAAGAGGTTCTTGTCGATGAAAGGAATGTTACCGTTCTCATAAACGATACCCCATCCCTCGAAGCTCTCGGCATGACGCTCAATCTTACTGAGCTCAAAACCACCAAGGAGGTTAATCAAGTGTACATCGTTAAACGACTTGTTGTATTGTGCCTGAGCACGGAGGTCGAACTGCGACATAGCGTTCACATCGTGATAAAGGATACCACCCTTGGGGAGTACAGTTACAGGAAGAGCACCTGCAATATCGGGGTCGGTATAAAGGTAAGTGTTGGCATCGCGAATTGATGCGTTTTCGGGATCGATACCTGCACGGTAAGCGTTTGCCTGGTTAGAGTCATCCTTCACATAGTGGTTGGTTGTACTGCTGTTGAAGCGGTAAGATGCCAAACCCTTGAGTTCAAGACCAGCTATTGGCTTCCAAGTGATCTCGCCCTGGAACTTGAGGTCGGTAACACCGAGGTCAATGTAGTTCTGCTCGAGCTCATGGAAAATATTAAATGATGTATAGTTACGAGTGTAAATAGCATTGGGGTCAGCGGTACGAGAGGTATTCAACGCATAGCTATAGGGGTTGATATCAAAGCTACGGCTGTAAACACCATTTACCACGTCAACATCCTGGCTCAAAGTACCTGGAGCGCGCTGTTTACGATAACTGTCACTGGTCAACAACTTGATAGACAAATTCTTTGACAGGTCGTAGGTGGCGTTGGCGTTGAAGGTGTAACGAGTTACCTCACTCTGCTTGGTCCATCCTGGGTCGTACATGATAGATGCCGAAGTGTAGAAACGGGCCTTATCGGTACCACCCGCAATAGAGATAGCGTGGTTTTGAGAAATGTTGTTATTAAACAACAAGTCGAACCAGTCGGTGTTACGGAACTCTGCTTCACGCAAATAAGCATTTCTGGCAGCAAGAGTATTGGGAAGTCCGAAACCAGTGGTTGGGTCATACTGGTCCATGAGCTTGTACATGGTACCATAGATACCCGAGCTTGAAGAGTTGGCAAGACTTGCAAAACTCAGCCATCCCTTGGCCTCAAGCTCCTTGTAGATACCCATCTGCTCCTGTGAGTTACTAATGTTAAACTCACTGTACCTGGGCTTCAAACGGTAGGTAAACTCACCAGTGTAGTTGATACTTGCCTGTCCAGTGCGACCTTGCTTGGTGGTAACGACAATCACACCAGCCATAGCGCGAGCACCATAGATTGATGTTGCCGAACCGTCCTTAAGGATCTGGAAGCTCTCAATATCGTCGGCGTTGATACCAGCGATGGCGCTGGCGATAAGAGTGGTGGCGTCACCACTCGAGAGGGCGTCGGCATCAAGCTCAACGTTATCCTCAAGGATTACACCGTCAACAACCCACAGAGGCTTGCTGCTACCATAGATTGAGGTAGCACCACGCACGCGAATCTTGGGAGCGGTACCAAAGGTACCCGACACATTCTGCACACTCACACCGGCAGCACGACCCTCGAGGGCACGTGACACGTCGGACACACCATCGAGCTTGGCCTTGTCGGCCTTGATGCTTGTGGTGGCACCGGTAAAGAGGCGCTTGTCAACGTTTTGATAACCTGTCACAACCACTTCCTTGAGTGTAGTAGACTCATCGGCAGTCAAAACAATCTTCATCTCACCCTGAGTGACCTGTACATCAGCATCGGCATAACCCATGTACTTCACAATAATGTGGCTCTTGTAAGAGGGCACAGTGATAGTGAACTTACCGTCAAAGTCGGTAGCTGTACCATTAGTGGGTTTTGCTTTTTCCGATACATGAGCACCAATCACGGGTTCTTCATTGTTGTCCTCGACTGCGACAACGACACCAGTCACTTTGACCTGAGCGGTCGCTGCGAGTGACATCAATATTGCAGCCGTTAGCAATAAAAGTTTTTTAAGACTCATAAGCATTGAAAAAATTAATAATTATTATTTAGTTTTTTGTTGGAAAAAATTTTCTCATTAACTGAGGTTTACGTCCGGTTTATATCAACTGGTAATGATGTGAGTTTTTCATTTCCAATGTTAATAAGGTGCAAAGAAACAAATTTTTTTCTAACTATACTAATTTTTATTGTTAAAAGTGAGGCTTTCACTTAAAAAAATTCTTTTTTCGCTCGTGGTAGATAATTAATATGTTTTACAACATATCTATAGAACAAAAACAAAATTAGGGAGAACATTGCTGCTCTCCCTAACCTTTTTTCTTATTCACTAATCAACTTCTACTTCACAGCTCCAAGAATGTCGCTGCGAGTGGGATTGACGGCAACTATCACGCCGTCACCATTAATGAGGAAAGTGCAAGGCTTCTCGCCTGCCCCCCATGTGCGCTCAAACTTGGCGCGGTCTTGACGTTCGCAGAAGAATTGCGAACTGGCGTCGATGCTGTCGGCTGCAACCACCTCCCTAAAAAGGGGCTTGCTACGGTCAAAATTAATCGACATCTGAACCAAGTTTTCTTTGCCAGCCACAAGCTTGCTCAACTCTATGTTCTCGATGCGTGACACGGCATCGGCCGACGACCACACGTTAAGAACCACAAACTTGCCTTTGAACTGGTCTAAGGTCACAACCAAACTGTCGTTGCCAACAGTAAAATTAGAGGCCTTCTTGCCCACACGACTGTCGCTGGTGAGGGTGCTTTGGGCCGAGGTGAAGATCATGACCACCATCAAAGTAACCAAAAGATATACAAACTTTTTCATACTTAAAGTATTTATTCAATTGCGCTGGATTTGTTACTTGATAACCATCTGTTTAAGCTGGTGGGCGAGAGGATGTTCATCATTTCTCTTATGAGCCAAAAAACTTGACCACATGAGCCAGCCACAATAATTTTGGGGTGCAAAAGTAGGCAAAAAATCTCTAACCCACAAGGATTTAAGATTTTTTATACATCTTAAACAAAGTTTTCTTCAGTTCGCAGGAAGCATAATCGGCACCAAAACATTGCCCTGTGTAGCAATGTTGTCGCAGTCCTTTATCAGAACTTATAGACAGCGCCCACCGCAAACACCGCCTGGTCGATGGTGCTCACGATTGAGTACTTAAACTCACCATTAAGAGCCAAATTGGGCAGAATGTCATACTCACATCCGCCTCCCAAATTGAGTCCAAAGTGAGTCACCGACTCGTCGTGATGGGCGATGGTTTGAGCATAGTTCTTGCTCACCACGGTGAGACCAGCGAGGGGATAGGCCCTGAACTTGGGGACGATATTGAAGAGGTAGTGAGCGTTGGCGTTCAAATCCCACATGTGGAAACCATTGTGACGGAAGTAGTAGTTGAACGAGGCCTCGGCCCTGATGTCGTTAGTTATTCCATACTGGAACTTAGCGCCTAATCCCACCATGTTAATCTCGGTGCCATACAGGAGATTACCTCCTACACCCATCTGCCCCTTTTGAGCTACGGCATAGCCACATCCGAGCATCACCACAAGGACCAGTGTCAAAATTTTTTTCATAATATCTTTATAATAAATGAGTTTAAGGAATCAATGGAGATATAAGGATTTAAAAACCATGTTACTTGCTGCCCTTGTCCTGCGGCACATTAACATTCTTGCTCATGACAAGGTTGTGGGTGCGGTGCATGAAGTCATTGAAAGTCTGGCGAGAATCGGGACGAACCTGCTCGGGCTTGTCTTCGGGAATCACCTGATAAGTGTTGTCGCCAGCACCAGGCTTTTGGCAGAAGAAAAGTTTGTATCTCGGACTGTCAATCACCGGTTTACCATCCCTCATTTTAACCGACACTTTAACCATTGCCCCACCACGGCAGTCGATGTCGCTCATGTTGGAGATGAAGTTGCCCAGACTGTAGACCAGCAAGATGTCTTTGTTGAACTTGTCGCTGTGACGAACCTCGAAAGGCTCCACAACATGTGGATGACCTCCAATAATAAGGTCAACACCTTTGTCGATAAGGAAATCGGCAAGGTTTTTCTGCTCCTGCACAGGGGTGAGGGTATACTCTATTCCCCAGTGCATGTTCACACACAGAACATTAGCACCAGCTGCACGCGCACGGTCAATATCGGCCGCTATCACAGCCTTGTCGATGTAATCCACTACCACATCCTTCTGGATGGTGAGGCCATTAGTGCCGTAGGTATAGTCAAGAAACGCCACCTTGATGCCGTCAAAGTCCTTGATGAAAGGTAGACGTTTAGCGCGATCCTGCTTGTTGATATAGGTGCCTATGTGAGGAATACCATACTCGTCGAGTTTGTTTATGGTTCTTATCACACCCTTGTCGCGACGGTCAAGACAGTGGTTGTTGGCTGTGAGGAACAGGTCGAAGCCCACCTTCTGAAGCTCTTGGGCATACTCGTCGGGGGCGCTGAAGCATGGATAGCCCGAATAAGGAGCACCACCGAGCGATACTTCCAGGTTGACAACGGCATAGTCGGCCTCCTCTATATCACTCTGCACATGCTTGAAGCACGGGCTATAGTCGTAGGTGCCATCGGCCCTTCGAGCAACCTCATACTGCTTGGAGTGCTGCATCGCGTCGCCAAAGAACACTAAATCAACCTCGGCATTGCCAGTCAGCAACGACATGAGCGAGAGTGCAAGAATTGATAGTAGATTCATATTTTAAGTTATATTTTTCTATATTCTCAAGTTTGTGAATTATGCATTGATTAACGGCGACGGCCAGCGCGCATGAGCTGCTTGGGGCTCATGTTGCTCACTTTGTGCATAGCCTTACGAGTCTGATCAAACTGGGTAAGCAGACGGTTAACTTCTTGAATGTTAGTGCCGCTACCACGTGCTATGCGCTGGCGGCGACTTCCATTGATAACCTCGGGATGCTCGCGTTCGTAAGGGGTCATGGAGTGAATAATTGCCTCTATGCCCTTGAAAGCGTCATCGCTGATGTCCACGTCTTTAATGGCTTTGCCCACTCCAGGAATCATTGAAGCGAGGTCTTTGAGGTTACCCATCTTCTTGATTTTGCTGATTTGTGCAAGGAAGTCGTTGAAGTCAAACTTGTTCTTGGCAATCTTCTTCTGCAACTCACGGGCTTGCTCCTCGTCATACTGTTGCTGCATGCGGTCGACGAGCGACACGATGTCACCCATGTTGAGGATGCGGTCGGCCATACCAGCGGGACGGAAGGGATCGATTGCCTCCATCTTCTCGCCAGTACCCACCCACTTGATGGGCTTGTTAACCACGGTGCGGATTGACAATGCGGCACCACCACGTGTGTCACCATCGAGCTTGGTGAGAACCACGCCATCGAAGTCGAGGCGGTCGTTGAAGGCCTTGGCGGTGTTCACAGCGTCTTGACCAGTCATCGAGTCAACAACAAACAAGGTTTCGTTGGGCTGGATAGCATCCTTGATGGCCTTGATTTCCTGCATCATTTCCTCATCAACAGCGAGGCGACCAGCGGTGTCGACGATTACCACGCCGTAGCCTTTAGCCTTAGCCTCGGCAATTGCGTGCTGAGCAATCTCAACGGGATTTTTGTTTTCAGGCTCACTATAAACGGGCACACCAATCTGCTCGCCAAGCACTTTGAGCTGCTCGATAGCTGCGGGACGATACACGTCGCAAGCCACAAGAAGCGGGTCGCGCTTGATGAGGCGGTTGGCAAGTTTACCCGAGAATGTGGTCTTACCTGAACCTTGCAGACCCGACATAAGAATGACGGCAGGATGCCCCTCAACATTGAACGGAGCCTGCTCGCCACCCATGAGCTCGGTGAGCTCGTCGTGAACTATTTTAATCATCAGCTCCTTGGGTTTCAAGGAGTTGATTACGTTTTGTCCTATTGCTTTCTCTTTAACGGTGTCGGTAAAGGACTTGGCAACCTTGTAATTGACGTCGGCTTCGATAAGGGTGCGACGCACCTCTTTCAGAGTCTCGGCAATGTTAATCTCGGTGATTTTGCCTTCACCTTTAAGTACCTTAAACGCGCGTTCTAGGCGTTCGCTTAGATTTTCAAACATATATATTTTAAGTAATAAGTAACAAGTTTGTAAGTAACAAGTGGCTGTTACTTTTTAAGGATTATTAAATCAGTTTATTCGTGGCTGTATCGGGGAACACGACCTTTGGTTTAAAGCCCTTTGCCTCATCGGGGGTCATGAGAGCATACGACATTATTATCACGATGTCGCCAGGCTGAACTTTGCGGGCAGCTGCGCCATTGAGACACACTTCGCCCTTGCCACGCTCACCAGGAATCACATAGGTGTCTAGTCGCTCGCCATTATTGTTGTCGACGATGAAAACACGCTCACCCTCCATGATGCCTGCTGCATCCATCAAATCCTGATCGATGGTGATGCTGCCAATGTACTCGAGATTAGCACCGGTAACGGTCACACGATGAATTTTTGATTTTACAACTTGAATAAACATGGTGCAAAATATTTATAGATTAATAATGTGTTACTCGATTCTTGTTTTTAGCAAAAAACGTGCCACATTACAAATCCGCTGGTTTCTTGTAGGTGATATTGTCGATCTCACGCACGTCACCACAGTAAACAGTGATGCAGCCAACGATATAATCGGTTTCATTCCAATCATTTACCGGCTGCAACGTGATGCCATCGCAAATCGAGAAATACTCCACATCCATCTCGGGATAAGCATTGAGGGTAGCCACCACCCAGTCATGGGTTTGTTCCACAGTGTGGTCCTGAGCAAATTCCAGGCTGTCGCGAAGAACACGATAGATGTTAGGAGCGATTTTGCGAACCAACGGAGTGAGACGGACATTGCGACTGCTTTTGGCAAGACCATCAACCTCACGAATGCAGGGACATGTCACTATCTCGAGGTCAAAGCCCAACTGCTTAATCATAGCTCGAATGACAGCAATCTGCTGGAAATCTTTCTCGCCAAAGTAAGCACGGGTGGGCGACACCATCATGAAAAGCTTGCTCACAATCTGGCAAACTCCATTGAAATGTCCAGGACGCATGGCACCCTCCATCACCTCGGCCACAGGGCCAAGCTTGAAAACACGTGTGTCGGGTTCAGGATATATGTCCTCGACTGTGGGCATAAAGGCTATGTCCACGCCACAACGCTCAAGCAAAGCGGCATCGGCATCGGCAGTGCGAGGATAGGTGCGTAAGTCCTCCTTGTTATTAAATTGCGTGGGGTTCAAAAAAACACTAACCACCACAACATCATTCTCACGCCGAGCACGCTCCACCAGCGACTGGTGGCCCTCATGCAAGGCACCCATCGTGGGGACGAGACCTATTGTTTTGCCCTCGCCACGAAATGCTTCGACCTGCTTTCTCAGCTCGTCGACTTTAGATATTATTTTCATTGTAATTACAATATGATTTCAAAATCGACTGCAAAGATAGACAAAATAATTTATAATGCACAACACATATTGCATAATTAATTTATTTCATGTAAAAGCTATAGTAAAAATGTGATAGAAAGAAAAAACTTGAACTGTCGAGAGCATGAACATTCCATTGTAACACTTAATCAAAAACATTTGATTCTATTTCGTTTATTCTCATTCATTCTTTGAACATTCAAGATAGAAATGCATAATTTTATCTTGAAAAAATAATGATGATGTGCTGTTAGAATCGGAAATAACTTAGTAGTGGAGCGCAGCGTAA
>CAJOFH010000061.1 GCA_905233845.1 uncultured Muribaculaceae bacterium | reverse complement strand
TATGAAAAATGAATTTACCGAAAGAGTCCAAAAGTGGCTGAACACGCCTGAATCGGAACGTGACTATAATGAGGGAGCAATGCTTCTGCTCAAACTCACTGGCAACCAGATAATGTACCGCAATCTGACTATGCGGCGTACTCGTCAAAGTGAGGAATTTATAGTGTATCAGCTGAAACGTCGGTTGAAGTTCAGACTTGCTCAATTGACTCACGAGCAAGTGGAACAGATGCAACGTCAGGTAGATGGCATAGTGCAAAAACGACACCTTGAAAAGAAGGAATCTGCCACTACTTCTGAATTTAAGGCTGGCAAGCGTGCTGACCATGATGAACTTCCTGATGAGATCCAGGCTCTCTATGTCGAAAACCTCTCCATAGTGCAGAAGATGCGCGAACTGCATCTGAAGCTGAGATCGCTTTCTCTTGATAATGCACCTTGCCCGGACAGCGAGCGATATCCGTTCCTGAAGGAACTTATCTCTCTCGATAAGAAGTTGCACTCTAACTGGGAGGCATACGACCATTACACCGGTGCAGACGGTGAACAGGTTCTTACTGAGGACATGCGTGAGCAAAGTAAAAAGGCGGTGAATCTGATTAACCTCAATAAGAACCGATATGCCAAGAAGCCCACGGAGGAACTTAAGGCTAAGATCCTCTCGTGGTATGGACAGGTTATTAGTCCTACTGACAAGCTCACAGGAGACTTGAAAGAGCTAGGTATACTATAAAATGCCCCTTTTCCTAGTGGTCTCATCTGAACACTGTGCAAAAAGAGGCATCGAGGAGCGAGGGACGAGTCTCTAAAGCGTTTACTCGCACCCCTCGCACTGCAAAGGTAAAACTTTTTTATGAGACGCAATGCAGATATAGGAGATTATTTGAAGCCGATACGTGAAAAACTGTACCAGGCTTATCTATCTAATGCCTTGCAGGTAGCAGATATTCTTGACTGGGTGCTGAAGCAACTAGGTAAAAGTGAGGTGTGGCAGACTTCATTCTCTATCTCGGAGGAGTTTATCCGAAGACTCTACTTTATCGAGAAGTCGGGATTAGTCACTAAGTTTAACCTGGTACTTGACCACAAAGCGACGAACAAGACGCTAAAACTATGGGCGTTTATTACGCAGGTGATAGACACCACCTACCTTGCCGATAATCACAGCAAGGTGCTGCTGGTTAAAAGCGAGCGCGGCGATATGGTGAGTATCATTACATCTCAAAACCTAACACGTGGTAATAGGTGTGAGAGTGCTGTGATAACAACAGACATAGATATATTTAATACTCTACACTCTCAAATTGAAGATTTAATAACTAATCATTCGGTTCCTCTCAATGACTTATTCGCTACGCGCATTCTTGGCGGCGCCTCAACATAGATTATGCAAGCATGCCTATGTATTCGGCTTGCACAAGAATTCAGAAGAAGTTTGATTATGGAATATACAGATAAAGAGTTAGAGCAGGTTGAGCAGTTTGCCTCAATCTACCTAAAGATTTCAGACATGGCAGTGATACTTGGTGTTCCTGCTGAACAGCTGCGCTCAGATATAGCAGACCATAACACAGATGTCAGTCTGCGCTATCGACGTGGCAAGGCTGCATCAAAGGTTAAGTTGCTCCATCAAGAGATGATGCTTGCACAAGTGGGCTCGCCACTGGCCATTGAGAATACTCACCGAAATCTGCTCGATATGGAGGATGATGAATAAATAATTTTTTATTCTTTAAATTCGTAATAAAAAAAATACTATCTTTGCGGTAATTAATGCAACAAAAAGCGTTTTGCCATACAGCAATTCAGTTCACGCTTAATTATTTATATCAAAAATGCTTTGGGAGCTGCAAAGCTTTTTAATCTTATGCGTTACATCACTTTTTTATTTTGTTTGGCTATTCTTTTTACTGCTTGTACTGGAAATATGACATCCAAAACAAGCACTGAAGATAAGCCTAAAGAGAAACAATCATTTGATTCCGTATGTACAGTCAATCTTAAAATTAAAGATTACTCTGCAAGAGGAAATGTTAGTGTTGAATATTTTGTGGAGAATAACAACTCAGCTGAACCCGCAAAATTTACTAATGAGTATCAAGGTTTTGACTTAACGAGTGACCTTGCTCCTTCCAACGATAAAATTGAAGTAATATCTGACTCAACAATTTTATTTAACAAACACGTTCTAAACAAGAAAACAGATTCAAGTGGTAACGTTTTTTATATCTGGGAAGAATTCAAAGACGATTTAAAACTTGAAAAATCTGCTGTTAAACTTGTGAGAAAAGAAAATGTTGTTCATGTTTATGCATACTTTATCTCTTTTGAGAATGATAGAGGTGGCACATATAAACAATTTAAAGATCTCTATAAAAAGAACTTAAAAGCTCAACAAGAAAAAGACAATGCTGAAATATTGCGACAGGAAAAAACTGGATCAACACCTAAAGAATTGTATTTAAATAATTTCTTTGCCACGCTTGTGACGACAGAATATACAATAGAATAAAACTGCTGTCTTTTTAAGCATAAAATGGTTGGTTTACTTTTGTAATGTAAATCAATCTTTTTTTATGCCACAGCTTAGTACCCTAGATGTATGTAGGCAGGACTTGTTCACTGCCAAGTCAGAACTAGAATTGCGCTACACGGACATGGTGGTGGCACGCATCATGCGCATCCGTGAGGAATATAACTGGTTCCTCTCTAATCCTGACGCTAAAGACCGACAGTTCGTGGAGAATGCCATGGCTCGATTTGGCATTGAGAAATCGGCGGCGTACTCTGACCTGAAGGTGGTAAAAGCGCTTCTGCCACATCTTGCTTCTGCATCTCGTGACTTCCATCGCTACCGCTATAACGAGATGATTCTTGAAACATTCCAGATGGCGAAGAAACGCAAGGACACGAAGACAATGGAGAAAGCAGCTTCTTCATATGCCAAGTTCAACCGTGTGGATTTGGAAGATGAGCAGGTAGTTCCCTACGACATGATTGTAGTGCAGCCATTCACAGCTACTGATGACCCGACTGTTCTTGGTATCAAGCCTATTCCAAACATTCGCGAGAAGATTAGGACGCTGCTGAACAAATACCGGGCAGAGAACATCGACATAGAAGATATCGAGTATGAGGAGGCTGACCTCGAAGAGGCTGACCTATTCAATATGGAGGAACATGATGATGGCAAACCCGAAGAGGATATACTTTAACACGCCACAGAGGTTAACTCAGTTAATCGGTGCCAATACAACCGTGATAGTGGCTGGGCGACGCACTGGAAAGACGGATTCTATCGCTTCGCCTTTCGTGCTTCGTAATATGCAGCGAATGCCTGGCTCGACAGGCGGAATTGTGGTGCCTACTTATAAGCATGGTCTGACAAATACCATCCCTGGTCTGCTTGCAGCATGGAAAAGATGGGGCTATATCAATGGCATTCATTATGTGATTGGGCGTAAGCCTCCCAAATCGTTCGGCAAGCCAATAATAGAGCCAGCTGAATATGAGCATGTAATTTCATTCTATAATGGTTCGTGCGCCATCCTTATCTCACAGGATAGACCAGGAAGTTCAAACTCGCTTACCTTGTCATGGTTGCTGATTGACGAGGCGAAGTTTATAGACTATGAACGTCTGAAGGATGAGACGCTGCCAGCAAACGGCGGCATCAAGTCATACTTTGGGCAGCATTCTTACAATCACTCTGTGATGATTCTCTCGGATATGCCTCAAACCCAAAAAGGCTCATGGTTTCTCCACTATAAGGATAAGATGGATCCTGAACTGATTGAAGCCATAGAGGGAACAGTCTATGAGATTTGGAAGATAAAGGAACGCGTCCGCTCCTTCAAAGAGAAAGGCTTTGATGTTCCGAACTATCTGAGGAAGTACATCCGGAGATTGGACCGAAACCTGAACCGTATGCGGTCAGTGGCGGTGTACTATAAAGAATACTCCTCAATAGAGAATCTTCAGCTTCTCGGTGAGTCTTACATCAAGCAGATGAAGCGTGACCTTACTCCTAAGACGTTCCAGACTTCAATCCTGTGTCAACAAATAGGAATCGCGAAAGACGGCTTCTACTCGTCGATGCGGGAAGGTCATAAATATAACGCAAGTGACTTTGATTACCTCGATAGCCTGGGTTATGACTTTAATCCATTGCAGGTGGATAGCAGAGCTGACAAGGATGTGAACCGTCTCGCTCCAATCTGCATAGGGATGGACTATAACGCTAACATCAACTGGATTGTGGCTGGACAGCCTGATGGCCGTAGGCTTAATGTGATCAAGTCATTCTACACGAAGTTTGAACGCAAAATACCTGCGCTGATAGAGGACTTCTGCCGTTACTATGCACATCATGAGAACAAGACAGTGGTATATTACTACGACAGCACAGCTCTTGGCGGTAACTATGCCGTGAATGAGCAGGATTTCCACTGGGTGGTGTGCCATGAGTTTGAGCGTCATGGGTGGCAAGTGGAGGATATCAACCTTGGAAACCCAATGCGCCATGATGAGAAATACCTTCTGATTAATCAAGGCTTCGCTGGAAAACAGAGGTTGATGCCATTCTTTAACCGCCAAAATAATGATGACCTGATACTGGCGATTCAAACAGCGGGAGTCACTCGTGGAAGGAATGGCTTCCGAAAGGATAAAGGCGGCGAGAAATTAGCAGAAACTGAAGAAGATCTTCTCCAACATCGTACCGATGGCACAGATGTTTTTGACACTCTTTACATCGGTTGTGAGAAAATGCCGTATCGAGACTATTTTGGCATTACTTCAAGTGGAGTCCTATAGTTTTGGGTAGCAAAGAGGTAACACATTCGTGTCATTTTTTTCAATTTCCAATACTATCTAAATTAATACAAAAAAGGGATTGTGTTATTTCGCTTGTGAAATGCCTTTTTGACGAGTGAAAAGGCATCATCTTGTTTCACAAAAAAAGAAATTGATATGGGTAAAATTGAATTTATCCCACAGCCCCATGCGTCTAAACTGTGCGCTGGTGTGCTGAGACTTGTGCATTCAGATGCACAACTTGAAAAGTTCGACTGTGTTTATATCTATGCGGACGAACAAGTGTTAAACATGGAACGCTCGATTGAGCAAATACAAATGCTGAGAAACCAACAGCTCTTTGGAATTCTTCCTGATCCTCTGCCTACAAAAGCCGTAGTAGGTTATTTGGAGATTGGATGTCCAATCAAGTTTGAGGAGAATAATCTGATGAAGCATGGATTTCTCTATGAGGTCAATGAGGCTTATGTGTTCGACAAACCCATTTTTGTGTCCAAAGCACAAGCGTTAATCTTGGCAGAGGCTGATTCTTTCGAAGAGATTCCTTCTCATTTTATTCTGCCCACATTGATTGATGGTGACAATGTCATTTTGTCGTTTCCCGTGTCCGCTGAGGTGTTTTTCTCATTGAAAGATGGGAGTGAGATACAGCTAGAGGTCTCTCATGATGTGACGAAAGCTATCTTCGACGAAGACGGCAGCATGAAAGATTTTAGTGGCTTCCAGATTTACAATGGGAATCACGTGAAACGCTTTGAATGGAACGATAGGTGCTGCATAGATTATGACACTGATGAGCAAGGTAATCTTGTTTTCTATAAGAGTGACTTTCACTCATCAGGGAAAGCACCTCGTCAAGTGTTACGCCTTTTCTGTTCTAATAATCTATGATTGTCAATGTGGTTGTTTAAAACAATGCTATATATAACGAGTTGATTGTTAGTGTTTTATGCGGGGGGGGGCTAAGTTTTGGGTGTTTTTTTTCATTTGAAAAACTTTGTTGCATCGAGAAAACTGATTATTTTTGCATGCTAAATATGAGAAAAATATTATATATATTAATTTTTTTATTGACTCTCTCGTCTGTGATGAGTTGTGGGCGCAGTGTGGATAAGAGACTCGTTCTTGCTGACACACTGATGTGGGTAAATCCCGACAGCTCGCTTGCCATTCTCAACGCCATCAACCGCGATTCCCTCCAAGGCGACGAGAACCAGGCCTACCACGCACTCCTCCTCACCCAAGCGCAGTTCCGCTGCAATGGCCATTGTGCCAGTGACTCATTAATCAACACTGCCATCAACCACTATAGCGACAACCACAACCGCGAGCACTACACCCGCGCCCTATTATATAAAGGTGCCTACTACGAGTTCAACACCAATCAACCAGTTGAGGCCATGCGCTACTACAAGATGGCCGAGGACAATGCCGACACCACCGACTATCGAAACCTTGCACAGATCAACCTCCGAATGGGCAAGCTTTACTACGACAACTTCGCCAGCAACAACCTCGACCTCGAGAAATTCGAGAAAGCCCTTTACTACTATTCTTACCTTAACGACAAATCTAAAATCATCTTCTGCCACCATCACATAGGCGACATTTTCAGGCTCACTAATCAAGACAGTGCAATACAGCATCTAGATATTGCAATAAAGCTTGCGGTCGAAACTGGTGACAGTGCTGAGTATTTTAACTGCCTCACCTCCAAGTCTCTTTCTTTACTCTTTGATGGGCAATTCAATAAAGCCAAGGAATGTGCCATAATGAGTGCACTTAATGGCTCAAAATATGTTGACGACAACACTTTTTATAATGCAGCCAGAGCCTATTGCGCTCTTGGCATGGTTGATTCAGCGCAACTGTTCTTAAGTAAAGCCAGTGCTAATCCCGATAACAAACAGATCCTTGCCATGCGTTACCTGACCATGACCGACATCTTCAGCAAAACAGGTGATTTAGCCAGTTTTAAGAAATATGAGGAATTGTATTGCGCCCTGCGTGACTCTTTAAGCAATAACCAGAATGTTACTGCTATTTTTGATAATGAGAATTCATTCCAAAATCAATCCAGTAATAACACTAGGATAGAAAGAGACAAGTCAAGGAGGCTTGTTGCATGCCTGATCGTCGCAATCGCACTGGCTATAATAATTGTTGGGTATCTATTCCTTCGAATTCACAGTAAAAGGAAACAAGAAAAAATAGAGTTTCTCGACACCTTGAAAACAATTAGCGAGAAGCACGAACTTGAGAAGTCGCAACTGCAACAACTATTCAGAAGTCTTGAAATGAAATCAAAAGAATTGGGGCATGAAATGTCCATCAAGGATTCTTATTCAAAAATTCTGAGGGATATGGTTGCAAGGCACATTGTTGTGATGGAAAAGCTGGCATCAACCTACGCTAAAGGAAGTGATTCTAATTTCAAGAGCGATTTCATCAAAATTGTGGGTGAATATCGCGAGGCTTCCAGTTTCTGGGAGGCTGCCACAGCCTATGTAAATGACAATTACAAGGGCTTCTTTGACCGAGTGGACACGTTGTGCCCCAAGCTAAGTGACAAGCAAAAGAAAATCATAACTTTGCATTGCTTAGGTTTTGATTATGTGAATTGTGCTGTAATATTAGGAACCTCGGCAAGCTCAATGGGAGTGATGTGCACTAGAATTGCCGACCGATTAGGCACCGATTTATCACTAAAAAAGTTTGTTGAAAAGTTGAAAATGGAATGTATCAATGAATCTTAATAAGATTTCCTGCAAGTTTTTTGAATGTGTTAAAAAATAAGTGTTACAGAAATCGCTGATCAACAGTGGATTATATTGTTTTGCTGTTAAAAAAATAAATTTTTTGGACAGAAAATTTCAATTTATTTTTGCAGAAAATTTTAAAAACAACAAAACAATGAGAATGAAATTCGTTTTAATTATCGGAATTTTACTTGCTATTTGTAACAATGCCTCTGCACATCGTGATGTCGTTATTGTGCATTCAGGAGGAAGCAATCAAGGCCTCAACCAAATCTACATCGAGAACCCTCGGGTGACCTATGACGACGCTCTCAACGAGCTCTATGTCTATTTTGGTTCTTCAGGGACAATCGACTTGGAGTGTGATGACGGCACAGGCACCCCCTATTATTATATATATGGTGAGTACCATCCTGCTTGCGACACCGCCACCTACCCCAACCTACCACCAGGCTACTACACCATCACCATCCACAGCGTGTATGGCATAACCTACACAGGCAACTTCACGGTCAACTGATTTTCAATGATAAGCAAAATTGACATAATTGGCGACATCGCTTTAGGGGTGGCCAACAGGCTGGGCTCTAAGCCATTGCTGAACAATAGTTTACTAGGTGGTGACTTTGGCGAGATACTGTTCTTGTATCATTACTCAAGGACTGGACACGGCTATGAGGCAATAGCAGACAACTCATTGGACAAGATGCTTCATTCGCTACATTGCCAGCATCAAGTCGCCACCTACTGCAATGGGCTTGCCGGTTTAGGCGTGGGGCTCCTGAGTATACAGTATGACGGATTTATCGATGGGGTTGAGACTGCTCTTGACGCAATCGATCCCACTATTGCAAAATCATTAGACCTTTTTATCAGCAGCAACAACATTGATTTCCTGCACGGACTCATTGGCATTGGATTCTACCTGCTTGATAGAAGCAATTCAAGCAAGGAATACTCAGTGTCCAATCTCAGTAAGATTATTGATTATCTTGATAGATCAAAGATTACCGATGGTGCGATTGTGAAATGGAGATATAACGCAAAGAGACTCTCAAAACCGTATAACATTTCACTCTCTCATGGTGTCTCCAGTATTGTGGTGTTTTTATGCAGATTAATAAAATCTGGGGCGCTTAGCGAGAATTACAATGTAAAAATCAGACAAATGCTTGAAGGTGCGCTGCACTACATACTAAGCAACAGGGTTGATGTCGACAAACTTGGATGCTGGTTCGCATCTTCCTCCATTGAATGTGACGACCGCCCTCACCGCAGCCGTCTGGCTTGGTGTTATGGTGATTTGGGAGTTGCGACAGCATTGGTTGAGGCAGGAAACACACTTCATGATTCAACGGTCCGTGACATCGCGACACAAGTCTTGCTCTATTCCGCAAGACGACGTGACATTAAAGCCAACTATGTGAATGACTTCTGCGTGTGCCACGGCTCAGTAGGCATAGCTCAAATCTTCCGCAGCCATGGAATTGCTCTTGAGTTGGATGAATTGCTCGATGCAGCCGACTATTGGGAAAAGGACACATTAAGCAGGGTGGTCAAGGATGGTCAAGGTCGTCACACTTTATTGTATTATGATCCTGAGAATGGCGGCTATATAGAGAGAGGCGGCATCCTTGATGGCATTGCAGGTGCTGGACTGTATCTCTTGGGAGAGCACACTCATTTAAATAAACTGCTTCTGCTGCCATGTCAATGAGGAGACATAAAATACAGTATCTTCCCACCAGCCGGGTTGTGTTGCGAATGCCGCTGATGCCTTGCAACATTCTCAACAACGTGCTTTTCTCGGACGAAGAGTTTGAGAGGATAATCACAGACCGCACCTTCAGGAATGCGGTTTATTTGTCTTCTCCAGCCTTGGCTCTGGAACTTGACCGTTTCTTGAGCGGAGAGATGAGAAAGGGCTCCAAAATAGAGCGGCTGAGAGCCGGACTCACAAAATACGTTGAGAGGATGTCAACCCGCTGCACGCCATTTGGCTATCTCGCCTCATGCTCAACTGTGGAATTGGCCGGTAAGCATAGACTCATGGCCTCCAGCAATATCAAGGAGAGTTACCGTATCGACATGCTCTGCTTATACAACCTGGCGCAGATTCTCCTTTCTGACAATGATATACTGCGGCAACTCAGCTACCGGGTGAATGACACATTGCTAAGTGTGGGTGGAAGATACCATTATATAACTCGCAGCTATACGGCACACGGAGTCCAGTTTCAAATAAGTTCGGTCAAGCGCACTCCAATATTAAGAGACGTGTTAAAGCAATGCCAAAGGCAGATGAGTTTTGAGGATCTAAAGCAGAGCATAACGCGTGTTTATGAAATAAGCGACTCAGCTTTGACCGATTACCTGCTGTCACTCATCAAGAACCAGCTGTTAATAAGCAATATTGACCCCACTGTGACAGATGATAGCTACCAGGCTCTCCTGATGTCACGACTGCCCGAAGGTGAAACCAGGACCAAGTTGGAACAAATTGAATCATGCCTTGATGAACTTAAAATAGAACGAGATTACGAGGAGAACACTAAGACCATACAAGAGTTAAAGGCGTTGCTCAGGGATTGTGGTGTGGGCAATGCGAATGACAAGTTCATAGTACAGCTGGACACTTTCAGGGAACTGTCACAAGGCATGCTGAATAAAGACACCTTGATACCTCAGTTGCAGGATGCGATTGATTTCATGCTCCACTTCTGCAATGCAGGAGAGAGCACGGAGATGGCAAATTTCAAGAAGCGGTTCAGTGCACGGTATGAGCAACAAGAGGTGCCGCTGATTGAGACCTTGGATCCTGAAGTGGGAGTTGGATATTATGTGAAGTCAAGCATTGTCGATAATCCATTGATTGCAGGCATACAACCGCCCATATCACAAAAGTCTTATTCAAGCCTGCCCATTACTCCACTGTCTACGATGTTACTCCGTAAACTGGTGGAATCGTCAGGGAAAGGTGTCATAGAGCTAAAGACAGAAGACTTCAGGATTGAGCCACAGCCCGTAACTAAACTTCCTCTCACTATGGCAGCGATGTTCAGCATTGCAGGCATTGATGACATGTCGGGTGAATACAAGCTTCAAGGACTGCATTTCTCTGGCTCTTCGGCGGCTAACCTGCTAGGAAGATTCGCAAGTGGCGACAAAAACACACATGGAATAGTCCAGCAAATTGCCGACTGTGAGCAAGAAGCCATGGTGGACAAAATTGTTGCTGAAATCGCCCATGTGCCCGAGGCAAGGACAGGGAACATCCTTTCACGGCCACACCTGCGGTCGCATGAAATAACCTATCTCACAAACTCCACCCTCGATGACGACCATGTGATTCCTGTCAACGACCTGATGGTGAGCATCAGCAACAACAGAATCAGATTGCGCTCAAAGCGGCTCAACAAGGAAGTAATTCCACGCCTCACAACTGCCCACAACTTCAGGAAAGGGACTCCAATATACCGTTTCCTGTGTGAGTTGCAAAATCAGGGGAACATACCCGCATTGTCATTCCACTGGTGTGGTCTTGACCAAGTTTTTGAACACCTGCCACGAGTGATATACCGTAATATAATCCTCTCGCCCGAGAGATGGACACTGGACACCAAGGGCATCAAGAAAGACAAGATGCATTACTCAACCCAGAAATTGATGGCATGGAAAGACATCAATAACTTGCCCGACAGGGTGCTCTTGGTTGCTGGCGATAACAAACTGATTGTAGATTTCAATAGCACTTTGAGCGTCAAAGCTTTTCTAGGCGAGATAACACATTCCCCAACTGCTGTGCTTGAGGAGTTCATTGAATGTGAGAATGTGGTGACCGACCGGCATGGCGGCAGCTACCAGAATGAGTTTATTGTCCCTTTAATTCGTTATCGGTTATGAGCAGGTCTTCAAATATCAAGCGCTCTTTCGTGCCAGGTGAGGATTGGCTGTTCTTCAAGGTCTATTGTGGCGTGAGCACCAGCGACGAGTTGCTGGTCAAAAAGATATTGCCTCTTGCCCACAGGCTCATGAAGGAGAAGGTGATTGTCAGGTGGTTCTTCATCAGGTATTCCGACCCAGACTGCCACCTCAGAGTTAGATTTCTCTTGGATTCAACCGGTCAAGTAGGTTATGTTATGACAAAAACAAGAGAAAGTCTTGCTGCATATTTAAAGACTAATGAGGTGTCTAAAGTGGTGGTCGACACTTACCAAAGGGAGATTGAGAGGTATGGAGCCAAGTACATTGAGCTTTCAGAACAGATTTTCCATGCCGGGAGTGAGTGTGTGGCTGCAATAATAAAGAACCTGAAAGGCAATGCTGAATTAAGGTGGAAGGCAGCCTTCCTTATAGTTGACTCTTTATTTTCAAGTTTTAGACTTGATGTTGAGCAGAAGAAAGAATTCATCGAGAGAATGAACGGCTCTTACTTGAGAGAGTTCAATTTCAACAGCCACAACAGCAAGTGTCTCAACGACGCCTACAGGATAACGCGAAAGGCTGTCACCGACCTTGTCGGCGGCATAGACAACGAGGATGTGGACTCCTTAATGAGAAAGCATGTCAATGCTTACGCCAACGAAGTCGCAGGCATAATAGGAGATGTTCCTTTAGGCAAATTGAATCTGTCATCCTATCTACACATGGAGATGAACAGGCTCTTTGCCAGCAACAACCGCCTTAATGAGATGGTGGTATACAACTATCTGACAAGATATTACAAAAGTGAGATTGCGAAAGCAAAATCACAAAACAAATAACTTATTTATTAATCTTTAATTCTTTTAATTATGAAGAAAATATCAAAAGAAGACTTGTCGCTCGACAAGCAAGTGGTGAGTGCTCTCGAAGGCTCTAACGGCACGAAAGACGCCACCGACATCTGCACAAATCCAACAGTACAAACAACTTTGGACTCGCATGGCGAAATCTGTTGTTATTATTCTAAGGACGACAAATCATGTGAAACTTGTGAACTTTCTAAATGTATAAGTTGTAATGATTCAGATGATGAAACAGGATGTCCTATTTCTGATGACGACGATACTACATGCATGACTCCCATTCCAGAGACACAGCATTGTTAAAATTGTTGATTAACAGCTGTTCTATGCAGTATTTATTAACAGTAGGTGTTAAAAAATAGCCTTACCATCTTAATTGGGTTTAATCTTGAAAATGTTGCTCTCTCTGATTGTTGTTTTTATTTCTCTTTTGCGTCAAGGCTCAAGGTTTTGTGCATTATAAGCACAACTTTTGCACTACCCGAGAACAACCATGTGATAAATCATAATCAGGGAGAGCATATTTCTCATAGAATATTTTGATTTTCAAGTAATTAAAAGCTGCTTTTTACGTCTTATATATATAAAAAGTTAAAATAAAAACTGCCTATTTTCATGTGGAATAGATAGGCGAAACACCAAAAACGTCATGAAAATATTCGTCCCATTTCTTTTATTATTGCTTACTGTGATGTTGCTCCCTTCATGTGAAGAGGATATTGAGAAGCGCCAGATGACCTTTACCGCCACAATGCCAGCCGACGACTTATCTTCTTCACGGCCTGGCAGCATTATAAATGGGGCGCCATCGCCTGACGGCTTCAATCTTGATGCCCAGTGGAAAAGCGGCGACAATATACAGATTTTTGTCCGTCAAGGCGACAAAGTGTATCAGCTTGAGAGCCCATCCACCGTTTCTGACATCAGCAGCGACGGCAAGACCTGCTCATTCATGGTAACGCTACCAAAGTCAGTCAACCGTGATAAGGACTACGACATTATAGGTGTGACGGGAGTGGAAGCGCAAATAGATGGAGAGAATGTGGTTGCCTTGTGCACCATGAAGCGAGTGGACACAGAGAGATTTAATGAGATATTACCAATGTGGTTCATCGCCAAGAAAGGCAGCACCCAAGCGAAGTTCCGTCACCTGTGCGCCTATGAGGTCCTCAATGTCAACAATGTGTCGGATGCCAGCATCACTTTCAAGCATTCAGGATTTCAGGCGCTTTCTCGGTGGTACATATATAGTGCCTCTATATTGCTCTCCGATGGTTCTATATTAGGTGGGCAAGATGTGCAAAGCGATGCCGAGAGTAATGAAATCACGATACCCGCTGGGGAAACAGGCACAATAGTGTCGAGATACATTCCAATAACTATTATAGCCGATGTGACTATCGACAATGCTAAGCTAAAAGCTGTTGTCAATGGAAATGCAGCCACCACCATCGACGCAATGTTATCCTATAAGACTCAAGCACGCGGCAATGCCTATTACATGGAGGTCACCTGGGATGGCTCAACTCTGAATTTCTCTAATGCGTTCTGTCCCGATGGAAACCATCCACACATGATTGACCTGGACTTGCCATCAGGGACAAAGTGGGCATGCTGCAATGTGGGAGCCAATAGCCCGGCGGAATGTGGAGATTATTTCGCCTGGGGAGAAACTACTCCCAAGCCGTACTATGCAAAGAACAACTACAAGTGGTACAGTGGTGGTGACGACCATAAAATAACGAAGTACTGCTCAAATAGTGAATATGGCGTTGTCGATAACATAGTAGGTCTTGAGTTGGAGGACGACGCCGCATACGTGAATTGGGGCCCTGAGTGGCGCACACCTTCGTTGACACAAATTTGGGAACTATTGCACAATACCACAAGTAAGTGGACTAAAGTGAATGGTATGAGTGGTTTCCTTTTCAAGAGCAACACTAACGGCATAGCTATTTTCCTCCCAGCTGCAGGTTACACCAAAAATGGGGTTCAGGACTTAGGTGGCGATGGCCGCTATTGGTCCCGCGGTTATTACTACGATATTAGACCTAACCTTGGATATATCTTGGGCTTTATAAGTCAGAGCGGCCTAATGCCATACTATTACAATCGTCATGTCGGAGCAAGCGTTCGTCCTGTGTATGTTGGACAAGAGTAGAGGCTATAAACTCATCCACGCCACAAAAAGACAATTAAGAAACAAAAAAATAAATAACTAACTTTTAAAAAATACAAACAATGAAAACTAAACAATTCTTCTTCAGTATTGCACTATTAATGTGCTTCCCTTTTGTGATCAACGCTCAAATGTATATCGACTCACTTGGCATCGTGCAAGTTGGCAACTATCAACAAGATATTTATGGCACTTTAGGTGATTTTTATAAAGACACTACAATAGTACTTAGTGTAAAGGGCTATGGCAACAACTGGTCGAAAGGAAAAGTAACATTTGGTGACGCCTACCATAACTTGCTCATGAATGTTTCTGTAGGTGAGCTTGAAAATAATGGCGGCAATTACGGAGACGACACCGATATGTTGTGGCTGCACGGCAAATATGGAATTTGTTACACTGCTGCCAATAGGGCACAGGATACCGTATTTTATTATGTGAGAGGTGGTGATGATGCTTTCCACTTTAATTGTGACGTGCTGGCAAGCAACATTGCTGTGGCTTCGGACAGTCGTTTCAAGACCGATATTACACCACTCGAAAGCAGCCTGCAGACCATAACATCTCTATCTCCTGTAAGCTACAAGCTCCTTCCAAGATTTAGCAATGGTACTTTAGATAACATTCCTACAGATGGACTTACAGAGAAAGATTTACGTGACATTGAGTATTTCAACAATTTGCACATGAATCAGAAGCCTGACGGGCCGCACTTCGGTTTCCTTGCCCAGGAAGTCAAAGAGATATACCCCGAGTTGGTACATACTGACAAAGATGGCTACATGTATATTGATTATATTGGCATGATACCGCTACTGGTGAACGCTATCGGAGAACTTAATGCACAGATTGTTGAACTGAAAGCTGAGAACTCCGAACTTAATCAGGCGGTCATTAACGCGCAACAGCCATCAGTTGACAGCGACAATCAAACCTTACAGATAGCAGGTGACTTCTTGAGGAACGCCCTGTATCAGAACAATCCCAATCCGTTTTCTACTTCCACTAACATCACGATGTCACTGCGTAGCGATGTGGCACAGGCAGTGCTCTACATCTTTGACATGCAGGGCAATATGCTAAGAAGCATTCCCGTCAATGACCGAGGCAACGTGAGTGTGACCATTGAGGGTGGCGACCTCAATGCCGGAATGTACATCTACTCTCTCATAGCCGACGGCAAAGAGATAGCAAGCAAGCGCATGATTCTCACTAAGTAAGAAAGGAGCAGATAGTATGAAAAACAATAATTATTTAATCCTGTTTTTGGGATTGCTCGCTTTGACTTCATTTGGGGCAAGAGCAGCACAGATTACCCACACTGTGACATACGAGCCGACAAAATTATCAATTACTTTTGACACCATAAATGGTACGCCATATGCTAAAGTTATCTATGGAGACTTGCCATCCTTTGATATAGAGGGCTGCCCTGAATTACCTAATGATAACTTATTGTTCTCTGTTCCATATAATGCCACCAATTATAGTGTTAGTCTTGACATTAAAAACTCTTGTGATATACAAGTTGGAGCGATGGTTTATCCATCACAATTGCCTAGGGAGTTGAACGACACATCAAAAGTTGCTTTTACGCAACCAAATATGGAAATATATGGGCAATCGTCCTTTTATCCCATAGATAAAGCTCGAGTTGTATCACATGGTTTCTTGCTGGGAGACAATAATGTTGTAACAATATTATTACAGCCTGTTTCTTATAACCCCATAACAAATAAAATAAATTTAATTACTGAAGCATCTATTACTTTAAGCTATCAAATAGATGATGATTACATACCAGCAATATATCGAAACAACAACGAAATTAAAGAGTATGAACAATCTGTTGTTATGCAAAACGTAATTAACGTGAGTTCGACGAAAATAATTAAAAGAGTGTGAGCTGGTTATCAAATTCTCGTTCTAATTGTAGCATTGGTTTCTTAGGGAAAAAGCAGTA
>CAJOFH010000060.1 GCA_905233845.1 uncultured Muribaculaceae bacterium | reverse complement strand
TGAGGGTCCCACCTCTTCCCATTCCGAACAGAGAAGTTAAGCCTCACCACGCCGATGGTACTGCGAAAGTGGGAGAGTAGGTAATCGCCCCCTAAGAGAGAGGACTCAGGAGAAATCCAGGGTCCTCTTTTTTTGTTTACCTGGGGGCATCAAAAATATAAAATCACCCAAGGCACGCCTCGGGTGATTTTACGTTTTGATTTGGTATATTTATATATTTCTATATAAATCAAGATAATGTGTACTGCCCAGACGATGTGATTGGGCAATATTTTTTACAAAAATAGTATTTTTTCCTAAACTAAAAAGTTTTTTGCAAAAAAAGTTATTAACAAGCATAAATTGTAGAGTTAACAAGCATAAATTAGCTTATTATGTGAAAATGAAAAATCTCTCAAGCAAAATAATGATGCCTGAGAGATTTCTACTTATGAAAAAGAAAATATATTTACTTGATAACTCCCAGTTTTTTGCCTACCTTGATGAAGGCATCGATGGCCTTGTCGAGATGTTCATGCTCGTGACCTGCTGAGAGTTGAACACGGATGCGAGCTTCTCCCTTGGGTACTACAGGATAGTAGAATCCAGTTACGTAGATGCCTTCTTCCTGCATTGCAGCGGCAAAGTCCTGTGAGAGTTTAGCGTCGTAGAGCATAACGGCGCAGATTGCACTCTGTGTGGGTTTTATGTCGAAGCCAGCAGCCATCATCTTATCGCGGAAGTAGTTAACGTTGTCGATGAGTTTGTCGTGAATTTCGTTGCTCTCCTTGAGCATCTTGAACATCTCAAGACTGGCGCCCACGATTACTGGTGCTACTGAATTAGAGAACAGATAGGGGCGAGAGCGCTGGCGCAGCATGGCGATAATCTCCTTGCGTCCAGTGGTGAAGCCACCCATAGCGCCGCCGAATGCTTTGCCCAATGTGCCAGTGAATACGTCAATTTTGCCGTAGAGGTTGAATTGCTCGGCAACGCCGTGGCCAGTGGGACCAACTACACCTGCCGAGTGTGATTCGTCGACCATTACCATAGCGTCATATTTCTCGGCGAGTTCCACGATTTTGTCAACGGGAGCCACGTTACCATCCATCGAGAACACACCGTCGGTGGCGATGATGCGGAATCTTTGCTCTTGAGCCTGCTTTAGGCATTCCTCAAGCTCTTCCATGTTGGCGTTGGCATAACGGTAGCGTTTTGCCTTGCACAGGCGTACGCCGTCGATAATTGAAGCGTGGTTCAGAGCGTCGCTGATGATTGCGTCCTCGGGACCAAGGAGAGCTTCAAAAAGTCCGCCGTTAGCGTCGAAGCATGAGCCGTAGAGGATTGTGTCCTCGGTCTGGAAATAGTCGCTGATAGCTGCTTCCAGCTCCTTGTGGATGTCTTGTGTACCGCAGATGAAGCGCACACTCGACATTCCGAAGCCGCGCTGTGCCATCATGTCCTGAGCTGCCTTTATCAGGCGGCTGTTGTCGCTAAGTCCAAGATAGTTGTTGGCGCAAAAGTTGAGCACATCGGTCTCGGGTTTCACTTTGATTGCTGCTCGCTGAGCAGTGGTGATTAGTCTTTCTTCTTTGTACAAGCCAGCTTCTCTGATTGCTGCTAGCTCATTGCTAAGGTGTTCTTGAAATTTACCGTACATAGTTAGTTTTGTAAGATTAAGTTGTTTATTTTGTTCTTTTTTCGGTCATATATTCTTCGGTACGCACAAAGTTCTAAAAAAAATGCGACATAGAATAATTTTTTTGCCCAAATTTTTATTAAATTTGATTGTTAGTGATTAATTTTGCACTGCCAAACTTTAAAACAACTATTTTTATTGCAATATGAAGAACATTTTAGTAATTGGGTCAACAGGGCAGATTGGCTCTGAACTCACCATGAAACTAAGAAGCATTTATGGAAACAATGATGTAGTAGCCGGATATATTCCTGGCGCAGAACCTAAAGGCGAGCTGGCAGAGTCGGGACCCAAAGAGGTTGTTGACATCACCAACGCTCAACAGATTGCCGATGCTGTGAAGAAATATGACATCGACACTATCTACAACCTTGCCGCATTGCTCTCGGCAGTAGCCGAGTCCAAGCCCTTGTTGGCATGGAAGATTGGCATTGGTGGATTGATGAACACTCTCGAAGTGGCTCGCGAGAACAAATGCGCAGTTTTTACGCCGAGTTCTATAGGCTCCTTTGGCCCTAATGCCCCAAAGGACGGCACACCTCAAGACACCATCCAGCAGCCTCGCACCATGTACGGTGTGACCAAGGTGAGCGGTGAGTTGCTGAGCAACTACTACTACACCCGCTTTGGCGTTGACACCCGTTCGGTGCGTTTTCCAGGTCTTATCTCCTATGTGACACCTCCAGGCGGTGGCACTACCGACTATGCCGTTGACATCTATTACAGCGCCGTTAAGGGTGAGAAGTTCCAGTGCCCCATTAAGGCAGGGACCTTTATGGATATGATGTACATGCCCGACGCTTTGCGTGCTGCCATCGAGATAATGGAGGCTGATCCTTCCAGGCTTGTTCACCGCAACTCTTTCAACATCGCTTCGATGAGCTTCGACCCTGAGATTATCTACAACTGCATCAAGAAGTACATTCCAGACTTTGAGATGGAATACAAGAATGACCCATTGCGACAGGGCATTGCCGACTCGTGGCCCAATCGCCTTGATGATACCTGCGCACGCATGGAGTGGGACTGGAAGCCTGTGTATGACCTTGACACCATGACTCAACACATGATTGAGAAGCTGAAAATAAAATTTGGCAAATAGTACTATAAATCAACAGGTTACAAGTATACTAAGATATAAAAACTCCGATGAGCTATTGCTCTTCGGAGTTCTTATTATCGTCCTTTTGGTGCAATCACTGCAACTGAACTTATATTGTTTTATTACGAAAAAGTTAATTACCAAACTAAAAACGTTTGAAGCTTTATTTATTGTACGTTTCTTTGACTGCGAATTATGCAATCGGTTTAATTAAAAAATCAAGTTTAACCTTCCTTAACATTGCAGCTTGGCATGAATTTTGCTTAATAAAAATTTTTTTCGTTGTTTCTCAGCTGTTTGTCGTCACAGAATCCTATTGGTGACAATGCAGAGAAATGGTAAAACTTATTCCTTTGTACTTTGGGTTAAATATTTCTCATTACCCGAAGAGGAATTGGAAGGCTTCTTCGACTTTTGAGGCCTCGACGAGTTTTATTTTGAAGTCTTTGGTGGAAACGCCTTTGAGGTTGTAGCGGGGGATGATCATGGTGTTGAAACCAAGTTTTTCGGCCTCGGCGATGCGCTGATCGATGCGTGTGATTTGACGTAGCTCGCCGCTTAGTCCCACCTCTGCCGAGAAGCAGACACCTTGTCGGATGGCAATGTCGACATTAGAGGAGAGTATGGCGCAAATCACCGCCAAGTCGAGAGCCGGGTCGTTGACTTTGAGTCCGCCAGCGATGTTAAGGGACACGTCCTTTTGGGCGAGTTTGAAGCCCACACGTTTTTCGAGCACTGCCAGGAGCATGTTCATGCGTCGCTGGTCAAAGCCCGTTACCGAACGCTGAGCAGTGCCATAGGCGGCAGTACTCACCAATGCCTGAACCTCGATGAGGAAGGGTCGTGCGCCGTCGATAGTCACACCAATAGCCGTACCCGACAGGTCTTGATCCATTGCCGAGAGCAGCATCTCGCTGGGGTTGGTGACTTCACGTAGACCAGTCTCGCGCATCTCGTAGATGCCCATCTCGCTCGTGGAGCCGAATCGGTTCTTGATAGAGCGCAAGATGCGGTACATATAGTGACTGTCGCCCTCAAACTGCAGCACTGCGTCGACGATGTGCTCCAGCACCTTAGGCCCGGCGATTGTGCCTTCCTTGTTGATGTGGCCAATGAGGATTACTGGCACTCCACTGGTCTTGGCATAGCGCAGGAAGGTGGCGGCACACTCGCGCACCTGGCTCACACTGCCAGCCGCACTGTCGAGTTCGTCACTGGCGATGGTCTGTATGGAGTCGATAATCACGAGATCGGGGGCGCTCTCCTTGATGCTGGCAAAGATGCTAGAGAGCGAAGTCTCGCAAATGATGTAACACTCGCAGTCCTGGTCGCTGCCAGCGATGCGGTCGGCACGCATGCGCAACTGCTGCGGGCTCTCTTCGCCGCTCACATACAACACTTTGCGGCTACGAATGCGCAGCACATTTTGCAAAACCAATGTGCTCTTTCCGATGCCCGGTTCGCCACCAATCAGCACGATAGAGCCTGGCACGAGTCCGCCACCGAGCACGCGGTTCAACTCGCCGCTGGGCAGCTTGATGCGAGGCAGCTGCTCAGCTTTGATGTCGTTGATTTTCACAGGCACGGCACTCTTGCGGTGACCGTTATCGTCACCACCAAAGAGTGCACCGCGGCTCGACTTTGGCACCACAGGTTCCTCGATATATGTGTTCCACTCACCGCATGAGGGGCACTTTCCAATCCACTTGGGAGACTCGGCACCGCAGTTCTTGCAGAAATATGATGTCTTAGCAGTTTTCTTTGCCATAATATTAGTTTTTGTGCGACAAAGATAATGAAAAGAAATTAAGAACGCAAAAATATTTGTGCACCGCGCCGGCGGTGCAATACATTGACAACTCCTAGGATTGTTTGGGACAATTTTTGAAAAAAAAATTGTTAGGGCGATTTCAATGCGGAATAGCGACATGATTTTTCAGATGTTTTTGGACGCCATGGACAATCGGGACCGCCGGGACAAATGGGACAGATGGGACAAAATGTGTCAACTTTTTTCAGGAATAAGGGGTGGCAGTATGTCAAAGAGCTCTTGCAATGGGTCGCATGGCAAAGATAACAGCTTATTTGAAGAGAAAACAACATTAAAAACGGCGAATTGTACGAATTCCACGAATTGTATTAGACAGAAAAGGCTGCGCGTAGTAGTGCGGTTGAGGTTGGTTTTTGCCGGATATTAAAGCTCCCTATGGTCGCTAAAATTATATGGATTTTAAAATTTTAACAAAAATCGGTTCATGATTATTTGTGTTTTAGATTAGAATTTAGTAAATTTACTGTATCCTTAGTTGGAATAGAGACAAGGAATGTACGTAGACGAGGACTTATTGAGAATAGTCTCACGCAAATATCGCAAAAATCGCGAAATTTTTATCTCGCAAAAACTGCATCAAACAACTGAAAACAACTTGCACAACATAATGTGTGTTGTGTGGGGCTTTAAGTCTCACGCAAATATCGCAAATGTCGCGAAATGATTATCTCGTAAAAAATCAAACAACTGAAAACAACATGTATACAACTTGCACAACAAATGTGGGTTGTGTGGGGCAGTTTTTGAAAAAAAATTGTGCACCGCGCCGGCGGTGCAATACAATGACAACTCCCAGAATGGTGTGGGACAGTTTTTGAAAAAGTCTCACTCATAATAGATAAAACAACTGGAACAAATGTCGAACTAATTATCATAATAAAAGGAAAGTAATATGGAATTTAGGCGTTGGGGAAATCTAGCTATTCAGAAACATAGCTTAAAAGACAAAAAGTGGTTTCACACTCCTCCCGTAGAAAAAGGCATCTATGCTTTTCCTAAGGGGATAGTAGAAAAGGGCATCTTAGACGGTATAGGTAATGGCTCCATACGTAATGGCAGGTGCAGTTACGTACGTGATTCTAAAGGAAGAAAAGTCATGATGAGCTATGACGATTGGGATTCTATTATAACTGATGATGAGTTGGCTGAAAAACAAATCATTGTTGATACTCCAGATGGTTTTTCGTTTCTCAAGGGTAAGGTCTATGATGAGTATGCTCTTTATGCTGAAAAAGACGGAGTTCGTTGTTGGCCTGAAAAAGCAGATGATGGTGCCAAAGTTGATGATACTTTATATCCTCTTGTAAAAGTGAGTAGAAAACCAACTAAATTTGAATATAAAGGAAATATTTGGCATCATCTTGAAACAACTGATCCTATGTCATACTTTGAAAAAGAAGAGGGAAAATATAAACGTCTTGTAGAACCATGTGATATCATTAAAAGAAGTGGAAGCTGGATTCTCACGGATATGAAAACTTATCAAAAAACACTCAAGAAGGCGAAGAATATCTTTAAATATGTTTCTGTGAAAACAGAAAGAAAAGAAACCCCCTTCTTTTGGGACAAACATGAAGGACACCCTCTCAAGATTAAAAATAGGTTTTTCTTTTGGGATGAATTTGAGGTTTTTATCGAGAAATTATAATTCTTATGGAAGACAACAAATAGCATATCCCCCTGTACCAATTGCCATAATGAGCAAAACGAATGAAGGCAAAAGGTACCGGGGGATTATAATAACGATTAGTAGCTGAAAGCAACTGCTGAAAAACTGACAAGTAAAAACATTTCCTATGCTTCTTGACTTGTTGTTTTGAAAAATATAACTATCTTTGCAATAGAATCGCCGCCGTTGTGGCGTTCTCTTGCTGGTTAGTGCTTGTAATGATTTAACTCTCAGGTTATTGGCGCTGGCTGGCGAGATTGTTTAACTAAAACTATTGATTTTGGACCCTGACCCTTTATCTTGTTTATTAAGTAGTGCGGCCCCGTTGCTGCAATCATTAACCTCACCATCGGCTATAACATTTCAAGCACCCACTCTTGGAAGCTGGGTAGCCATAGCAATCGCACTTATTGGTCTCTTGTTCTCGGCGTTCAATTCGGGCTCCGAGATAGCTTATTTTTCGCTAACGAAGAAAGACATCGACAGCATAGAAGATGAGCACAAGCGAGAGCGAGTGCAACATCTGCTTGACCAACCCGAGCGTCTGCTGGCTACAATCTTGATAGGCAACAACCTTGTGAACATCATGATAGTGATTTTGCTTAACTTCGCTATGAACCAGATGTTTACATTTCGAAGCGCGATTGCCAACTTCTTGGTTCAGACGGTGATATTGACGTTCCTGATTCTGCTCTTTGGCGAGGTGATTCCCAAGCTCTATGCTACTAACAACAACGTGAAGTTTGCCACTTTTGTGGCACCTGGTCTGCAGGTGATGCAATGGATTTTCAGCCCCTTGTCGCGGTTGATGGTCAAGAGTATGGGCTTCGTGAGGAAGGCTGTGGGCACGCGTGCCGATGAAATTTCGACCGAGGACCTGACCAATGCTCTGCAGATGAGCGATGTGAAGAGTGCTGACGAGAAGGACTGGCTTGAGGGCATCCTCACCTTTGGCGACAAGACGGTAAGCGAGATTATGACGCCTCGCATCGACATCGTGGACATCGACATTGAGGAGACCTTCGACAACGTTGTGAAGTGTATTGTGGAGAATGGTTACTCCAGAATGCCTGTCTATGAGGACAATCCCGATAATATCAAAGGCGTGCTTTATGCCAAGGACATCTTGCCCTATATAAATCGCGGTGATGAGGACTTCAAATGGCAGAAGTTGCTGCGTCCAGTGTATTTTGTCCCCGAGTCGCGCATGATTGACGACTTGCTCGAGGATTTCCGCAAGAAGAAGATACACTTGGCAGTGGTGGTTGATGAGTTTGGCTGCACACAAGGCCTTGCCACTATGGAGGACGTGCTTGAGGAGATTGTGGGCGACATCGATGACGAGTACGACACTGAGGAGAAGTTCTATACTAAGGAGAATGACGACACCTTCATCTTTGACGCTAAGACATCGATAGCCGACTTCCTCGATGTGACAGAGCTTGATGAGCGACATTTCGCTAAGTATAGCGACGAGGCTGAGAGCATCGCCGGCTTGTTGCTCAACATCAAGGGCGACTTCCTTCAAGAGAAGGAGAAGCTCTCGTGCGGTCCTTGCGACTTCACGGTGTTGAAAGTCAAGAAATATCGCATCGCCAAGGTGAAGGTGCACATTAATAGAGAGGAGAGTTAAGAGGAGAGAGGAGAGAGGGGAGAGGTGAGAGGTGAGAGTTTTGATCCCGTTTACTCCTTTGATTTAATTAGAATCAATTAATAATAACTATAAAAACAACTATTCATGAAAAATTTTTCATCTAAATTGCGTGCTGTGGGGCTGATAGTTGCCGCGGCGCTTGTGATGGGGTGGGGCGCGCAGTCTCATGCCTGCACCAACCTGATAGCCGGTAAGAAGGCTACGGTCGACGGTTCGACGATGATTACCTATGCCGCCGACTCTCATACCCTCTATGGCTTCCTTGAGTATTATCCTGCTGCCGACCACAAGGCTGGCGACATGCGTAAGATTATTGATTGGGATACAGGCAAATATCTGGGTGATATTCCCGAGGTGGCGCACACCTATAAAGTAGTGGGCAACATCAATGAGCATCAGGTGACCGTTGCCGAGTCGACTTGGGGCGGCCGTCACGAGTGCGAGGACACCACTGGCCGTGTAGACTATGGCAGCCTTATCTACCTTGCCCTTCAACGCGCAAAGACCGCTCGTGAGGCTATCAAGGTGATGACTGACCTCGTGGCTGAGTATGGCTACTGTAGCGAGGGCGAGTCGTTCTCGATTGGCGACCCCAACGAAGTTTGGGTGCTTGAGATGATTGGCAAGGGCGGCAAGTCGAAAGGTGCCGTGTGGGTAGCAATCCGCATCCCCGACGACTGCATCTCGGGTCATGCCAACCAGGCTCGTATTCACAAGATTCCGTTTAAAGACAAGGAGAACTGCTTATACAGCAAGGACGTGGTATCGTTTGCCCGCTCCATGGGTTGGTTCAACGGCAAGGATGAGGACTTTGACTTCTCGCTCACCTATTGCCCAGCCGACTACGGCACCTTGCGTGGCTGTGACGCTCGCGCATGGTCGTTCTTCAACAGATTTAAAGCTGGAATGGACCGCTATCTTCCCTACCTTGAGGGCAAGAAGGGTGCCGAGATTATGCCACTATATGTGAAACCCGACAAGTTGGTCAGCGTTCGCGACATGCAGAACATGATGCGCGACCACTTTGAGGGCACACCTTATGACATGACTCAGGATCCAGGCGCAAAGAACTACTTCAACGTACCTTACCGCTATCGCCCCATGGAGTTCAAGGTTGACAGTGTGACCTACTCTCATGAGCGCGCTATCGCTACACAGCAAACAGGTTTCGTGTTCTGTACACAGATGCGTTCTTGGCTCCCCGACCCAGTGGGTGGCATTATTTGGTTTGGTGTTGACGATGCCAACACAGCAGTGTTTGTGCCCATGTACTGCTGCATCAACGAGGTTCCCGATTGCTTCCGCGAAGGCAAAGGCGACCTCTATAACTTTGACTTTGATGCTGCATTCTGGGTAAACAACTTGATTGCCAACCAGTGCTACCACCGTTACTCACAGATGATTCCCGACGTGCGCAAAGTGCAGAAAGGCATTGAGGATGCTTTCGAGGTTCAGCAGCCACAGGTTGAGGCCAAAGCTATTGCTATCCTCAAGAACAATCCTGCTGATGCTGTGGAGTTCCTTACTAATTATAGCGTAAACAGTTCGCAAGATTACCTTCACAAATATCAGCAACTTGCCCAATATCTCTTTGTAAAGTTCCTGGACGGAAATATCAAGAAGGAGAAAGACGGCCAGTTTGAGCGTAACCCCTACGGAAACCCCGTTCAGCCCAAGTTTGGTGGCTATACCCAAGACTACTTTGACGCCATCGTTCGCGGCAGCGGCGATTACCTGCGCGTTAAGGAAGTAGAGAAATAAAAACTACTTTAATTTACGTAAGTTCGACGATTTTTTATCCTTATATTCAGCGTTTTAAGCTCTCACTCTAATATAGAGGGGAATATATGGTGATAATGATAAAGTATTTTGAGTTCTAATCGGCTGTCATACTCCTCAGTCACTTCGTGACAGCTCCTCTATCTTAGAGGAGCAGTTGATACTCAGCACTTTACTTTCATTGAACTCAGTTAATATAATAGAGGGCTTGGCATGGTAATGTCAAGCCCTCTTTATTGCTGTTCAGGGAAGGAATTATTACTTGATAATTACTTTCTTCTTATTGTGGATATAGATGCCTGGTGTGCTGGGTGTGGTGGTGCCGAGGTGGCGGCCGTCGATGGAGTACCAGCGATTATCGGCTTTCAGAGAGTTCCTCTCAAGCTCGGAGATTGCAGTGGGTGTCACATCATCAGGCAATTTCAGCGGATAGACGATGAAAGTGTCGCTCACGCCACCATCGGTGTAGGGATTGTAACTCAGCTCTTCCTTGTGAAGGCTTGACTTGACTGCGCTATTGTCGATGCGCTGATTGATGGCATCAAAGGCATAAATGCCGTAATCCACCATATCAGGGTCCTCCTCACCATCATAGAGGGCTAGACTCATCTCGATGCCACCTTTGAGCCCCATTGAGTTGATATCGTTGTCTTCGTCAGGCTCAGGCAGATAGAAACAGTTATCATCCTCATTATAGATAGTCCACTTCACATGAATGAGTTCTTGTGGCTTGGGCTGTACGAAAGCATAGGTTTTGTCATTTTTCCCAAGTTGTGTCCTGCCCATGAATGAAGCTGGGATATAAATGTTTGGCTCATAATGAGCGTCACCGCCTATTTCAAGCACAGCGTCATTGCTGACTTCAATAATGGGGTTCTTCTTATCAAGGAGTGTGCCAGTGATGGAGTTTCCTGCAATCAAGTGATTTATAAAGCTAACGGGATTCCCAACATTGATAAGCTTCACCCAGTTGCTCTGGTCGTAGACGTTGCCATGCTGGCTCATCAGCCCGGTAGTCTTCATGTAATCTATTTCGCCAGGATAAACCTTGTCGGGTGTGAGCCAGTTATTGTTATCCTTGGCATAGAGACCACCATATTTGTCGATATAAACCGCAGTTAGGTCATCGCTTACGGTGTATTCGCTCCTCTCCACACCATAGTTCACTATCCACCACAAGGGGTAGCAATTATCGTCTTCCTCCTCTATAAGCCACTCATCAAATTGACCTGAAGACTCATAAGCGCCGAGCATGCCTTGCGGCACATGAAAGTGAGTGCCGTTTTGAGGATTGTGCCCCTCAAGTCGTGACCCATTAAACTCAGTACCCCCAGGATTATCCTCATTTCTATAGATGCCATCCCACCAGCCTTCGAAGTTGGCTAATTTAGTTTCATCCATTAAGAAATACACATCGGTGACTCCAGTACAATAGCTAAAAGCATGAGCCTGAATTTCAGTAACTGTAGATGGAATCACCATCGTGGTTAACGAAGAATCAAATTCAAATGCGAACTGCCAAATGGTTTCAAGACCTTCGGGCAAGATAGCAACTTTCAGGTTTGCACAACGAGAGAATGCATAACTACCAATGTAAGTTACGCCCTCATCAATTCTAAGATATTCTATATCAGTATTATCTCCAAAAGCATCGTTTTTAATGCCAAATACTTGATACCCATCGACCTCTCCACGGATGTGTAGCGACTGGATAGGAGTCTCCTCGTCCCATCCAGTAGCGATGTATCCGTACTGATTATTTTGGGCATACCACTCGTAGATCACGCCGTCAACGACTATATCGTCGGCGGCATGACCTACTGTAGCGGTCAACACAGTTAACAGTGTTATTAAAATGATTTTCTTCATTTCTTTATAATCTGCTTGACGGCACGTGCACCGCTATGGGTGCGTGCTTCAACAAAGTAAACGCCATCTATTAAGTGACCTAAATTCAACGATGCCTCATTGCTGTCGGGTGTGAACCTGTCAATCAGTTTACCGTTAATCGTGTAAATGTTCACCTCCTTGAGGATGTCGCCAGCGCGCACGTTAATCACATCGGTAACAACAGCTGGAGTAATGGTAATGCTTGATGGCGCTATCACATTCTCGATTGCCGAAGTGTTGTTGAGGTCGAGTATTTGTGGCTCGTCGAGGTCGCCATAAATCCAGTCGCTGAGCCATTGGAACTCTTCGCTGAACCACACTTCCTCGCCATTGTAGATGGTGGCGAAGTGGACGGTCTTGCCCGCCTCGTCGGCATTGCCTGCCACGGTGAGCATGTAATAACCATCTTCGGTAGCAGTTGCCACTCCACGGCACTCGCCATCGATGAAGGCAGCCAGACACAGGTCGGTGACATCAATGTCATCCTTCACTACTCGTGCCACAATGTTCATGTTGTCGCTGAACTCGTGATGGTCAACAGGAGTGAATGGCAGGTTGCGTGGAGCATTCATCATCGCAGCAGGAGCCTGATAGGTGGTGGCGTCGATGGTTGGATAGCGGAAGGTTACAGCATCGGTTTTCTGTGACCTGTAATAGTAACCCACACCTGGGATGAGAGCGGTGAGGTCGCCCTCCCACTTGTAACCGTCGTAGAATGCCACTTGGTTCTTGCTCTTGACGATGTCGCCACGAGTAGGCATCAAGTCGGCAAACGCCTCATTCAGGCTCAAGTTGTAGATTGACAACGGACCAATCCAGTTCCATCCAGGATAGATGGTCTGGGTAGTAGTGCGGGTGTCGATCATTGAGCCACAGATGCTCACATTTACATCATTCTTTACCTTCAGCTTATAGAGGTTACCTATAGCCAGAGTGTCAAGACCTGTTGATGTCCACTTAGTGCCGCTATTCATGGCAAATCCTTCTTTGCCCTTGATGGTGTTGAACACCTTAGCATGTCCGAACAGGCTTTCCAGGTCGGCCTTGCCTGCCTCGGGCTGAACAAAGAGCGAAATCCAGTTCCAGCCGTTGTAGAGGTTGCACTGCTGCTCGATCAGGTCACTAGGTTGCCACATCACGGGATCATCATAATCGCCAATAAATCCATTGGGTTGATAGTTAGGATAAATTGTCACACCCTTGTGCTTGGTGGTTACATTGCCAAGCACCACGCCCTTCTCGGCATCATAGATGCGGAAGGTGATGGGCTCAGAACTGGTGATATCCTCAATTCCATAGACGGTCATGTTCACGAAGTAGGCGTCGCGGCTGGTCATCAGCTTGGGCGATGCCACAGCGCAACATTTATCATCAACAAACGCCGCAATCTTAGTGTTGGTATTGGTGCAAATCTTGTCGTCAAGATAGATTTGACCTATAATGTTCATCGAACTCTCGGCGTCATCGGGATTGAAAGTCCAATTAGGCTCATTGCCTGTTACAGTGACAATAAACATCAACGGTGCGCAGATGTCGTCGTCGTTGATAGCATAGGCATAAACCATGTGAGTGCCAACTGGCGCATCGGCTCCAACGATAAACTCTATCTCAACAGATTCGTTGGTTCCCAGAACACCAGTGGTCACCGAAGGCACAATCCAGTTGGGAAGTCCCGAGATATTGAAACGTCCGCTTTCACGGCCCTTGTTGCGCAAGGTTGCCCATGCCGAATACTCGCTCAAGCGGTCCTTCTCGACAAATACAGTCTCTATATCCCATTCCAGCGTGTTATAGTCAACCACAGCACTCCAAGTGATGGTCTCTGACAGGTTGTCCTGCATGTCACGCACATTCTTGACAATGAACGTGAGCAGGTTACCTTGCATGCGCGACGGCAGAGTGTTGAGGTTGATGTAAATCTCGTTGGACGAAGCAGTAAAGTCAAAGTCGAGATTCTGCTTCAATGGCGACTTGCGCAGAGCAGGAGCAGTAGAAGATTTAACTACTCCGGGACCTATTGCCTCGCCCATGCCAAGCTGTGCCATGCCAGGAGCATTGTTGATGAGGCTGAACTCGGTGACAATGTTGCCGTTGGCATCAAGTGCGCTATGCTCCATCGGGTAGTAGGCAATAAGTCCTGTAACCTGAGCGGTGTCGACTTGATTGTAACGGTTGGCAATAATCGAGGTGCCGTCGCAAGCGGCATTCCATACCCTAAGCTCGTCGACGTCGCCGATGAACTTGTAGCGTTCCTCAATCATGCCCGACTCGCTGTCATACTTAAGAATTCCACCTACATAGAGGTAGTCGCCTGCGGCAGCCGGCAATTGCTGCTCGGCAAGAGTCTTCACAGGCTTGCCGTCGAGGTAAACCACGGCGCTCACGCCACGATGCACATTTAATGCCAGGTGGTGCCAGTTACCGTCGTTGTAGTTAGTGTTGGTAAGCACAATGGGAAGACCATTGCTGTTGAGCGACGACAAGGTATCGTTGTAAAGGTGGAGAATCATGGAGTTGTCATAGTCGAAGCCAATCGACACACGGTCGGTAACCGAGAGCAGAGTAGCTCGAGCATTCTTGTCCTTCTCTCCACGGAACCAGGTCTCGACAACATAGCTGTCGATGTCTCGTGGCGACACTCCGCCAATAGGAACCCTGATGATGTGCTCGCCATCGAGGTGAGCGGCAAGATTGGTGTTCTCGATATTCCACGACTCGGCAGCCAGATGCATGTTGCGTCCACGGGCATAATCGGTAACGGTGGTTCCGTGACCCTCGTTCATCTTCCAGTAGCCTACAAGGCCCGGCAGATAAGGTGCTACGACCTCATCTTTCTGTGCCAGCAAAGTGCGCACTGGGCAGTTCTTGTTCCAGAGCACAAGTTCGTGCATCATGCCTGTGAAATCACGGCCCAGTATCAAGCGGCCGTTGCTATTGTAATCTGACATAATGGCTTCGTCAAAGAGCATCGTCTCATTGCCATCTTCGGCCATGAGCATAGTGAGAGTGTTTTGACCTGCTGCACCTTTCACATAGTTAAGTGCAAGGAACACCCACTTGTCCATTGGCACTGTCTCCATCGACGTGATTGTGATTTCGTTGATAGTGGCATCGACCTGTCCGTTCTCGTTGATGGCGACCTTGAGCATGTTGCCCTCGGTACCGTGCTCGATGATGGTGCCGCTGCCCTTGCGCTTGAGCCACAATGATGAAGCAAAGCTGGTGTTGGCGATGGGCAGGTAGGCATCGGTCTCGACTGGGGAGCCGTTGAATTGCAGCGACACGTCGTGCGAAACCTGGGAGTCGTTGAGCGAACCAGTGATGAAGAAGTTGTCGTCCTTGGTGAGATAACTCTCGCGGATGTCCTCATTGAACTTGATGCGGATGTCATCGGTGGGTGTGAGGATGCCGGTGTTGGGATAAGCCTGACCCAGCAGTTTGGGACCACGGGTGTCGCGAATCACTTCTATCTCATCGGTCATCGCAGTGTAATCCTTGCCAGCCAAGACGCACATGCTCTCGGCAGCCACCATGTAATGGCCGTCGATGTTAGGCAGCTTGAGATCGTAGGTGATGTTGGGCTTATCGTTTGGCATGAGCGACTGCACATCGGTCTCGTGGCCTTCGCTCAAATAGCTCTCATCGGTGAGCCATTCGTGGGCTGTAATCCACTGTGCATCGCCAGCAAAGCGGTATTTGAGTCTCACGCCCTTGAGGCCATTGAAAAGACGGTTGATGTCGCTAATGGTGGCAACTATCTCTTCTTTATTTTGCACAGCTCGCTGATTGAGGATTGTCTTGTTGAGATTGAGAGTGACTGGTGGCGCTGCAGGCACAAAGTGTGCCGAGAACGAAACAGTCTCATAAATCCACCTCTCAGGCTTGCACGAGTTGGCAAGGAACAGGGTGATGTCGTTGTAGTCGAGAACGGAGTTGTCGGCCTGTTTGATGGTAAGCGTCTTAGTGATTGGAACGCCATACTCCATCCACATTTCCACACCGTTGACAAGAGGCTCTCCATCCATATATATCTGCAATCCATTGGGATTGCTTACTGCGTCAACATATACTATAGCCGAGGTGAGTGCCTCATGTGTCTCGCTCTCGTTGGTGAATACCACCTGCACTTGAGCTTCTTGACCAGCGGGGATGTCAACGAAGTTGCGGATAGGCATCGAGATGTGAGGATTATCGCTCTTCATCGTCGCATAGTCGAGAAGAGTGCCTGGATTGTAGTACTTGGTGCGTGTCTCACCCTCGTAGGGGCAACGCGTCTGTCCGCCACGAGTGCGGAAGATGGTGGACCATCCCTTAGGGGATCTAAAGATGTCGACCGTGTGGGCATTGCCGCGCTGCGTATCGTTGAGCGTGTAACCAAACCTTTCGACTATAGTCGTCTCGTCGATATCATACTTGGTTTGATGATACCCAATATCGGTATTTGAGATAATGATGCAACCACTCTTATTTATTAGGTAACCGTTTTTGCCTCTATAGGCAAGTCCAGTTGAGAAATTCTCAACAGAGTTGTCAACGGTATTTGTCGTGGTGCCAGTGGTGTTAGAAACTGTCACACCACGCTCGAACGACTCGTTACCTATTTTGTAATTCGGGTTGTTGAAAGCTTTAATCTTGTCTTCCTCATTGGCGGCAAGGGTTTTCTTCCACGACTCGATGACCTGGTTACACCAGTGCACACTGTCGCAACCTTCAAAACCATTTGGGAAACGGGCATAGTAGCTTGGGCCATCCATGCCTTCGACGGCTTGGTCGCCCCACACTTCCTTATCGCTATTGCTCGAGCCGTAGCGCGGGTCGTCCTCGGAGAGGAAAGTGTAGTAGGTTGACACTTGTGGATTGTCCTCAATCTCGTTGATGTGCTTGAGCATGGTGTTGCGGGTTCGCTTAATATTGCTGAACAGGGTAGTCTCGATGTAGTTCTGAGAATACTCAAAATGAGTATTGAACTTCTCATCCATCGACATGGTCTCTTGCATATCCACTGCCCAAGAACCATCCTCCTGCTTAAAGATTCCAACCTTGTCGGCAGCACCTATTATATAATTGGTGGAGTAACCTATAAACACATCTCCATCTCGGCCCACATAGTCCATAGTTGAATTGGAAGATGTTGACATTCCATTGGTGTAGGTAACTGACTTGTGATTATCCCAAGTTTTATGAACGTCATATTTCCATGACACTTGATTCTCACTAACAACCAGCAATCATATCATATTCTACAGAGTTGCGTATGTCAACACCAAACTCTGTATTGTTGTGAACACCGCGCACAGTGTAGGTGTAGTCGCTAGTGACCGAATCTCTCGCCCAAGTTGCATAGGATGCGTCACCAGGCGGGTCACGCAGCACCATCTGCACATGGCTGGGCCCCGCAGTGATAAAGTTGTTGCCCGTGGGCACCACGCCAGCAATAATACCATTTAAGCCTTCGTAACTCCATAGTTTTGTCTTGCCTTGAACAACCATCGAGGCGTTCATGTTGCGGGTGAAGGGCGCCGTGAGAGCTGGTATTCCAGCTCTCCATTTGTAGTGTCCCACTCCTACCGAGTCGAGCCGCACTTGCTCGGGGTCGAGTTTCGCCATGTCGCCACGTTTTAATTCGCGACCATCGATAACGTTGTCCTCGGCAGCAATGAGCGCAGCCTCGCCCAACTCATTGCCAAAGGTGATGACGGAGTCTCGTAGCATGTCTTTTCGCAACTTTCCTGCCGCAATCTTATCATAGTTCATGTAAGGCTCATAGGCCATCACCTTGAAGTCGTAGGTCCGCCCTAACTGGAAGATGGGGTAGCCATAGTTATAGGTCACCTCACCAGTTGACTCGTTGTAATTGTAGATGGGAAGCTTGATTTCTTCACCCACATCGGTGACGGCTATGGTGTCGGTACCAAAAACACCTGGTGGCATCCCCATCTGAGTGATGTCTATCACTGGTGAACTGTGATAGGTGAGCATCATCTTCTTGTTGCACCTGAACAGTGGCAACGGTTCGTTGCTTACCGTGTAAACGGTGTCGGGGGTGATTGAATCTTTAGGATTGGTGAGGTTCACCGCAGGAATTGACAAGAATAACTCATCATTTTCAATGGTAGGATTATTGGGGAACCTTACGCTTTTCACCATGTAACGAATTGGAGGTATCTTGGCGCTGAACTCACCGGTTTCTTCATCGGTGGTGATAATGATGTTTTTCACATCATCAACGTCACCACCAGCACGATAGGATGTGCTGCTGATATCGAGTGAAGAACTTTCTACGGCAACATTCTCGGGATTAGGCACCCACTCAATGGTGGTGCCTTGCACTTGCTGCACGGCGTTGAGCATGCGTTGTGGGTGGTCGAGCGGCGTCAAAGTTATTATTGCTTTGCCAATGGTATTCTCGCTCACTCCATATCCCAACGGTTTCTCGCCCTCGGTGTTGCCACCGGTAACACGGCCTGCAAACACCGCGAGCGTGTTATCATAGAAATCGATATGGGTATCATCAACGAACTCATAGGTAGCATCCTCCTCTACAGGATAGCGACCTGCACCCTCAAAGGTGTGGCCGTCGCGGCGAGCCTCAATATAGTGGCTGCCGATAGGTACCGAAATCTCATATTCACCATTAGCATCGCTGTAGATGAGTTTGTCGTTCTTGTTGCAAGGCATGCCGTCAACATAGAATGTCACACTATCGACAGGAATCGTGGTGCCAGAATAGCGAATTGTGCCTCGCACTTTGAAACTTGACACATCGGTAAAGTCATAACCGTTGAGCGACAGCGAATTTGCACTGATGAAACCAGTGCGGCTGGCAGGATTGAAGGAGTGAATGCCCTTGGTGGGGGCTACGGTGTAGCCTGTGCCGCTGCCAGTGAAAGGAATGCCACGAATGATATACTCACCATTAGTGTTGGTCATGCCATAAAGCGAAAGCTGGTCTTCGCTTGGAACGATTTCCGATGGACGGTTGTTGTTGCCCAAGTCTGGGTGGTTTCCGTTAGGAATGCCATCGGTATAGGAGTAGTCAAAAGCATATTCCTCTAGACCTTCGTCAAAGGGCCAGTAGAGTTTAAGTCCTGTTTCACGTCCACTGAGCAAGCGGTCGTAAGTGGTGACAATCTCGTTGTCGGGAAGCGCGCGATTCCATATTCTCACTTCATCGATGTTTCCCTTGAGGGTGTTGTGATGATTTCCTCCATAGGCACCACAAATCCTCACTTTAACCTTGTTGTCGGCATCTGCTGGAATTTCGCTGGTGTCGAAGTGAAGAGTGGGATAATCCTTGACATCAAATATGTAAGGATTCTCGACATCTCCGTTGATGATGAAGGTTATTGAGCCATCGGCATTGTTGCGAATGGTGATGTGGCTGTATTTGTTGTATTCAATCACTCCATAGGCTCCAGTGGTGGGATTCTTAAACCACTTTTCGGTACCACCGAATTTCAGCATCAGTGCAAATCCGTCATGGTCGCCACCATACTGGTTGTGATTGTAATTGAACAGACCGAAATTATAGCCTTTGAGGTTTCCTTCGGCATCATGAGTGTCACCATCATATTTGTCCATCTTGAAAAGTCCAACCCAGTGCTGTTCCTCATCGGGGTTAATCCACATTTGCAAGGTGAATGGTCGGTCAAGGCGCAGCAAGTTGTTGGCAGTACTGGGCTCGGCAAGCCACACCATACCGACACCGTCATCAAGCAATTTGCGACTGTAGAACTGTGGACGCGAAGTCTCGTCGCCACTGCGCATGAGGTTGAGCCTTACTCCTTCAACGGCCGTACCTGTGTCGAATTGCACACGACCGGCAATCACACCAGCCGCCTGGCTGAATCCGCTCTCAACAATCGCATTGCTGATAACGCGGCCTGTGCCGTCACAGTCGGCTGAGTAGGCAGCCACGCGATATTCATAGAATCTTCCAGGCTCGGCTGTCTGGTCCACGTAGGTATAGTTGGTTGTTGTTCCCGAAGTGGAGCCGATTGTGAGCCAGTCGCTGGCACCTATGAAACGTCGGTGAACCTCATAGTAAGTTGGGCTGGTGCCCACCTGTTTTGCTGTCCAGTTGACATGAACGCTTCCCTGGTAATTGCCCTTGCTGATTGTGACACCAGTCACAATGCTGCCGTCGAGCAAGCTTGATTGCACTGTGTCGCTGGTGAAATGCAGTTTACCGTCAAGCATATCGGTGTTGACAAAATACCTGTACACCTCGCAGCTCGACTCAGGCTTGTCGTCGGTGAACGATGCTTTTCCTGCATCACGTGGCACCGTAACTTCTCCATATTTTTTCCTTATTGTTCCATCGGGGTCAATGCGGTTAACATAGAAAGTTACCGATGTCTCATTCTTGGGAACGTTGCCAAAATCCCAGTCTATCTTGATGTTGTCGGTAACATCCACATCCTGGCTAAGGTGCAGGGGTATCACCGGCACGGTGTTAGTCAAAACAATGGCTGCATTGATATTAGCGAGTGGCTGAGGGTCGCTGGGAATTTCCAACGGAGCCCACGAATTCTTGAGCTGGAACATCTCGTAGCGATAATACTTGTTGTAGTCCAGCCCATACATTTCTTTGTCGATGAAATAATTATCGGACGTTGAGCCCACTTTCTCGCGGTTGCCCGTGTAGGAGCCATACTCGCTCATGGGCGTGCGGTAAATCTGGAAATCTCCTTCCTCGGCAACAGCGTTATCCACCACCCATTGCAGACGCATCTCGCCTTTCACTTGGTTGAACGTTGCCGTCACATCAGATGACGCGTTGTTGAAATTCGTTTCCGTCTTTGTGGCCTTGGGAAGCCTCAGCTCAAGTGTGGTATTGTTGTAGACGTAATAAAAAATACCGACTTTAGTCACTTCGACATTGAAGTTTTGAGCAGGCACGTCAAGTTCAATCGATTTTGCATTATGGTCTTCCACAAAGATTGATCCGTCACTGTAAACCGTGCCGTCGTCGGTAACAACTTTGGCCATGTAAGAGCTCCTGTAAGTGCAGGTGTGCGTATATTCAGGCAGCCAAGTGTTGTCGGCACTTACCTTCACTTTATTGGGAGCTATCCATTCAACTTCGGCATCTTTACACTTCTCAAACTCCATTTCCAAATCCTTCAGGTAACGCATGTGGATAGTGAAACTATAGTCTGTATCCCAAGCCCAGAAATGGTCTTGCTTGTAGTAGGTGTCATTCTCAATCTGGATGCCGGTCACATTGTCAAGACCAGCCTGATTGGGGGCGTAGCGGAACGACATCCAGGTGCCGTCCATGGTGCCGTTGCCAATCACACCATAAGTGTAGTCAGTCTGAGTGAAATTGCCACCTTTGGGCCACTCACCAATCTTGTGGAGCGAACCTGAGCGTGTCATCACATAGAAAGATTGATCAGAACCATTTCTATCAAAGCCTTTGGGTTGACCGTAGTGATAGCGGAACCTGACCAAGACAGTTGGAGACCCTATCGACAGTTCTCCGCCATTATCAGTCTCAAAGCCGCGGAAATTGTTCATACCCGTGGTTTCGTCAATACCGGTGCACCATTGATAGCTTTTGCCATGGCTCACCTCGGCGACATAGA
>CAJOFH010000059.1 GCA_905233845.1 uncultured Muribaculaceae bacterium | reverse complement strand
TTGACAACAAACCCACTGCCATTAGAGGGTTCTACATTGAACAATCGCCTCAACTGACGATTTTTTGATAGAGCTTATCCCGAACTCGGGTAATAATTGCATTCCTAAACTCATTAACCCCTTCTCTCTCACCACATTTGATGTTGATTCTTTTTATAAAATCATAACATTGCTGTAAACCAAGATTTTTCTAAAAATTCTTAAGTTCAGTTTCACTTACTGGATGAAAATCCTTTTGATTGCGATTGATATAGTACGTATTCTCGTTCTTTACCAAAAAGAGTGCATGATTAGAGGGTGCTATTGTTGGGAAAAAAACACAGCACGCACACTTTGACCGTAGTCACGGCTGCCGTTTCCCCAGCCTACATTACTCGAATCGAACCCCAAGTAGTAAGCGCGGCTCGGATCTTCAACGTCGAGCGTGCGCGACCAATAGTGTACGTACGAGCCATCATAGTAGAGCAAATCTTCGAAGTAACGACCTGCTGCCGGCAAGAACAATGAAGCATCACTTCGCTTGCTACTGACAAGATAGCCGTTAACCCCATTCATCGAAGTCCACTGCCAATTACATTCAGAGCGCAATTCGTCCTGTTGCTCTCTAGATGGCATACGCCACATAGATCCACAGTTTACGTATGCAGCATCATCGGTGAGGTCAAGCACATTCTTGTAGTCAAAAGGGCCATAAGGACCATAACCACTTTCGATACAATATTTGGTCAGCATGTGAAAGTCGCCGTTGCACCACTTGTAGTTGCTCCAGTCATAAGAATCCTTGGGAGAAGTTTCTCCCCAAGCAAAATAACTACCATATTCATCAGGACTGTTGGCCCCCACATTGCAACAAGACCACTTTGTTCCAGAAGGTAGGCCCAAATCAATAATATGTGGATGATTCTTGTCGGGGCAGATATCATAATCAACATCTTCTTTGTCGCATGATAACCACAACACCATTGACATCGATATTAGCAAGAGCAGGATAATCTTTCTCATTGGTTCTATGACTTGAAGCCTTTTTAGTCTCCCTAAATGTGGCTTGGGTTTATGTTACAAAAACAAGGAGACTTGTCCGGTTAATAGTTTATGAGGCTATTGGCATGACCTCCACTAAGATAAACTTTATCCCCCAAGCAATGACAATATTCTGTTCTCGTATATCGGGGATATGTATAGGCACACCATGAACTTTGCAAAATTACTACTATTTTTCGAAATGCACAATTTTTCAGATAATTAATGACACTTGCTTTTTATGTGCTAGTGTGCTAGTTTTTTCATTTTACATCACAAGGCTTTGTCTTAATCGTTTTTAATCGTCTTACATACATTGGCACACATTTTGCAACTAACTGACTACTGATAACTGAAAACAGACTACTCTATGAACACTATTCTTCAATACGTTTCGGGACCTGCATTGGGTGCGGTAATTGGCTATATCACTAACGACATTGCCATCCGCATGCTCTTCCGTCCTCGTAAGGCTAAATATATCTTTGGTAAGCGCATCCCTTTCACTCCTGGCATCATTCCCAAGGAGAAAGACCGCATTGCCGGTGCCATTGGCGGCGCTATTAGCGACAACCTTATGAACAAGGAGGTGCTTGAGAAAACCCTGCTCAGCGACGAAATGCTCGAGAAGCTCCGACTCGCTGTTGACGAGTTTTTCTACACCCAACTCAACAACGACGAGACGGTGGAGCAATTTGCTGCCCACTATCTCACCAGTGAGGAGATAAGTGCCATGCGCGAGAGCACCTGCGACGAGATTGCCAAACTCATCACTGCCAAACTACGTGACCGAGCTATCGGGGAGAACATCGCCCGCGCCGCAACTCAGCACGTCATCGACAAGACACGCGCCAGCATGGCAGGAAAAATCAAAGCTGACAAACTGCTTGAGGCCATCTCCTCACCTATCGAGACCAAACTTGCCCAACACATCAACGAGGTGCTGCGCGACCAAGCGCCAAGTATGTCGACACGTATTGTCTACACCGAGGCCGACAAACTCATGGCGATGCCCATGCGCGAACTCTTCAAAGGACACGAGCAACAGCTGGAGCAGGCTCGCGAAGGCATTGTGAGCGTCTATCGCACAATCATCAGCGACCACCTGCCACGCATCCTCGAAAGTATCAACATCAGTCGCATTGTCGAATCGCGCATCCAAGAGATGGACATGGAAGAAGTGGAACAAATCATCTTCTCCGTAATGCACAAAGAGCTCCGCGCCATCGTCTGGCTAGGCGCCCTCCTCGGCTCCATCATGGGCACAATCATGATGTTTATCAATTAATTATGACCGATTTTGCAGCAATAGACTTTGAGACTGCCAATAATGAGCGCTCTAGCGTGTGCGCGGTGAGTGTGGTCATTGTACGTGGTGGTGAGATTGTTAACACTTTCTACTCGCTAATCCAGCCCGAGCCCAACTATTACAGCTATTGGTGTTCTCGCGTTCACGACCTATGCTGCAATGATACCGATGACGCTCCCATCTTCCCTGATGTATGGAAACAAATTGAGCCACTCATCCAGGGGCTGCCACTTGTAGCACATAATAGCCGATTTGACGAAGGTTGTCTAAAAGCAGTATTCCGAACTTACCAAATCGACTACCCCGACTATATTTTCCTCGACACCTTACGCGCCTCGCGTCGCAAATTGCGCTACCTGCCCAACCACCAACTCCATACCGTAGCTGCCGCCCTCGGCTACGACCTCAAGAACCACCACCACGCCCTCGCCGACGCCGAAGCATGCGCCTGGATAGCGAGAGAAATAATGTAATTATGACACCTACTTTATGACGAAATTGCATAATCTGCATGAGCAAAAAATATAGTATAGTTGTATATATAATTATTTCTGACTAAATTTGTGGCAAAATAAAACTATACGATTATGAAGACTAAATTATTTCTGTCGACAATATGCGCTTTAATGTTGGCGTTAACGTGTTCTGGAGCTGTTAAACTTTCGACACTTACACCAAGTGATAATCCATTGAGCAGCACTGTGGCAACTGAACTGCTGAGCAAGGTTTACATGCATCATCAATCGTTGCTGAGTAATGCCGAAGTCAAAGTATTTGATATACAAACGAGCGAACGTTTCACATCAAAAGGCAACATCATGCGAACCATACTACTCTGTTCAGTAAAGCACGAGAAATTAGCCACTGAGTACTATGCCGTCACCTTCAATGGCAACAATATCGCCGATGGCACACTATTAGGACATTATGAAGATTCTGAGATTCTTAAACTCAAATTTCCTCACGATGAAATGGTTTATCAACCTAATTCAAAAATAAATTTTGAGTTCAGCGGCGACACTATTAAGGCTTTAAGGACTTATAGCTTCTTCACAACAACAAAAGGCGGCAATTGGTTTGTTAAAGAAGGCACCATCTGCAACTCGTTTGTGGTAAGCAGTGGAGGTAAAATAAAGCGTATAAAACCCACAGCTACTGCCATTCGCAAAGATGGCGATGCCAACTACCTTAGTAAAAATCATAAACAACCAACATATTCTAATACCGAAGGCGAGTACTATCCTGTTGGCATGAATGTTCTCATTATGGCTCAAACTCCTGCAAGCTACTCTCTCGAAACCGAGAATCTCAACAAGAATGCTGGCAATATAATGAAAATCGCTGAGAAATATGACGAGAACGCACCTAAGACACCTGAAACGCTGAGCATCATGGAGTTTGCCAAGTGGAGCTTCAATCTGGGCATGCGTCACAGCAATGAGTTCCTCACTTGGATTGCCAAGAATCCAAAACAAGAGCAATTTACCCACTACATCCAAGCAGTAGCGAGTGAGAACGAGAACAATGAGCTAAACTGGCTCAAAGAGAACGTAAAAAGCCTCAAGGACAAAAAAGCCCGCAAATGGTGGGAGAATTGGATAAAAGACAATCTATAATGGACGAGAAAAAATATAACATAGGGCTGGCGCTGAGCGGAGGAGGCGTGCGTGGCTTCGCCCACATCGGGGCTTTGCGAGCATTCGAGGACGTGGGCGTCAAGCCCGACATCATCGCTGGCGTGAGTGCCGGAAGCGTGGTGGCTTCTTTCTATGCTGCAGGCATGAAAGCCGACGAGATCTTCGAACTCTTAGGCAGCATTGACATGAGCAAGTTCCTGCAAGTTGACATCTCGAAAAGTGGCTTCTTAAAACTCGACAAGTTTAAGAGATTCTTAGAAAAAAATCTCCCTTTTGAGAACATCGAGCAACTGCCAATGCCCACCATCATCGCAGCAACTGACATAGAGCAGCAACATGAGATGCCGTTCACCAGTGGCAACATTGCCGAGAGAGTGATTGCTTCGTGCAGCATTCCACTCGTGTTTAGGCCAGTGAAAATTGACGGCAGCTACTGCGTGGACGGTGGCGTTCTGCACAATTTGCCATCATTCTACCTCAGGCCTATTTGCAAAACAGTTATTGGCATCAACGTGAGCCCTTCAAAGCTTGGGCCAATCAAGATGGACGTGCGCTCACTCGCCTACCGCACCTACAAACTTATGACCCTGCGTAACGTCACAGCCGACAAAGAACTATGTGACCTTCTAGTAGACATCGTCTCCATTCAAGGCCATAGTACCTTTGACATACAGGCCGCCAACAAAATCGCACAAAAAGGATACTTCGAGACAATGAAAATCCTTAAGAACTCCCAATTGATTAAAGACCTAACCCAATGAAGCCTATTATTTACCAACTCCTGCCACGCCTGTTTACTAACACATGTGACCATTGCGTGCCAAACGGCACCATCAAACAAAACGGAGCAGGAAAAATGAACGACATTACACTCCCTGTGCTCAAGAAACTGAGAGACTTAGGAGCCACTCACGTGTGGTACACAGGAGTGATTCGTCATGCCAACAAGACTCACTACAACGGCATCCCCGACTGTAACCCATACATCGTGAAAGGGAATGCTGGTTCACCATACGCAATAACCGACTACTACGACATAAATCCAGATATCGCAGTCAAGATCAAGCAGCGCATGCACGAGTTTGAGCAACTTGTCAAGCGCTCTCACGAAGCAAGTTTAAAAGTCCTCATCGACTTTGTACCGAATCATGTGGCACGCCAATATCACAGTATCACCAAACCTCAAGGCATTGAAGACCTGGGAGAAAACGACAATAAAGAACTAACCTTCTCTCCCACTAACAACTTCTACTACATGCCTGGACAGCAGTTCGCTCCTGGCATCGATCTAGGACAAGGCGACAGTTTCTATTACGAGAAACCCGCCATGGCAACCGGCAACGACTGCTTCCACCCCTATCCCAATATCAATGACTGGTATGAAACCATAAAGCTCAACTATGGTGTGGACTATGCCACTGGCGAGAAACACTTCTCCCCCATTCCCTCCACATGGCATAAAATGCTTGACATACTCCTGTTCTGGGCCGAGAAAGGTATTGACGGATTCCGCTGCGACATGGCGCACATGGTGCCAGTCGAGTTCTGGGACTGGGCTATACCGCAAGTAAAGGAGAAATATCCCCAACTCATTTTCATTGCCGAACTCTACGACACCAACATTTACCTTGACTACATCTATGGAGGACACTTCGACTACCTCTATGACAAGGTGTCACTCTATGACACACTGAGAGCCGTTACCTGCGGAAATGCCAGCGCATCGACTATCACAGGCTGCTGGCAAGCTGTAGAGGGAATAAGTGACCACATGCTCAACTTCCTCGAGAACCACGACGAGCAGCGCATCGCTTCACCACAGTTTGCTAGCGACCCATTCCGTGCCTTGCCTGCACTGGTGATTTCGGCGACCATCTCACGAACACCATTCATGATTTATCAAGGGCAGGAACTTGGCGAGCCGGCTCTCGATGCCGAGGGCTTCAGCGGGCAAGATGGACGCACCACCATTTTTGACTACTGGAGCGTCCCCACACTGCGACGATGGTACAATAACGGCAAGTGCGACACGAAAAAACTCACAAAGCCAGAACGTGAACTGCGACGATATTACAAAAAGGTGCTCAGGCTTTGCAACAGTGAGAAAGCAATTGCACAAGGGCAGTTCTACGACCTGATGTACGCCAACCATGACACAATGAACTGCGACAAGGTGTATGCCTACTACCGACACCTCGATGGTGAGCGTCTGCTCATCATCGCCAACTTCAGTGACAACGACGAGCGCATCGCATTGCGTACCCCTCAACACGCCCTAAACATCATGCATATGGCTCCAGGTACCTATCAAGCCCGAGAACTTCTAACAGCGATTGAGACAAAAGTAATCATTAATCCTTTACATCCCTTTGAGCTGACTATCCCACACTACAACGCAATGATTTTTAAACTAATATAATTTTTTGAAAATATTTTCTTTCATAATATAGGAATAAACAAATTTATATTGTAATTTTGCACATAGATTTTAGACATTCGTTATTATGAGCAAGAAACCATTCAAAATTTTTTCGGGAAGATATTCAAGATATCTTGCCGATGAGATAGCTAAGAGACTCGGTATTGAAGTTGGTGAAATGCTAGTCAATGAGTTTGCCGACGGTGAGTTTCAAGTGTCGTACGAGGAATCAGTGAGGGGAGACGAGATATACCTCGTACAGTCGATGTTCCCTCCTACCGACAACCTCATGGAGCTTCTGCTCATGATTGACGCCGCAAAGCGCGCTTCGGCCAAATCGGTGACAGCAGTTATCCCCTACTTCGGTTGGGCACGTCAAGACCGAAAGGACCGTCCACGAGTGTCAATCGCCGCAAAGCTGGTAGCAGGAATGCTCACCAGTGCTGGTGTGGACAGCATCATCACCATGGACCTCCATGCCGACCAGATTCAAGGTTTCTTCAACCTGCCACTCAATCACCTCTACGCCTCATCGGTGTTTGTGCCTTACATCAACAAGCTAAAACTTAAAGATATGGTTTTCGCCTCTCCCGACGTGGGTGGTGCAAAACGTGTGCTAGAATATGCCAAGCACTACAAAGTTCCTATGGCACTATGCCACAAGCAACGCGCCCGTGCCAATGTTGTTGAGAAGATGACCATTATCGGCGACGTAAAGGACAAGAATGTGATACTCGTCGATGATATGATCGACACTGCAGGAACCATCTGCACAGCTGCTGAAGTGATGATCAAGAATGGTGCAAAATCAGTAAGAGCAATTGCCTCTCACGGTGTAATGAGCGACCCAGCCACTGAACGCATCAACAATAGTCTTCTCACTGAGGTCGTAATCTCCGACTCAATTAACTACGACACATCGCGAAGCGATAAAGTTAAGAGAGTTTCGGTTGCAGGACTGATTGCCGAAACTATCCAGCGCATTAACGACCACGAGTCTATCAGTTCGCAATATATTATCAATCACTAACAAGATAACAAAGACACCACAATCAGATGTAACTCGCAGAGCTGCATCTGATTGTCATTATTTCAACTATCATGAGCAACATAATACAAGATAAAAAAGGAAAACATCGCTGGGTTTATGAAATGAGCCTCTACAAGAACCCAACCATTCTTTTGTTGGTTCTAAAAATCTTCTTTTGGATATGTGTTGGGATTTGGGTCTTTATGATCATACTTGAACTATTCGATGGTTATGACACTTGGGAAGACATTGTAAATTGGACAAAATATTTTGGCATTTTCTTAATCGGTTGGCTAGCATTCTGCACATTGTGCTACTATATCTACGCCCTAATCATGGGTGGCAAGTTCTGTGTCCTATTTGAGATGGACGATGATGGGATATTGTTCCAACAGATGAAAAGAGAAGTTAAGAAGGCTGAACTGATTGGTGCGATAACTGCACTCGTCGGCTTAGCTACAGGAAAACCGTCTACCGTAGGAGCTGGCATTCTGTCAGCCGCCAAGACATCGGCATATTCCAAATTCAGCGATGTGAGTTCAATCGAAGTGTTCCGCAAGAGAAACCTTATAAAGGTCAATGCCCCGCTGAACTACAATCAAGTATATGTTCAAGAGGAGGATTTTGACTTTGTCCTGGATTACATAATCAAGCACATTCCTCCCAAAGCTAAGGTGAAAGGCGTCACTCCCAAATCGAAATAGAATTAACGTTTCCCGAAAAGATTGAGAAATATCTTTTTTAAGCCTCTTGGCTTATCAACCTGCACATGTGATGTGGGTTGTTCCATTTGTTGTGGCTCAGGCTTCCGAAACCACAGCGTGCCAAAGCAATCAGGACGATGAAAATTAGGCTTATCTCCATCTATAGGGCTCCATGACACATAATGAGGATGAGCTGTCTTTCCACCACATTTGTAAAAGTTTCCCTTGATGAATTCAGGCAAATTATCACTATCCAGCCCTATGAGCGACAGCGGAATAGACACTGTCAAATCCCAACAAAATGTACCATCCTGCTCTGCGATGGGCTCAGCGCCACATGAGGCATAACGCTCTATCGAAGCAAGTTCTTCCTTAGTTAGTCCTACTGGCCACGGTCGCTCAACACGATGACTGGCGCTTATCGTACCTATGCAGTTGAACTCAAAGTTCCAGTATTCATCGTTGCCAGGCACCTGCATGAAAAACTCCACGCAGCTGTCTTCGGCAACGGGACTCAAATCTTCGGTATTGATAGCACGCAAATCCTTGCTGATAACCGAGAAAAAGACATATAGCCGAGTTTGTGACACAGCTATCACGAAGCAGCTATAAGGCTTATACGGAAACTGCTCGCTCCAATTCAAGCACGCAATCATCTCATGCTCCACATGCGAGTCAAGATATTGACCTACCATGCGAAGTGGCATTTTTTCTAGTTCAGGAAAAAAAAGGATTTGGCACTCCATCAGATAACGCCAAAGAAAGTAAGAAGGCCTGAAATCAAACCATAGACGGCAACAGTCAAGATGATGCCACCCATTATCTTGTTGATTATCGACATCGTGTTGATGCTAAATTTTGAGCGGAACTTATCGACAAGATAGGTGATTGCCATCCACCACAGCAGAGCGCCCACGACAATAAATGCATAACCTATGATATAGTGATAGAATTGGAAATCGGACAAGGGGAAGCCAAAACGCGCGAACAATGGAAATATCAAGAAGATAATCAAAGGATTAGACATCGTCAAGGCAAATCCAGTCAAAGCATCATTTCGATAGTTCACCTTCACCTCTTCGTCATGCTTAACATTTGTGACAGTCTTGCGAAGAATGAGATAAATTGCAAAGACAATCAGAATTATGCTGCCGCCAATCTGGAACAAATCTTGATGCGCAGTGATAAAATCGGTAATAAAGGAGAGTCCCAAACCAGCAAGCAAGCAATAGAAAAGATCGGATGCAGCAGCTCCTACTCCTGTATATAAACCGCTCTTGCGTCCTTTTTCCATAGTGCGTTGCACCACCAATATACCGATTGGGCCCATTGGTGCCGACAGGACAATGCCCACCGACAGACAACCTATTATTATGGATATTATTGTGCTCATCATATAAAACAGCGACAAAGTTACTAAAAATAATCATAAATTAATTAATTTTGACCAAAAATTATCTTTTTTATTTCTCTGATCCATCAAAAATATCTACTTTTGAGAGTTGTTAATCATTATGTCATGAAACGACTGGCTTTTATATTTGTATTAATATTTGGAGTAGGCATCTGTGCTCACCCCATAACACTATATAACACCTGCTACAACAAGTTCGAGCGTCTCAATTTCAACAATCTTGCCACCATAAACGGCCAATTCCTTCAATTAGACAATTCCACTACCCACGATATCATTGTAGTGGACTCAACTGACATAGACTCCTTTGATGATTACAAGTATTATATCAAGTTCGCCAATCTTCACAACAAAGAAGGAAAAACCTACAAAGTACGTGACGAGCAAGACAACAGCACAACTGTATCTTCCACCAAATGTGGAATTGTATTCAACCTCATGGGTGACTCCTACTGGCTTGTCACAGCTTGCTGTTCCAACTCAAACCTCTACAACGAGAACTTCGACTCTCGAACCATGACAGTCGAGTTGTCGAGGGTTACAAGCGGCAAGAAAGAAGTCGTAGAGCAAGTTACTCTTGACAAAGGAGTTGACTTGGACATGGGCTACAACTATCTGGGAGTGCAAGTCGAAAACAACACATTAAAGGTTATCGTTGGAAAAAACAAGCTTAATGAGATTTTCAGCCATACGATTCCCAATTCACAAATCGAGGAGAACTATGGAATCCCTTCACGCAAGGTAGGACTACTTGTGGGTCCAGGGGCTATGATGTCGGTTGAGCGCTGGGTCTATCTCGACCGAGATATGGAAGACAAATGGCTCAAACTGGGAGGACGTTACACTATCGCTCTTGTTGAGACACAACAAGGCTATGACGTGATTTATGTCGACGGAGCTCAGGTCAAAAAATCTCAATGGCACCTGGGAATGAAGAAAGGAGAAATGTTCAAGACTATTTTCACCGACAACTTCACTGGAAAATGGAACGACGCCACACAAGAAGCCATCAACGAGGATGTATACGTCACCTTTGAGAGCGGAGTAATCCTCACGTTCAAATTCCCAGTTTACAAAAGCCAAATTAGGTTCTCAAAAGTCTTGAATTAGCAATCGTTGCGCCCGACATTTTTAATGAAAAAAAGAATAGACTATAGATTTTGGATACCGACAGCCATTGCTCTTGTTGGCGGGGTCTTTATAGGTTACTTTTCCTTGGGAGTACCTTTCTCCTCTACCCAAAGTGACAAGAAATTAAACACCGTCATGAATCTCATCTCTCAAGAGTATATTGACGATAGCATCAACACACAGAGTGCGATTGAGCTGACAATACCTTCTATTCTCTCCCATCTCGACCCCTACTGCTCTTACCTATCAGCCAAGGAGAACGCTGCCGAGCAAAATATGTTCAAGGGCCAAACCTCGGGCTACGGAATCTCAGCCCAATTCATCAACGACACCATAATGATAATGGAAGTAATGCCCAGTGGGCCTAGCGACAAAGCAGGATTAAAGGTTGGCGACAAGATTGTCACTATCGATGACAGCACATGGACAGGACCAAATGTCGATGACGACAAGGTAAACGAACGGTTAATAAGCGTCAAAGGCTCCAAAATGAAGCTTGGCATCATTAGGGCAGGTGCCGACAAAATTCTCTCGTTTGTTATAACCTATTGTGACGTACCACTCAACTCTGTTGAATGCCACTATTTGCTCGACAAAAGCACTGGTTATATCAAGATAACGCAATTTGGAGATAAAACTCACAAAGAGATGATAAACGCTCTCAATTCTCTAAAAAATCAAGGAGCAAAGCGGTTCATAATCGACTTGCGAGGGAATGGTGGCGGAAAGGTTGCTGCCGCGATTGCTATAGCCAATGAGTTTTTGCCCGATAGAGCGTTGATAGTGAGCACAAAAGCACGAAGCCGAAAATATGAATTCTCGAACTATAGCGACGGACAAGGACAATTCCAAAATCAAGAGATAGTGATACTCATCGATGAGTATACGGCAAGTGCCAGCGAGATATTTGCTGGAGCCATCCAAGACAATGATCGCGGACTGATTGTGGGATGTCGCTCTTTTGGCAAAGGACTGGTCCAGGGGCAACGTGACCTGCACGACAAGAGTGCCATATGGCTCACTATAGCGAAGTATTATACTCCATCGGGGCGATGCCTACAAAAGCCCTATGGCATCGTAGAGAGCGCAAATCTGAACGATATTCTTGATCGCCACAGCAACGGCGAACTATATAACAAGGACAACATAAAAATTGACAAGTCCAAAATCTTTGAGACCACCACTGGACGCAAGGTATATGGTGGCGGTGGCATCATCCCCGACATCTTCGTGCCACGCGACACAGCCCAAGAATCAATTTACTATAAAGCGGTTCTTGGCTTAGGGATCATTCAAGAGTATGCACTAAAATATGCCACAGAACACCATGCCGAATTGAAAAATATGACCGACTACAAGCAATTGCTTCGAAACCTGCCTGCCAACGAGGCCTTGCTCACCGACTTTGTCACATTTGCAGCCGACAAAGGTGTCCCAGCAAGATGGCACTACATACGTCAGTCGCAAGATTTGATAACAACTCTCATAAAAGGATTTATCGCACAAGACATTTTTGGACACAGAGCCTTCTACCCTATCATTAATCGCAACGACAAAACCTTTGAAGCTGCCCTCAAAGCTCTAAACAAACACAAAGCAGCCTTCCCAATTACCAACTACTAACCCCACACTAAGATATTGGCAGTTTTCAGTAATCGTTTTGCCATTCAACCCGAATTGGTCATCAGGATTTATGATAAAGGAATTTATTTTGTGCTGGTTATAAAGATTTTGTCGATAGCATATTGAGCCAAAAATAAATCTAACAAATTAGTCTTATATTGTTACTACTTTGTTGCTCCTCAGGTACCAAATGTAGCCTGAGATGTTTTTGTAGCCCAAGCAGTTGAGGAGGGAGATGTATTCTTTGACTTTTGTTTTGTGGGCATTGATGGTGTCTTCATCGGTTTTGAAACCGAATTTATAGTCGATGACCATTATCTCACCATTGGGGCGGCGAATGATTCGGTCGGGACGACGATGCTCGTGGTCGTCACTTCCCTGGCTACGTGGATAACTGATGTTGCGCTCGTTGTACACCACATTCTCAGGCGCAAACCAGCTCATTATTGTCTCGTCATCGGCAACTGCTTTGAAGACATTCTCGACACGCTGTTGAGTCCAATATTTGTTGCCGTCGAACAAACCGTTGGCAGCACCGTAGTGGATTGCAAAATCAAAGTCGGCAGCGCTATTAACCAACCTGAGCAGCTCATGCATCCTCACTCCCTCACCCTTTATGGAGCCACTGATGCCAGGTATACTGATGCGCACAGGCATCTTGGTATGTGACATATAGTAGGTGGGCATGATTCGATGATTGGCCTCGGTGTCGCTCTCTGAGCTATCCACCACTGTTGCTTTACCCAGCTTAAAGTTGAAGACTTGCATCTGCGGTGCTGGCTCTTCGTCACTGGTAGTACCGCAAACAATAGACTCCTCACCCAAAAAAAGCTCCACTCCTTTCTCCTTATTACTCAACAAGAACTTCAGTAGTAAGTGAGTCGAGTTATTCACCTCGGCGATTTTCTCCTTGTTTCCGTCAAACTCTTTACGTTTAATTATGGAAAACACATGAAGCTCTTCTTTGGGCCGAGTGAAGGCTACGTACAATTTATTGAGATTATCAATGAGGCTCTTCTCCGACTCATCGTTGAACTCATCCTCGAGCAATGACGCTTTCTTCAATGCATCAGGAGCAACAGGAATGAGAGGAGGTAGAATTGTATCGTCGTTAGCTCCTATGTCTTCAATGGGGCCAGCCTTTAACCAATTTTCTTTCTTAATCCAAAATATATCGTCCAAACTTATCAAATCCCAATTGGCAAACGGAATTATCACACATTTAAACTCAAGGCCCTTAGACTTATGAATAGTCATCACGCTCACAGCGTCGGCATCGGAAGGCGAACTTACTGCCAGTTTGTTCTTTTTCTCTTCCCAGAAGTTTAAGAACTCCTTAACAGTGCCACCATTGCGCTGTCGGCTGAAATCGAGAACTACGTTCATAAACGAGAGCAAAAAGGAGTTCTCAATCTTGGTATTCCCGCCTGTTGTTGACGGCAAAATATACTTATCAATAATCCGATCTACAATATTCACCAGATTGGTGAGCTGAATCGCTGGATCGGGCATCACTTCCTTGGCAATGGTTGAATAGAGCTCCAGCCTGTCCTTCAATGGCAGTTCATTTATACTCCTCAAGTCTTCCTCGAAACTAGATAACAAAACTTTTCCAGCATCGACATTGTTGGGCATGCGCTGTAACTTTGCTTCAAAATCATGAAGTATCTTGTATCGTCGCTGCTCCGACACACGTTTGCGCATGAATGACCTAAATGGGTCTTTTCTGTCTTCAGAGATGGGATTGTCCTCCTCGAGCTGATATTGTGTAATCTCAAGAAACTGCAGCACACTGATAATGAGCCTAATCGATGGAGAGTTCTTCAACAACAGCGACTCTGCAGATATAACATCTATGTGTTGCGGATGATTGTCATCGCCAAGCACATCGTTATATTCAAGAATTTGCTCAACAACGGCGTTGCCTTCTTTCTTCTTGTTCACAAGTATGGCAATATCTTTCATGGCATAACCACGCTCTCGCAACGCATTGATGTAATGTGGCATAGCTTGGACTATCTGCTCTCGCGCAGGCTTATCACTGCGTCCTTCGTAAGGCACGAAATTGATATTCACAAAGCCCTCATGAGAGTCCTTGAAAGTGTGTTGTTTGATATTCTTGTAGGTCAAATCAAGCGACTTGAACTGAGGTTCGGTGCAACGATAAAAATCAATAATTGACTCAAAAAATGAGTTGTTGAATTTGACTATGGCAGGAAAACTGCGATAGTTGGTTTCGAGAGACCAAGAATTAGATACAAAATCTTTTTCAATCTCCTCGCGGAGCATGCTCGGATCACTGTTGCGGAAGCGATAAATCGACTGTTTCTCATCGCCAATGATTAGGTTCACATAGCCATTTGCTATGCTCTCCTTGAGCAAAGGCTTAAAATTGTCATATTGCTTGTGGCTCGTGTCCTGGAATTCATCAATCATGTAGTTGTTGAACATCGTGCCAGCATGCTCATAGATAAAAGTAGCACCGCAGTCTAGCACCTTTCCTATCAGCTCATTCGTGTCGGCAATCATGATGCTGTTGGTATCCTTACGATACTGCTCCAATTTCTCGTCAATTTTCCCAAGTAAGCCCAAGCTCCAGATGTTATCGATCACGCTGTTAAGGAACGTCATCTTGTCATAATGCTCAAATGTCTGAGCAAGCATAGATTTGAACTCCTGCGATTTTTCGTCACTCACCATTGAAGAGAATCGATTAAGCAACACATTTTTTCTTAAAGCATCGTCCTCTTTTGAATATTTGCGAAGTGTTTTCAGAGACTTCTCAAATGGAGAAAAATCACCTTGAATGATTTTATACATTGGAGACCTCGAATCCATTTCAGCGACAGTCAAGCCGCATTCTTCAAGAAATGTCTTAATCTCGGCAGGAGCATCCTCAAAACTCTGCTTACGAAGATTTCGGTGCGTTATCAGTTGTTGACGGAATTGCAACACACGTGACTTGCCACTGCCTGAGCCTATATCACTCAAGTAGTCTATAATCTCCTGGTGATGTTCACGGAAGAACTCTTTATAAATTATAGTGGCAAACTTCTTCAAATTGTCGCTACTATTCTTTCCGAAGAAGTTCCATGTTCTCTTGTTAAGGATATTAGTGGAGATAAATTCCCTTACCCAGTCGTCGATAGCTTTCTGCTTACTGTTTGTCCCACCCAAGTCCATCAAGAAGTCGTGAACAGCAACACCAGTAGCATAATCCTCATCAAGTTCTAAGTCATAATTATAGTCGCGATCTACCTCACGCGCAAAGTTGCGCAAGATGTTCTGGAAAAACGAATCTATAGTGCTGACATTAAAAGAGCCATAATCAAAAAGAATAGCACTTAGTACACGGCGAGCGGCGAGCGACACGTCGTCCATGGAGTCATACTTGAACATTAACTTGAAGTCTTCCACATAGTCACCCTCGCCCTTTCCGAGCTTGAAAAGCTGAGCAATGATTCGCTCCTTCATTTCATTAGTAGCTTTATTAGTGAATGTAATAGCAAGGATGTGACGATGATAGTCAAGCATGGTGCGGAGTTTAAAACAGTCTTGCTCCTTACCGTTCACAACAACTTTATCACCAGTGGGGACTCCTATCAAATTAGAAATATAGGTACGTGCAAGAGTATAAGTCTTGCCCGAGCCCGCCGACGCTTTAATTATATCAATACCTTCTCTTTTCATCAGTGATTATATTATCCTTGCTTTAAAACCTTTATTAATTAAGAAATTCAAGACTTTGTCTCTCTTATCTCCTTGAATTAGAATTTCACCCCCACGAACAGAGCCACCCACTCCACATGCTCTTTTGATATCGGCTGATAGTTGCTTTAGAGTTTCATCATCAAGCTCCAAATTTGCAATAATGGTTGCTTTTTTTCCGTTTCGTCCTTTTTTGTCGAGAATGATATCTATCATCTTTTTGCCCTGTTGCTCCTGTGCCGTGAGAGTCTTCTCTTGGAGAGAATCGTCAGTTTGTTCCTCTTCATTTGTGCTTAAATTAAACGCACTTCCAAGAACCGATTTCCAGTCTTGACTTTCCATTTTTATACTAATTATATGGTTTCAATATTTAATTGCTCAAAGTTACCAAATTTACGGTTAATCTGCAACTTTTTATTAAAGAAATAACAATTTTTGAATAAATATAGAACATTTATCAATATTTATTTTGGAGTTCGGAAAATGTGTTGTATTTTTGCATGATAATTACATAACTCAGATTCAACTACAAACAACTACGACAATTTAGTATATAGCACAACAAAAATTATTTTAACGTGAGTTCGACGAAAATAATTAAAAGAGTGTGAGCTGGTTATCAAATTCTCGTTCTAATTGTAGCATTGGTTTCTTAGGAAAAAAGCAGT
>CAJOFH010000058.1 GCA_905233845.1 uncultured Muribaculaceae bacterium | reverse complement strand
CAACCACAAAGTTACAAAATGTCTCGCTATTTTCCAAATATTAGCCCCACTATTTTTGATAAAAACAACATATTTCCTTATCCCGAACTCGGGTAATATTTTGATTATAGTGTCTATAGCACTCAGTTGCCAAACGCTTTGCGATAAGCCGATGGTGTAAGATTGGTGTGTTGCTTGAAAATCTTAGAGAAGTAACTTCCTGAATCAAAACCGCATTTCTCAGCAATCTCAGTTACCGGTGTGTCGGTGTTACAAAGCATGTCTTTAGCAAAAGAAATTCTCACTTCGCGGATATAACTAGATGTGTCAATGCCAATCAAAATTTTTACCTTTCGGTTCAGCTGTCGCTGACTCAAGTTCATCTTGTCGGCTATGAATGCAGAGTTCATGTTTGGATTATCAATGTAACTGGCAATAAATGCCTTCACCTTGTCCATGAAAGCAGTGTCTTTAGCAATTGTTGTCGCCTTGATTGTAATAGCTTCGTTAGCAGTTGACACCGTGGTGTTGTTGTCGCTAAGCTTCAAGTCCAATTGGAATTTCTTGCGCAGCAATTGACGGCTGTTGAGCAGGGCTTCAATCAGTGCCTTCAACTCATCGGCAATAAAAGGCTTCACAAGGAATGCGTCAGCGCCAACTGCAAGAGCTTCGAGTCGATCTTTTGAGCTGCTTCTTGCCGTGACAATCACAATAGGAATATGGTTTAGCAATTCGTCACTCCTCAATAGTCGGCACATCTCAAATCCATTAGTTCGTGGCATCATAATATCGGTGATAATGATGTCGGGGACGTATTCTCTTGCTTTGTCCAGACCTTCGTCACCATCGTTGGCTTTCACCACACAATATTTCTCGTTGAGTACGTGCTCAATATACAAAGCCACATCATTATTGTCCTCTACAATAAGCACAATGGGCTTGTCGTTGTCGTTATTGGAGATTGTTAATTCGTCGTTGTGTGACGCTGGAATTATGAGGTTGTCGTCTTGATTTAATTGTTGTGACAGAATTTTTGGCACCCATTGCGGATACCCACCATTCTCATGCTTAACAGGAATAGTGACCGCGAATTTAGTGCCAATGTTCAATTGGCTCTCTACTTCTATTTTTCCATTCATAGCTTCGGTCATCTGCTTGACAAGAGCAAGACCAATGCCTGTGCCTACACTCGCTTGTTCGTTTTCGCCTTGATAGAATAAGTCGAAAATGTGTGGAAGGTCATCTTTCTTGATGCCTATTCCAGTGTCGATGACGGCTAGGGTGGCCTTGGTGTTGGTGCGCTCCATCTTCATTGTGACGATTCCTCCTGAAGGGGTGAATTTTAAAGCATTAGAGAGGAGATTAGTGACAATGCTATGACAATATTCGGGCACGAAGTCTATGTTGTAGTCTTGATTATCACTTTCAATTTTAATTGTGATATCATGTGCTTCGGCATTGATGCGCATGCTTTCAACAATCATCTTTACCATCATCGAGATGTCGCCATGGTGCCACTCAAGGGAACCAATAGAGCTGCGTACTTTAGATATGCTCAGCAGCTGGTTGACCAATTCCAGCATGTGGTTACCCTGATTGATGATTGCATTATATCGAGGCATATTTTGGAGATTGGTGTCTTTTGACCGCAGACTGTCGGCTTCTCCCAAAATCACAGTGAGTGGAGTACGGAATTCGTGGGTCATGTTGGTGAAGAACAGGTCTTTCATTCGTTCTGCATTCTTCTCGGCTCGTTGTGCCCTGGTTTTGAGCAGGTTGATAAGAAAAAGAGCAGCACACCCCAATAGTAGAAGTAGCAGTGCCACCGATGTGGCGATAATAATAAGGCGTTGCTTGGTGATTGAGTGTTGTTGCTCTTCGATGGTGATTTGCTTGTGCTGAGCCTCAAGTTTCATGTTGTAGTTGGATGCGATGTCGCTTGTTGCGTCATTGTAAATGCTGTCCTTGAGTGCACTGCTTAGTTTGAGGTATTCTACAACTATGTTGTGGTTTGTTAGTGCAGGAGAAATGCCCATTAGGTAATAGTTCTGCTGCAGGATGCGCCTCGCGTTACATTCTTTTGCCAGTTGTGTGCTTTGTTCAAGGCACTCAAGCGACTTGGCATTCTCACCCATCTTATCATAGAGGTTTCCCAAGCTTTTATAAGCTACAGCAAGCGAGTATTTATCGGATGTTGATGATAAAAAAGTGATGGCATTGTTATAGCTTTCGAGAGCCTCGTTATTCTTCTCCATTGCAGTGTAAATGTCTCCCATCACAGCCATTCGTCGTGCCATGTGTAGTGTGTCGGCTGCGGCCGAGTCGATAAGCAATGACTGGTTGATGAGAGCAAGAGCCGAGTCGGTTTCGTTCAATTTTAGATAGATTTCGGCTGCCACAGCATATCTGATTGAGAGCCTGTTTGGGCGTGATGGTTTTATAGATTTCTCGAAATCTATAGCCTTATTAATAAATGGTTTTGCCTCTCTTGCTCGGTCAATACCCAGATAAATTGCTGCAAGATTATTGTAACTTGAGCTTAGTCGGTCTTTGTCGTTGAGTTTCTCATCGATGCGTAATCCAGCAAAACAATTGCTAAGAGCCGAATCGTTCATGCTGATGCGTTGATAGCATGCCGACAGATGAGAATAAGCATCGCTCAATGCCATGGAGTCTTTTCCGGCAATATAGGTGTCGGCTGCCATGCGCCCAAATTCTATCGACTTGTTGAAATTGGCTCGGTCATAGTAATTGTAGGCCTGTTCCATGATGGAATCGGCTTGTAGAAGCTCCTCGCTGCGCTGTTTGTTATTGTTAGTAGAGCACGCACCTGCTACTATGGAAAGAATTAGCATAGTTGCAGCAAGTATTAGGAGTGTTAAATACGATTGTGCATCTTTGGTCATAGCGATAACTAAACGATTTAAGTTTTAGCTTGTTGTTTGATTAATCGGATGTGGTCGAGAAGAATAGGATCAGCAGGGACATCTTCCCCCCAAGATTTCACTCGTCGCAGTGTTATGTTATTTTCCCCTTTTAACAGTTTTATAGTTAGGTGGCTACTATAATTCATGTTCATCCATTGATTCTCGCCTAATTGTGGGACAACTACTACGCCCTGATTGTGGCTGTTGGCAAGAACTTGCAGCAATTGACAGGGTTGGAGTAAAGAACGTGAACCATTGCCATTGGCATAAAACACATCAATTATATACTCGCCTGCTTCAACGGTATAGACTGGTATGGTGATTGATGTTGTGTCGTCAACAAGTTCTATAGGGTGATGTGAAGGCGAGGTGTTAAGAGTAGTAGAAGTAAATTGCGTATATAATGGAGCTATGGTGTAACAATGAGCTGAAGACGTAATATAGTGTGGCCTTGAGATAAAGCTGTGTCCATATTTGTTGATTGCTATGATTGAGTAATTGCGATAAGTGACTGTGTCGCGTGTGCCAAGCACAGAGTCGCGCATTGAGTAGGTGGGCACTCCATTAATCAAAATTCGATAACCGAGCGATGGAGAGTAGGTGTAGTTGGTGCCATAATACCCATTCCATAGCCATTGAGGGGTCTCGGGCAACACTTTCATTTTTTGTGCCAACGTTGTGATACCCGAACCGGCATAATGGTTGTTCATAGTGATGACAATTTCGTGTTCACCTTCCAAATTGGCGTTGATGAAATTGTCGTCGAGGGGCTTACCGTCGAGAGTTATTTTACTCCATTCGTCGCCAGTGCCATTGATTGTGATGTTGAGTAAGGCGTTGCGGTAAACAAATCCGCTTATTCTTTTCTTTCCTGTAAAGCATACTGGTACTTTAGGGTTGAGTTCGATGCCATTGGGCAAGAAGTTCATGCCGGCAAGTACGCGCAATACCATGGCAAGGTTTCCTGCAGCATTGCCTTGTGGATTGCCGTTGTCGAAAATTTCTCCAGTGGTTGCGTTGCAGCTGGTGTTACATGATGCTGCTAATGCTTGCTGGAAGATGAGAGCACCCATTCCTCGCCTCAGCATACTCATGTTGCTTGCCTTTGATGCAGCCAGGTTCCACATCGCTTGAACCATAGGAATTACCGTGTTATTAAGTCCTGTTCCCTCTCCGGAGCGATTGGGATAAAGTAGAGGTACGCCAAAATTGGTGGTGGGAGTCTCCTTGATTAAGGCTTCAGTTCGATTGTCATCGGCAATGTCCCACAAAATAGCAAGTGCATGCCCCATATTGTCGACGCATGGAGACATAACACTTGTAACACCACCATAAAGATATTGTGAGTAGCAACCACGGTTTTCGTTCCACAATCGGTGATTAATAGCATCTTTGATGCGGCTTGCCTGTGTGTCGTAATCTTCGTTGAGCTCAAACTCATCGGCAATCTGACCTAGTAAAGAGTATGTGTGCTCTATTATAGCGTTTGCCACAAGAGGCATTGTTTCATAAGCATCGCTGGCAGTTGCCCACGATGGATAATACTGCTTAGTGTAACGAGATATGTAGGGGCACAGTGCATGATAAAGACCAATATCGTTACTTGAAGCAATATTGTTGATTATTTTTAAGTTCTTTGCAATGACTTTATAAGCATAACTGAGCCATTTTTTATCACCTGTAGCGCAGTATACACTCCAAGCTGCCTGTGACCAAATCAAATCATTGGCGATGTCGGATAGAGTGCGAGGGCCTTCATGAGTGTGTATCACACTGTCAACGACCATTGCCTTGAGAGACTCCATCGACTTGTGTGGTTTTAGGTATGCTAGTGATAGTGCTATGTTGTAACATTCACTGGCAACAAGAGTGGTTTGTGCTGGTTTTTCGGTTTCGGCCTCGATTTGCTCTATCGACATATTGTAGATGGCGTTCATTATTTGTTGTTTGGAGTCGTAGGTTGGTAAAGCCGTTGCTTCGGCATTGATACTTGATGTCCAACCAGTGTGCTTAGTGTGATTCTTGGGTTCAATCGGTAGGGTAACTGAGAACAAGCCGTTGTTATTTGGCATCTCATTTAGGCTTATATTTATAATGTGAGAGGGGATGCCTGTTGTTATGGCCAACTCGAGTTTTGCCCCAACGAAGTCGTCATGGTAAATCGTGTCGTGAGTGGGTGTGACAAATAATCCATTTTCGTTGAGCTCTTTTATAAGGTGACTCATGTCGAAGTTGAACTTTAGAGTTTGTGGAAGGGCTAAGTTGTGGGTAGTTTGGGGTTTTATGGAATCAGATTCAAAGGCTTGAATCGTAGAAGTGTCGTATAGGCTGTCTAAGTCGATGTAGTGGTAATGAGAGGGCAATAACTCTATGTCTCTCTCTCCAATCAAAAGTCGGAATTTAATTACGTTATTGATGGAGTCTATGCCTGGACTCGTGTAGTTGGTGACAATGCTGTGTCCATCATTGGAATAGGCAGTGAAATCACCCATTATTACACTGTCATTAGTCACAATGATGTCTTCGTTCTCAACAATAACATCGTTTCGCATGTTCCCATAGTTACACGATGTTAATGTTGAAGCCATAGTTACTAATAGCCACAACGCTACGCACTGTATTATTTTGTCTACACGGTGCATTTACATTGCAAATATAGGCATTATTTTTTGAAATGAGTAATTAATGACTTAATTTTTTGCAACTAAGTTGCAATAAGTTTGTTCTACCTTTGCAGTGAAAATATAAACAACTTATTATGATACATGACCACAAACACAATCATTGCGAAACGTGCTCACATGAGCATCACAGCCAGGAGCACACTCATGATCACCATCACGATCATCATAGCAACAATAAGTCGACGATTATATTAATAGGAGTTACTGCTGTTTTGCTTGCGGTGTCGGTTTATATTGAGAAAACTTTTAATCTTGCCACTTGGCAGTTGCTGTTGGTTTATCTGGTCCCTTACTTGCTCATTGGGCACGACACATTGAAGGAGGCTGTAGAGGGGATTTCCCATGGTGACGCATTTAACGAGCATTTCCTCATGTCGATAGCCACGATTGGCGCTTTGTGCATTGGCTTTCTGCCTGGTGCCGAGACACAGTTTCCCGAGGCGGTGTTTGTGATGTTTTTCTTTCAGGTGGGCGAGCTCTTCGAGGGTTATGCTGAGGGCAAGAGCCGCGAGAGCATCGCGCACTTGATGGACATTCGTCCTGATGTCGCAAGTGTGGAGCGCAATGGCGAGGTGCTGACAGTGGATCCCAGCGATGTCAAGGTGGGAGAGACGATCGTGATAAAGCCTGGTGAGAAGGTCCCTTTAGATGGAGTGGTGGTTGAGGGCTCTACTTCGCTCAACACCATTGCTCTCACTGGCGAGAGCGTGCCTCGTGATGCTGCCGTTGGCGATGAGGTGATTTCGGGTTGCGTGAACCAGAGCGGAGTTATCAAAGTGCGCACCACCAAGGACTTTGGCGAAAGCACTGTGTCAAAGATTATTGACCTTGTAGAGCACTCTAGCGACAAGAAGGCTAAGACCGAGACATTTATCGCTCGTTTTGCGCGTGTATATACCCCTATCGTGGTGATTGCTGCTCTGCTGTTGGCGATAGTGCCGTTGTTCTTTGGTGGAGCGTTCCACACGTGGCTCTATCGTGCTTTGATGTTCCTAATTGTTTCGTGCCCTTGTGCGCTGGTCATCAGCGTTCCTTTGGCATTCTTTGGTGGTATTGGTGGAGCGTCACGGCAGGGAATTCTTATCAAGGGTGCAAGCTACATAGATGTCCTGTCACAAGTGGGGACAGTGGTTTTTGACAAAACTGGCACGTTGACTCACGGGCAGTTCCAGGTGACTGCTGTTCACCCAAGCACCTGCGACGAGCGTCGCTTGCTGCACCTTGCTGCTCATGTTGAGCACTATTCCACTCACCCTATTGGTATAGCGTTGCGCAATGCTTTTCCCGATGAGGCAACCGATGGTTGCTCGGTGACCGATGTCGAGGAGATTGCTGGGCATGGAGTGCGTGCGACTGTCGATGGCAAAGTGGTGAGTGTTGGCAATGCGCTTTTGATGGATGCTGTGGGAGCTGGATGGCGCGACTGCGACCATGTGGGCACGATTGTCCATGTGGCTGTCGATGGCGACTATGCCGGCCACATTGTCATCAACGACAAGGTCAAGAAGGAGAGTGCGCAGGCTGTTTCATGTCTCAAGGCTGCTGGTGTTGAGCGCATTGTGATGCTCACTGGCGACCGCGACGAGGTGGGCGACGTTGTGGCTCGTGAATTAGGGATAGTGGAGTTCTACACCCAGCTGTTGCCTGGCGATAAAGTTGATCATGTGGAGCGGTTGCTCAAGGAGAAAACTCATGGCAAGGCGTTGGCATTTGTGGGCGACGGCATCAACGACGCGCCGGTACTGGCTCGCGCCGATGTGGGAATCGCTATGGGAGGTCTGGGCAGCGATGCCGCTATCGAGGCTGCCGATGTGGTGTTGATGGATGACAATCCCACTAAGGTTGCACGTGCTATTGCTGTTGCTCGACGCACTCTTGGCATAGCGCGACAGAATGTGTGGTTAGCCATCGGCGTGAAGTTGGCGGTACTGGTTCTCGCCACTTTGGGCATAGCAACGATGTGGATGGCTGTCTTTGCCGACGTGGGCGTCACCGTGCTCGCTGTCCTCAACTCGATGCGTGCTCTAAATTCAACACCTGCTCACGTAGCATCGCTTGCTTGATGATGAGCGATTAGCCATGAGGCCAGTGTGATGGCAAAAGCGATTGTTTTGTGCTTATATTTCGACATCTTGACATCGACATCTTGACATCGACATCTTGAAATCGACATCTTGAAATGTGAAATTACAATAAAAACTTTAATTAAAATATCTTGTAGCAAAAAAAATATCTATCTTTGTATTTTTAAAAAGAATCGAAATGAAGATTTACAAGATAGTATTCACACTATTGCTGCTATCGTTGCTCACATCATGCCGTGGTAGAGAGGCTGGCACCAATGGTTCTATAGCCATCGACAAAATAATAACCGAGGCGCGTCTGCTCAAGATAACTCATGCTGATGGCTACACTCAGGTCAACATCATGGACCCATGGAACAGTGGCAAAATCCTTCACAGCTATGTGCTGGTGCCTCGTGACAAGGAGTTGCCCTCCAAGTTGCCCACGGGAACTGTGATTCGCACCCCTGTAGAGAAAGTGCTCATCTACTCGAGCGTTCACTCCAGCGTGCTTCGCGAGTTGGAAGCAGGCGATGCAGTGAAAGGCGTGTGCGACTCGCAATATTTCAACGATTCAATAATTTCGGCTGGGCTTAGCGATGGCTCTATTACCGACTGTGGCAACTCGATGCAGCCCACAGTGGAGAAGGTGATTGAGATGAAGCCCGACGCCATACTGCTTTCGCCCTATCAGGATGCCACCTACGGACAGATTACCAAGCTCGACGTCCCCATTGTTGAGTGTGCCGACTATATGGAGTACACCCCGCTGGGCCGTGCTGAGTGGATAAAGTTCTATGGCGAGTTGGTGGGTAAGCCCGAACTTGCACTTAATATTTATCAAAGGGTTGTTGCCGATTACAACAAGGTGAAGGAGACTGTAGGCAGCAAGAAGCTCAATAGGCCGCTCGTACTCACAGAGAATCTGATTAGCGGAATCTGGAATGTGCCTGGAGGCCAGAGCTATATGGCGCAATTTATCAAGGATGCTGGAGGCGATTACCCTTGGGCCGACGATAAAAACACCGGTTCTCTTACGCTCGACTTCAACCAGGTACTGGCAAAAGCTCAAAAAGCCGACTACTGGCTATTGAAATCACCTGCCGTGCACTCGCTTGCCGATCTTAAAAGCTCATACTCCCTGAATGACCAGTTCGAAGCTTATAAAAAGGGCAACGTCTATGTGTGCGACACTAACACGAGCCACTTCTTCGACCGCTTCCCATTCCATCCCGAGGTGCTGCTGCAGGAATATTTCAAGATTTTCCATCCCGAAGAGACTACCGATTACAAGCTGCAGTTTTTCAAGAAAGTGAGTTGAACTATGACTACTGTGGGCTCACATAGGAGTGTTGTTGTCACTGCTGTGCTGGTGGTGGCATTACTTGTGCTGGTGGTCGCTTGTTTGATTTTCGGGTCGGTTGACATCGATGCAGGCACCGTGTTCGCTATACTGTTGGGGCGTGACAGCGACAACGAAGCATGGAACATTATCGTGTTGCAATCGCGATTGCCAATGATTGTCACTGCCATGTTTGCCGGGGCAGCGCTCAGTGTGAGCGGATTGCTGCTTCAGACCACCTTCAACAACCCTCTTGCCGGACCGTCGATACTTGGCGTCTCGACAGGAGCTGGACTGGGCGTGGCTGTCGTGATGCTTGCTTTGGGCGGCACCATTGGAGGGGCCTTTGGTGACACCATCGGCAGTTACATGGCAACATTGCTTGGTGCCCTAGTGGGTGCTGGAGTTGTTCTGGTAATCTTAATCGCTTTTGCTTCAATCGTCAAGAGTTCGACGATGTTGCTTATCATCGGCATTTTGGTAAGTTACTTGGCTTCGAGCGTGATTTCGTTGCTCAACTCGGTAGCAAGTGAGCAGGGGTTGCACAGTTATGTGGCATGGGGGTTTGGAAACTTTGCTGGTGTGTCGCTCGAGCAATTGCCAGTGTTTAGTATCATAATAATATTATCGCTTGTGGCTTCTTTGCTCATGGTGAAACCGCTCAATGCGCTGCTGCTGGGAACACGCTACGCCCAGAATCTTGGTGTCAACACTCATCGCACGCGCACCCTATTGCTGCTTATTACTGGCGTGCTCACAGCCGTTGTCACCGCATTTTGTGGTCCCATTGGTTTTATAGGGCTTGTTGTGCCTCACATTGCAAGGCTTGCCTTGAACACCTCGGAACATGGGCGGCTGTTGCCAGTGACGATGCTCACTGGTGCTGCTGTTGCATTGCTATGCTCGTTGCTGAGCGTCACTTCTCCTCATGGCATTATCCCCATCAATGCTATTACTCCAATCATTGGCGTGCCAATTATCGTGTATATTATCATTAATCGTCGTCGCATAAACTATTTCAATTGATTTATGGCAATTCTTCAGGCACTCAATTTGGCGGTTGGTTTTAAGCAGGGCAATAAGCACAAGGTTTTGCTTGATGATCTAAATTTGAAACTGGAACAGGGCTCTATGGTGGCTCTGTTGGGACGAAATGGTGCAGGAAAATCGACTTTGCTAAGAGCCCTCACCTGCGATACTATACCTGTTAATGGTACTGTTGAGATTAATGGCAGGCTTTCAACATCGCTCACGAAACGTGAACTCTCGCGGCTGGTGGCGCTCGTGGCCACTGAGCACATAATGGGCGGAGGCTTTACCGTCAGGGAGCTGGTGGAGCTTGGGCGGCAGCCCCACACGGGATTCTTGGGGCGCTTGAGCCGTTACGACATCGATGTGGTTGACGCTTGCCTTGAGGCTGTGGGGATTACTGACAAAGCTGAGCGGCATGTTGCTGATCTTAGTGATGGTGAGCGCCAAAAAGCGATGGTGGCAAAAGCCCTTGCTCAGCACACACCAATCATTGTCCTTGATGAGCCCACGGCGTTTCTCGACGTTGCAAGTCGTATCGACACAATGAAGCTGCTGCACAAGTTGGCGCGGGAGCAAAACAAGGCTGTGTTGCTCTCGAGTCATGACATCTCGCAGTCGTTGCTGCTTGCCGACGAGCTGTGGGTTATCACCAGCGACCGTGAGGTTGTCACGGGCACCACCGAACAGGTGGTGATGAGCGGTGTCATGGACCGCGTGTTTGGCAACAGTGAAATCCTGTTTAATGGCAGCCTGTGCGACTATGAAGCGCAGCTGCCCTCCACTGCTACTGTCAGCATCAAGTGCGACGACCCGCTCCTTGAGCGATGCATGGTCAACGCCCTCTTGCGTAATGGCATTGCTGTAGATGAAAGCAGCGACAAGGTGATTGTGATAAAGGCTGTAGACAGTATAGTTTTGCCCAATGGCAATAAAGTAACTAATGTGCAAGAAGTTTTAAGATTATTTCAATAAATCAAAAAATCTTTCGTTTATTAGTATATATGATTGATAAAGTAGAAATTAAAATAGTAAACAAGAGCCCCAATGCGCTGCCCGCGCGCAGCACCGAGCTCAGCGCCGGTATGGACCTCAGAGCATGGCTCAGTGCGCCCGTGACCTTGAAGCCTATGGAGCGCGCCCTCATCCCCACTGGAATTTACCTAGAACTGCCTCCAGGCTATGAATGCCAAATTAGGCCCCGCAGTGGGCTGGCCCTCAAACGTGGCCTCACGGTGCTCAACACCCCCGGCACCATCGATGCCGATTACCGTGGCGAGGTGCGTGTGATTCTTGTTAACCTGAGCAACGAGGAGCAGACCATCGAGAGCGGAGAACGGATATGCCAGATGGTTGTCGCCTGTCACTCAACCGTAGCTTGGCAGCAAGTAGATGCTTTGGGCGATACCGAGCGAGGCTCAGGAGGCTTTGGACACACTGGAACTAAATGAGCTTTGAGAGTTCTCTTGTCTCCATTGCTTTACTTTTTTACTGCTTAAGAATTCATTTATTAGATATGAAACCATTTTCAAGATATACAATAGCTGGTTTGTTGTTGGTGATAGCTATCATTCAAGCAATGGCAGCAAACAAAAACAGCACGTCAGGCTCAAGCGAAATCACCGAGAATTACAAGCGCAAGGCCGAGTACATCTATCTTCAAGCGCAGGCCTATAAGGCTCAGGACAGTGTGGCAGCCTATTATGACTTAATGAAATATGCACACCAGCTCGACTCAACCAACACAGCCATTTCATTCTATTATGGGTACTTGATGATGCTCAAAGACAACAACACCGATGCCGAGAAAGAATGTGGCCTGATGATGATGAAAAAGCACGTGGACGCACATCCCGAGGACTACTATGAAGCGACCTATTTCAGCGATGCCTGCTTGAGCATGCGTCACCTCGACATGTGTCTCGAAACAATGGAGAAGTTGGCCGAGATCAATCCCACAAAGACCGAAGTGCAGATGAGGCTTGCTGCCGCCTACGTGCGCAACAACAAATATGCTCAAGCCCTGAAGGTGTATGAGAAAATCGAGGAATTTGAAGGAAAATCTACCGAGATCACTGCCTACAAAGCAGCCTTGTGCTCTGAGCTTGGCGATACCCTCGGCGCCATCAATGAAATCAGAACGCTATACAATACTGCTCCAGCAAATGTTGACTATAACCTGGTCATGTATGAATTGTTCAAGCAGTATAACATGCCTGACAGCGCACTCTTTTATTTGGATAAAGCTCAATCCTTAGATCCAGAGAATGGGAATGTCTATTTTGCCAAGGCGCAATATTATGACGAGATTGGAGATACGGTGAATTATGACAATCAAATATATAACGCTTTGGTGTCAAATGACTTGCCTGTGGAGACAAAACTCAATGTGTTGACACAATACACTCAAACTCAATTGCTGCGCAATGACTCTACTGAGCGTGTAAATAATCTTTTCAAGGTGCTTGTGGCCCAACATCCTCATGAACCTAAGGTACATGAATTATACAGTATGTATTTTTCTACAATCAAGGACTTTAAACATGCAATAGAGGAATTGGGCTACGAGGTAGACCTTGACCCAACCAATGCCGAGGCATGGCAGCGGCTTATGGTAGTGAACATTCTCTCCGACAACTATCCAGGTGCTGTCAAGGCAGCCCAGAAAGCTTTGGAATACAACCCTGAGAATCTTGACCTTTATCGATACATAGCTCCCTCTTATTATCAAATGAAGGAATATGACAAAGCATTAGATACCTATGACAAAGCTCTATCGCTTGTCGACAGTACTCAGAAGGCCGACCTCTATAGCGACTTGCTCTGTGGTAAGGGCGATGTTTATGTTGAGCTTGGTGATTCTGCTAAAGGTTTTGAATATTACGAACATGCACTTGCTCTTTCTCCTGGTAATACAAGCGTGATGAACAATTATGCTTATTTCCTGTCGCTCAGTGGCAAAGAACTTGATAAGGCTGAGAGTATGGCTGCAAAGGCTGTCTATGCCAACCCTAACAATGCTACTTTCATTGACACTTATGCTTGGGTGTTCTTTAAAAAGAAGAACTATGATATGGCTCTATTGTATATCAAGTCGGCGATGGATAATAGCGATGAGCCCAGTGCCGACATTTTGGAACACTATGGTGACATCCTCTTCATGACTGGAGACACTGAAGGGGCTTTGGATCAATGGGAAAAGGCGCTGAAGCTGAGCCCCAACAATGAACTATTGCAGCGCAAAGTGCGTGATAAGACTTATTATGAGAAATAAATACTTAACCAAACTATGTCCAACATTAAACTTTTATTTGTTGCAGTTTCAATTGCTTTGATGGTGATGAGCAGCTGTTCCAAGAAGGTGGTGCAGCCTGTAATTGATGTGAACAATCCATCAACTGTTAACATGACTTCATCTGCAACAGTTGTGACCAAATATATCCAACCCGAATGGAGCTCGTTCAAAAGTGGCGGTAACGCAATAATTGAGGCTGGTGGCAAGTCTACGGGTTCTTCAATGCAGATGCGCATGCAACGTGGTAAGAGTATTTATGTTTCTTTAAGGCCTTTGATGGGAATTGAAGTCGCTAAGATGGTAATATACGGCGATTCGATATTGCTGGTTGACAAAGTGCACAAGCGCTACATGCTTGAGAAGGCGTCTTTGCTTACTAACGGCGTGCCAGTTACTGTCGACAATCTTCAAGACATTTTCCTTGGTAGGGCTTTTGAACTCGGAAAGGGCTCACTCAATCCAAATATTAAGGATGACTTCATTGTAGAGAATGTTGAAGGAGGGAAAGTTGTGCTCAAGCCCCGTGATATGTTCCAGGGATTTGAATATAACTTTGTCTATGACAAGAGCAACAACATGCTCTCGCTTAATGTAATACCTACTAAAGAAGGAGAGTCGAGCTATAGTGTTGCCTATGATAACGTGAAGGGGACTGTTGCTGGAAAAGTTCCCACATCATTACGAGTTTCGACGACAATGAGAGGCAGAGCATTCACACTCTCGCTTGACTATAATGACATGAAGTGGAACGAAGATTTCACCATCGATACCGCCGAACCTAAAAAATACACTCGCGTCGAAGGTGGTGACATCATGCTCCTTCTCGGTGGAGGTAAATAACTGAAATGATAACAATAGAACAATATAACCCCTGCAATAAAAAGCAGTGGGACAGTGCAGTGAAGCAATCTCGCAATGGCACCTTTCTGCACTTGCGAGATTATATGGGCTACCACAGTGACCGCTTTAATGACTGTTCGCTTGTGGCGCGTGATGACGACCGAATTTTAGCTATATTGCCAGCCTGTTTTGAGAGTGATACGCTTTATAGTCACCGTGGACTTACTTATGGAGGTTGGCTTGTGCCTTCGCGTCATTTTGACGTGACTACAATGCTTATGGTTTGGGAGAAGGCTGTTGCTTTCTTGCATGAAATGGGAATCTTCAACATCGTCTATAAGCCTGTTCCTCACATTTATCACCGCTACCCTTGCGAGGAGGATTTATTTGCCGTTTTTAGGGCTGGAGGAAAACTTGTGGAGAGCAATATTTCTTCTACTATAGACCTTGATGAGCCACTGCCGCTTGATCGTGGCAACAAACGTAATGTGAACCATGCCATCAGGAATGGAGTTGCGGTGGGTGAGTCTTGCGATTGGCAGGGCTATTGGCAAATGCTAGACTCGTTGCTTATGGCGAAATATGACAAGCATCCTGTTCATTCTCTGGACGAGATGCTGTTACTGCAGTCGCGCTTTCCCGAGAACATCAAGCTCTTCACTGCAAATCTTGATGGAGAGCTGCTGGCAGGTGTGTTGATGTATTTTTGTGGTAGTGAGGTGGCTCATTGTCAGTATATCGCTTCAACCGAGCGAGGGCGTGACTTAAAAGCTCTTACATTACTCTTCGACCACCTCATCAAAGCTTCGGCACAAGCTGGATTCCGTTACTTCGATTTTGGTATTTCTACTGAACAAGGAGGAAAATATCTTAATCACGGCCTTGTTCAGCAAAAATGTCGATTAGGTGGTAGGGGAATCGTCTACAACACTTACATGATAAATATCTAATTAATTAAGTTGCTGATTAATGAGCAAGCGTGAAGGCATGTCGAGAGTAATTCTTAAAGCCATGGGCATCTTTGGTGGTGTCCAGGTTTTGAACATCCTTTGCTCGTTGATTAGAAACAAATTGGTGGCAATTTGGATTGGACCTGCTGGAGTGGGACTTTTTGGGCTTTTCAATCAGGCACTCGAGATGCTGAATATTGCTACTAATCTTGGTGTGCGCAACAGCAGTGTGCGCGATATTTCTCAAGCGGTAGAGAAGCGAGATGCTGCACTCATTGCACGCATCGTTACTGTAGTACGTCGTTGGTCACTATGGCTTGGACTGGGAGGAGCATTGATAACAATGGCTATCTCACCTTTGTTGAGTCGATACACTTTTGGTGATTTTAATCATGTGTGGCAATATGTCGCAATATCTGCAGCAGTACTTTTCATGGCACTTACCAATGGCGAGTATGCTGTGTTGCAAGGACTCTCAAAACTCAAGAAACTGGCACGAGTAACTGTCACAGGTACAATTGGCGGCTTGATGATATCTATCCCTATGTTCTACTTTTGGCGTGAGGAAAGTGTGCTGCCTTCGATTATTGCCTATGCTTTGTGCCTAATGGTTGCAGCCTTCATCTTTAAGGACAAGGAGTATCCTACCGCTCAGGTCACTCGGCATGAAACAGTGATGATGGGGGCAGGATTCATTAAGCTTGGCGTGTTCATGACCCTTGGCTCATTTGTCGCTATGTTGGCATCCTATATCTTTGTGGCATGGCTCAATATCAATAGTGGCGAAGAGACTGTGGGATTCTATCAAGCAGGCTACACCTTAATTGACAAGTATGCAGGATTGGTGTTTGTCGCTCTTGGTTATGAGTTCTATCCTCGCCTGTCTCGAGTAGCTAATAGCTCGTTGCGTTTACGTGTATATGTCTCGCACCAGATAAACCTATCATTTATGGTTCTCACACCATGCCTGTTGGCGTTCATATTGTTGCGATCGCACTTGGTTTGGTTGCTCTATAGCAAAGAATTCTTGGTGATTCTAACTTACATATCTTGGGGTGTCGTGGGAACTGTGCTAAGGGCTATGTCGTGGTGCCTGTCTTTCGTAATGCTTGCAAAGGGTGACGGCAAAATTTTCCTTATCACCGAGTCGCTCGATGCGGTGATTGGACTGGTGCTCAACATCGTGTGCTTCAGCCTGTGGGGAGTCGACGGATTAGGTTTCGCCTACCTTGCGTGGTTCACCATCTATACCATTATCGTCTCCATTGTCTATTTTAATGTATATCACCTCACTCTAAGCGTCAAGTGCATGCGCAATCTTGCTGCAACCTTATTAGTGTGCGTTATTGCAGTCCTTGCCATGCAAAATGGCTCATGGATTCTCGCTACTGCAATTTTTGCCATAGCTGCACCCTTCTGCCTCTACTTTGCCTACCGTTATTGGACTCACTAAATATTTCAATTAATCCTTTTCAAAAATATCATTTTATTCAACAAGATGACAATGACAAAAGAGACCGCCTCAACATTAGGTGCTCTGGGTATAGGGGTTATTGTATTAATGATTTTTTCCTGACTTCGTCACTTTTTTCTTGAGAGAAAAATGTTAAAACATAATTGATTTATAATCAAATTGTTGTAATTTTGCATACCCTGAATTTGGGGTA
>CAJOFH010000057.1 GCA_905233845.1 uncultured Muribaculaceae bacterium | reverse complement strand
CGCTATGGAAGTTATTTCCGACTTCCAACAGCACATTATCATATATGTTTTTAATTCAACAAAGAATTATTTATTGCACTTCGTTTGTGAATTTAGGGATTAAGAACTATATTGGCATAAAATCTAAGATTTTGCATTATTTTTTTGTATATTTGTAGGCAATATTTCAACAAAACAACTACAAATTATGCGAATAGTAATACAACGAGTGCTGGAGGCATCGGTCGCCATTGGTGGTGAGGTGCATAGTGCGATAAATAACGGCTATATGGTGCTGGTGGGCGTGCGAGAAGGTGACACCGAGGACGACGCTAAGTGGCTGGCGATGAAGACAGTGAACTTGCGTGTCTTTGACGACGAGAATGGTGTGATGAACCGCAATATCCTCGACGCTGGTGGCGAGGTGCTGGCGGTGAGCCAGTTCACTCTCAACGCAAGCACCAAGAAGGGCAACCGCCCAAGCTATATCCACGCTGCAGGCCACGAACTCGCCGTGCCACTCTACGAACTCTACTGTAAGGAGGTGGAGCAGTTGATGAACAAAGATGTGAAACGTGGTGTCTTCGGTGCCGACATGCAAGTCTCGCTAATCAACGACGGTCCCGTCACGATTATTATTGACTCAAAGTTGCGAGAATAATTGTTCAATGCTCAATGCATTTCTACGGAGAATTCTATGATTACTTTACTAATAAAGAAACAAGAGAGAGAATTAAACAATATATAATAGATGAAAAGTTGAGAATGTTAGAAACTAGATAACATTCAACAAACTGTAAAAAATTTTAGATTATGATTTTAGTATTACCCGATATTCACGGACGCAAATTTTGGAAAGAGAAATGCCAAGATATTACAAAGTATGATAGAGTAATTTTTCTTGGTGACTATTTTGATCCTTATTATTTTGACTATATAACAGTAAAGGATGCAATAAAAAACTTTAAGGAAATACTTGAATTAAAGAAAAATAATTTTGATAAAGTTGTGCTGTTACTTGGTAATCATGATATGTCATATTATTCACGGTATTATTATAAAAGATATAAATACCACTGCCGTCATTCAAAAGAATTTCATGATGAGATAAGTAATATGTTTAATGAGCATCGTGACTGGTTTAAGCTTATCTATATTGAAGACAACATTGTGTTCTCTCACGCAGGCATTCGTGAACATTGGATTAATATAATGAATAAACAGTTTCGTAGAGATAATTTACCTATTATAGAAATTAAAGAAATACCTAATGACTTCATTAAATTAAATAATGTTTTAAATAATGAATGTGAACAAGGTTTAGGTGACATTGTTTCAAAATATAGGGGAGGTGAATACCCAGTTGGTTCATGTGTCTGGGCTGATGTTCGTGAACATCGTTCTCCTGATAAGTATGTTAAAGTGAAACAAGTATTTGGTCACACACTTCAGGGCAAACCACTTATAACAAATAGATACATGATGCTTGATAATGGTAAAGCTTATGAATTAGACACTAAAACATTTAAAATAAGTGTTTAATTAATAATGTGAATGACTAGCTCATTCACTAATGTCTCCATAGCTCAATGGATAGAACAAGGGTCTTCTAAACCCTAAATGATGGTTCGATTCCATCTGGAGATACTATTTTATGTTTAATTCTTAAACTAAACACAATGAGATTTGAAGATTAAAATTTAAGGCTGTGCCTGTTTTGTGGGGCACATTAATGAAACGAATTAAAACTAATTTGACCATGCATGGAAAATAATAAAAACGAATTTACACTAATAATTTCGTTATATTAGATTAAAAGTTTATCTTTGCATCAAACATTTTTCAACCATTAACAAGAGAAATATTATGAAAAAATTATTACTAATTACTATTGTTGGGGCTATGGCATTTTGCATGAGCGCCCAAACAGCCCACAAAATGAGCAAACCTACTGGCAACGCCAAAGTGGATATTATCACCGAGCAACCCGAGGGAACCGTTGTGTCTTACACCCGTTCGGGTGAGTATTTGACCGTAAGCCTCTACGGCTACGACGCAATGCAGCAGACTGGACAGATGAAGATTACCTATGCCGATGACAACAAGACTGTATACCTTCTCGACCCTCTAGCCTACGGTGAGGGAACTGGTGTGTGGGTACAAGGCGAATTGTCGGACGACGGCACTACCATAACAGTACCTTTAGGTCAATATGTTGCCTACAACGAAACGTATAACTATGGTCTAATTTTGGCATGGGGAGAGACCACATTAATAGACCTGGGCGATGATTTTTATTGGCTAATGTTTGAGCCTGAAGAAGGTGTAGAAGCAGTAACCTATGCTGTAGATGCCGAGAATGGCACCATCACCCTAGTTGGCTCGGAAGGTGATGCCATGGCCGACTATCCTAATAACCTCCTAGCACACGGACTTGCTGGTGTGTGGAGCGATGATCAGTCGATAGCAACCCTTGAGTGGGGAACTACCTTTACTCCACTTGGCGATGCTGCCCCCGCCGTTCCCGCCAATCCCGAGGCTCTGGAGTTCTATGACTGTGGCAATGAGAGTGGATACACACGCTTCGACTTCAACATCAACCTACAAGATGTTGACGGAAATCCACTACGTTCTGACATGGTTACTTACAGCATCTATACCGACCAAGACCAATTGTTCACATTTGATGCGGCAACCTATGGCGCTGCCAATGGTTTCACCGAGGATATGACCGAAATTCCTTATGGCTTTAGTGGTGAGGACTTCTATCTGCGCCGTGTTTACTTCTACCGCACCAACAATGGCGACAACCCACTGCTCGATTGGCGCATAGGAATTCAGACACATTACACTGTTGATGGTGTGCGCAACTCGTCAGACATTGTATATCTCGAGGTGTTCCCATCTGGCATCGATACCGTTCAGCCTGAAAAGGCCGTTGTTGCCGAACGTTATTACAACATGGCAGGACAGCCGATAGCAGATCCTACTGGCATCGCCATCAAGGTGACAACTTATAGTGATGGCACTACCTCGACAACAAAGGTCATTAAATAAGTGATATTAGAATGACTATTCAGGAGGCGCAGGAGCGCGTGGACCAGTGGATAAAGACCTATGGGGTGCGCTACTTCAATGAGTTGACCAACATGGCGATTCTCAGCGAGGAGGTGGGCGAGGTGGCACGCATCATAGCACGTCGCTATGGTGAGCAGTCGTGCAAACCCAGCGATGAGGGCAAGGACCTGGGCGACGAGCTCGCCGACGTGCTCTGGGTGGTAATGTGCCTCGCCAATCAAACGGGTGTGGACTTGGATGCAGCTCTGGAACGCAACTTCGCCAAAAAGACTCAGCGCGACAACCACCGCCACCTCGACAATGACAAACTAATGCTTAATTCATAATGCATAATTAATAATCATATAATAATTCAAAAAACACTCACACCTCTTTTCTCTCCACTCTTAAAACTAAACTAACATAAAAACTATAATTTCTATGGCTGAACAAGTTAACAACAAGTACTTAGCTGCTATCAAGGGCAGCAACGTGATTGAAGACGACGCCAAGGTGAAAGCCGAGGTAGCAAAAATTATCGAGGAGCACACCGCCGAGAACAACACTCGTGAGGTTCAGGAGTTCCTTCTTAACACAGTGGACCTGACCACTCTGAGCACCACCGACAGCGAGCGCAGCGTGGCAGCATTCACTCAAAAAGTGAATGAGTATAGTCGCAACTACCCCGACTACAAGAATGTGGCAGGAATTTGTGTTTACAGCAACTTCGCACAAGTAGTTCGTGCCAATCTCGAAGTAAGTGATGTAGACGTAGTAGTTTGCAGCGCAAGCTTCCCCGCTTCGCAGGCACATCTTGAGACCAAAATCGCCGAGACAGCTCTTGCCGTTGCCGACGGAGCCGACGAGGTGGACATCGTCATCAACATGGGCTACTTCCTCGACGAGGCTTACGAGGAGCTGTGCGACGAGATTGCCGAAATCAAGCATGCTTGCCATGGCCGCATGCTTAAGGTGATTCTCGAGACAGGATGTCTGGAGACTGCTGCCAACATCAAGAAGGCATCAATCCTGGCTATGTACTCGGGTGCCGATTTCATCAAGACATCGACCGGGAAAATCTATCCAGGCGCTTCGCTTGAGGCCGCCTACGTGATGTGTCAGTGCATCAAGGAGTACTATGAGCAGCACGGCGTAATGGTTGGTTTCAAGGCTGCTGGCGGCATACGCACCACCGAGGACGCAGTGAAATACTACACCATCGTCAAGGAGGTGCTGGGTGAGAAATGGCTCGACAACCGCTACTTCCGCATCGGTGCCTCAAGCCTTGCTAACGCTCTGTTCCAATCCTTCACTGGCGAGGACAAAAAAGCGTTTTAATAATGCATAATGCGCAATGGATAATCTACTAGATTATCTAGCACTTGACACTTAACACTTACTACTTAAAACTCAGAAAATGAAGCTTTTTCTTCTCGATGCCTATGCGCTGATTTTTCGTGCTTATTATGCGCTGATGCGCAACCCGCGTTTCACGTCGGGCGGGTTAAACACGTCGGCAATCTTCGGCTTTGTCAACACCTTGCAAGATGTGCTCAAGAAGGAGCAGCCCACACACATCGCCGTGTGCTTCGACCCACCAGGCGGCACCTTCCGCCATGAGGCCTACAAGGAATATAAGGCGAACCGTGATGAGACTCCCGAGGACATCAAACGCGCCGTACCCTACATCAAGCGCATTATCGAGGCCTATAACATCCCCGTGATTGAGGTGCCTGGCTTTGAGGCCGATGACGTGATTGGCACCCTTGCCAATATGGCGCATGACCACGGCTTTGAGACCTACATGATGACGCCCGACAAGGACTTCGGACAGCTTGTTACCGATAGCGTGAAAATCTACCATCCTGGCCGCAAGGGCAGCGAGGTAGAGATTCAGGGCGTCGAGGAGATTAACGCTAAATATGGCTTCACAAGTCCGCTGCAAGTCATAGATCTGCTTGCACTCATGGGCGATTCCATCGACAACATTCCCGGCTGTCCAGGTGTGGGTGAGGTGACTGCCAAGAAGCTGATTCATGAGTTTGGCAACGTGGAGAATCTGCTCGCCAACACCGACAAGCTCAAAGGTGCGCTGCAGCGCAAGGTCACCGAGAACGTTGAACAAATCAAGTTCTCGAAATTTTTGGCGACCATAAAGACCGATGTGCCTATCGAGTGGGACGAAGAGTTGATGCGGCGCAAACCAGCCAACATGAAAGCTCTTAACAAAGTGTTCAAGGAGCTTGAATTCCGCACACTGGCAGTGCGCATCATCGAGCACGGCGAAGCAAATATTGGTGTGAAAGATGCCCCATCTCCCAGCGCTGCCCTGAAAGACGTGTCGCGTGCTGACCTCGAAATTCTTAACCATCCCAAGAAAAACCCACAACAGCCGTCACTCTTCGACACCCTCGCGCCAGGAGAACTTCGTCCTGAAGAGCCCGAAGTCATAGAATTGGACAATATCAGCTCCCATGAACACAATTACCGCATCGTTGCCGATGACGGCGATGCAGCTCAAATTATTGAGAAGCTTACAACGGCTGGAAAGCCAGTGGGCGTGTGCCTTGTTGCTGATGGCGAAGAGGCGATGCGCGCTCACTTGGTGGGTGTAGCAGTAAGTGATGAGCGTTACAACGCCACCTACATGCCGCTTGATGACATGGGATGGATGATGGGAGCCATCGCCCCACTCTTCGAGGGCAAGGTGCAGCTTGTGGGCAACGACATCAAGCGCGACATTGTGATGCTCAGCAACGTGGGCATCAACTTCAAGGGCAACTACTATGACACAGGAGTCGCTCATTATCTGCTGCAACCTGAGCGCAATCATTCCACGGCAGTTATCGCCGAGGACATTCTTGCCTATAAAGCGATAAGCATGGAATCGCTCATCGGCTCCAAGGGCAAGAAACAAAAACACTTGGCACAAGTGAAGCCCGAGAAGCTTGGTGACTGGGCTTGCGAGATGGCCGACCTCGCACTCACCTTGAAACCTGAACTCGACAAGCGTTTGGAGGAGAACGGCATGACTCACCTGCTCACCGATATTGAGATGCCACTTGTACGAGTTCTTGCAAGCATGGAGATGGCTGGAGCACGCATCGACGAGAAAGCGCTTGCCGAATACTCGGTGAAGCTCACTGAGCAAGTCGACGCTCTTGACCACGAGTGTCATGAGTTGGCTGGCATGGAGTTCAACACCGCATCACCGGCACAGGTGGGTGAAGTGCTCTTCGGGCATCTTAAGATTGACGCAAAAGCCAAGAAGACCAAAACTGGACAATACTCTACTACCGAGGAGGTGCTGATGAAGGTTCGCGACCGTCATCCGTTGGTCGACAAGATTTTGGAGCTACGAGGCTTGCGCAAGTTGCTATCGACCTATGTCAATGCCCTTCCTGCACTTGTCAACCCACGCACAGGGCGCATCCATACCACCTATAACCAAACGGTGACCGCAACTGGTCGATTGTCATCGACAAACCCCAACCTGCAGAACATCCCCGTGCGCAGCGATGACGGAAAGGGGATTCGTCGCGCCTTCATCCCCAGTGACGGCAACGTTTTCTTCAGCGCCGACTATTCGCAGATTGAGTTACGTCTCGTCGCCGACTTGAGCAACGACAGCACCATGCTCGACGCTTTTGCCAAAGATGAGGACATCCACGCCATCACAGCTGCCAAGATTTACCACGAGCCGCTTGAGAAAGTCACTAGCGATCAGCGACGCAAGGCAAAAACGGCCAACTTTGGCATCCTCTACGGCATCTCGGCTTTCGGCCTGAGCCAGCGCCTAAACATCACGCGCAGCGAGGCTAAGATGCTTATTGACGGATATTTCGAAACCTTCCCACAAGTGAAGCAGTACATAGAGCGCAGTGTGGCACAAGCTCGCGAAAAAGGTTATGTGAAAACGCTCTTTGGGCGGCGACGCATGCTCCCCGACATCAATTCGCGCAACGCCGTGGTGCGCAGCTTCAGCGAGCGCAACGCTGTCAATGCACCCATTCAAGGAACTGCTGCCGACGTGATAAAGATAGCTATGATAGCCATTCACCGCCGCTTTGAGCAGGAGGGTATAAAGTCACGAATGATACTGCAAGTGCACGACGAATTGAACTTCGATGTTATTCCCAGCGAACTTGAGAAAGTGACCGAGATTGTTGTGACCGAGATGGAGAACGCCTATCACGGCAAAGTCCACCTCACCGCAAGCTACGGCTCAGCCAGCAACTGGCTCGACGCACATTGATAACGCATAATGCACAATGCTCAATTGGGCAGCGCATTATTTTTGAAAATAATTCAATTATAATATTTTAAAAAGTATACTTATGAAGAAATTTTTAGTTTTAGCATTATTGCTTATGAGCTTTGGCATGATGAACGCCCAAAGCATGAAGATGGTAGTTGACGGCCGTGGACATGTGGTTGGACGCTACGTAAGAACCAACAGCACGTCTTACACCATAAATGTACAAGACGACTACAACGTGCCCAAAAGAGGACACCGTGTTGTAACCTTCAGCGCAGCTAATGGGCAAGGCGTAGTTTACTATGATCAGTCACACACTGGCAACCTCAATGTGCGCAAGAGCCCTACGAAAAACTCACCAGTTATAACACAAATCACCGATCCTGCCCCAATGGGATATGTTCCCGATTGTTACGATTGCTTGGGTATAGTAAATGGCTGGTATAAAGTGAAAGTTAATGGCAGGATAGGTTACGTGCGTGGTGACTTGCTCGAATGGGACGGCATGTGCACATTCTAATGCATAATTCATAATGCACAATTAGGCTTCGCCTTGATTGATTCATAATGCATAATGCCATCTAAGAATGAGACAATATCTTGACTTGCTACAGCATGTGCTCAACAATGGCACCATCAAGCATGACCGCACGGGCACAGGCACTAAAAGCGTTTTCGGTTACCAACTACGCTGCGACTTGAGTAAGGGATTTCCACTGCTCACCACCAAGAAGGTACACTTGAAGTCTATCATCTACGAACTCCTGTGGTTTCTCAAGGGCGACACCAATATCCACTACCTTCAGGAGCATGGGGTGCGCATTTGGAACGAGTGGGCCGATGAGAATGGTGACCTCGGACCCGTCTATGGTCACCAGTGGCGCTCGTGGCCCGACTATAACGGTGGACATATCGACCAAATTTCGCAGGTGATTGACCAAATCAAGAACACGCCCGACTCGCGCCGCATCATGGTAAGTGCCTGGAATGTCGCCGACGTGCCCACGATGAAACTGCCACCTTGCCACTCACTGTTCCAGTTTTATGTAGCAAATGGCAAGTTGAGTCTGCAGCTTTACCAGCGCAGCGCCGACCTCTTCCTGGGCGTACCGTTCAACATAGCCAGTTATGCTTTGTTATGCATGATGATAGCCCACGTCACTGGACTTGAGCCAGGAGAGTTCATCCACACCTTTGGCGATGCGCACATCTACCTTAATCACATGGACCAAGTGCATGAGCAGCTAAGCCGCGAACCTCGCCCGCTACCACGCATGGTGCTCAATCCCGAGGTGAAGAGCATCTTCGACTATGATTACGAAGATTTCAAGCTTGAGGGCTACGATCCATGGCCACTCATCAAGGGTGTAGTATCGGTTTAATGCTCAATGCTCAATGCTCAATGCACAATGCACAATTAACAATCTAAAAACTCTAGCCATTCTAGAACATCTAGAAAACTAATAACTAAAAACTATATGCTTTCAGCAATCGTAGCGATTGACCGCAATGGAGCCATTGGCAAGCAAGGCAAACTCCTGTGCCACATGCCTGCCGACATGAAACATTTCAAGGAGGCTACCATGGGGCACTCCATCGTGATGGGGCGCAAGACCTTTGAGTCTTTCCCAAAGGGAGCGCTGCCTGGACGGCAGAACATCGTCATCACCCGCAACCGTGACTATGCGGCTGAGAGCGTGACTGTGGTCCATAACGTTGAAGAGGCCATAGCGGCTGCCACCATGCCAGGCGATGTATTTATCATTGGCGGCGAGCAGATTTACCGCGCCACCTTCCCGATGGTCAACACCATCTACCTCACGGTCATTGACCATAAGTTCAAAGACGTAGATGCCCACTTCCCGCGCATCGACATGCGCTCATGGACTATCACATCTCAAGAAGAGCATCCCGCCGACGACCGCAACCCCTACCCTTTCATCTTCATGACTCTGCAACGAAAACGCTCACGCAAATAACACAAATATAAAACACCGCCAGCATCAAAACAAAGCTGGCGGTGTTTAATTCTCTATAGATGTAGCCACAATATTTATAAACGTGGTACTATCATCCTATGTTATCGCACGATGAGCACCTTGGTGGTGCCGCCACCTGAGCCTTCGGCTGGGGAGGCGAGGATGGTGTAGACGCCCGTGGGCACGAGGTCACCGTTGTAGTTGCATCCGTCCCACGACACCATGCCACCTGTCGACTTGAGCGAGCGAACCACATTGCCTGCCGGGTCGGTAATCTTGACGAGCGAATTGTCCATGAGACCCGTGATATTGATTGGACCTCCATAGTCGGGACGCACAGGGTTAGGATAAGCGTACATATTGCTGTAGCTTGATTGTCCTGGAGTCGCGTCGCTCTTGTATTCAGCCACTCCTATTGGTGTGGTGACAAAGACCGAGTTGCCAGTCGGGTCACAGCAAATCTGATAGATTTCGTTGCTACCCATAGCACTATTAGTAGCATTGAAGTTCTTGAGAACGGTCTGTCCGTCGGCACTCACCACAAATAATCCCGAAGCCTCAGTACCAATCCACTTGCGGTTGGCACCGTCAACGGCAATGCAGTTGATGGTCTGTCCATCGAGCAGATAGTCGGCGAGGTTGGTGCCGTCGTTACGAGGCACCTTGATGTGAGTGACGCGGAAATCGGCATCAAAAGCTTTTGACGGATTGAAGGCAATCACACCCGACGTTGTTCCCATCCACACCAGTCCGTTATTGTCGGCTGTGAGACAACGAATCTCATACCAGTCGATACTCTTGCCATCCTGGTCGGTAAGAGCTCCCGAGGCAAACGAGATGCTCTTGTTGAGCGAAAGGTCACTGTTGTTATTCCAAATCACAATAGGCATTTGGTACTGACCATTAGAGAAAACCTTAGTATCTCCAGCGCCTATTGCAAATTGTGAACGCTTAAAGCCCTCGTGGTTAAGGTTACTGATGTGTGTGCTATTGTTAAATATGAAATCTTGAGCTGTTATCGTTACCTTTGCTTGTTTTGCGGGAGTAAGCACTCGCACTGGATGCTCGTTGTCACGAGTTTGTACTATCCAAAGATTGCCCTTCGAGTCGAAACGAAGCGCTGCCATGCGGTCGCTAACGCCACAAGAGGCATTATTGAAGCGTGTCACTATCTTATTGTTAGTAATCTTCAGAAATCCCTTTTTACGAGTACTATAATAATATGTATTCTCTTCATTGGGTGAAATCACTGGCCAATAGCATCCTTCGTCGGGCAGTGGGATATCGTCGGGAGTGACATCGTTCCAGAAGTTTCCATTGTAGGTGTTGATTTGTGTCATACCAGCCAATTCGTCAAGTATCACGTTATCGGCAGTACTCATGAGGTAGAGCAAACCATTCACAGTGTCATAGTCCATCCAGAATGGCACTCCCGAGATGGAAATGGCATTAGGAGTAATTTGGTGGGCAATCACGCCCGACTTATAATTCGTCAATCCCTCGGCATCGAGAATCCACATATCTTTATCACCTTCAAGGCTCGAATAGATGCCACCACCATCGTGACGCACGGCATTGTCGCCTGTGGAGCTTATAGTGTAGTAATAATCGGAACCTTCAAAACTTGCCAAAAAGCTACCATCTCGCATCTTGTTGACAACTATGGGCTTCCCATCTACCACTTTTGTTGCCGAGAAAGAAAGGGTTCCACCATTGTCAGTAACAGTAATCACGCTGAGCTGATTATTGGCAAGCACGAAGAAACGATTGTCATTAATGGGCACCATGCGTCCATTAAGGCCTACCCAAGCCGAGCTGAAATCGCTCATCTGCTGAATATGCTTTGTCATTGGCGCATAGTAAAATCCACCCTCATGAATAACAATCAAGTAATTACCCAATATTAAAGCACCTGCAAAGGCCTTGTCGGAAACGTACGACGACTCCACCTCAAGCTTCTTGTCGTTCAAGATAACAAAACCAAAGTCGGTCGCAACCACTGCTCGGTTGCTGCCAGCAAAAGTAATATCATTGATTGATTTTGACATACTGATGTCGGCATTTTTAATGTCGCTAATGTTGCTCACATCGCCACTACCAACGTCTATAACATCGATGTTAGAATTCTGGTAGGCAACCATCAGATAGCCCTTTGTGGCATTGAAGTAGATATTATCCACACCCGAATCGCTCAGATAGTTTGCACGATTAAGGTGTTCATTCTCCTGAGTGCTCTTGTCATAACGATAGAGGTTGCCACTTGCCAAGTAGTACACATCATCACCAGTGTCGATGCAATTGGTGATATTCTCGCCAGCAAAGACGGGATGCAGTATCCACTTTCCGTAGTCGCTTTGAGCTTGTGCTACAATTGCAGCAAGCGCCATAACCAATGTGATGATATGTTTCATTATCTTAAGTGAATCGTGAATTGAAAAACATGATTGTGAATCAAGGGTATGCCTTACCTTTCTTACTTTATTCCTACTTGATTATGTGTGAATTTATCGAATCACTGCAATTTTTGCCAGTGGTTTGCCAGTGGTGTCGGGGATTTTTTCTTGAGAGGCATAAACCTTATAGGTCCCTGTCTTCACGGGAACACCCTGCTCGTTGCATACATCCCACAAAGCCACGCCACCAGTCGAAGAGATTTTTACGACTTTATTTCCCGTAGCATCAGTGATTATCACGTTTGACTTATCCATCAAACCCTTAATAGTAACATATCCTGTAAATGTTGACTGAACAGGGTTGGGATAACAATAAACATTACTGTAGTCCGAAGCCGAAGGAGTCATATCGTAGTAGTATTCCAACACACCACTTGCGGTGACAATAAGCACTGAATTGGTTGAAAGGTTGCAGCACACGCTGTAGATTTGGTCGGTGGGCAATGGGCTGTTGGTACGGTCAAAGTGCTTGATAATTTCAGAACCGTCGGCACTCACCAAGAATACTCCATTGGTGTTTGTACCTACCCACTTGCGGTTCAGCTGGTCTACATCAATGCAGTTGACCTGAGTTCCCTCAAGAAGCACCTCATTAACAACGGTACCTTCATTTTTTGTCACCTTGTTGCGGGTGATTCGGAAGTCTTCGTTGAAGGCCTCACGTGGGTCAAAAGAGACAATACCGCTCACCGTACCAAGCCAGATTCGGCCATCATTGTCGCCCTTGATGTAAACCCATCCGTAAGTCGAGAAGTACTTATTGTCCTGATCGTTAAACGAGTTGAAAACTTTGTAACGCTTGAGGGTCAAGTCATCATTATTTTCCCAAATGATGAGTGGAGCATTGTGTTCACCGGGCGCAAACACCTTGATGTCATCGGCACCAATGCCAAAAGCCATGCGCTTGAAACCTTTGTTGGAATTCTTGCAAAAACCACCCATATCGTTGCCCACAAAATCATCTTTTGTCACCGTAGTAAGCAACTGCTTCTCGGCACTGAGTGCCATTGCATCGGGCGATGGGTCACTATCAGGATATGGTTGTACCGACCATAAGTTGCCCTTAGAGTCAAACGCCAAGGCCGTGGCCCTCTCGCTCACGAGACTGTTAGACCTATCATACCTCAACACGATGTTGTCATTCTGAACCTTGGCGATACCGCCCGTCTTGCGAGAGCAGTAGAAATAAGTGTTGGGTTCGTTGGGCGATACCACAATCCAATAGTTGCCACCATATTCCCCAATGTTGGCAGGAGTAATATTGTTCCATTGAGAGCCGTCCCATGAATTAATCTCGGTGTTGGTCGACCCATCCCACTCCTCAAGCACGCGGTTCTCGGCAGTGCGACACAGCAATACTCGCTGAAGATAGGGGTCGTAGGTGCTCCAATAGGCTCGCTTCTTGATGCTGATGCCATTTGGAACCACAGCAGCTTGGTTTACGCCTCCCACTATGTGCGACAGGCCATTATCTGCCAGCACCCACCAGTTGCCTGACTCATGCGATGTATAAATTCCAGCTCCGTTATGCTTTGTGATATTGTTACCATTCTCATCCCAGGTGTAATAATAGTCTTGGTAGACCTTCTCCTTGGTGCCATAGGAATCAATGACTTGATAATAATAATAGTTACTGGCAACAAAACCCGAAGGGGTGTGCTGTACCGAACTTGGGATATCATCAGGCATAAGAGTGCTGTTAAATGTGAGGTTGCCTTCACCAGCATCACTCATTTCTACCTGATAAAGTGCATTGGGCGTTAACAAAAAGAACTTATTATTATTAATGGGAATAATATTGCCGTTGCCTGCAGGGTTTTCGGCCTGCTTGTGCCAGCGGGCCAACTCAACTTGCTCGTTTGCCTTGCAATAATAGAACTTATTAGCCAAGCACATAACCTTGTACTCGCCAATCTCGGCTACCGATGTCACACTTAAATCATAATTTCGCACCTCGGTAACAGCAAATGTGTTTTCATCTAACGCGATATATCCAAAGGATGTGGAGACATAGGCCTTGCCGTTGCCAAATGAAATGTCATTGATGACTTTAGCCTTTGACAGCACAACATCCTTGATGGCACTTACATTCACTACCTTGCCATCGTTCTTGATAATGTCGATGTTGCAGTTGTCGTAGGCTATGAACAGCTCGCCCATATTGTAGTCATAGTATATCTGCTTTATGTTCTCATCATTGATGTCGCCTGTGGCATCAACGGGCGTACTGCTATTCGTTGTCTTGTTGTGGAAAAACAAACTACCACTCGAGAGATAATACACATGGTGATTGGCATCTATGCAGTTTGCCACGTTTGTGCCAATGAAATAAGGGTGTATTTTCCACTGCCCAACACCTATCTGGGCACTTGCAATCAATGTCACTAGCGATAAGGCCAGCGCAAAAAAGAGTTTACGAATCATAAGTCTTTGTATTTATAATATTATATATAACGATAGAACTTACCTTAAAATTGTGTTCATTATATCATAATAATAGCCCACAACAAAAAAAACAGAGTTTCAGCTCCGATTCTGAGACTGAAACTCTGTTGATTCTAATATCGGTGATTAAGGATAAGGAATCGTAGTATCAAATACCAGAAATCCAACTTTCCTTTACCTCTTTTTTTCTATTTGATAATAGCAATCTTTGTCAATGGCTCACCATCGATGCTGGTCTCGCCTTGCGATGCATACACCTTGTAAAGACCAGTACTCATGCGCACACCATTCTCATCACAACCGTCCCACAGGGCGATACCACCGTCCGACACCATGGTCTTGACAACAGTTCCATCGAGGTCGGTAATAACCACGTTTGAATTTGCCATCAAACCTTTGATAGTGATAAGACCCGTGAAGTCAGGTTCTATGGGGTTAGGATAAGCATATACGTTACTGTAGTCGTAAGCGGCAGGGGTTACATCGCAGTAATATTCCACAACACCCATAGAAGTGACTATGACAACCGAATTGGTAGCGCGATTGCAGCACACACTATAGATTTGGTCGATGGGCAATGGACTGTTGCTGGAGTCAAAATGCTTATAAATCTCCGAGCCATCGGGACTCACGTAATAAACTCCCGATGCGTTGGTACCAATCCACTTGTTGTTGTTGGCATCAACATCAATGCAATTTATCTGCAACCCCTCACATAGCACACCGTTTTCTTCAACACCCTCATTCTTGGTGTAGGTGATTGTCTTAACGCGCACATCTTCATTAAACGCCTCAAGTGGATTGAGTGACACTACACCACTCACCGTACCAAACCATATCATGCCCTCGTTATCGGCCTTAATGTCAATCCATCCCCATGGGGCAACATTCTTGTTGTCCTGGTCGTTGAACGAGTTGAATACTTTGTACTGCTTAACACTCAAATCATCGTTGCTTGTCCAAATGATTACTGGCGAGTTATAATCGCCTGCCGAGTATACCTTAGTGTCTCCGGCACCAATATCAAATGCGAAGCGTTTGAAGCCCGAGCTGAAACATGCTCCACCTAAATCGTTGATGATAAACTTCGACGAGTCGACATCAGTGAGAAGCTGATTCTCGGGGGTTATCACCATAGCGTCGATATTATTTGTACTGCGCGACTGCGGCATCCACAGATTACCCTGAGAGTCAAACTGCATTGCCACACAACGAGTAGCGTATGGACTGTTCATGGCGTTATATTTTGCGACAACCACATTGTTCTGCACCTTGCACACACCACTATCTGTACGGCAACAATAATAGTAAGTGTTGGTCTCATTTGGCGATACAACTATTTTCTTATTGCCACCATTGTTTGGTGCACCCGCAGGAGTGATATTTTGCCATTGAGAGCCGTTATAGGAGTTTATTTCGGTCTTTGCACCTGAGTTTGCTCCTTCGAGCACAAAGTTATCAGTAGTGCGGCACAACAGCACTCGTTGCTGATAAGGATCGTAAGTGCTATAGTAAGCGTTAGCACTGATGCTAATGCCATTGGGATTCACATATGCACCTGTCACGCCTTCCACCACATGGGCTAAGCCATTTGGTCCAAGAACCCACCAGTTGCCGTCCTCCTGACTGGTGTGAATCTCGTTGCTAGTGACCTTAGTAGTCTTGCTTGCATCGGGAAGAATAGTGTAGTAATAGTTCTTGGCAGGGAAACTCGCCACAAAACCTCCCCAATAAGGCTGTACTGTAACAGGTTTTGCGCCCACTATCTGCTTGAATGTGAAATTAAGTGTATCAACACCCAAACTATCGGTTCCGTGACCTATGGTAACTATCTGGAATGTTGTTTTGCACGAAAGGAAAAACTTGTTGTCGTTAATGGGAAAAATCTGTCCATCGCCCCTAGCATTGGCAGTATTTTGATGCCAGCGGGCTGCCTCTATTGTTGTATCTTTGTCACAGTAGTAGAACTTACTGCCCAAACACATCAACTTGTAGTCTCCTACCTCGGCAACCGACGCCACATTCACCTCATAGTTGCGCACCTCTTTCACATCAAAGGTCTCATCATCAAGAACGATGTATCCAAACGATGTGGCGACAAAAATCTTTCCATTGCTAAATGTCACATCGTTAATGGTTTTTTCCTTGTGAAGCACCACATCCTTGATAGCCGAAATATTGACAACCTCTCCATTTGAAAGAATGACATCAATGTTACAATCGTTATAGGCCACAACAAGATATTGCTTGCCATAATTGTAATAAATCTGGTTGACTAGCACATCATTGAGTTCATTGTTTGCATCAAGCACATTGTTGCTTTGAGATTCCTTGTCATAGCAGTACAAACTGCCACTCGACAGGTAATAGACTTTATTGCCTGCATCAATACAGTTCTTGGGGTTTGAACCAACGTAATAAGGATGGATTATCCACTGCCCAGCTCCTAACTGAGCACTCGACAGTAAGGGCAGAGACACGAAAATCGCAAGTAGTAATTTCTTTATCATAGTCTTGTCATAATTTATTTCTTATTTATCTAATAATCTTAACGTGAAATGTTTTATTAAATTGTGTAACAAGGTTAAGATATTATATTTAGGGATATCGACTTAGGGGGGGTCAATACCTCATCTCATGTTCTACTTTGTTGCGAGCGCTGTTCTTAAACGAAAACTTGCTCCACTGACCAGTCACACTGCTGTCGTAGCGCACATAAACCTTATTGCCTACAGGGAAATAGTCAACCGTCACGCTGCCTGAGTAACTTTCTTCGCAACCACCTAAAGCCGACGCTTTGCCCTTCTTTTCCTCGATGATGAGCTTGTCGTCAACAATGGTAGCTATAAGATTTACCGTCTCCCCATCAACAAGCAGGAATCCTGTGCGTTCAATGGTCACTGTGCCGTCATCGTTAGCCGTGAGCTTGATGATGCTACTCGTTGATGCTTCATCTTGCTTTTGAAGTTCAAGAGCATTGATGCGCGAAGTAGCTGGCTTTATCTTCTTTTGTCCCAAGAAAAAGCCCACGATTCCCATAGCAATACAAAATGCTATTGTGTAAAACTCTATCGATGTAAAGTCCATAATTCGTCAAAGGTAGATAAAATCTTTGATATAACTCAACTTTTAACAAAAAAAATCACAAAAACACGGCTTTTGACTTTCTCTTGTAGAGTCAACAAGCAAATGCATATTTTTTGACAAAGTTAAGAAAAATGTTTGTAGAACTCTCTGACGGGCGTGCTGAATTTGAGTTTTTTTCTTGG
>CAJOFH010000056.1 GCA_905233845.1 uncultured Muribaculaceae bacterium | reverse complement strand
CAACATGCTCCTCGAGCTGGCAGCCGTTATCCACGATCCCGTTACAACTACCGACGAGCTGATTCCTTCGGGTGAGACCTCGAGCTACCGCTCTAACCCATTGAAGCTCTCTGAGTTTGCTCTTTCTCGCCGCGTTCCTGAGTACGTAGGCTTGAGCAAGCGCATCCAGGCACAAGACCTTGAGCGTCGTGCAGGTAATGTTCCCGAGAACGTTGCCGCTGCTCTCGCTAAGGTTGGTGCTAAGGCCGAGGAGACTTCGTTTGGCTCTTGCGTATTTGCTAACCGTCCTGGCGATGGTAGTGCACGCGAGCAGGCAGCTTCTTGCCAAAAGGTGCTTGGTGGCGACGCCAACATCTGCTACGAGTATGCTACCAAGCGTTATCGCAGCAACTGCATCAACTGGGGTATCGTTCCTTTCACTATCGCTCCCGAAACCAAGTTTGAGTATAACCCAGGCGACTTCGTATTCGTTCCTGGCATCCGCGAGGCCATCGTTAACGGTAAAGAGGAAATCGACGCTAAGGTTATTACTGCCGACGGCGTTAAGGACATCCACCTGTTCTTCCAGAACCTCACTCCCGACGAGCGTGAGATTCTTGCACAGGGCTGCTTGATGAACTACTACAAAAGCAAAAAATAATCATTAACAATTCAATTTTATAAGACAATTAAGGACAAGAAATTCTTGCGTTAGATACTATTTATTAATGACTACGACGCCAATTGTCCTTAATAAAAAAGAATGCTACTTTGTCCTTAATTGTCTTCCCAAAAAACAACAATTTTTATGGCAGAAAAAATCAAAATGACCACTCCTATCGTGGAGATGGACGGTGACGAGATGACACGCATCCTGTGGAAGATGATCAAGGACGAACTCATCCTCCCATTCGTGGACCTCAAAACTGAGTATTATGACCTCGGTCTCGTTAAGCGTGACGAGACTCGCGACCAAATTACTATTGAGGCCGCCGAGAAGACCAAAGAGCTTGGTGTAGCTGTTAAGTGCGCTACTATCACTCCAAACCTCAAACGTATGGACGAGTACAAGCTCCACGAGATGTGGAAGAGCCCTAACGGCACCATCCGTTCTATCCTAGATGGCACTGTGTTCCGCGCTCCTATCACCATTCCAAGCATCAAGCCCGTTGTTAAGAACTGGGAGAAGCCAATCACTATCGCTCGTCACGCCTATGGCGACGTTTACAAGAGCGTAGAGATTCGTGCCGACGAGCCCGGTATCGCCAAGATGGTATTTGAAGGCGAGAGTGGCAAGAAGGAAGAGGTTGTTATCCATGAGTTTAAGGGTCCTGGCGTTTTGCAAGGCATGCACAATGCTGACAAATCAATCCGTTCGTTTGCTCACAGCTGCTTCAAGTATGCAATCGACACCAAGCAAGACCTCTGGTTCTCTACCAAGGACACTATTTCTAAGAAATATGACGCTCAGTTCCGCATCATCTTCGAAGAGGTTTACGAGCAGAACTACAAGGCAGAGTTTGAGAAACTCGGTCTCGAGTACTTCTACACTCTGATTGACGACGCTGTTGCTCGTGTAATCCGCAGCAAGGGTGGTTACATCTGGGCTTGCAAGAACTACGACGGTGACGTAATGAGCGACATGGTTTCTACCGCATTTGGTTCACTCGCTATGATGACCAGCGTATTGGTTAGCCCCGACGGAAACTACGAGTATGAGGCAGCTCACGGCACCGTGACTCGCCACTATTACAAGTATCTCGAGGGAGAGCAGACCTCTACCAACCCAATGGCTACCATCTTCGCATGGAGCGGCGCTCTGCGCAAACGTGGTGAGAAGGACGGTCTCAACGACCTTATCAACTTTGGCGACCAGCTCGAAGGCGCTTGCTTCGATACCCTCAACGCTGGTATCGTTACCAAGGACCTCGTTAACCTTATGGAAGGCATCGAGCCCAAGCAGGTTAACAGCCTCGAGTTCATCCAGGCCATCCGCGCTAACCTTGAGAAGCGTCTCGCATAATTGCGACACACAACAGCTCAAAAAAACACCGACACTCGTTGTCGGTGTTTTTATTTGATAACACTTAACTATTGATTACCAGCTTTATAGATGGACTTTTGCTTTTACCAGACACCAATAGCTTTTTCAGAAAAAATGCAACACTACATAGCAAGTCGCAAGCCAATGCTTGAGCTACTATAGTCGGACCAGTTACTTCGGGCAGCAACGCGGCAGTATCTGGCTTTTGAAGTGTATGCACCACCACGTGGCACATGCAAGCTACCGGTCTCTGGACCAGTTGGATTCTCAGATGGAGAATATCGGTAGTAATAGCCATCATACCAGTCATAGCACCATTCACTCACATTGCCTGACATATCGTAAAGACCTAATTCGTTTGGGGCTTTAGTGGCGACAGTGTGAGTGCCATAGTCCTGATTGCCTATTCCTACTATTAACGAATTATCTCTATACCATGCCACATCATCAATCGTGTTACTACCAGCGTATTTATATGACTGACTGCGGTTGCCTCCACGGGCTGCATACTCCCATTCGGCCTCGGTTGGCAAACGGAAGTCTTTACCTGTAATTTGGTTAAGCATGGTGATGAACTCTTGACATTCGGTCCAACTCACCCACTCAATAGGACGTTGAAGGTTAATGCCAAAATCTTCTTCATGAGTTGACCCATAATCAGATGAGCCTATACCATTGAACCAACTCGGGTTACTGCCCATAACCGCAACCCATAATTCCTGAGTCACCTCTGTCATACCAATGCTGAAACTGTTCAATGTCACTTGATGAGCCGGTATTTCATCGTTATAGGCTTCGTTGTCTTCAGCACTGGAACCCATGGTAAACGAGCCACCATCGACTTTCACCATCCTGAATGTCACTCCATTGACAGTATATTCCGTGATGGTCGGCGGTTCAATCACTGCACCACCCAGAAGAATGTCATAAACTGCAGTGACGTCGGACGCGGTGATATTGCCATCACCGTTTACGTCGCCATTTAAAAGATTACTTGTGTCATTGTTCAGCAAGAAGTTATATAGTGAAGTCACATCAGCAGCTGTAACATTGCCGTCACCATTAACGTCAACTATAGGTGGCATTTCAATGAAATTGTGAAAGTTGCTCCAAGGAAAAGTTGTCTCATAATCATTTTCTGCTCCGTAAGGTATATAAACAGAACAATAGCTGGGAACCATACCAAAAACTTCATAACCATAAGACACATCTTGAGGGTTTCTTATGTAAGAACGAATGGTCTTCAAATTACTGCAATCATGGAATGCGTAATCGCCAAACGAAGTCACTGAGCTACCGATTGAAACAGAAGTCAAAACCAAGCAATAATAAAAAGCCTTTTCTCCAATATAGGTTACTGAATTGGGAATAGTTACAGTAGTTAAATACCTGCAAAATTCAAAGGCAGAGTCCCCAATTGAAGTCACCATATTGGGTATGGTAAGCGTAGTTAATTTGCAAAAATAAAAAGCTTTTTCACCAATCGAAATAACTGAATTGCCAATTGTGGCCGAGGCCAATTCTGTGCAACAAGAAAAAGATTCTTTTCCAATTTCAGTTACTGAATTAGATATGCTAACATTTGTCAAATCAGTACATTCATAAAAGGCGGAGTCCCCAATCGCTGTTATCAAATAAGTAATGCCATTGAATGTGACACTTTCTGGGATGCTTAAAGAACTACCAAGAGCGCTATAACTCGGCGAATTTGTTCTTTCATAAGTCACCGTCACACTAGTTTCATCATCATTGATATTATAGCACAACCCATCGACCATGAAATCGTAGGCATTGGCCGGCATCGTGACTGCCACCATGATGGCTGTTACGAGAAACACCTTGAAATAACGTGTGCAAATTGTAGTCTTCATAATTATTTTGTATTTTGTGGCAAATCTTTTTAACACCACTAAGTTTGTGATAATTCTTCTACTATAATAATCTTAAATAAATTAAAACATCATTATCTATCCTGCTATAAAAGCTTGCCAACCCTACGGAGCGAAAGCGTTATTCTTTGTGCGAAATAGCTTGTTCTGATTAGTAGAACTTCTCGCCCATTTCGGTCATGATTGTGGGGATGTCGATTGACTGTGGGCAATGATTTGCACAGGAGCCACAGTTTAGGCACTCTGATGGTGGGCTTATGGATTCCACTTTTGCGAGAAGGTCTTTGAGTCCCCAGTCTCCATCAACTTTGTATTTGTTGTAAAGTCTCAAATACTCGGGTATGTTGATTCCCATTGGACAGTCGTCGGTGCAATAACGGCATGCGGTACATGGCACTTGCATCTGAGATTTGAACATCTCCATAGCGCGGAACAGCAGGTCACAATCGGCATCGGTGAAGTTGTTGTCGTCGTCAAAGGTGTGCAGATTGTCCTCAACTTGCTCCATAGTGCTCATTCCGCTTAGGATAACTTGAACTTGTGGCAATGAACGCACAAAGCGGAACATCCACGAGGCCAGCGACCAATCAGGATGTGCCTCGTGAAGCATTGCCTCGGCTTCGGGTGTGAGCCGCGAGAGTCGCCCTCCTCGCACCGGTTCCATGACAACGATGGGAATTTTGTGCTCCTCCAGAATGCGATACTCCTCTTTGGTGTGAGAATAGAGCCAGTCGAAGCAGTTGAGCTGAATTTGTGCAAAATCCCAGTCATACTGCTCGACAAACCACCGGAGCGACTCATTGCTTGCATGGCACGAGAATCCAAGATTGCGGATACGCCCTTTTTCCTTTTGTTCAATGAAATAGGCCACTCCCCCATCATCGACATAAGGATGGATGGTGTTGTTGCCAATTGCATGCATAAGATAGAAATCGAGATAGTCGGTGTTGAGCTTCTTAAGCTGAGTCTCAAACACATAGCGATAATCGGCGTTATATCCTATATTGAACTTCGTGGCAAGGCAGAAGCTGTCGCGGGGATACTGTGGAAGTACCTCGCCCAGGAAAGTCTCGCTGTCCTCATGGTGATACATGAAAGCAGTATCATAGTAGGTTACCCCACCCTTCATGGCACGGTCTATCATCGCAGCGGCCTTCTCACGGTCGATGCGCCCGTCTTTCTCGGGCAGGCGCATATTACCAAAACCCAAACGGGAGATGGTAATATCTTTGTATTTCTTGTATTCCATAATTATTTATAAAGACAATTAAGGACGAAGTGGCATTCTTCTTTTTTATTAAGGACAATTTTGCACCGCAGTCAATTGTCAGTAATAACATAGAATCTAATGCAAAATAATCTTGTTCTTAATTGTATTCCCAAATTAACATTTTATTTCTTGAGGAGATAACGGAGAATCAGGTAGCCACCAACAATCTGTATCAAGCAACCAGGCCAGCCAAGGATAATGTCTTGCGAAGCCTTCTCGATTGAGCCAGAAAGAGCCCACTCGGCAAGTGAACCAATGAGTTGATAGGCAATAACCACGAGAGCAACAGTGAGTAATGTCACTTTGTTGGTCTTCTTGGCAATCAACGCAGCGGCGACAGCAAGTGTCACGCTCTTGATAAGGATGATGGGTAATGCTGCTGCGGGAGGCATGCCAAACAATGCGCTGTTAACCAATGGCGACAACACTGCGGTGGTCAACCCCACGGTAAAGCCATACTTATAGGCAGCAACAAGTGTGAAGAAATAGATGGGTAGGAAAATAAGTCCTCCCTGAGGCATTAGATGACAAAGCTGCGGAAGGGCGATATTGCCAACTATAAAGAGCGCAGCAATGAGATAGGTTTTTAACTGGCTGTAACTGAGCTGGTACAGCGCAACTGATTGTGTTGAAGATTTCATGATTCAATAATATTATTGGTGGTTAAGAATTCTTTAATTTTGATGAATGCCTCCTCGGGGTCACTAATATTCATCGTCAATTTCTCAACTGGGCACATATCGGTGCCATCGCGGTTGATGATACTGGGAACCAGAGTGTTGTAGTCAACGGTAATTTCAGCATCGTTAAGCACTTGAACGGCAGGAGAACTGATAACCTGAGCAAACACCTCTCCCACTTTGCCCAGCGCAAGCAACAATGCTGCTCCGCGCCCTATCACACGATCGGCAACGAAAGCTCCCTTAAGCGCAATAGGTCTTTTCGCCACAAGGTCAAAAAGGTCTTTCACCCCAGGGTGGTGAAACTCTATGATTTCTCCAGAAACAGTGCGTATCACACCTCTGACATCATCGCGAGCAAGTAATTCTTTTAACTTCTCCATGAGAAATGATTGAGACTTCAAAGATACAACAAAAAATGTTGGCTACAAAGATAATACATAAAAAATCATCAAAATACCCATTGATACTAAAATTATTATTCCATTTTAGCTTTTCTTTGTGCTATATGGAAAATAAACAGCTATTAAAACCCATTTTAAGTAAATTTTACCGAATATACTTTGCCCACTTGGCTATTTTTCAGTAATTTTGTAGATTGTTTTGAAATATACATTTTTAGTATAATTATATGAGAATATCAGTTGAGCAATTGGCTGCCTTAGTGCATGGAACAATTGAAGGTGACGCCACCGCTTATATCGATAATTATTCCAAGATAGAAGAAGCCACCGAAGGCTGTCTTACCTTTCTTGCTAACCCCAAATACACTCACTACATTTATAGCACTCAAGCAACAGCTGTGCTGGTGAGAAAGGACTTCAAGCCAGAGCAAGAAGTTAAGGCCACACTCATAAGGGTTGATGATCCCTACGAGACTCTAGCTCATCTACTAAATTTCGTTAGCCAACAACTCCCCAGCAAACAAGGCATAGAGCAACCATGCCACTTGGGAAGCGAAGTGCCCGAGGACGCTTATGTTGGAGCTTTTGCCTATGTTGGCAAGAACGTTACTGTTGGCAAGAATGTGAAGATTTATCCACAGGTGTATGTAGGCGACAATGTCACCCTTGGCGATGATGTCATCCTCTATCCTGGCGTAAAGATTTACCACGGCTGCAAGATTGGCAATCGTTGCATCATTCAGGCAGGAGCTGTGATAGGTGGCGACGGATTCGGCTTCGCTCCCAAGGAAGATGGCACCTACGAAAAGATTGCTCAAGTTGGCATCGTGATTCTTGAAGACGACGTTGAGGTTGGCGCAAACACTACTATCGACCGTGCCACAATGGGCGCCACAATAGTGAAAAAAGGAGTTAAACTCGACAACCTCATCCAAGTTGCCCATAACGTGGAGATTGGCGAGAACACCGTGATGGCTGCCCAAGTGGGCATTGCTGGCTCTACCAAGATTGGCAAGCACAATATGGTTGGTGGCCAAGTGGGTTTTTCTGGGCATATAACCATTGGTGACAACAACGGCATTGGCGCTCAATCAGGATTACCAAAGAACATTGGCGACAACCAACAAATCTTGGGTTCTCCTCCCGTAAACGTGAAAGATTTCTACAGGAATCATCTTTACATCCAACGCCTTCCCGATATGTTACGTGACATAAACGCCCTAAAAAAGGCAGTAGACAAGTTATCTAAAGAACAATAGTAAATCAGAATATATGAAACAGAGAACATTGAAGGCTCCATTCGGTGTGAGTGGCAAGGGATTGCACTCTGGCCTTAACGTGGAAGCCACTTTCAATCCAGCCCCCGAAAACACTGGTTATGTTTTCAAGCGTGTTGACCTTGAAGACGCCCCAATTATTGAAGCACTTGCTGAGAACGTGGTAGCAACTAATCGCGGTACAGTGATTGCCAGCAAATCCAACAAAGATATAAGAGTAGGCACCATAGAGCATGCGATGGCCGCCCTATATGCTGCAGGTGTAGACAATTGCCTCATCGAGGTGAATGCTGCAGAAATGCCCATCCTTGACGGCAGTGCTATTGAGTATAGCGAGAAGATTTATGAGGTTGGACTTAAGAATCAATCGGCCGAGCGTGAATTCTATGTGGTAAAGCAACGCATCAAAGTTGTTGACGAGGCCACAGGTTCCTCATTAATTGTGCTTCCCGACGATGATTTCTCGATTGACACAATGATTGAATTTGACTCTCCTGTGCTTTCCAACCAATTTGCCTCACTCACTTCGCTTTCTGACTTCAAGAACGAGATTGCTGGAAGTCGTACCTTTGTGTTCGTGCGCGAGATTATGCCACTCGTAGAGAACAACCTCATCAAGGGTGGCGACCTCGACAATGCTATCGTCATCTATGACAAGAAGATGAGCCAGGAGGAACTCGACAAGATTGCCGACGTGGCAGGAGCTCCCCATATTCCCAACGAGCAACTAGGCTATCTCAACCATAAGCCTCTAGCCCACTCCAACGAGCCAGCACGCCACAAACTGCTTGACGTAATGGGAGACTTGGCATTGATTGGAAGACCACTGAAAGGCCGCATCGTAGCCACCCGCCCTGGTCACACAATCAACACTAAGCTGTCGAACCAGATACGCAAGGAGCTCCGTTACCAAAACGTCCAAGCACCAGTCTATGACCCCAATAAGGCTCCTGTTATGGATATCAATCACATCAGGGAGCTACTACCACACCGCTACCCTATGCAGCTTGTTGACAAGGTGATAGAAATCAGCGACAATTATATCGTTGGAGTGAAGAATGTGACCAGCAACGAACCATTTTTCCAAGGCCACTTCCCTCAGGAACCCGTTATGCCTGGAGTTCTTCAGATAGAGGCGATGGCTCAAGTTGGCGGCATTTTGGTACTTAGTGGAGTTGACGAGCCCGAGCGCTACTCCACCTATTTCATGAAGATTGACAACGTGAAATTCCGTCAAAAAGTAGTACCTGGCGACACATTAATTTTCCACATCTCGTTCATGACCCCATTGCGTCGTGGCTGTGCCGTAATGAAAGGTTATGCCTTTGTAGGAGAAAAAATTGTGAGCGAGGTTGAATTTATGGCTCAAATCATTAAGAACAAATAAACAACAAAAATAAAGATGAACATTTCACCATTGGCTTGCGTTAGCGATAACGCAATGATAGGCAAGGATGTAAAGATAGGTCCTTTTGTGACCATCGACGAGAATGTTATGATTGGCGATGAAACCATCATCGACAGCAATGCTACTATTCACTCGGGAGCAAGGATTGGCAAAAATTGCCACATCCATTCAGGGGCAGTAGTAAGCGACATCCCTCAAGATCTAAAGTTTAAAGGAGAAGATAGCCTAACCATTATCGGTGACAACACTAGCATCCGTGAGTTTGTCACAATTCATCGTGGCACAGCGTCAAAAGGAAAAACCGTGATTGGCGACAATTGCTTAATTATGGCCTACTGCCATGTAGCTCATGATTGCGTACTTGGCAACAATGTAATAATGTCCAACACAGTGCAACTGGCTGGAGAAGTTGAAGTTGGAGACTGGGCAGTAATTGGTGGTGGTGCACTTGTTCATCAGTTCACAAAAATTGGTCCTCACGTGATGGTACAGGGAGGAACACTTGTCAACAAAGACCTGCCTCCTTTTGTGATGGCAGGACGATACCCAATGTCCTACGAGCGTGTCAACTCCATTGGTCTTCATCGACGTGGCTTCAGCACAGAGCAAATCAACAGCATCCAAGATGTTTATCGAGTGCTGTATATGTCGGGGTTGAACACCAGTGACGCTCTTGCTAAAGTAATAGCTGAATTGCCTCAATCGCCAAATCGTGATGCCATAGTGGATTTCGTCAAAAACTCCAAACGAGGCATCGTGAGAATGGGAATTTAAGACAAGATATAAGGGAAAAAAGACTAAGGGACTCGTTGATAGTTCTATTCTTTAGGTTATAGTGAGTCGAGTTTACTGCTACCAAGTACGTAGTAAATTCGGCTCAAAATATTTTTTAGCGACTCATTCATAGGCATAAGTTTGTAGGCCTTCTCAAGATAAGGCAATGCCTCAGCATAAAGTTTCTTAGCCTCGCTCGACTTGTGATCATTGGTCTCTATTGCTTTGTTGTATAAGGCGTTTCCTAGGTCAAACAGCCCCATTGCATGCTCAGGATTAAGTTCAATAGTCTTTTTATATAAAGGAATTGCCTCGTCTATTCCATGCTCTATCTCCACCAGTCGTCCTTTCAGGTCGTAGTAGTCGGCAACAGTTGAGTCATTCTCAATCACCTCGTCGAGCAGCTCATTGGCATCAGCATAATATTTGTTTTTCAAGTAATGATTTATCAGTATTCGCACATATCTCGGGTCTTTTGTGCCAAGCATATCGTGCGCCTCATGCGCCACACTCACCAAGTAAATAGTGTCGCGCTGCTTCATAAGTGCGTCAATCCAGGTGTCATAAAGAACTTTTTTCTTGTAGCCCATACTTCGAGCACTTGACAACTGCTCTACAGCCTTGTCATAGTTCTTTCCTTGATAGGCAGCCAATCCTTGAAAAAAACGGTTATACGCCACTACTGAGTCGGGTTCAACCTTTTTTCTTTTTTTAGCCCAAGCGCTCTTAGCCAAAGAGCAATATATGTCCCAAGCACGGTAAGCGTTGTCCCAATCACCATCAAGATAAAAGTCACCCGCCACAGCGCTATAGTCTACCAAATGGTCGGTCATTCTATTCATTATATCCTGAGAGAACTTGGTCTTCACCTTATTCTTACCAGTCTTTTTATCCAAAACAGGCTTACCCTTTTTGTCAGTGACCACAACAGAGTCTTTCAGTAAAGCAATTTGGAATTTGTCATATCCGTTAAGGAGAGCAAGCCCCGCTTCGGTGGAGTTCACTTTCTCGCCAGCAGCCTTGTTGTTCATCATTTTATCATAGATAGAATAATGAATCTTGCCTGCAACCCACCAAGGCTCGGCTTTGTCTTTAGTCTCGTCATTCTCAAGAGTCTTGTTAATCTTTTTCAATGAGTTTTTGTAACTATCAACCGTGAGAGTGAGTCCGCTTATTTCCTTTTTCACCTCATTCACAAGACGCTGCTGTGCCCCAGAGATGCCACTCACAACAATAGCTAAAGACAAAAGAATTGTTATTCTCATTGGGATATAACTTTCAAAACGCTGTGCACAACATTTTAAATGATGCCATGCACAGCGTTGATGTCAAGTAAAAAATACTTAATTATTTATATTGCTCTAACTGATACTCAATAGCCTCGACAAATCGACCTGCCTGAGGAGTCTTGCTGCCATCAGTATCAAGCTCTTTGGCCTTCTTGAACAATGGTAAAGCTTGTTGATACAAAGGATTAACCATTGGAGCCAGTTCCTTGCTGGTTTTAGAGGGATTATTCTCCACAATCTTCTCGGCACGAACATAAATCACACGACCCAAATCATAGAAGCCATTGGGGAAGTTAGCGTCAAGCTCAGTAGCCTTCCTAAAATAAGGCTCGGCAGCATCAAGACCATCTTTCTGCTCTATGATAAATCCTTTCATGTCTTGAAGCAAAGCGCTCGAGGCATCAGCAACAATTGCATTGTCAATGCAGGTGATAGCCTCGTCATACTGCTTGTTGTCACAGTAGTTCTGAACCATGTTAGCCAAACACGAGTTCTTAAATTCAACCACAGAATTCTCAGTATAGCCCTTGCCTATAGCATTCATGAATGATTTATAGGCAGCATCATAGTCCTTGAGCTGATAAGCCGAGTATCCCTCATAGAATGCAACATCGCCCAGTGTAGACTGATCAAATTCCACGCCCTTAGTTAGAGGAGTACCAATCAAGCTATTAAAGAACTTAAAGGCTTTGTAGGAAGTAGCAAAATCGTTGCCCAGTAGTCCAGCATTACCTACATTGAGCACATCGTTGATGTGACCAGAGAGCAGGGCTACGATATCATTAGAGTATTTTGTCTTGAACTTTGGTTTACCTGTCTTCTTGTCAATCTTAGGACTACCATCCTTGTTATACTCAATGACAGTGTCGAGCGGCAGAGCTTTCTGCAGCATTTCAAATCCATTCATCAACGCAGTAGCGCGCTCTCCAATGGTTGGGTCGGGAGCATCGGGATTTTGTCCTTTAGCCAAAGTGTACTCGCCAAAGAGTTTGTCATACCTTTCAAACTCAGCCTTGCCAGACTTAAAAAGCTCCTCGGCAGTTTGAGCCTTAACTCCCATCACCATGAGTGATGCGCAAGCAACGAATAAGAAAATCTTTTTCATAATAAAAATGTTTATTGTTATTAAAAATATTTGATTTCACATTAATTACTTTGTATCTAAATCGTCAAAAGGCAAAGTGCCTTCTTGGTCATAAGACTGCGAATCATTAGTTTCGTTTAATTGATCCTCGGCATTTTCTTGGGCTTGCTGTGGCTCATTAGCCTCATCAAAAGTCAAATCCTGTTGCAGACCTTCGCCCTCGGGGATATATTCCTCAATCTTCTCGGGATCGGTATCCACCTTGCAAACCGAAGCAATCTCGTCATTCTTCTTCTCCAAGTTGATGAGACGCACACCCTGAGTGGCTCGTCCCTGTACCCTTAAGTCGCTAACCTTGAGGCGAATTGTGATACCCGACTTGTTGATTATGACGATGTCGTTGCTGTCGTTAACGTTGCGTATAGCAATAAGCTTGCCTGTTTTCTCGGTGATATTGATGGTCTTCACGCCCTTAGCGCCGCGGTTGGTGACGCGGTAGTCTTCGAGTTTAGAGCGCTTGCCCATACCTTGCTCCGAAAGCACGAGCACATCGTCTTTTGCAGTAGCACGCATGCAAATCATTCCCACCACAGCATCGTCGCCACCATCAAGAGTCATACCCTTAACGCCAGTGGCAGTACGTCCCATAGCACGCACCTTAGTCTCAGAGAAACGTATTGCGCGTCCGTTGCGGTTTGCGAGAACAATCTCGCTATCGCCCTCAGTAAGTACGGCACCAATAAGCTGGTCGTCGTCACGAATATTAAGAGCATTCACACCGTTGACACGAGGTCTAGAGAATTCCGAGAGGCGTGTACGCTTCACGATACCATTCTTAGTGCCAAATACAATATAGTGGTTCTGGTTATACTCTGGATCTTTGAGCTTGGTAGCACGAATGAAGGCATAGATGCGATTCTCTGGTCCCAGGTTGAGAAGATTTTGTATGGCGCGTCCCTTAGAGTTCTTAGCCCCCTCGGGAATCTCAAACACACGCAACCAATAGCAACGTCCCAACTCAGTAAAGAAGAGCATATAGTTATGGTTGGTTGCTTCGTAGATATATTCAATGAAGTCCTCATCGCGCGTTGCGCTACCTTTAGCACCCACACCACCACGATTCTGAGTGCGATACTCACTCAGTGGAGTACGCTTGATATAGCCAAAGTGTGAGATGGTGATAATCATTGGGTCGTCGGGATAGAAGTCCTCGGCGTTCATCTCCTCGGCAGCATATTCAATTTGTGTGCGACGTTCGTCACCAAACTTGTCACGCACTTCGATAAGTTCATCCTCTATTACCTTGCGGCACACATCAGGGTTAGAAAGAATTTCCTCAAGATGTGCGATTGTCTTCAAAAGCTCTTCCATCTCGGCATGTAACTTGTCCTGTTCGAGATTGGTGAGCTGACGCAGACGCATCTCAACGATGGCGCGAGTCTGAACCTCGTCAAGGTCAAAACGCTCACCCAGACGCTGACGTGCTTCGTCGGTGGTCTTGCTGCTGCGGATAATGTGGATTACCTCATCGATGTTGTCGCTTGCGATAATCAAGCCCTCAAGTATGTGAGCACGCTCTTTAGCCTTCTTGAGATCAAACTCTGTGCGTCGAATCACCACCTCATGACGATGTTCAAGGAAGTAATGAAGCATATCGCGCAAGGTCACAGTCTGTGGACGTCCCTTCACTAGGCACACGTTATTTACGCTGAACGATGATTGTAGCTCGGTCATCTTGTAGAGCTTGTTGAGCAGCACATTGGCATTGAAATCTTTTTTCACATCGATGACGATGCGCATACCGTGGCGGTCGCTCTCATCGTTGATGTTAGAAATGCCATCAATACGCTTATCTTCAACAAGAGAAGCGATATTCTCGATGAGCTCTCGCTTGTTCACGTTGTAAGGAATCTCGGTTACAACAATGCGGTCATGGCCATGCTCGCTCTCGATTTCGGCTTTCGAGCGGATAATGATGCGTCCCTTACCTGTCTCGAACGCGTCTTTCACACCCTGATAGCCATGGATGATACCTCCTGTTGGGAAATCGGGGGCGATGATATATTTCATCAATCCCTCGGTATCGATGTCAGGATTTTCGAGCATCGCCAGGCAGGCATTAATCGACTCGGTGAGGTTGTGAGGCGCCATGTTGGTCGCCATACCCACAGCAATACCCGAGCCTCCGTTAACCAGCAGGTTGGGGAATCGGGTTGGCAACACCTCGGGTTCTTCGAGAGTGTTGTCGAAGTTAGGGACAAAGTTCACGGTGTCTTTGTCCATGTCGCGCATCATCTCCTCGCCCATCTTTCCGAGACGCGCCTCGGTATAACGCATAGCCGCTGGGCTGTCGCCGTCTACCGAGCCAAAGTTGCCCTGTCCGTCTACCAACGGGTAACGCATCGCCCAGTCCTGAGCAAGACGTACCATAGCCAGATAAACCGACGAGTCGCCGTGTGGGTGGTACTTACCAAGCACATCACCTACAATGCGTGCGCACTTCTTGTAAGGGGCATTGGAGAAGTTTCCTAATTTTTCCATACCGAAAAGCACCCTGCGATGCACGGGCTTGAAACCGTCACGCACATCAGGCAGAGCTCGAGATACGATAACCGACATCGAATAGTCGATGTAGCTAGTCTTCATCTCGTTTTCGATATTGATCTCAATAATTCGATCGTTGTTCATCTTTTATTACTTAATTTTTTCCTGTGGCGAGCTGCAAATCCAGCGAAAAAATGCCTCAATCCTCACAGTCACGCCAAAACATTGAAATTAACTTACAAAGTTAATGATTTTCTATAATATAGAAACTATTAATCGCGCGATAATTTTCATAAAATTACTTAAAAATTTGAGATTGCAGTGAAGCAGAGTTGAAAGTGAATCTATTACTTTAATTATAAAAGATTTGGTCGAACAAGTTTTTGAATTGGGCAGGTTTTAGATTCCATTTGGGATAAAGGAGCATTGATGATGGCGCTGTAGAAACCATTCGTTCGACGAAGATGTTTCCAGGCAGCAACTCCAACACTTGATGACATAGGGTGGCATATTCCTGTGGTGTCCAATTGATTAATTTCACCTCACCACTCTCCCATTGCTTTGCCAACCTGGTCCCCTTAAGTACCTGAAGCTGGTGAAACTTGATGCTGTTCAGTGGTAATTGTGCTATTGTTTTGACCGATGCCAGCATATCATCGATAGTCTCTCCTGGCAGTCCAAGTATCATGTGGGCTCCAACTACAAGACCACGTTCTGCCGTTTTGTTAATAGCATTTTTGGCATATTGCCATGAATGGCAGCGATTTATTAGTTTCAGAGTTCTATCGTGAGTCGTTTCCACGCCCAGCTCAACAATCACTCGATGATGCTTGTCAATGTCACCAAGTAGACTGAGTATTTCATCGCTTAAGCAATCAGGGCGCGTGGATACCACCAAGCCCACCACATCGGGCACAGACAATGCCTCCTCATAAAGCTCTTGTAACTTATCGACTGGTGCATAAGTTCCAGTGAAACTTTGGAAATAAGCCAAATATTTCATCGAAGCATATTTGCCTGCATAGAATTGCTTTGCGTCAAGCAGTTGCTGGGTTACACTTTTTGATGCTCGGGTGAAAGCAGGCGTAAACGAAACATTGTTACAATAGGTGCATCCGCCAGCACCTAGTGTCCCGTCGCGGTTTGGGCACGTAAAACCAGCATTGACGTTAAGTTTCTGCACCTTCACGCCATATAGCTGTTTCAGGAAATCGCTATAATCCTGTTGCGCCATTACAGCCTTGAGGCTCTACCGATTAGCACATTATCAAGTGTCACGATTGCCGCCATAGCCTCTACCACAGGCACGGCACGTGGCACCACATAGGCATCGTGGCGGCCGCGTGGCTCAATGGTCACTGGATTGCCTTCGTTGTCTATTCCTTCCACTGGCTGCATCAATGTTGCCACTGGTTTGAACGCCACACTAAAACATATGTCGTTTCCATTGCTGATACCCCCCTGGATGCCGCCAGAGAAATTAGTCTGAGTCGTGATTTTGCCGTCTTTGAAGGTCCATTTGTCGAGCACCTCGCTGCCGCGATGATTCACGAAGTCGAATCCCAGACCAATCTCAAAACCTTTAGCGGCTGGGATGCTCATCATTGCCTCGGCAAGCTGGGCCGAGAGTTTGCCAAACACTGTTTCGCCAATGCCTGGTGGCACGCCTCTTATAACACATTTCAATATGCCACCCATAGTGTCGCCCGCAGAGTCGTTACTTGACAGCTCAGACATCACTGCTTCGCCAGCAATTGTAATCCCCATCTTGTCAAGTACTTGTTTAGCAAGTGCACCAGCCACAACACGAGCAGCAGTCTCACGAGCCGAGGCACGTCCACCACCACGATGGTCGCGGATGCCGTATTTGGCATGATAGGTGAAATCGGCATGCGATGGCCTAAACACATTCTTGAGATGGTCATAGTCCTCTGGGTGCTGGTCACGGTTGCGGATGATAAAGCCTATGGGGGTCCCCAATGTCACGCCGTCCATAATTCCCGAGAGAATCTCCACCTCGTCAAGTTCATTGCGTGCCGAGGTCATTCCACCCTGGCCAGGACGGCGACGAGCCATTTCACGCTTAAGTTGCTCCATGTCGATTGTCACTCCTGCCGGCATGCCGTCAATCACGCCTCCTATAGCTGGTCCATGTGACTCTCCAAATGAAGTGAGGCTGTACAAATTGCCTATTCTATTCTTTATAGCCATGAGTAAACTGTGAGTTTCAAATGTCGTCTTTAATTAGGTCACACACTGTCGCACGGGCTACACTAACCAGTGCATCGGGAGCAATTTTAAACTGCAAACCACGCACACCAGCACTCACGAAGATGTGGTCGAAGTGCATGCAAGTCTCATGTATGAACGTGGGAAACGCCTTCTTCATGCCTATTGGCGAACATCCGCCACGAATGTATCCTGTTGTGGCAAGCAAGTCTTTCATTGCGATGAGATCAACCTTCTTGTTGCCGCTTAGTTTTGCAGCCTTCTTCAAGTCCACCTCATGGTCGCCAGGAACGACGCACACAAAGTGCTTGGTTTTCTCGCCAAAGAGCACCAAGGTTTTGAACACCTGATTTATATCCTCACCTATAGTAGCTGCAAGATGCCCAGCCGAGAGATCACTCTCATCAACCTCATAAGGGATGAGTTCATAAGGAACCTTTGCCCTGTCTAGCAATCTGGCAGCGTTTGTTTTCTGTATCTTTTTCATATTGCAAAGGTAATAAATAGTTTTCAGTTATCAGTTATTAGTTGTTAGTTTTTGTTATTCATATCGTTTGACTAATCAATAATCAACATTAACAAAGGGATTTGGCGGCTGAATTTAAAAGCATTTCAAATAAACAGATTCCTCCATATAAAACGCAAAAAAGCGCCCCGAATGAAGTGACCCCAAAAAGTTGGACGGGTTAAACATTATTGGTTTAGAGAAAGAGTTCGGTATTGAACCGGGCTCTTTCCTTTTAACCTTAGTTTTATT
>CAJOFH010000055.1 GCA_905233845.1 uncultured Muribaculaceae bacterium | reverse complement strand
TCGCTATGGAAGTTATTTCCGACTTCCAACAGCACATTATCATATATGTTTTTAATTCAACAAAGAATTATTTATTGCACTTCGTTTGTGAATTTAGGGCGTTTTCCCCAGCCTCATATTTAAGAGATTCCTATTGATAGTGTCTTATTCTTCTACTACAGGAGGTCTCAGATTGTGGTTAAAGATGTTTCTTTATTCGGTTAATCATGTCGTTGAGCTTCTTGCCCATGTCGGGAGTGTAGCCAGGGTTCTTCTTCAGTAGTTCGTGGCCGTTGTTGATTTGTTCAATCAGATGCTTCAACTCCTTGGGGTTGTTATAACAAATGGTTGCAGGGTTGTTGTAATCCTTTTCGGTTGGCTCCATAGCGAGCATATTGGCAACGACGTCTTGTGCAGGTTCGCTAATGTAGTTTTTAGCCATGAGGTCGTATAAGGAAGTGCACTGGTCTCGCAGAGTGCGCCAACCTTCTCTTTCTTCTTCCTCGGAATAGATAACATCATCAATCTTCCATTCGTCATCCTCCCACAAGAGATCCAGAGTGTAGGGAATCTTGTAACATGGCTTGTCGATATAGAGCATGTCGGCTACTGCGTGGCCTTCGGCAATAATGTTCACATTCTCGATTCTCACCTCAGTTCCATTCATATCGCACACGTCGAGTATTCCAGGTGCCCAGGCAAACTCAACAAAGTTGACATCATGGGTAACGTGAAAGATGCTATGAGCGTGTTCGAGCATTGCATTCAAGCCAGAAGTGAGAATTTGGTCCACATTCCTATGGTCGACCTGTATCATCTGCTCGATGCGCCAACGCACATCGTCGTTTGTTTGCTGATGCTCCTTCAACTTGAAGGTTACGGGCAGTGTGTACCATACGCTGATTGGCTCGCCTTTAATATGATTGTAGCCTGGAGAAAAATCGGGCAGTAACTTTATCACTCTCACGGCTTCACGGTCTAGTTCTTCGTTCACCGAGCGCGCCACTTTCACCTCGCCCACCTTGCCAGTTTCTTCAATAATGAACTGCACAATCACCTTGCCCTCAATATGATTCTTGGCAGCCTCAGGTGGATACACTACATGCTCACTGATAAATCTCATCAATGCAGCATCACCTCCAGGAAAGCTTGGCATACTATATGGGTTCCTACCAAAAACCTCTTCTTGATAGGTGGTGTCGCTAACTTGGATTGAAACCCCTTTTCCAGGTGTATTCATGGCCTTGCTTGATGCAGTGCCAGCCATTGCCGTGAGGCTTGCAAGACCAACGCCAACAATCAACACAACTTTACCTAAAGAATGCTTGCGGGCAATCTCTTTCTCAAGGTATTCCACCTCACTCTCGCATGCTGGGCAAGTTCCAGAGCAGTCGCCTTTGTGGTTACATGTGGCAGGAACGTACTCTATGCCATTGGCACGAGCAATGTCAAGTCTGATTTGCTTGAGCATGTTGCAAACAGATTTTCCGAGTTTCATATCACAAAGTTTTTGGGAGCTATTGTTCGGTTAATTATCTCAGATATATCTAAAACGAAAAAAGCATAAGAAATATTGCCCAAAAATTTACAAACTCTCAGTCTAAAAGCGAAAAGTGAAGAAAAAGGAACCGACCCCTTTTCTTCACTTTTTGTATAGGATTGTAAGGCCGTCGCGGATAGGAAGGATTACAGTCTCAACTCGTGGGTCGGTGGCTACGAGATCATTGAAATCGAGGATGCCTTGAGTCTGGTCGTCCATTTTCTTGCCGTGTAGGTCGGTGACTTTGCCGTCCCACAGGGTGTTGTCGGCGATGATGAAGCCACCAGATCTCACATGGTCAATCACGAGATTGAAGTAGTCGACATAGTGACGTTTGTTAGCATCGATGAATACCAAATCGAAATTACCGCCTAACTGTGGAACAATCTCTTTGCAGTCGCCAATATGGAGCTTAATGCGATTGCCAACAGGCGATTGCGCAAAATGCCGCTTAATGAACCCTTCCAGTTCATCCTCCACCTCGATGGTGTGTACAATTGCATCATCGTCGAGCAGTCCCTCGGCCAGGCATTGTGACGCATAACCCGAATAGGTGCCTAATTCCAGCACCCGCGTGGGACTTATCATGCGCACAAGCATCTTCAAGAGTCGCCCCTGCAAGTGTCCCGAGCACATGCGCGAGTAGAGCAACTCGATGTGTGTGTCTCGGTCGAGTTGGTGCAGATGCTCAGGCTCGGCATCAATGTGAGCAAGTATATAGTCTTCAAGTTCTTGAGTCACAACTTATAAAGGAGTTAAAGGATTTAAAGGAATAAAAATAAATAAAGGAATAAAAAATTAGGGTAAAAGGTGACAATTGTGCATTATGCATTATGCATTGAATCAAGGGCTTCAATAGCGAGGCGGTAGCTGTCGAGGCCAAAGCCCGCAATCACGCCCACGCAGGCTGGTGCGATAGCCGAATGGTGGCGCTCTGGTTCACGCTCATAGACATTACTCATGTGCACCTCCACAGCGGGTATTGCCACAGCACGCAGAGCATCGGCAATGGCGAGGCTGTAGTGGCTATAGGCTCCGGCGTTTATCACTATCGCGTCGGCTTCCTGTCCAGCACGATGTATCTCGTCGATTATATTACCCTCGATGTTGCTCTGAAAAAATGTGAACTCCATTTCGGGAAAGGCTACAGTGAGTAAGCGCTGATAACTCTCGAGCGACTGTGTGCCGTAAATCTCGGGTTCACGTTGTCCTGTGAGGTTCAGATTTGGACCATTGATAATCGAAATTCTCATAGTCAATATTGTTTTGTTTTGATGCTACAAAGGTACCAAAAAGCGTAAAAACAGGCAACGAAAGCAAGAAAAAATCGTTTTTTTACATTGCAAGGCGTAAACTGCTGTGATATAGCAATATGACGCCTAAAAGTGTCCTGTGGGTTATAAAAAATGTAGTGATTTTTATAAAAAATGTCCTGATTGTTACAAATAATGTCCTCGCAGTTATAATCATTCTCGCAAATTATGCTGAAATTTGCAATGTCAAAACAAGTTCTCCGAAACTTTTTTATACTCACACAAGCCGAGTCAGCGCCTCGTGCTTGTAAATAACCAAGCTTTTAAAAAATTTTTTTAAAGTTTCAAGATTCATTGGTGAGATTAGGTAGCGCTGACCTAATCTCGCCGTGAATCAAACCAAAAACACATTAAATTTATCATTATGAAAAAGTTTTTATTGTTGATTGCCGCAGTGGCAATGATGGTTGCTTGCAACAATGCTAACCAAGGCAGTGGTGCTGCCAGTGGCGAGAACGCTGGAGGCGCAGCTTATGAGTTCAAATTGACTAAGGGTATCACTGGTACCACTGGTTCGAAGAACTGCCACCTTGTTGACCTTATGGCTGATACGCCAATCGCCTTCGAAGCTGTAGAGAACGGTGACAGCATTGACCTCACAGCCAAGCTCACTGCTACTCACAAAGACAACGCCGAGATGGACGAGAGCCCACGCGAAGGCGCAGAGCTCTGGATCAGCGGCTATGACGAAGACAACAAGGACCTCAAAGTTATTCTCATTGCTGATGAGGACTCTTACAAGGCTCTGCAAGAGTTCTTCCCCAAGGCTAAAGGCGAAACTGTTGATCTTACTTTCAAGGGCAAAGCAGCAAAGGCCGACCTGGAGAAGCTCAATGGTCGTGAGACTACCAACACTCTGGTAATCTAATCGACATTATTGTATTACGAAAAAGTTAATGTAGCGTTTTAGCCACCCGAGTCTAGCTCGGGTGGCTTTTTTTCACTATTTTGAAGTGTAAAAAAAGTATTTATCTTGCATTACAAATAAAAAAATTAATATATATTTGTAAATTGTTTATTTTACTTAAGAATAAACACACAAAGAAGAAATTAATTTTAAATTGTAAAATAATGAATACTAAAATGTTACGATTCATGCCAATAGCTTTGGCAACAATATTGCTTGTGGGGGCAGTATTTACTATTAGTGCCAAAAAACGCAGTGGCAAAGTGAAACCTGTCGCATCCATAGCACAGGACATTAGAAATTTAGAAAGCACACCTGTAGCTTCTTATGCTGACTGCAAAGTATTGAAGAGCAAGATTGAGACCAAGGCTTTGCCATGCTACCAAAGGTCGTTTGACAAAAGTGCCGTTACCAATGAGCAGAAAACAAAAGCAGTTATGTCGCGGCTTGATGATTATGCTGAACAAAAAATGGGGTCGACTTCCACCTTTGACATGGCCGATGCAGGTTTTATCCACAAAGTATGCAATAGCTATTTCACCATTGTCGATTATGACCAGATGCTAAGCAAAGCGCCGTCAAATAAAGTGCGAAAAGCTATAGAAGGCGAGATTGATGCATGGATAATATTGCAAAACGCACTGCAAGACTACTGCTCCAATGCTAGCTATCTCGAGAACTATGGAGGCTCGATGGCGCTTTTGGGAGTGTCAGGCAGTGGGTGGACACTTTCACAGATTCGTTTTCATGACATCAAAGACTTGTTAAGAATAGGCATGAGAGCTACTGCGTCTAAGCTGTCGATGGGTAATATGGATATTGCCACAACAATCGTTCAGGACCTGTCGAAGAATGCAAAGACTTTAAAAGAGTCGGTTGACGATGACTTTAAGCAGTCACAAGCCGAATATTACGACACTTTTTCCAAGGGCATTACCGATGCCGTGAAAAAAGTGGCGGCAGCGTTGCCCAAATGGCTTGAGGCGCGTAAGAACATGTTGCAATACACTGCTAACACCGAAGAAGCTGTTCAAACCACCAAAAGTGTTCTTGAGCAAATCAAGACTCTCACAAGCATTGAAGAGAAATAAAAGAATATCATTATGAAACCTATTATCACAACAACATTAAAAGTGGCATTAATCGTTCTGGTGGCAGTGGGCATTGGATGTAACGCCACTGGTGAGACAAGAATAAACAAGACAATCAGCCACACCGAATGGGTTGGTGACACGAAGACTTCGGTAGAATTTGATGCGTTTCCCAAAAACATTCACGAGTGGAAAGCTATGCGTGAGAAGTTGGGAAATGAGCCACAAGGTGCTGTGGCGCTGCAAGTGATGGCGTTTGAGCTTTACCGTAACAATCGCGCCGATGGCGAGGAAGCACTACGCCTGAACAACACTCCCACCAACTTCAACAGCACCGTAGGACGCCTACGCGAGATTATGGGCAAGGACCAGTACTACGCACGCCCCTATATCGCTTGGGCGCTGCTGAAAGGCGCTACCCCCGAGAACGGTTACAGCGTAAAGGCTCCTTATATAGTTGAAATGAAGGTAGACCCCAACAAGAAATACCAGAAGAGTCAGATGTTGCATGGCACTGTGATTTATCTGCTTATCGACAGCAAGGGTTGGGACACAAACTGGCGCGGCGTGGAGGTCGTGAAGCCTGAGGGCAGCAACTACTTTGTGGTGAGCAACTGCCCCGCTATGTACACTCAGTGCAAGGAAGCCAAGGCAAGGAAGAAGTAGCAAGTAAACAAATAACAAGTAAACAAGTAACAAGTGATGAGAACAAGAATTTTATCTTTCGCGTTTGTTGTGCTCGCAGCTGTTAGTGTCAATGCTAATGCTGGAATAAACAAGGTTCCCGAAGTAAAAGATGTGGAGACTCTTGCCGACGAACTCATTGATGCCGACAGCCTCGAGCTTACAACAGTAAATGACATAAAGGATTTTGTCAAGAAGGTTGAGACGATATCTGCCCCTTACTTAGTGGGAGAAGAATCATTGTCGGACCAGGAGAAGACCATCAAGGTGCTTGATGCAGTGGCCAACTATGCCGAGACTAAGGCCGAAGGCTCTACACTCGACATGGTCGAGGCTGGACTTCTTAACACTATCATTTACCACTACAAGACTGGTCTCAACATTCATAGTCTGCAAGGGCAAACGGCACATAATCTCGTGAGTGCCGTCACCAATGAAGCCGAGGCATGGCAAAAACTGGAGAACACCCTGTCGGACTACTATGCATATTTGGCTATTATGCACCATGAAGGAGGCACCTTGGCTCAAATACAGGCTTCGGGTAGCCTCTGGAGACTTGCTGATGCTCGCTACAATGATACCCAAAAGCTCATAGAATCGGGGCTCAACCCCAATGGCAAGAGTGTGTTTGGCATCAAAGATATGGAGAACTTGTCAAGCCAGATTGTGACAGAGTTCACCAAGAAAGCTAAAGGCTTTATTGAAGATCCTGGCGATTTCGGAGAAAGCAAATACTTCAAAGAGGCAGCTAATGGTCTTAACGAAGCTTGCGCAAACCTCAGAGTAGACTTGGATGCTTGGATCAAGAGCAGAGCAATCTTGTTGTCACATTGCAACAACGCACCAGAGGCATTGGGGCAAGCCTGCATACTTCTTACTAAAATCAAGAAACTAGGCGAGCTGGAACAATAATGGAATCATAAACACCAAAAACAAATATATTATGAAAAAGAAATTTACCTTTATTATGCTCATGGCGCTCTTTGCCATGACTGCTAGAGCCTTTACCTACTATAACAATGTGGAGATAGGCAACTACAAGTATGATCTTTCTCTTGGTAGCAGTTCAAGCGAGGAAAGCAAGGCAGTCGTGAAAGGTTTCTCTTCGGCAGGGGCCTCATCTACTACTATCGATGTTCCAAGCTACGTGATTTACAACAACAACCGTTACCGTGTGTATGCAGTGGAAAGTGAAGCGTTTAAGGGCGAAACATCGGTGACAAAGATTGTTTTGAACTATGGCCTCACCAACATTAACTCCTCGGCTTTCTGGGGATGTAAAAACGTTACTCTTGTCCGCATCCCTAGCTCGGTCAATTTTATCAGCGCCTTTGTGTTCAATGGATGCAACAAACTGTCATGCATTGCCTATGCAAGTGAGAAAGTGCCTAGTACTCACTCCTCGGCTTTCTATGGGATGCCATCAGGTGTTAATCTGTCGCTTGTGTCAGGAAAAGCGGTTGCTGCATTTAATGGCAACAGCACATGGAAAACAGCTTTTGGCAACGGCGCCAACATTGGCCGGCACCGTGCATACTATTCCTACGACTTTGCTTCGGGATACGTTTACTACACTATTCAAAGCCCATTCCCTTATAGTTACAGCAAGGCATATTGTAAAATCGTTGCTATCGGTTCAGGACAAACTTCAGTCACTTTGTCGCAAAACATTGGAAATGGTACCGCCAACAATTCACCGGGTAGCTTTAAAGTCGCGGGTGTTGCCGACAGCGCAGCTATGAATAACACTACTATTACTAAGATTGTAAGCAGTAACACTACAGCTACTCGCATCGGACGATATGCATTCTATGGTTGTACCAACCTTACTAGTGCCGACGTGCCAGTCGACACCATTGACGCCTATGCCTTTATGAATTGCTCAAAGCTCTCTTCGGTTAATTTCGAACCTGTTCAATATGGAACCTATTTGGTGATGCTCAATGGATATGCGTTCGCCAACTGTAATTTGACAACGGTAACAATTCCCGCATCGGTGAAAAACATTGGTTATGCGCCGTTCTATAACAACGCAAATATGACAAGTATTACCGTCGATGCAGCCAACACCAACTATTGCTCTCATAATGGGTGCCTCTACAACAAGAGTAAGACTTGGCTTTACCAGATTCCTTGTAAATGGAATTACAGCACAGTCAATGCTGACAACAACTTTGGATTTGCGCCCGAGCTTGTCAGGGTTCTCAATTACGCAGGATATAAGGTTAGTACTCTCACCTCACTTAATTTAACCTATGGTGTCACAACTCTTGAAAACGCTGCTTTTGCCGAGTGCGCTAATCTCACAAGCGTGCGACTGCCATCGTCAATCGTGACAGATAATGTTGCTAACAACGCCTTTGTGGGATGCACGGCAATTAAAAATATTTATCTTAACATTAAAAATCCGCCCAGCAAGGATTTCTTCCCAAGTTGTACCAATCCAGGCAATGTGAATCTTTACGTTCCTTATGTGGGCGAATTATATTATCCAGACAACTCTATTTGGAACAAATACAATATCAAGACTGGCACTTACGACCACACCAATTGTTGGGACTTTTACTACAATGGTCTGTACTACACTGTCACCAGTGCTTCATCGTTCTCTCAAGACGGTAATAGCTATGCCGGTAAGTGCGAAATGGTGCTCGGTGGCATTGGAACTTATTCAATTGCTGCATCTATACCTCGCGGCGGCAAAAATTATCGTCCCATTTCTATTGGTGCACGAGCGTTTACCAACGGCCAAGCCTCGGTGACTCTCAATGGGTGCACAACCATCGAGACCGTCAACGCCGACGCTTTTAATGGCATCAGGCTCACCAATTTCCCATTCAAAAATGTGAAAATAATTGTGGGTAATGCATTCAAAAACACTAAATATTTGAATGCCCCAGTAACTGGCCTAACAGCGCTACAGGAGGTTGGTTCAAATGCCTTCGATGGCTCGGTTATCACAGCTTTCACCTCACCTGCCACGCTAACCTACATTGGCAGCAATGCCTTTGCCCGCACCAATAGCTTGAAGACCATTGACCTAAGCGCAAGTACTAGTTTGACAAAAATCAATAGCTATGCTTTCGCCCAAATATCGAGCACACCCAGTGGGTCAAGTCCTGGTGCTGCCCACGAAGTGGTGAAATTGCCCAACTCTATCACCAACATTGGTGAGTATGCCTTCTACAAAAACATCCTCACCACATTCAATTTCCCTTCCAAGCTGAAAACCCTTGCAACATGTGCACTCAAAGGAGTGGAACTTGCGGGCGTTGTAGAGCTTCCCTATGGAATCACCACCCTTGAAGAAGACTGCTTGAGTGGAGCTTTCATCACCCGGATTGTGCTCCCGTCATCGGTAACCGCGGTACATAGCCGATTCTTTAATGTGCCCTATTATCAAAATCCTGTGCTTAGCGATGTGGTTATCAATACCAAGAATCCACTGTCATTTACCAATGACAACGAGGATATCAACTACAGTTATCAAAGGGCAACAGGAATTACCGATGCCAATATTTATGTGCCTGTTGGCATGGTCAGCACCTGGAAGGCCGACAGTCACTGGAGTTTTGGCTTCAACATCTGCGAAGGCTCTTACGATTTCACCGATCGCAACAACGGATTCAAGTACTCCGTGCGCACTGCTGGTGACGAGACAAGTATTAATGGAAGATGCGATTTAGTCTATAATCCTGAAACTATAAACCGCGCTTCAACAATCGACTTGTCAACAGTCAACTACGACCAATATGGACGACGTTATAGCACTTATATGGTTGGAGATAAGGCTTTCTATGGTTCTACAACTTTGACCAATGTGTTAGGTGTTAGGTTAGGTACCTTAAAGATTATTGGCAAATATGCTTTCTACAAATGTACCAAGCTCAATAAAATAACACATTCTGGCAGTGCCGATGCCAACTATAACAGCACCAGTTACCTTGGAACTAATGTCAATAGTATTGGTGCATACGCCTTTAATGGTTGCAAGAACTTGCACGAACTTTTCCTGCCTCACATCGATGGAAAGAACGCCCTCACTTGCGGCAACGACTTCTTTGGCAATAATGCCAGCGACTTCAAGTGCTGGGTAGACTATCGACGACTGGACGACTTCATGAAGACCACTTGGGATCAATCAAAGATTTATCCACACCTCTTGCTCGACAGCGATTGGCAATCGTTTGCTTGCGTGAAGACCATCAGCTTCCAAGGCTCAAATCTTGAGGCCTACACCGTGAGCAACTACAACCAAAGCCAAAAGCAAGCAATACTGAGTAATGTCGCCAATGTGTCGTCCAACAACGGTGCAGTGGTGCATGGCAATGCAAACGGACGCTATTACCGACTGAACTATGCCAGCTCTGGTGCCACCTCGACGTGGCTTGATGGCATCACCGGTGAATCTCAAAGTGTGAACTCCAACAGCTCGCTGAGTTTCTTCAAGCTCAACGCCACCAAACCTAAGTTTGACAAAATCACAACCAGCACCACCTTCAACCGTGGCTACGCTTATCTCAAGCTCAACACCAGCGTTACTGGCGGCGCCACTACAATCCTCACTAACCTGAGTGGCTCAGAAGCTATACCAGGCGACGTGAACAACGACGGTGTTGTTTCCAGTGTCGATATCACGATACTCTACAACTATTTGCTCAATAACGACACCACCTATATGGTTAACGGCGACCAGGATGGCGACGGCGTAATCACATCGGTAGATATCACAATCATTTACAATATCTTGCTGGGAAACAATTAATACATAATGTACAATTCATTATCTAAAGGCGCTCACTTCACTGGGCGCCTTTTTGCTTGTATATCAAACAAATAAAACAACTTCTTGACAACCCAAACAACATACTGACTATTGTGATTTAGCAATAATAGTGATAGAGTGAGAATTAGCTGAAATTTGGGAGTTTGTGAATTTTTTCTTAACTTTGTAAGCGAGAAAATCCTCTTCATTCCTTGTCGGCAGGACCCAAGCCACAAGGTGAAAGCAGCTGCACTAAAATTTCACATTAAAGACTCTATTAACATAAAATACATACTAAAATGAAGAAAGTCACCTTTATTATGCTCATGGCACTCTTTGCCATGACAGCAAGCGCCTCTTATAGTTATCAAGACAATGTAGAGATTGGCAACCTGAAATACACTTTAGCTAAAGGTTCTACCTCAAGCGAGGAACATTATGCCCAAGTTACCGGGCTTTCGGCAGCTGGTGCCTCGGTCACTAATCTTTTTATTGCAGGCTATGTGACCTATAATAGTGTGCGTTATCGCGTGAAAGAAATCAAGCCCTATGCCTTCAAGGGCAACACCAAGCTCGTTGAAGTGCATATGGGTTATGGTGTGACCGACATATTGGGTTCGGCATTTGCCAACTGTACCGCACTGACTATATTGCACATGCCCAGTTCCATTAATTATGTGGGTGGCAGTTCGTTTGCTGGGTGCACAAAACTTAATATCGTTTCCTATGCGGGCGACAAACCGCCAACAATGGGTGACAACGCTTTTGCCAACACAGCCTCGACCAAGTATCTGTCAACTGCTACCTACCGTGGTGCTAACGCCATGAAGGCCAACAGCGCGTGGAGTGCGGTATTTTCGAGCATTGGCAAGGGCAATCACTCTTATGCCTACGACTTCCAGGTCAACAACGTGCACTACACCATCCAGAAAGGTTTCCCCTATAGCTACGGCACTTCGACCTGCACCATGGTGGGCGGCACATCCAATGCCATCAATGTTACGTTGAAACAGAGCTTGACCGACAGCGAGAACAACGCTCCTGGCTATTACAAGCTCATTGGCATTGCCGACAGCGCATTCCTTAACCATAACTATATTACCAGTGTGTTGAACGATAATACAATGGCTAATTTCATTGGCAAATATGCTTTTGCTAATACCCCGAACTTGACGAAGGTTTATATTGCGGCCGACAGTATTAAGGAAAACGCTTTCGCCTATTGCCCCAAACTGACGACTGTAAAGCTCTACGGATACAACGAGAGCGGTCCCAATGGTGTGGAATACATTGGCACCAACGCCTTTCGCGAAGCTCAAATGACATCTATCACCATTCCGGCTTCGGTAAAATACATTGGCTCAGCACCATTTTTTAATTGCGACAAGTTGGCGTCAATCACCGTTGCAAGTGGAAATGCTAACTATAGTTCTCAAGACGGCTCTCTGTTCAATTACGACAAGACCATACTCGTCTGTTGCCCGCAGGCTTGCCCTAAGCTCACCTTGCCCGTGGGACTGAAGACCATTGGCTACATGTCGGTGCGCAATAATACCAAAATTACCAGTGCTTTCATTCCACATGGAGTGACCGCCATCAGTTCCTACGCTTTTTCTGGTTGCACCAACCTTAAGGAGGTGCACATTCCCAGTTCGGTGACTCAAATTTTGGGATACGCCTTTGCACAATGCACATCGCTCAAGGCCGTTTATAGTGCTATGAGTGCTCCCGCAACTAACTACACCAACTATTTTACAGGCCTGACCATGGGCAATATCAAGCTTTATCGACCATTAGGTTACAAATATCTGGATTACGTAGGTCCTAGTTACGACTTGCCAAAGAACGTTTGCTATGCCAATAACTACCACAAGAATGCTTACTGGAAGCAGTTAAAGATTCAGAGCGACACATCGGCCTACGATTATGAACTCAACGGCCTGCGATATATCCTTGATCCTTCCACTAAGCGCGCCGCTGTGGTAGGAACCGAAAGAACAGATCTTAGATATTATAAGATAGACGACACATTCAATTACAACGGCATTACCTATACTACTACTGTTATCGCCGACAGTGCATTGATCCATCAGTCGGCCGATCTTTCTATTGAAGGTGGCACCAAGGTGAAGGTGATTGGTACAAGAGCCTTTTACACTAATGAGTTCTACTCAGGCCATTTGAATTATTTCCCCTTCCTTAATGTAGAGCATGTGCTTGACAGGGCATTCTGGAATGCGAAGTTCACGTCAATCGTATTAGAAAAAGCCTATTGCATCAAAGAATTCGCTTTTGCCTATAACGTATATTTGACATCGGTCATTACAGGTGAGCATTGTGTGTTGGATGGTGTAGGGCATTTCTATAATTGTAATTCGCTTACCGATGTGTTTGTCAAATACCATGTGCCCAACTCTTATGTTCGCGATAATGTACAGGTTCACCCCGATGCTTTGAGAGCTAATCCCATAGCCAAGTTCTCGTTTGGAGCACTAAACGAATACGGCAACTTTGCTCTTTTCAACAGCAACATCACAGTATGGGTCGATTACCGCAACTCCGAAGCGCTGTCATGGAGTTTCACCGAGCCCTTCTTTGTGAGCGAAGACACATGGCAGTCGTTTGCCGCTGCTTATGAAATGACCTTTGACAACGTTGTGGCCCCAACATTATACTTGTTAAACTATGAAGCCAATCAAGGTTCTGCTACTATCAAAAAGATGACGCTGCGACAAGTGTATGGCACCTATACCGGTGGCCACAATGTGGTGAAGTGCATTCCTGGCACTTATTACAAGATGAAAAAAGGTTCGTCACACAATCCAATCGAAAGTGTCGATCACTTTGGAGGATCTTATGAAGAACTACTCACAGATGTGAGCAATAGCCGTTATTCAACTGCCGTCACCGATCGTTATGTGGTGGAACCCGAAAGGCCATATTTAAGAAGACTCGATATCAACGAAGTTGAGAACGTTCCTCGTGGTGGATGGATAATCTCATGGCCACGCGACTTCACGCATCAACAGTCCACCATTCAAATGCTCCTTCCCGACGAGGGTGCAATAGCAGGCGACGTGAACGATGACGGTGTAGTTTCCAGTGTCGATATCACCATCTTGTATAACTATCTGCTTAACGGAACAACCGAAGGCATGGTTAACGGAGACCAGGACGGCGATGGCATAATCACGTCGGTAGATATCACAATCATTTACAATATCTTGCTGGGAAATAATTAATACATTATGCACAATTCATTATCTAAAGGCGCTCACTTCATTGAGCGCCTTTTTGTTTTGATTCCGAATCGGTCATTAGGATTTATGTAAGAATAGAATTTGTTTTGAGTAGATTGATTTTGAGAGACTTGAAGACGTAGCGGGCTACGTCAAAAGTCCATCGAAGTCAAGATGCCAAAACAAAGCTATTATTGCATAAATAGACATTTAAAAAAATCATGATGTCGACCTAATGACCGATTTGGGATTATAAGCAAGAATGTCATCAGTTTGGCAGTCAACAAACAAATTGTTACTGATTCTTGGCGGTTTCTTGGGAAATAATAAGAAATTTTGCTGAAATTTTGTTTTTTTCAAGGTATTCATTATCTTTGTAACCGAGAAAGATTGTCCTCATTTTTGAGACCGAATGCTCCCACCGCAAGGTCCTCCTTATGTGATAGCTACTACAATACATAAACAACCTAATTCAACACCTTTCAATATGATACGAAAACTACTCTTTCTGCTCCTTGCCACGGTGGCAACAGTGAGCTATGCCGACACTAATTACAACAACGTAACCATCGGTAATTTCAAATATGACTTGACCCTGAGTACCAGTGGTGAGAGTACAGCCTACCTGAATGGCTTGTCCGACCCAAACTATTCAGGATATGTGTATATCCCTGGTTATGTCGATTATAATGGAAATAAATACCGTGTGAATATAATCAGGGCCAGCGCATTCAAAAACAACAGTAAAATCACCCGTGCCTACATTGATTATGGCGTGACAACAATCCAGGCGAGCGCATTTGAGGGGTGTCAGAATCTCCGACAAGTGACTATGCCAAGCTCTATAAGTTGGATTTCTCAAGCTGCCTTTCGGAACTGTTCCTCGCTTGTAATACTTGCTTTTGCCGGTGAAGTGCCCCCCTATGTTCAAAACTATGCATTTGTTGGCACTCCCGACAACTTGGTGGTCTATACCGCGACTTACCGAGGTGCCAACGCACTGAAAAACAACTCCACGTGGGGAGGAACATTTGACAACATAGTGCGCAACAACGATTATGCCTATGACTTCAAAAAGAGCGGCATCGCCTATGTCATCAAGAACGGCATCCCTTATCAAAGAAGTCTTTCCCGATGCATCATGGTTGGTGGCAATCCGCCCGAAAGCGGTTCGGTGACACTAACACAATATGTTGATGCCGCTACAATGATTAACGCACCAGGTGATTATTTCCTTGAAGCAGTTGCCGACAGCGCATTCTTGGGCAACTCTAATGTCCTTACGGTGGCCAACGATGTTACCATGGCACGAAGAATAGGCGTGAGGGCTTTTGGCAACTGCCCAAACCTGACGAGAGCCTATATTGCTGTGGACAGCATCATGATTAATGCATTTCGTGGATGCAGTAATCTAACAACGCTAAAACTCTACAAGCCTAATGAATCAGGTGCTGGACCTAATGGTGTCACATATATTGACAATTATGCCTTCGGTGAGACTGGTCTTACTTCGGTCAACATCCCTAGTAGTTGCCGAAAGATTGAACTAGCACCTTTCATTTACGCTAATAATCTAAAATATATAACAGTCGATAGTGACAATCAATATTATGCTGCACACAACGGTTGCCTTTACACAAGGGATTATACCCATTTAATCCAGATACCTTGCGCATGGAACTATTCCGAGACTGAAAATGCTTTTGCTCCCAGCATTACTTACATCAATGACTATGCTGCCGAGGGAAACAGAACCATTATTTCCCTTAAAATTCCTTATGGTGTGAAAACCATCAGTTACCATGCCTTTTCCTCTTGCAGCAGTTTGGCAGCTGTAAGATTGCCGTCATCAATCACAGAGCTCAACAGCTATGCTTTTCGTGGCAGCACCAACCTGGAATATATGTATGTCAACCTCGTCGTTCCACCCTCTTTATCCTCCTATCTCCTCCCGTCGTCAATAGCAAACAACATCAAGCTCTATGTGCCACACGAGAGTTTTACCAACTACAAGAATTCGGCCCATTGGTCATCTTTTGATATCCAGACTGGTCCTTTAGACCACCTTAAAGTGTGGGATTATAGGGACAATAACGATTGTTACTGGACCGTGCTCGACAACACAGCTCACAACAACTATGCCGGCTATTCACGTGATGGCAATGCACGACTGGTGCGAGGTGTTGTCACGACGACAATTCCCACTGCCGTGACAATTAAAAACAAGAACTATGACCCAGTGGAGATTGGGCGCAGCGCATTCGAGGAATTGAGTTCTCCCATCTCAATGACCGTGGCCTCTGGCAGTTTTATAAAGCGTATCAAAGAGCGGGCATTTTATGGCACCTCGCTCAGCAATTTCACCTTCACGCGCGTGGAGGAAATTGGAGACTCGGCATTTATGAACACAACAAATCTCTCGGCATCACTTTCGCTTGATTACATCAAGAAGGTGGGCGTGCGCGCCTTCCACAAGTCGGCAATCAAGGGCTTCAATGCGGGTTCGGCGCTGAGCTCGATGGGAGCATACGCATTTGCCGAGGCCAGTTCTCTTGCCACCGTCAGCATTAATAAAAAATGCTCCGATTACAGTCATTCCAGAACGCGCCTTCTATTACTGCACTGCCCTCAAGTCGTGCACGTTGCCACGCAACGTTTATTTGATTGACAAATACAGTTTCTTCCGTGCCGACTTGAGAACAAAGATGGAATTCCCTGCCGCGCTGAAAACCATCGGCGATTTTGCGTTCTACTACTCCAAACTCACCGACATTGAGCTCCCTTACGGCATTACCACTATTGGCGAAGAAGCATTATCATGCTATGCTACTCGCATCGTATTTCCTGCTACCATAAGTTCAATTCACTACAAGTTTGACCAGCTGGCCAGCAACAACTTATATGAGTTTGTTGTCAACAGTAAGACACCGCCAACTATTAAAAACGGAGTCTCAGGATTTGACAGTTCTAGTTTGCCTCGCAGCGCAGGCTGCCTTTATGTGCCTGTGGGATATGTTGGAACCTATAAATCAAAGTGGACGCAGTTTGGCGGCGACCACCGTATTTCAGAGGGCGGTTATGACTTCACCGACACCAACGATGGTCTTAAATACACTATCACCACAGCGGTGAGCGGCAGCAGCACTGGCGCCTGCGAAATGGTTTATAACCCCAAAGTGCTCAACACTACAGTCAGCATCATTGCGGGAGATGCCAAGCACGACCTCTACAGCCGCACCTACAATTGCACTGCGATTGGCGAGAACTGCTTTGCGACTTCAACTTCAATCAACAGTATTTACATCACTCCCACGCTCAAGACCATTGGCAATAGCGCATTCTTGAACAGCTCGTTGCAAAGCAGCCTCGAGAGCATGTCGGGTGGTGGCAGCTCGGGATACATCCCAACGACAGTAACGAACATCGGGCAGTTTGCCTTCTATGGCTGCAAGAACCTGCACGAGCTATTCTTGCCGCACATCGACCGCAAGAACTCAATCACATTAGGACAAGAGTTCTTTGGCAACAATGCCAGTGACTTCAAGTGCTGGGTAGACTACCGTCGACTTCCCGATTTTGTCAACAATAGTGGCATGTGGGATGTAAATAGGGTTTATCCCCACCTAAAACTCGACAGCGAGTGGCAGTCGTTCAGTTGTATCAAGAACATCGACTTCAACAATACTTTGGTGGAGTCCTATGTTGTTTCGTCTTACGACAAATCACAAAACACGGCGCAGCTCAACACTGTGCTGCGACTGCCTGCAGGTACTGGCGCTGTAGTGCATGGACTTGCCGACGGCACCTACTACCGTTTGGGTTATCCGTCAAGCGCACCTTCTGCATCAAGCATAATGGAAAGCGTTACAACTGGCAGCAACACGGTGACATCAAACAATGCCTTGAGCTACTTCGTGCTCTACTACAAGGCTCCGGTTTTCAACAAAATATTGACTGCAACGTTCAATCGTGGATATGCCTATTTGAAACTTAACACATCGCTTGTGGGCAGTGGCACCACTCAAGTGCTCACCAATCTTTATGATCCAAGTACTGAACCAACTGGAATCCCAGGCGACGTGAACGATGACGGTGTAGTTTCCAGTGTCGATATCACCATCTTGTATAACTATCTGCTCAATGGAACCACCGAAGGCATGGTTAACGGAGACCAAGACGGCGATGGCATAATCACATCAGTCGACATCACAATCATTTACAACATCTTGCTCGGAAATAATTAGTCGACCCTTAAAAAGTTTTCTTTGAAAGGTCAAGACAAATGGGGATGGTGGCTAAATCCATGGATTTAGTTGCTGTCCCCAGATTTTTGGTC
>CAJOFH010000054.1 GCA_905233845.1 uncultured Muribaculaceae bacterium | reverse complement strand
TTCGCTATGGAAGTTATTTCCGACTTCCAACAGCACATTATCATATATGTTTTTAATTCAACAAAGAATTATTTATTGCACTTCGTTTGTGAATTTAGGATTGCACAACCCTCCAAAAATGCCGTACTTTGCATCGTGAAAATTTTAAAGTGAATTAGTTATTAGTTGAACTTTTACATCATTTGATAAAAAACCAATAGTTAAGTAAACAATAAAGTCCCGCACGATGTGAATCGAAGCGGGTACTTTTTTGAGAAAAAGTGAAGAAAAGGGGTCGGTTCCTTTTTCCTCATTTTGAAGAAAAGGGGTCGGTTCTTTTTTCTTAATTTCTTTGTTTTTCAAAGCATTCTTATTACCTTTGCACGCCAGAAATAAAGATTCACAAAACTAATAATTCATAGACTATGCCTCGTAAACTTAGAGTACCAAGCCCTACAGGAATTTATCACGTAATGCTTCGCGGAATCAACCGTGGCAACATTTTCCTTGATGAAATTGATTATATGAAAATGGAGAAGATTCTACGTTCTCTATCCAAACCTGTTGATAAAAATGGCATCCCAAAGCCACCCGTTTGCAAAATATATGCTTATTGCTTGATGTCAAACCATTTACACTTATTAATTTCTGAAATCGACAGATCAATAAGCGAAGTAATAAAGCGCCTTGGTGTGGCTTATGTAAGCTATTTCAACAAGCGTCGAAGTAGAACTGGCCCACTATTCGAAGGACGATTTAGAAGTGAACCAGTCGATGAGTGTGATTATTTCATCACATTGCTCAACTACATTCACTATAATCCAGTTAAAGCTGGCATGACAAGTCAGCCAGGCTGGTACAAATGGAGCAGTTGGCGTGAATATGAATTACCTGACGAAACATATCAAAGAGGTTTATGCGAACAGAACATACCTTTTAAGAACTTGACAAGATCGCAAGTACAGAGCATCGTATTAAATGCCGAAGAGCCAAAGTTCTTCGTTTCTTCTGTTGACAAAGAACGAGTTGACAACGATAAAGCTGAAGAAATACTAAAAATTCTTGTGCCCAAGGGGTTTGCCGAAATCGAATTGAAAGATTTGCCAAAGGTCATCAAATTAGAAATGTCAAATAAAGCAATGGAATATGGCATCACCTACAGTCAATTGATATCACTTTTAGGTGTTGGAAAATCAGCTATCTATAGAGGAAAGATAAAACAAACCAGAATAGAATAGTAAAATGAGGAAAAGGGGTCGGTTCCTTTTTCCTCATTTTGAAGAAAAGGGGTCGGTTCCTTTTTCTTCATTTTTTATTTGTGGAAGAAAAATGTGTTGAGGAATGTGTAGAAGTTGCAAGAAAATGATTAACTTTGCATTTTGTAATAAAATATACTTATCATTTAGTTAAAATTATATTTTAAAATAGTGGATACGAAATACATTTTTGTTACTGGTGGCGTGGTTTCATCGTTGGGCAAAGGGATAATATCGTCATCAATTGCACGGTTGCTTCTTTCGCGTGGATTCAACGTGACGATGCAGAAGTTTGACCCATATATCAACATCGACCCAGGAACGCTAAACCCCTACGAACATGGGGAATGCTATGTAACTGTCGATGGCCACGAAGCCGACCTTGACCTAGGACACTACGAGCGTTTCACCAATATCAAGACCACGCGCGCCAACAATATCACCACTGGCCGAGTGTATCAAAGCGTCATTGACAAGGAGCGCCGTGGCGATTTCTTGGGCAAAACAGTCCAAATCATTCCTCACATCACCGACGAGATCAAGCGTTGTGTGAAATTGCTTGGCAGCACAGGAAAGTATGACTTCGTCATCACCGAGATTGGAGGCACCGTGGGTGACATCGAGTCGCTGCCGTTCCTTGAGGCGGTGCGACAGCTCAAATGGGAATTGGGACGTAACTGCGTAGTTGTACATCTCACCTATGTGCCCTACATCAAGGCCGCTGGCGAGCTTAAGACCAAGCCTACTCAACACAGCGTGAAGCAGTTGCAACAAGTGGGAATCCAACCCGATGTGCTTGTGTTGCGCACCGAATTAGAGCTACCAGCAGCTCACTGTCGCAAAGTAGCTCAATTCTGCAATGTAAGTCCCGACGCTGTAACACAGAGTCTCGACGCCCCCAGCATCTATGAGGTGCCACTAATGATGCACCGCCAGCACCTGGACCAAATTATCCTTGAGAAGACTGACACGCCCTACTCTGGCGAGCCCGATCTGACCAAGTGGAATTTCTTCCTCGACAAGATGCGCAACGCAAGCGACGAGGTAAAAATAGGCCTTGTAGGAAAGTATGTGGAGCTTCAAGATGCCTATAAGAGTATTGACGAGAGCCTACTCACCGCCGGCGTTTATCAAGACCATAAAGTAAAAATCACATATATATCAAGCGAGAAAATCAACGACAGCAATGCTGAGTCTCTACTCAAAGACATGGATGGCGTGATAGTCGCTCCCGGATTCGGACAGCGAGGCACCGAAGGCAAATTTGCCGCTCTTAAATGGTGCCGTGAGCATGACAAGCCCACATTCGGCATCTGCTACGGAATGCAGTGTATGGTAATTGAGTATGCACGCAATGTTTTAGGATTGCCCGATGCCAATAGTGTAGAAATCGACCCAAAGACTCCTCACAACGTCATCGACTTGATGGAGGAACAGAAGAGTATCACCAACATGGGCGGTACTATGCGACTGGGAGCCTATGCCTGTCACCTTAAAAGTGGCACGAAAGTTGCAGAAGCATACGGCAAACTCGACATCGAAGAGCGCCATCGTCATCGCTTTGAGTTCAACGATGAGTTCCGCAAACAATTTGAGGACAGTGGCATGATATTTGCTGGCGAAAACCCTGAGACTCACTTAGTAGAGGTGATGGAACTCCCCAACAAGAAGTGGTACATTGGCACTCAGTACCATCCCGAGTACAGTAGCACTGTGCTCACCCCACACCCGCTGTTCATGGATTTCGTGCGAGCTGCAATAGAGAACAAAAACAATAATTGAGATTAATAACTGACATTAAACAACTTACAAATAATTAAGTACGAGACGTAAAGAATTATGGACAAAAACACGGTCATAGGCATGTTGCTGATGTGTGCAGTAATTTTTGGGTTCATGTATTTCCAGCCCAAAGAAGATCCCCAGCAAAACAAGCAACAGAAAGCCACCACCGAGAACACTACTAACCAAGCGACAAATGCAAGTGTCGACACACTTACAGCCGAAGAGATGACTCTGCTCGACACTCTCACTGCCAAGAACGGAAACATCACCCTCGAGGGCGTGAGCCTCACTAACGAAGGCGGTAAAGCTAGTGGCATAGTGAAAATCGACAACAAATCACTCAGTTTGGCAGCCTTAACCATGGCAAAAAGCGACGATCCTCGAACACAAAACCTTGCTGTGCAAGCAGTGAAGAAAGTGATAAGCAAATATGCTCAAGCGTCAGCATTCAGCGGCAATCTCACAGGAGAGGAGAAGACAGAATCGCTCGAGAACGACTCAATAAAAATAGAGATTAGCACTAAGGGTGCCATGATTTCACGAGCCACACTCAAGGGTTATAAAGCCTATCGCACTCAAGAGGACTACAAGAACAACAAGAGCGTACCAGTTGAAATAATCAATCCTGAAAATAACGACTACAGCTTCACGCTCAATTCCAATACCCAGCGCTACGACACACGCGACTTCTTCTTCTCTCCCGAGGCAAAGACCGACAGCTCTGTCACCATGAGTATGAACCTCGAGGGCGGAGCAAAGTGGAGTCTGCGCTACACTCTGGTGCCAAGAACCTACATGGTGCGCATGGAAGTGCTACAAAGCGGCATGGACAAGGTGATTCCCACCAACATCAGCAATATGGACTTCGCTTGGCATCAAAAAATCAAGCGACAGGAAGCCGGAAAGCAGTTTGAGGAACGCAACAGCGCTCTCTACTGGAAGATTCAGGGTGAGAACGACGACGTTGACAACCTGAGCGAGAATGGCAGCAAAGAGGAGACCGTGCAAGAGCGCATCAAGTGGTTCTCTGGCAAAAGCCAATTCTTCTCTACGGCACTCATTGCCAATCAGGCGTTCAACGGCGCCAAGCTCTCCAGCACTGCCTACGAGCAAGGAAAGAGCAAGGAATATGACACCTATCTTAAGGACATCAACGTCACCTCAACTGTAGAATACAACTCGCAGAGCCCTGCTCCAGCGTCGTTCTACTTCTACTTTGGTCCCAACCGCTACGCACTGCTCTCGAGCTACGATAAGTTCTCACCAAATGAGGACCTGCATCTCACTCGACTTGTGTCGCTGGGATGGACTTTGTTCAGATGGATTAACTCGGGAATCGTGATGCCTGTGTTCAACTGGCTTTGCAAGTTTGGATGGAGCCTGGGAATCGTGATTCTTGTTCTCACAATATTGCTTAAACTTGCTCTGTGGCCGCTGACCTATAAGAGCTACCTCTCGCAGGCAAAGATGAAGATTCTGCAACCCGACATCGCGGCTATCAACGAGAAGTATCCCGATCCCAACGACGCGATGAAGAAGCAACAAAAGACGATGGAACTTTACAAGCAAGCAGGCGCCAACCCAATGGGCGGATGCTTGCCCATGCTCCTGCAGATGCCGTTCCTCATTGCCATGTTCTGGTTCTTCCCATCGAGCATCGACCTGCGAGGCCAGTCATTCTTGTGGGCACCCGACTTGAGCGCCCCTGATGCCATCATTTCGTTGCCCTTCAGTATTCCACTGCTGGGTGACCACCTGAGCATCTTCTGCTTGCTGATGACTGCCACCAACATTGGCTACACCTATCTTAATATGCAATCGCAATCATCAAGCCAGATGCCGGGCATGAAGTGGATGATGTACTTGATGCCATTGATGTTCCTCGTGTTCTTCAACACCTACGCTGCCGGACTTAGCTACTACTACTTCGTATCACTGCTCATTACTATCATTCAGACCTATCTCACAAGAATGATGGTCAAGGAAGAGAAAGTGAGGGCAGTCATGGCCGAAAACGCCAAAAAGCCCAAGAAGAAAAGCGGATTCATGGCACGACTCGAAGAGGCACAACGCCAGCAACTCGAGCAACAGAAACGCGCTAAAGGAGGCAACAACTCCAAGCGTCGCCGATAAAAAAACAGATTTTTTATTCTCCACTTATATTAACTAACAACAAAATCATTACTACTATGTCAACCACTTACAAATGCCCCAAGTGCGGCAACACAGTTACACTTGAACAACCAGTAGAGACAATCACATGCCCATACTGCGGCACTGCTTATAATACTGCAAGCAACCAGCAACCACCACATTTTGCTACTGGGCAACAACAGCAGCAACAACAGTATGGCCAGCAACAGCAACAATATGGCTACCAACAACAGTATGGCTATCAGCAGCCCTATCGCAGCAACGATGTCTTTGCAGAGGGACCTTCGGGCAAAAGCCGAGGAATCGCTGGTTTGTTAGCGATATTGCTGGGAGCTTTTGGTGTTCACTACTTCTATCTTGGCAAGACCACACCTGGAGTAATCTTCCTCATTGCCAGTATTATCTCATGCTTCTCATTATCTATAATCACAAGCATCATCGGTATCATCCAGGGTATCTTAATGCTAACCATGAGCCAGGAGGAGTTTGAGAACAAGTACGTCAATCCTGCCGTCTCTTTCCCCTTATTCTAACGCCACTTTCCCCACCATGAATGAGAAAGTGAAACAACTGGCACAACAGGCCAAAGAGATAAAGCAGAGCAAGGCCGCAAAAGCCAATCGAAGACGAAGGTTGATCAAGACCTTCGCCATTGGCTTGGCTGTTCTACTTGTCCTCTTGTGCTCTGTGCTGTGGTGGGGATACAAGAACCGCACCTCCATCTTCCACTGGATGCGAGGCGAGATAGAAATAAATCGTGCAAAGTACCCTATTCTGGGTATCGATGTATCGTCACACAACGGGGATATAGACTTTGAGAAAGTGAAAAGCGATGGATTCTCGTTCGTCATTATCAAAGCAACTGAGGGCGAAAACCATCACGACCCGAAATTCGATACCAACTACGACAAGGCACGGGCCGCTGGACTCAAAGTGGGAGCCTACCACTTTTTCCGTAAGAAGACCGACGGGCTCAACCAAGCCAAGAACTTCCTCGAAATGGTGGGTTGGCGCAAACTTGACCTTCCGCTGGTTGTCGACATCGAAGACTGGAGCAACGACGAGAAGATTCAAGACGACCGTACACAGAAACACCTCGACGCTATGGTTGACAACCTGCGCTCCAGGGGACACCAAGTGATGGTCTACACCAATGGTGACGGATACAAAAAATACATCAAAGACGGACAAATCAACATCAACCTATGGCTCTGCGCTTTTAAAGACCCCGACAAGCTGCGACACATACCACATCAAGTGCAACAATACAGCCATTGGGGCCGAGTGAGTGGTATAATTGGTGATGTTGACCTCAACGTTTTCAACGGCAACGAACGGCAGTGGGAGAAATGGCTACAAGATCTAGTACCCTATCAAGTTGAAGACTCATATATTAATTCTGACTCTACTGTTACAAATGACAGTGACATATACATTATCCACGATGAACTATAATAGATTATTAGCACTTGTCGCTGCAATAACTCTCGCGCTCACTACAACAGTTAGCGCCAAGATTTACACTTGGGACAAGTACAACATCGCATTCGAGGCCCCTGATGGTGGACACATACCATTCTCATTCTTCCAAGACCCAAGCTCGGCACAAGTGGAATGGGACGAGATGGTGATGACGCTGCAACGTTACATCAAGAACGAAAACACCAACAAAAAAAATCTCAATGAACGACTCAAAAGCCGAGCATTAGGCTTCAACATGTATGACACAAAACTGCTCGAGATAAAGGTAAAAGGCTTTAAATGCTATTCGCTTGAAGGCACTATGCCCGACGGCACACGATGCCTAATCAGTTACCTCGTAAGCGACAAGACGCCCACCGTCATCGAGGTCGTCATCAATTACTTGCTTGGCAACCAAGAAGTTGTGGAAGACATCATCAAGAGCTTCTCAGAGAACAACAACCAGCTACCTAACGAGCGTGAGAAACCCAAACAGAAAATCCAGAAGAAAAAAGATGCCGAGAAGCAAGAGCAAGAACTAAAAAAAGAGAAAAAACGCAAGAGCGAAAAAGTCTACGAGTGTTGAACCTAATGACCGATTTGGGTTAAACCATAATATCACAAACGAGGGTGTGCCAAGATTTTTTGGTACACCCTCGTTTATTTTCTGACTTTGAGCGTTTAGCCCAATCTTTTTCACACCTTAGAAAGCTAGTATTTTCTTACCTTTCTCGATTACGATACCGCGATAGTTGCTATCAACAGGCTGGCCCATGATGTTGTAGCGCTGGCTGTTGCCATTGCTTTCGGTAGCGATGGTGCTGATGCCAGTATTGGAACCTGCAGGCATGTAGATAACCTCGCCCAGCGAAGAATTGTCGGCATTGTCAAAAACAACTGCTGCGATGTGGTCAAAATCCTGAACATCAGTATTCCAGATGTTGCCCTGAGCATAAACTGTTGTGGCAGAGTTGTTGTAGAGGTCGAAACGCTGGAATTCTCCATCTGCGTCAAAGCCATTAGAATACTTGGTATTTCCGTTGTCTTTAAACACGTTCTCACCTGGATTATACTCGTCATTGGCTCTTACTGGTTCGAGACAACCAGCGTTGATATCAACGTTTCCAATCACGGTAATACCCCACATGTTTCCCTCAATGTAGTTGCCCTGCATATAAGCCTTGGCAATCACGTTGGAAGAGTTGCAAGTGATGTTGAGACCACTACCACCCAAGTCAGGGTCAGAAATGTACTTGTTGTTAAGCACAGTATTACCAATCATGCGCACATCGCCAGGACCGGTGAGGGTGATGCCATAAGAGCAGTTCTCAACAAAGTTGTTAGTGACATAGAGTGTTCCAGTTGGGGGATTTCCCAGCAGGCAAGCCAGTGCAATACCTCCCGAACGAGTAGTCTCGGCAGCACCGTGAACCTCATTGTTATCGATAACGATATCGTAAGGTCCAGTAGCACTCAAGTTGATGCCAGGATAAAGACGATTGCTGGCAGTGGGCTTGTTAATGATATTGCCCCTAAAGGTAATACCACAAGCCACATTGGCACCGCTCGCTACTGCCGACAGAGTAGGATTCTCGAAGGTGTTGTTCTCAACCAGGTTGTCCTTGCTCAGCGAGGTGAAGTTGATAACGGCATTTCCTCCCTTTGAGTTGTGGTCGTTGAATGTACAGCCTGTAACGGTGAGGTGTCCTTCCTCGGTGCCGTTGCCATAGTTGATACCCACATAGTTGAACACGCTGTTGGTAATAGTAGCACTCACGCCTTCCTGGTACATTCGGAAACCCTTAGCCTTGTTTTCCGAGCCCTCGGCAGCGCCAATGGTAGCACCTGTGATGGTAAGGTCGCCATTTACTTCCATCTCGGCAGAGCCTCCAAAGAGCAGAGTCTCGCCTTCGCTGATGATAAGGTCACCATTGATAGTGAAGTACTTCTTGGTGAGCACGATGTTGTTGTCGTCATAGCCAAGGCCACTAACGCCGTCGGGCAGCGATGCTGGTAGATTGATAACATAAGCGCCATCTACAACAGCAACTCCAGTGCCGTCCTCCAGAGCTGGAACTAGTTCCGCCAATTGGCTCAATGTGTAGGTGTTGGCTTGTGCCATCAAGGCAACAGCCATCAAGCATAGAGTAAAGAATTTCTTCATGTGTTGTTGGGTTAAAAAATTAATAAAAAATCTGCGTTGTGATGTTGAGCATTACGTCGCTATAACTATCACAACGCAAAAGTAATAAATCTTTTGCAATATTACAAGTTTATATTCAAATCTTACCAAAAAAAGCAGGCACAAAACTTGATTGCTTATATAGAAGGGGATGCTAAGAATTCACCTCTTCAGGACAAAGGAGAAAGTCATGTTCACATTCTCCAGCAAAGCGCTTAGAATTTGAACTTGTAGCCCACTCCGAGGATGTGTGAGTCACGGTTGTTGTATTCATCGTCCTCATAAATGTCCTGATAGCGGTAGAATACGTCAACGATGTTATGCTTGTTGAGCTTGAACTCGCAGCCTGCAGTGTAACGTATCTTATCAAGTCCATCACCGATATACACCTCAGCCGAGGCGTATGGCTCATACCATGCCTTCTTTTTATCGTAAGATACTTGCAGCCTTGAGCGCACAACATTTTTGCCTTTGCCCTTCTTGGGCTCCAAACGATCCTTCTCCCAATCATAGGTCACATCGGGCACTTCGGGACGATAGGTATACTGCCAGCGCTCACGCAGCGCAAATTTCACATTCCATGCCTTGAAAGTGGCTGTAAACGAGGCATAAACACGGTGTTTGGTACCCCAAAACGCCTCGGTCTCTTCCTGCTGAGCCTCGTTCCATTCGGGCAACGAGTAGTCACGCATGAACTTATAGCCAGCATCGAGCTTCAATGCAGACAAGACCTTAAACTCAGCGCCTACGGCGATGTTCCAACGGCTCGGGGCTCCCCAGCCTTTACCCTCCTCGATGTTGTCTTTGAGGCGATATTCAAACTCGGCTCCCACACTCCATTTCTTGCTGAGCTTCTTCTCCACACCAGCTGTCATCCACAGCCCGAAATCCTTGCCCGACTTTCCCTCAAACTGTGCACTTGCTGGCAAAGCCACAGCTACGCACAATGCCAGTGCCACAACACATTTTATTGCTCGTTTCATTGCAGATCTTGCCTTGTGAGTTTGATATTCTTGTCCACGCTGTTGGTACCAGCGTCGCTACTGCGATAATGCACACGCAACATAGTCATGTCGCGCAAGAAGTCGATGGCACCTACCTCAACCTTGGTGATCTCGAGACCCGTGCGCTTCTTCAAATCGGCAATCAGCTCCTCGCGCTTGTCGGGCGAAATAAGCTCGATTTTGTCATACTGCACGAGCTTCACGCTCTCGGTCTTCAAACGCCACTCGCACACCATGATAGCCACTACAACAATCAAGTTGGTTATGATGAGTTCTATCAACGGCATTGTCGATGCAAGAGCGTTAACCACCGCCAGCGAGATGATTATGAACAAGTAGGTCATCTCGCGCACCGGCATCGTGTCGGTGCGATAACGCATGATACTGAATATACCAAACAGACCTATACCTAAGCCTATACCCGCCTTGCCCTTCATGTCCTCAAGAACGAAAATCATGAAGAACACCAAGAAGAACAACGAAACACTGATGAGCATGAACGTGAAATAGAAGTCACGACGCTTGCTCTTGCGATAGTATAGCCTGTCGATAATAAACCAGCTGACCAGAACGCAGACAACAAATCTTATCAGCATGGCGCAATAGGGTTGGGTAATTCCCATAAACAAGTTGTCAATCATAATTATTTTGTGTTTTGATTTTTATCTATATTAGCGATTACAGTCCATCGAAATAAGCTTGTCAACATAGTGTAGCTTGGGCTTCCAGCGATTTTGCTTAATGCCGGGATTGCTTAGAGCTGTGCCCATGCAATACTTGCTGAAACCATGAGGATGGACGCGCAGGTCACGCAACATCGTCATCAACGGTGAGGGCTGATTACCGTCGCGCTTGAGCTCGATAACTACTGCCTGATCCAGACTCTTGTCGAGACCAGTCACAAAGTTGTGGAAACGCAGTCCTGTGTCAATAGTCACACGCTCGCTCTTGCCCTTGTTTACCAACGTGATGCGATTGAACCAGTTACGCAATGCCGGCTGAAGTGAGTCAACATCCCACCAGCACAACCCTTCAAGGAAGTCGTGCTTGTGCTGCCCCTCGATGTTGAACTCATCGATGGAGATGCGTTTCTTGCGAGTGCGACGGTGATTGTTCTTATTCTTCACCTCAAGGAACATTAGTCCAGAGCCCACATACTCTCGCACTCTCACCTTCTGCCTGCCCAGGCATCCGTTGTGGTGCATGATATACATGTCGAGCGAAGGAGTGTCGTAGTAGAGCGTAGTATAGGCACTATTGCGCACTCCGTCAATCTCTTGCATAAAGTACTCATCACGCGCCATCTCAAGTAGTTCCATCAGGCGCGGCATGGTGGTCACAAACTTAGTATCAACACGATTCATTAACCTCACCGACTTCATCTCGTCGAGGGTAATAGGGGCAAATGTGTTGATAATCGAGTTCATAACTAAAGATTGAACGGCAAAGATAGTCAAAATAATATCATCAACAATCACTTTTTTAATAATTTTCAGCAAGATAGATAAAAACATCAACCAAAAGCGCAAAAAGCACCCACTCCTTGGTTTGGAAGTGGGTGCCGTGTTAACTAAGTAATTATTTAGTCATTTACATCAAGAAACTATTAAGTCTGCTAATGACTGAAATCAAGTAAATCAACGAGATGAGAGAGAACAAGGCATAAGCACCAAGTAAAATGTAGTCGATTTGTGTAGCTTCGGGAAGCAAGTTCTTGTAGCTATTAACATCTCCTATTTTGTCCATAGGAATTGATGCCAACACAGCAATAGCAAGACCGGCAAGACCTACTATGAACGAGAATACACCGCCACCATATTTGCTTGAAATTATCAGTCCTATTAAATTGAGAATGAACGCTAAAGCAAAATAGGCGATTGTGAGGAATGAATACTTCTCGTTCTTGACCATGCGCATGATTGCTATCACACTGATGCCTATTATGGCTGCTGAACTCAGCAATTGGCAAATGCCCAGTAACGGCATACTGAAAAATCCTCCAAAGTAGGAGAATGCACCAATGAAATTAATCAAGCCACCCAATGCCGAGAGTCCCAACAAAACGTAAAGAATAATCTTGAACACATTCTGCTGATTAGGCTGAGAAGTCTGACCAGGAGCTGGTTGCTGATAAGGCTGTTGATACTGAGGTTGCTGATACTGAGGTTGAGGAGCAACTTGTGGCTGCTGATATTGAGGCTGTGCAGGTGTCACTGGCTGTGCAGGTGCCACAGGCTGAACAGGAGAAACTGGAGGCACTGGAGCTGTTGGAGCCACAGGTGCTGCAGGTTGTGCAGGAGCAAAGAGCGCTTGAATCTCAGGGATTTGGTCGGCTGGTTGCCAATCGGTCATTCCTTCGGTCCATACTAACATAGAAGGCTGTAATCCATTTAGCAGCAGTTGGTCCAAAGGCAGCGGCCCTACCCGCTGATTGTCTTTAAATAAATAGTATTGTTTCATAGTAACTCATTAATTTGTTGTTATTTTCACTCACAAAAATACAAATAATATCTTATTTTACAAATTTTTCATCTTATTTTTTGCATACACTTAAGAAAAAAGCAATATCTTTGTAAATTGTAATTTTGAATTCACAATAACAAGATGAGCAATATGAAATTTCTTTGGCACAGGTTTTGGGTGTGGGTAAGAAACATACTCATCTTCTTCTTTGTGTCATCACTGCTGGCAGTAATAGCCTTCAAATGGGTGCCGGTCTACCGCACACCACTGATGTATATCCGCTGCTTTGAGCAATGGTTTGACGGCAAGGACACTGTGCTTGAGCATCAGTGGGTTGATATGAATCAGATTTCAAACAATATGGTTCTTGCCGTTATGGGCGGCGAGGACACTGGATTCTTGCGTCACAACGGTTTTGAAGAAAAAGAAATCCTGAAGGCTCGTCTTGAGGCCTTAGAAGGGGGACGTCAGCGAGGGGCAAGCACGATCTCTCAACAGACTGCCAAGAACGTGTTCTTGTGGCAAGGCAAAAGCTGGATAAGGAAAGGTCTTGAAGCCTATTTCACTGTCTTGATAGAGGCGATTTGGGGCAAAGAGCGCATTATGGAAGTGTATCTCAACTCCATTGAGATGGGCGACGGAATCTACGGCGTTCAAGCTTGTGCCCAAAAGAAGTTCAAGAAGAACGCCAAAAAACTAACCCGCAACGAGAGTTCGCTAATAGCTGCGACACTCCCTAACCCGCTTCAACGTGACTCGGCACATCCAAGCCCACTCGTCAAGAAACGCAGCCAGCGCATCCAACGTGAGATGAGAGCTGTGAGAAACCCAGGTTGGGGGGCCAAATAACAAATTACTGAATGACAAACTCATTATTATACATATAAACCTATAAAACAATTTTTCAACCAACTATGGATTTAATTTCCAAACGATTACAAGCATTATCGCCTTCGGCTACACTGGCGATGTCACAAAAGAGCGCCGAACTCAAGGCACAAGGCGTTGATGTTATTAACTTGAGTGTGGGTGAGCCCGACTTCACTACCCCCGACCACATCAAGGAAGCCGCCAAGAAGGCTGTAGACGACAATTTCTCGTTCTACTCACCAGTACCAGGATACCTGTCGCTGCGACAAGCTATCAGCGACAAACTCAAAAACGAAAATAACCTCGATTTCTCCCCCGAGCAAATCGTCGTGGGCAATGGTGCCAAGCAGTCGCTGTGCAACACTGTGCTGTGCCTCATCAATGAGGGCGACGAAGTAATCATCCCTACTCCTGCGTGGGTAAGCTATGTGCAGATGGTGAACTTGTGTGGTGGCAAGAGCGTGCTCGTGCCAGCTACCATCGAGACCGATTTCAAAATCACTTCCGAACAGCTCGAGAACGCCATTACCGAGAAGTCTAAACTCATTATATTATGCTCACCATCTAACCCTACCGGCAGCATCTACAGCAAGGAAGAGCTCGCAGCTCTGGCGGCTGTGTTGGCCCGCCACCCACAAGTGATGATTATTGCCGATGAGATATATGAGCACATCAACTACGTGGGCAAGCACGAGTCGTTTGCACAATTCCCCGAACTAAAAGACCGAGTAGCAGTAATCAATGGTGTGTCGAAGGCCTATGCTATGACTGGATGGCGAATTGGATTTGTCGCCGCTCCATTGTGGCTCGCAAAAGCCGTGAACAAGCTTCAGGGACAATACACCAGCGGCGCCTCGTCAATCGCCCAAAAGGCTGCCGAAGCCGCCTATCGTTGCTCACAGCAATGCGTTGAAGACATGCGCGTGGCATTCCAGCGCCGTCGTGACCTCATCACTGGCTTACTCCAAGAGATACCAGGCATTGAACTAAGAGTTCCACACGGAGCTTTCTACGTTTTCCCCAAGGTTGACGCATTCTTTGGCAAGCGTTGTGGCGACACCGTCATCAACGATGCTAATGACCTTGCCATCTATCTGCTTGAGAAAGCCCATGTGGCAAGCGTGGCAGGCGACGCTTTCTGTTGCCCCGGCTATTTGCGCATGAGCTACGCCACCAGCGATGAGAACATCATCGAAGCAGTGGCACGCATCAAGGCAGCCCTCGACGAGCTGAAATAAAAACTCCTCAAACATGAGAAATATACTAACATACATCTTGCTCGCAACTATTATAGCTATAGCTGGATGCAAGCCTGAGGGAAAGGGTGTTGACGACCCAAAACCAGCTGTATACTACTGGCGAACGTCGCTCAAGCTCGACAGCATGGAGCGGCAGTTCCTAAGCGACAATAAGGTGGGCAAGATGTATGTGAGATATTTTGACATAGTCATTGACAAAAATGGGAATCTGCATCCCAACGCCACCATCACCTTCGACGACTCCATCCCTGCCATCATCGAGGTGATACCCACTATCTTCATCGTCAACAACTGCCTGGAGCATGGAATTGACACTATTGCTCCACTACTCGTGAAACGCGTTTTGCAGATGAACGAGACCCACGACATTGCCGGTGTGAAAGAGATGCAAATCGACTGCGACTGGACAGCAACAACTCAGCATGCCTATTTCGCTTTTCTTGAACAAATGAAACAACTTCTAGATGAGCATGGAATGAAGCTGAGCGTGACAATTAGGCTTCATCAATTGGCGATGGAGGCACCACCAGCCAACTACGGCGTACTGATGATGTACAACACTGGCGAGCTCAAAGACAGTAAGCTGCGTAATCCTATCCTCGACAAGCGCGACGTGGAGCCTTATATGAAATATGTGGCTGATTATAAGCTCACTCTATGTGCTGCTTACCCCAACTTCAGTTGGCAGTTACTATATACTGGCGACAAGTTCCGCGACATCCTCTACAGCGAGGACCTAAGCGACTCCACACTCTACCGCAGGGTGAGTGATGACAAGTATCTCGTAGTCTCGAGCATCGACCTGCCAAACTATCTGAGCAGCAACAGTAGCTACACCTATTTAAATGCAGGTGACACCGTTCTGGTGATTAAACCTGAGGCAGCTTCGATAGTCCAAGTTCATGATGCCCTGAGCCACAAGCGACCAGGTATCAACGACCAAGTAATCATTTACAGTCTAAATAACAGTAGTATCAACAATTACACCTCAAGCGATTATGAAAAAATTTATCGCCCTTAGCATCCTTGCAATCGCCACATTGCAAGCTTTGGCATGTGGTGGCTGGGTAAGGCCCAACTATTACATGTTCAGTGTGTTCAACCGCAACCAGATGGAGAACACCTATCAACAAGAAGCTAACAAGTTCTGGGAATCATACGTGGGAGGCGAGGTCGACAGCTACATGGTAGAAAGCCTTGCTTACGTTGAACCTAAGGAATTTAACAAAAGTGACAATAAGCTCATCACCGCCGCCCGAAAGAAAGGCGACACCGAGATGCTCAGTTACTTGAAACTCCTGAACAAATATCTGAAAAATAATGGTGCCGATGTCAACGGATGGGACTACCCTACCAAGGCTGATATCGCTAACCGCAAAGCCTCCATCTTGCAAGTTAAGAAACAGGCATTAGCTTACAAAGGCTCAAGGCTCAAAAATCAGTATGCTCTGCTCGTGATGCGATGCAACATGACAATTCTTGAGCATCAGGCCAACATCAACTACTGGAACACAAAAGTCAGCAAGCTAAAAGATAACACTTACAAGAAATGGATGAAGGACATCTATGCAGGTGCACTCTACAACACTGGTAATAAGGACAAAGCTTGCGAAATCTACGCCGAACTTGGTGACATGGCAAGCATCAAGTATTGTATGCGCAAAAAACGTAATCTCGCTGGCATCAAGCAAGAGTATGACAAGAATCCCAACTCCCCTACTCTCACCTTCCTCGTTCAGGACTTTGTGAACAACACTCAGGAGACTCTCGACAACAATAGTGACCCCGAAATCATGAAGTATGTTGAAGCAACTGGTATTTACAAGAACGACATCAATGGCTTTATCGACTTCTCAGGCAAAGTGCTAAAAGAGGGCAAGACCAAGTCACCTGCCATGTGGGAAGCTGCTCGTGGATTTGTCAACTATATGGTGGGAAATCAAGATGATGCCATCAAGCAACTCACCAACGCCAAGAGCCTTGAAGGCACTCAGCGCATGAAGGACAACGCACGTGCTTGCCTCATGCTTGCTTCTATCAAGAGCGCTGAACCCTCCGATGAGTTCTTCAATTACATGCTCAGTGAGTACAAGTGGCTCGACAAGAAGGCTGGTGTGAGCAAAGATTTCACAAAGGTCGCCGACCCGCATTATAGCGACGTTTATGAACGTGTGACCTTCGACAACTTTGTTCCACTGCTTCTTAAGTGGGGAAAAAATAATACGGCTACCGCCGTACTCGGCATGGCAGACAAAAAAGCGTATTCCTCCAGAGAGTATTCAGAAATCATTGAGCACGACTCTTCAAACCAGTTTGAGGAGTTCTATAACTATATCCACTCAAATCCTGGTTCAGAGTTTGAAAAATATGCAATCAGCACGCTGTCAATCGACGACAACAAATTCAATGATTTGATGGGAACCAAGTTGCTTCGAGAAGGAGAGTTCCAGGCTGCCATCAACTACCTCGATAAAGTCCCACTGAACTACATCAAGGATCAGAGCATGAGTTTCTACATGGCACGCAAGGACTATAACATCGAGCCTTGGATGACACGACAGTTCATAGGCTGTGATAGTAAAATTAAATATGCCGAGCTTAAAAGTAATGCAAAGCTACAATACTGCCGCGACATGGTGGCTCTTGACAAGAAGATTGCCAATGCAACTAACGAACAACGCAACCAGTTGCTCTACAAGAAAGCTGCACTGCTCTATCAAGCCAGCTACAAGGGTGATTGCTGGTACTTGACTCACTACGGCAGCAGCATTTATGATGAGCAGCAGAAGAATGAGTATGATTTCATCAACGCGGCCAGCATCTTGCTCCGCGATGTAGAGAAGAACACCGCAAGCACCGATATGGCATTAAAGTGCGTTTTTGCACAGACATTTATCACTGGAGAGACCTCAGGCTACTGCATCAACAAGGAATATGATTGGGAAAACGACAAGACATTCTACAAGCTCATTACCGAGGGTCCTCACTACCACGCCATGACACGACTAGTGAACTATCGCAACCAACATCTTAAGGTCGACGCGCCTTACTACACCAAGTGTGGTATCGTCAACCGCTTCATCGCAATGAACAAGTAAAATCAATCCTCAGCTTTACAAAAAAACAACGTGATGAGGATACAATATGCCAGTGACTTGCATCTGGAATTTGACGAAAACACCCTTTACCTCAAGAATAATCCCCTTGAGGTGAAGGGTGATATTCTTGTGCTCGCTGGTGACATACTGCTCTTTGGCGAGCGACTGATGAACGAACATCCGTTCTGGGACTGGTGTAGCGACCATTATGTCCATACTTTTATAGTGCCAGGCAACCATGAATACTATAACCGCATCGATGTACTTTCGACGCTCACCAACTTCACATTCCCACTGCGTCGCAATGTCACCTATCTAAACAACCGCAGTATCCTATTAGGCGATGTGGAGTTCTTTTTCACTACCTTGTGGACTTGCATCCATGATTCGGCACTCGCTGCCGTACAAGTGGGAATGACCGACTGCCATCGCATTGCCTATGGCGACCATGTCATGCTTGCGACCGACTATGCACGAGCACACGAACAATGCTTCGGTTGGCTAAAGAAGGCGCTTGAGGAGTCAACTGCAAAACATAAAGTGGTGGTCACGCACCATTGCCCCATCATTGCCGAGGACCCACGTTATGACGACAATGGCTTAAGCAGCGCATTTGTTGTTGACCTTGAGAACTTTATAGCCAACAGCGACATCGACTACTGGATATTCGGACACACTCATTGGAATGCAAAGCGAGGCACCAAGATAGGCAAAACCACCCTGCTAACCAACCAGATGGGCTACCTCACCCACGGTGGCGAGAAAGGATTCTCGCTAAGCGAGTTTATAAAGATATAACTTTTTATAAATCAACAAATAAACTAAATTGAAAATGAAAAAGTATTTCCTGACTTTGTCGCTAAAAATGTTGCTTTTTTGATAAAATACGATATAGCAGCTTGTTAACTGATTTTTGTGCGCTGAAATGGGTGTCCCAATGGGAAAATGTGTACCTTTGTGGCATGTTTGTGCGCAGGAAACGTAATAAAAGTGGCTCTGTCAGTGTCCAGGTTGTTGCGAAGGACAATGGAAAGTATCGTGATGTCAAGACTGTTGGCTGCAGCAGTGACCCGGCTCTGGTTGATTGCCTGTGCCGGCAAGGACAGGAATGGGTCAGGAGTTTTGGCGGCCGTCAGATGAGCCTTGATTTTGACGGGGGTATT
>CAJOFH010000053.1 GCA_905233845.1 uncultured Muribaculaceae bacterium | reverse complement strand
AATACCCCCGTCAAAATCAAGGCTCATCTGACGGCCGCCAAAACTCCTGACCCATTCCTGTCCTTGCCGGCACAGGCAATCAACCAGAGCCGGGTCACTACTGCAGCCAACAGTCTTGACAACACGATACTTTCCATTGTCCTTCGCAACAACCTGGACACTGACAGAGCCACTTTTATTTCGTTTCCTGCGCACAAACATGCCACAAAGGTACACATTTTCCCATTGGGACACCCATTTCAGCGCACAAAATTCAGTTAACAAGCTGCTATATCGCGTTTTATCAAAAAAGCGACATTTTTAGCGACAAAGTCAGGAATCCGCACATGCCATTGAGGATGACTTTCTTATCGTAAAGGGTACCACGCAGTTGGTTGCCGCCTTGGTACATTTTGCCAGTGAAGATGGTTTTTCCATCGTTGTCATAGATGGTGATGAGACCTGTCTTCTCGTTGACAGTGCATCTGTGTTCTACTTCCTCGTTGTAGTCGTTTTTACTGATAGTGGCTTTGCTCTCTCCCTGGAAATGGTCAATGGTGATGATTATGTTGCCGTCGGAGAAAGGATAAGTGCCAGAAATGTGGGTCCAAACTTGCTCTTTGGCCACTTTGCGGTGACTTTTTTTCTTTTTTGACTTAGCGTCGAGACTTGCTGGCGCACTCGCCACCATCAAAGCGATTATAAGAATAAAAAACGATCTTTTCATATTTTGAAAGGAGCTAAAACATTGTGCATTATTTATTGAAAAGTTACTCTTTCTCGAGATAAGTATATCCATAGAGCCCTGAGCGATAGTTGCGCACAAACTCGTTGCCTTCCTCGGCGGTGATTTTCTTGGTTCGAATCGATTCGGCAACCCACGACTCAACGTTGCGCACCAGCTCTTTGGGGCTGAACTGCACGTAGTCGAGCACCTCGGCAACCGTCTCGCCGTCAATCACTTGATCTATCTCGTAGTGGTCTTTATAGACATCGATGTGCACGGCATTGGTGTCACCAAAGAGGTTGTGAAGATCGCCCAGAATTTCCTGGTAAGCGCCCACGAGGAATACTCCCAGATAATAATGCTCACCTTCCTTTAGACCATGAACAGGCAAGAAGTGAGAGAATCCTTGGTTTGAGATAAAGTTTCCTATCTTGCCGTCGCTGTCGCAAGTGATGTCCTGAAGGGTTGCGAATCGGTCAGGTTGTTCGTTGAGGCGACCCAATGGCACCACTGGGAACACCTGGTCGATAGCCCATGAGTCGGGCAATGACTGGAACAATGAGAAGTTGCAGAAGTATTTCTCGGGCAGCATCTTAGCTACGCTACGCAACTCTTGTGGTGCATGTTTCATGTCGCTGGCAAGCATATTTACCTCTCGGGCAACGCTCCAGAAGAGCTTTTCGACCATAGCGCGTGTGCGCAAGTCAAGCATTCCCAGGCTGAAACGGTCGAGTGCCTCTTCACGAATCTGCAGCGCATCGTGCCAGTCCTCAAGCAGTCGTGCTTTGTTGATTTTGTCGTAGATTTCATACAGGTCGCGCACTAGCTCGTTCTCGTCATCTCGTAGATGATCCTTGTCATCATCCCACCGTGGTAGACCTGCTGTCTCAAGAACCTCTAGCACAAGTACCGAGTGGTGAGCCGTGAGGCTTCGTCCGCTCTCGGTTATGATGTTGGGATGCTTGATGCTGTTCTTGTTGCAAGCGTCAACGAGCTGATAGACCGAGTCGTTAACATACTCCTGAATGGAGTAGTTCATACTGTTCTCGCTGGCGCTATTGCGAGTGCCGTCATAGTCTACTCCCAGACCTCCTCCAATATCGATGAAGTCGATATCGAAGCCCAGTTGCGAGAGTTGAACGTAGAACTGGCAAGCCTCACGCAACGCGTTCTTGATGCGGCGAATCTTGGTCACTTGACTGCCGATATGGAAGTGGATGAGTTTCAAGCAATCCACCATCTTCTTTTCCTGAAGATACTCCATGGCGCTCTGAAGTTCGCTAGTGTTAAGACCGAATTTGCTGCGGTCGCCACCGCTCTCCTCCCACTTGCCACTGCCACTGCTCGAGAGTTTGATGCGTATGCCCACGTTGGGGCGCACATTCAGTCGCTTGGCAACGTTGGTGATAAGTTTGAGTTCGTTGAGCTTCTCCACCACGAGGAATATGCGACGTCCCATCTTCTGTGCCAGCAAGGCAAGTTCGATGTAGTTGTCGTCCTTGTAGCCATTGCAGATGATGAGCGAGTTCTCAGTAATCTTGCCCATGTTCATCGCCAGCACAGCATGAAGTTCGGGCTTGGAGCCAGCCTCCAGACCTATATTGAACTTGCGGCCGTGGCTCACAATCTCCTCCACTACGGGTTGCATTTGGTTCACCTTGATGGGGTAGATGATAAAGTTCTTGGCTTGGTACTCATATTCTTTGGCGGCTTTTTTGAAGCAGCTCGAGATTTTCTCGATGCGGTTGTCAAGGATGTCGGGAAAACGCAACAATACTGGCGCACTGATATTGCGCTGCCTGAGCTCGTCCATCACTTCCACCAGGTCAACGCCAGCGTAGGTCTGCTTTGGTGTCACGGTCATGTGACCTTTTTCATTGATTGAGAAGTATTTGAGGCCCCAACCATTGATATTGTACATTTCGGCGCTGTCCTCAATGCGCCACTTGTTCATGCTGCTCGTAGTTGTAGGGTTTTAAGGGTGAATAACTCTTTTCTAACAACCGAGATGGTCCTTCCATCCCAATCTATTTGCAAAAATACTATTAAAAACTAAGAAAACAACAATTTTCTTGAGAAAATGCCTACCTTTGCATTAAAATCCATAAAACAATATTTCGTAATGGCAACTTTCGAAGAACTGGGCGTGCGTGACGACTTGTTGCGCGCTATAGAACTGATGGGCTATGAGAAGGCGATGCCCATTCAAGAGATGGTAATCCCTCACTTGCTTAACGAGGAAACTGATGTGGTGGGACTGGCACAAACTGGCACAGGTAAGACCGCCGCTTTTGGTCTGCCCACGTTGCAACGCATTGACACCAACTCACACACCACACAGGCGCTTATCCTTGACCCAACTCGTGAACTGTGTCTCCAGACCAAAGCCGACCTTGAGGACTATTCACGCTATGTTGACGGGTTGCAGGTGTTGGCAGTGTATGGTGGAGCGAGCATTGAGCCACAAATCAAGGCCGCTAAACGTGGGCCCCAAGTTATAGTTGCTACTCCAGGACGCTTGCAGGACCTCATCAGGCGTGGAGCTGTCAAGTTTGACGATGTGCGCACAGTAATCCTTGACGAGGCCGACGAGATGCTCAACATGGGCTTTGTTGACGACATCAACGAGATTTTGAGTCATGTGCCCGAAGAACGCAAGATGTTGCTTTTCAGTGCCACTATGCCTCGCGAGATTGCAGAAATAGCAAAAAACTATATGCACGAGCCCGTGGAGTTTGTTGCTGGCACCCGCAACGAGAGTTCGGCTAATGTTCGACACATTTATTACATGGTCAATGCTCGTGACAAGTATCTTGCGCTCAAGCGCATTGTTGACTATTTGCCACGCATTTACGGCATAATCTTTTGTCGTACTCGAGCCAGCGCTCAGGAGGTGGCGTCGCAGCTCATCCAAGACGGCTATGATGCCGATGCGCTCCATGGTGACCTGTCGCAGGCCCAACGCGATGCCGTAATGAAGAAATTCCGAGAGCGCAATCTGCAGCTGTTGGTTGCCACCGATGTGGCTGCGCGTGGACTCGATGTTAACGACCTTACTCACATTATAAGTTACAGTCTGCCAGACGACAACGATATTTACAATCACCGCAGTGGACGCACTGGTCGCGCTGGCAAGACAGGAATTTCCATCGCCATCATCCATAGTCGTGAGCGCAGCAAACTCAGGCAAATCGAGAAACACATTGGCAAGGAATTTGAGCGTCGCGAGGTTCCCAAAGCCGAGGAGATTATCGAAAAGCAGCTCTTCAACCTCGCCTCTCGTCTTGAGAACGTGGAGGTGCATGAGGAAGAGATTGCTCCCTATTTGCCCAACGTGCTTAAAAAACTCTCGTGGCTCAGCGGAGAGGACGTGATAAAGAGGCTGCTTTCGCTCGAGTTTAATCGTATGCTCGATTACTACAAGAAAGCTCCAGTACTAGACATCGTTCCTGAGAAGAAAGAACGTAAACGAGGTGAGAGGAAAGCTCGCAACGAGCGAAATCTCAAATCCAGCAGCGAGAAGGACCGTCGTATTGGAGAGGAAGGCTATGAACGTGTGTTTATCAATGTGGGCAAGTCGCATGGATTTTACGCCCCCGACCTGATTCACATGATTAATGCAAGCGGAAAAGGGCAGCACATCGGCATCGGACGCATCGACCTGTTGACCAACTATTCGCTCTTCGACGTGCAGCAGGGTGAGGCTCATCATGTCATCAGCACGCTGCGCAATGCCGAGTTCTATGGCAAGAGGCTATACCTTGAGATTGCCGACACAACAAAGGATTATGCCGCTATAAGTCTTGAGGGTGAGGTTAAGAAAAACCGAGCCGAGCGTCGTCGGGAGAAGTTTGCTGGTATGGAGCGCGAACGTCGCAAGCGCAGCGATCGCCGCACACGCCGAGATGCCGAGCGAGGCTTCAAGAAACGTGGCAAGAAAGACCAAGAACCTGTCGGCAACTACGACAAATTCATGAAGAAATCGCGTCGCAAGCGATAAAAATCTTTTATTCCTTAATGCGGATAATGTCCCCCTCTCTTGTGAGTTCGTGTGCTCCAGTTAGGTAGTGGTGCATTTTGTCGGCATCGATATATAAGAGCCTTGGCGATGCTGAGGCAGGTATAGTGCCGAAAATAGCCCTATTTGAAGTATACCATTTCACACTGACGATACCTTTTAATTTAGGTATGACATCCCACAGTTCGAAAACCTTGTTTCTAATCACTACAGCATAATAGGTCTTTTCGTTTTCATCCTCAACGACAACGATGAAACGCTGGCGGTCGATGGTGGCGATGAGTGTTTCTTCTGATGGGTCATAAGCGACTGTGACTCTGATGCCATATTTTTCCATAATTTCACGAGCTTTGGCTTGAAATAGAGTTCCATGAGGAGAGTCATCCTTCAAATTGTTAGAGAAGATATAGTAGTGTATCATCTCATGTACTATGGTGTCAGTATACTCCACTTCGGGCATATCGTGTCTGACACTAATCTCAATTGAGAAATCGGTAAAAACCGTGTTTCCGTTTTCATCGGTCGTTTGTCGACATTTTGTGATTCCCATTGAGCCCTTCCGCGTATTTAGAAATATGGGAGGACGTTTCAGTTCACCATTAAAGCATAGTTTATTGTAATAATCAAATTTGTCAAGAACGTATTGAAGATTAGGTCTCATGTCGTTTGTCTTTTAATTCGTTTTATCAATGTCGATTGTGAATTCGTCATCATTGGAATTATCGTCCTTTTCCCAGTTGACATTCAATTTTTTGAGCTCTTTCTTGGCAAAGGAGTTGCCTGCCACTGCAGCTTTGCGATACCAATAAATGGCTTTGCTAACATCAACGTCCACGCCAAATCCATTTATATAGAAAACCCCTTGCATCACAAAGGCTTGCACATTGCCCTTCTCACTCGACAGCTTGTAGTAATGTAAGGCCTTCTTGAAATCTACGGGAACAATTTCTCCGTCATAATAAAGACTGGCAAGTTCGAAAAGTGCACTTTTGCTGTCCAGTTCGATAGCTTTTTCATACCATTTAACCGCTTCCTTGCCATCGATGTCAACATCCTCGCCATTCTTATACATTCGAGCCAATTGTTCGGCAGCGCCCACGCAACCGTTTTGGGCTCCTTTCTTTATTAGTGATAGGCCTTTATCAAAATCCTTTTCGACTCCATTGCCATCGATGTAGGCATTTCCCATATTCCAAAAAGCATAGCTGTTTCCAGCATTGGCAGCTTTCTCAAACCATTGGAACTTTTCGACTGGATCGTTAAGATTGCAACCATAATTGTTCATAGCTGAAGAATTCCCTTCATTGGCAAGCTCCAGATAGAGTTCCATTCCTCGCTCTCTGAACCCACATTGCATAGAAGAAAAAGCCGTCTCAAACTTGATATCTTTTTCCCCTTGCCTTAGTGCTGCCTCGCCCCAGCGCCTACATTGTTCGTAATTTATTTCCAGATACTCGTTGCCTCGGAAGTAGTCTTCACACAGCCTCACTTGGGCTTGTAGATGACCATCTTGGGCAGCTTGTTTTAAAAGTTCGTAGGCTTTAGGCTTGTCGCTTGGCGTGCCATGAGCATGCATGTAGCATTGGGCGAGGAAGTAGATTGCCTCGGTACTATAGAATCCTTGTTCATATGCCCCCGACAACATTTTAAACGCTTCGTCCCAGTCATATTGGCGGTACAGAATAGGTCCATATATTCCCATCGCCTCGTAATGTCCAGCCCGTGCTGCTCTCTCAATGTATTTTTCATAATTATAAGTAGAGCTGTTAATTGTGCCAATACCATCTTTGTAAAACATGGCAAGCTGATAAAGAGCCCTTGGATAATTGAGGTCTGCTGCTTGGAAGATGGCTTGGAAAGCATGGTTAACGTCACTTTTAAAGATTCTGCCCTCAAGGATAAATTTGCCTTTGAGGAAAAACGCTACAGGGTCTTTGTGTTCTATCCCTTCATTTATCCATTCAACAATGTTTTTGCTCCAAACATCTTTGATATTATAATTGTTGCTTGTGTCATCCTTTATCTCAATGAGTTTCTCGATGCTCAGCAAATCGCCCTTACTGGCAGCACTGTTTAGCATTTCAAGTCCTTTGTCGACATTGGCTTCCACTTCTATGCCTTTGAAATACATCTGTCCAAGCATCCCTTCGGCAAGCGTCACTCCATTCTTGTATGCCATCAGGAAACAACGATAGGCAAAATGAGGGTTACGGTTCATTCCATTGTAACCATAGAGATAGTCTATGCCGAGTTGTGCTATTTTCTTGTCGGAAGCACCATTGGTCATAATTTTGATTTCTATCTCTTCAAGTTTGCCCTCAGGTAGCAGTTCAGGTGCGACATCCTCAAGTTCCTTATACCACTGATAGGCATCGTTCCATATCTCGTAGGCTTCAAACATGCGTGCCATAGCTAAGATGAAATGTGGCTTGCCATTCTCGGCTCCTTGTCTAATTAGTGCTTCCTGTTGATTCCTGTCCTTTGGCAATCCAAGGTCGCCATTCTGAAACGCTTTGGCGAGTCTTAAAGTCATATCGTCGTCGCCATTTTGTGCGAGCATGGCAAGATAGGGAACAGCTCGTGACGGTGCTATGCTGTCGCTATTGTCAATGGCGGCGATAACCTGGTGTAGGCAATAGTCATCGTTTTGCCTAGCAAACTCGTCATAGATGCTTACTGCTTCGACAGGATTCTGTTTACATCCAGTGCCAGTTGCCAGGTCATCGGCCACTTGCACGAGAGCAGGCTTGTAGCGTTGCCGAGCAGCCATTAGTTCCCATTGATGAGCAATCTCATTGTTTTGTGGCACAAAGAAACCGTCGCGGAAGAATTGAGCGATTTTCCGTTGAGCAAAGGGGCATTTCTTATTCTTGCCATAGTTTTCGCATTGATTGCACTCCTCGCATCCTTGTTGAGTCTCTTCAAAACATTGGAAAAAGATGTCTTTGTCGGTAAGTTTCTCGCCATAGATTTTGATGTAATTCTGTTTGTCGAGACAGTATTGTGTGGGTTTTGGCTTATTGGCCTCGACGTGTGTAAAGAAACGGTTTAACCTTAAGTCGCACTTCACATAGCATATCTTCCTGACGACATCATCTTCATCATCTTCATCGTCTTTGTAGTCAAAGAGCACACACACTTGATAGGCATGACGTGTTGCTTTCCACAAGTCGATAAGAGACTGAAAAGTAGAAAAACGTTCGAAAGTAGAATCGTTAGACAACTTGCCAAAAAGGCCAAGCTCTATGAGGCTATTTTCGAAAAACTTGCGGTTCTCATTTAGTTTTTGCTCATTTAAGTTGTCGCTGGTTGGCTTTAGTTTGTTGAAGTTAAGATTCTCACTGATGCAAGCATGAATTATCAGAGTCTCATGTAAATTAAGCAGTTTGGGTTCAATGTCTTGCCATTCAAGGTCGAAACACTCGATAGTTGCAGCTGGGAAGAGTGATTTCAGTGTGTTGATGTTGGTTGAATTATTATCTTTTTGAGCGAAGAGTATAATGCGCCTGACAATGCTGGCATTGATATTGTTATTCCTGAGATACTGGTGAAAAACTAAGCTTACTTGAATGTTTGTGCTGTCATATTCAACGATAGCAACATTTTTAACTAAAGCAAGAATCCTTGTCAGCTCCTGTTCCTGCTCCAGTCGGTCTAATAATTTCTTGTTCAGTAAGCTCATCTTAATTAATCATTTGGGATTTTTCGACAAAGTCTTCCAGTACTTCCTCGCCCGAGGTGATAATTCTGAATTCTACACGTCGTGATTTAGCAGAGTCTACCACCTTGCCCGAAACGTGGGCGATTTCGTTATTCTTGTCCAGAGCGTGACCGTAAGAGAAACCTGTAGCGGTGAACCAGTAGTCGAGTAACTTTTGGTCTTCGGGAGAATATTCCTTATATTCAGGTATCTCCCGCAAGAATTGCATAACGCTTTGTGCGCGTCGTTGCGACAGTATCAAGTTTGCCATATATGGATCCTTGTCGAGTTTGGGAAACGGGATGTTATTAGTGTGTCCCTCAATTCTGATTTCTCGGATTTTATATTTCAGACTATCATTAAGCAGCACGTCGAGGTACTTGGGAAGTATAACCGAAAGCTGTTTCTCAAATTCAGGTTTGAGGTCCCAGCTGCCGTCGTCGAAGAGTGTCTCGGCATTTTGGAAACGCATCGAGAGGTCACCGCCAATGGTTATGATTTTCTCTTGTGTTTCGGCTTTGAACTTCTCTACCAGCTTGTCGTGAAGCTCTTGTTTGTTCTCGACAAAGTCTTTTAGCATCGATTGGTTGGTCTGTACCCTTTTCAGATAGGCTACAGTGATAAAGAGAAAAATCACCATTAGCCCCGTCATTAGGTCCGACACCGACATCCACACATTGTTTCTTGCCATATCGTTTAAGCCTCCTCGTAGTCGTTTTTGATTATTACTTTATGGTGCTCGTTTTTGCTCTCATGGAGTTTGTCGTTCAGCTCGTTCACGCTATTGTCGATGGCGGCAAGAGACGCTGTGGCAGTCAAGAATACCGCCCTGAGCTGTTCTATCTCAAGGCTGAGCGAGTCCATTTCATCGATTCGTGCTTTCATCTCCTCAATGTCGTCTTTCATTTGGTTGGCATAGACCGAGATGGTTTCAACACTGCTGCTCACGTTGTCCATTACACCTTGAAGGTTGTTACTCTGGTAGCTTATGGCACTTGCTATAGCACCAAGGCTGTCACCTCCAGCATTCACGTTCTTGAGTTTTAATGTTATGGCACGGTTAAGAATCAACGAGCCCGCCATACCCAGCAGCGAGGTGAAGAATGCCGTCTTCAAGCCGTCAAGAAGCAGCGGAATGCTGTTGTCAAGGTCGGTAGTGTCAAAGAACAGCAGTCCCTTGGTGATACCAAGGAAGGTGCCGAGCACACCTAACGTGGAAATTATGGAAGGCAATTGGTCAAGCCATTTACGACGCTCATCAACATTCTCCTCATTGGTCTTTGACACATAACGCCAAGCCAAGATGAAAGCCACTATAATGGCAGAGCAAACAATAATAGTAAAAGCATCAATTGAAAACATATTGAATGGTTTTTAGTTTTATTTTAGATATGGGGCGGTGACTGATTGGGGGGTGGTGAGCATGTGAATGGGAGATCCGGTGAAGATGATTTGGCCACCGTTCTCGCCGGCTCCAGGTCCTAATTCTATAACATGGTCGGCTGCTTTTATAACATTGGAGTTGTGTTCCACCACATAGACTGTGTTGCCCTCATCGACCATGTGGTTGAATAATTCGATGAGGTGGTGCACGTCCTTGAGATGTAGGCCGTCGGTGGGTTCGTCGATGATGAAGATTCCACGCTGCCCACCCTTGACGACAGGTGAGGTGTAGGGTTGCAGATAAGATGCTATCTTCATGCGCTGGAGTTCACCTCCTGAGAGTGTGCTTAGAGCTTGGTTCAAGTGCAGGTAGTCAAGACCAACAGCGATGAGAGGGCGTAGTTTCTCCTCAATGGGCGTGCCGGCAAAGAACTCGCTAGCGCGACGCACCGAGAGGTCCATCACCTCGGCGATGTTCTTGCCGTCTAGGGTATATTGCAGAGCCTCTTTTGAATAGCGCAGACCGCCACACGCCTCGCAGGTAGTCTCGATGTTGTCCATAAACGCCATCTCCGAAATCACCACGCCCTTACCTCCACACACAGGGCAGCCTCCTTTGCCATTGAAGGTGAAATATTGCTCCTTCATCTTGTGTGCGCGAGCGAAACGTTTGCGTATGTCAGGTGCCACGTCCATATAGGTCGCTGGTGTGGAGCGCAGACTCACGCCAATGTTCTTCTGGCTGATGTATACGATTTCTTCTTGAGCACGGCGGAAGCACTCCATGAGCGAACTCTTTCCCGAGCCAGCCACACCAGCCACTACGGCAAAGACTCCGAGTGGCAAGTCGATGCTCACATCCTTGAGGTTGTGGAGCGATGCGTGTTGCAAGGTGAAAGTGCCCGATGGTGTTCGGGGTGAGGTGTTGAACTTTCCATTCTTGCTCAACATTTGACCTGTGCTGGTGCCACTGTGCAACAGTTGGTCATAACTGCCTTCAAAGATTATTTGTCCGCCACGGCCACCAGGTCCAGGTCCCAAGTCAACGATATGGTCAGCAATGGCTATCATCTCTTTGTGATGCTCTACGAGCAGCACGGTGTTACCAGCGTCACGCAGTCGTTGTACCGAGTGTTTCATTTTCTCGATGTCGTGGTCGTGAAGACCAGTACTGGGTTCATCGAGGATATAAAGCACGTCGGCGAGCGATGAGTTGATATACTTGGCAATCTTGCAGCGTTGCGCCTCGCCGCCCGAGAGGGTTCCCACGGCACGGTCAAGGCTTAGATATCCAAGTCCTATTTCTTCAAGTGCCGTTAGTCGTGCGCCTATGGCCTTTTTCAAGTCCACTGCCAGTGGTGAGGTAAGGGCTTTTATCCACTTGTTGAGTTTGGTGATTGACATGGCGCTGGCCTCGGCGATGTTGATGCCGTAAATCTTGCATGAGAGCACACGGGAACTCAGGCGTGTGCCGCCACAATCTGGGCACACTCCCATGTTGAGCATGGGGTTGAGCACAGCAGCGTGCAGCAATCCTTCCTCGCTGTTGATGATGCTGCGGTACATGCGTGGGATTATGCCCTCATATTTCGCGCTCTTGGGCCAGTTAGAGGGAGGATCCTTAAGACGAATCTGCGGACTGTTGAGAAACAAGTCCAACTCCTCGGGACTGTAGTCCTTGATTTTCTTGTCAAGGTCAAAGAGGCCGCTGTGGGCATAGCGAATCCAGCGCCAGCCGCCCTTGCCAAAGGCAATGTAGTGGATGGTGTCCTCATCGTTGAGGCTCTTGTCAAAATCTACGAGTTTGTGGATATCGAGTTCGCGAATTTCTCCTAGTCCAGAGCAACGTGGACAGCTGCCCTCAGGGTGGTTGAAGCTGAACGACTCGGCATAGCCCACCCAGGGCTTGCCCACTCGTGAGAACAGTAGGCGCAGCAGTGCTGCGATGTCGGTATAGGTCGCTACTGTGGAGCGCGAATTCTGAGCAGGTTTCTTCTGGTCTATGACAATGGCGATGGGCAGGTTCTCGATGGCATCTACGTGCGGACGGCCATATTTGGGCAGATACTGCTGCACAAATGACGGGAAGGTGTCGTTCAGTTCTCTGCGAGACTTCGCGGCGATGGTATCGAGCACGAGCGAACTTTTTCCCGAGCCCGAGACTCCCGTGAACACGGTTATTTGATGCTTGGGAATATCGAGCGACACGTTTTTTAGGTTGTTCTCCCGAGCACCACGAATTATTATCTTGTCATGAGTCATTGCAAAATATAAAAAAGACTGACAAAGTTACTAAATAGTTTTTAGATTATTGTGTTTGGTAGTAGGTTTCTTGTCAATTATATGAATAATGATACTTTTTTTGACAATTATTGTGCTGAATGTTTGCTAATGTTGTGGAAATGTTGTAATTTCGCACATTGAGTAATAATTTACAAAACAATAAAAACTATGAGAGACTTATCTTTCAAAATTAGGAAATGGACTGTCAGGGCATTAGTGACTGTAGGTGCCGTGATTGGGCTCTCTTCGTGCCACAGCACGAAGAATGTTACCACTACCAATCCTGGCTTTAATCCAGATAAAGACGCAGAGATTCACAATTTGGTTTATGGTCCTCCAACCGATATTAGGGATAAACCTAAGAAAATCAAGAAGGATGCTCCAGAGCCCCAAAAAACCGTGTATGGTCCTCCATTCCCTTAACACTGGTTACAAAAGACAACGAAAACGCAACGCTCATTGGCGTTGCGTTTTTTCTGTTTTCTTGACTTCAATATGAAAGTGTGGACATTACGAGGAGGAAGCCACGGGCGTTGCCGCGGTTGGTAGGATTTTCTTGTCGGCTGAAAGTGACTTGACAGTACTTGGGGGGAGTTCATTTTTGGAGAGTTATTTATTCGCTCAATTTATTCGCTCTGCCAATTATTTGGAGATTATTTTACTGAATGTTTGCAAGTGTGATAGAAAAGTTGTAATTTTGCTTTTCAACTTAATAATAACTCATAAAACCAACAAAAACAATGAAAAATCTATATTTTGATATCAAGAAATGGTCGATTAGGGCGTTCGTGACAGCGTGTGCCATGATGGGTCTATCGGCTTGGGCGTCAGAAAATGTTTCTGGTTCCGACATACCCATGCCCAATAGAGTTAAGCAATCGGCGCTTGAGCCTCAGGATCTCGTATATGGTCCCCCACCCGGTTACTATGATTATGGACCTAAGGTTGCCAGTCAGTTAGCAGGAGAACCCATTTACGACAATTCGCAAAAGTCCAAGAAGGCCCTCAAAGCCAAAAAGGCCAAGAAATCAAAAAGGGGCAAGTATTTAAATAAAACCAAGAAAGTAAAAAAAAACAAAAAATAAATTGAAATGCAAGACGAAAAAGATTTACAACAACAGCAGGAACAGATTGAGCTTCCCGAAAACGCGTTTCGCCCGTTGAAGGAAGGCGAAAGGTATGTTCCTATCTTGCGCCCCGAGAAGAAATATCCCGAGGTGACTCCGTACTCGGTGTCGATGGGCTTAATAATGGCAGTGATTTTCAGTGCCGCAGCAGCCTATCTGGGACTGAAAGTGGGACAAGTGTTTGAGGCTGCGATTCCCATCGCTATTATTGCGGCAGGTATTGCTGGAGTGACCAAGCGCAAGAACTCGCTTGGTGAGAACGTGATTATCCAGTCGATTGGCGCAGCCAGCGGCATTGTAGTTGCTGGTGCCATTTTCACGCTTCCAGCGCTCTACATCCTGCAACAGAAGTACCCTGAGATGACTGTCAACTTCCTTGAGGTATTCCTCAGTTCGTTGCTTGGTGGCATTTTGGGTATATTGTTCTTTATCCCCTTCCGCAAGTATTTCGTGAAAGAGAAGCATGGCGATTTCCCCTTCCCCGAGGCCACAGCCACAACTCAGGTGCTGGTGCAGGGACAGAAGGGTGGTGAGCAAGCCAAACCACTGCTCATCGCCGGTCTTGTGGGTGGACTCTACGACTTCCTGATGAGCTCGTTTGGATGGTGGAAAGAGGTAATCTCGACCACTGCTATACCAGCTATGCAGAACTTTGCTGACCATACGAAATACCTTTTCAAGGTCAACGTAAGTGCTGCGACCCTTGGACTTGGTTTCATCATTGGCCTGAAATACAGTTTCATCATTTTTGCAGGTAGTGCATTCATTTGGTGGATTGTCGTGCCATTGTTTGCAGCTGTTAGTCCTGACATCGCTGCTCTCGACACCGATGTTATCTTCAAGGACTATGCGCGCTCTATTGGTATTGGTGGTATCGCGATGAGTGGTATCATTGGCATCATCAAGTCTTGGGGTGTTATCAAGAATGCTGTGGGGCTTGCCGGTAAGTCGTTCAAGAAGGGTGGCACTGTGGAGAAAGAAGAGCGTACTCAGCGCGATATCCCTATGAAGTCGCTCGTGTTTGCACTTGGTGCAGCGCTCTTGGTTACCTTCGTCTTTTTCTGGATAGGAGTGATTCACAACCTTCCACAGGCTATCGTGGCATTTATTGTTGTGGTCGTTATTGCATTCCTATTCACAACAGTGGCAGCCAACGCTATCGCCATCGTGGGTAGCAACCCTGTGAGTGGTATGACGCTGATGACATTGATTATCGCATCAGGAATCTTCGTTGCCGTTGGTCTTAAAGGCTGGCAAGGTATCGTGGCGTCGATGATAATTGGCGGTGTGGTTTGTACTGCACTCTCAATGGCAGGTGGCATGGTAACCGACATGAAGATTGGTTACTGGATTGGTACCACACCTGCTAAGCAGCAGACGTGGAAGATGCTCGGCACCGTGCTCTCAGCAGCTACTGTGGGCGGTGTGATGATTATCCTGAATAAGACCTACGGATTCTATGATGGAGCAGTACCAGGCGAGACTCCTCTTGTGGCTCCTCAGGCTAACGCTATGGCAGCTGTGATAGACCCATTGATGACTGGAGGCGAGACTCCATGGACATTCTACATTTGTGGTGCAGTACTGGCTTGCCTGCTCAACTGGCTCAAGGTTCCAGCATTGCCATTCTCTCTGGGTATGTTCATCCCATTCCAGTTGAACACTCCATTGCTCATTGGAGGTATCATTAGCTGGTTTGTAAGCACACGCAGCAAGGATGAGCGTCTCAACAAAACTCGCATGGACAAGGGTACACTCATCGCCAGCGGTTTCATCGCAGGTGGTGCATTGATGGGTGTGGTAAGTGCCGCAATGAAATTTGGCGGATTTAAGTATGAGAGTCCTCTCAGCGACGGTTTCTCGAGCACACTCGGCCTGATAATGTACATTGCCCTTATTATCTATTTTGCAGTGAGTTGCCTCAAGGCTAAGAAAGAAGATTAATTAAAGTTATGGGAAACAATAATAAGACTTTAGTATATGTGCTTGGAGGCATAGCTGGAGCTCTGTTGTTGGCATTGGTAGGGGTTCTTGCTTACAACGCTGGCAAGGACAAATCAAGTGAAGAAGCTAATGAGACGAATACTAATACAGAAATGGCGCAGCAACAGGCCATAGCTCCAATGGGAGCTACTTCGACGGATATTGCTCCGGAAGCGGCAAGACCAGCTGCACCAGATCCTGAGCCACAGGTTGATGCGCGCACACAGTCGCATTGGCACTTGGTAGGCACCATCGCTGGAAAAGGCGTGGTGATGGATCTTGAAAACTATGGAGGTTCAGTGTCGGGTAGCTACTATTATAAAAAGTTTGGTGCAAACTCCATTCTGAAGCTCAACGGTGATATCGATGGCAGTGGTAACATAAATCTCACGGAGTTCAACTCTGATAGAGGTTATGATACTGGCTGGCTCAATGGTCACCTGACAAGTAGTGGTGCGCTGACGGGCAGTTTCACCAACTCTAATGGTAATACGTATCGCGTGAGTCTGAAGGTGAGATAAGCCCTAGTTAAGTTGATATATTTCGAGGCAACCAGTTTTGATGTTGGTTGCCTCGAATTGTTATTGTTCTGTAATCAGCTTAAACTGATAACTGGAATTTGATTACTTCTTCAGTGCTGCCAGTGTCTCGTTGATAGTGGCGATTTTGCTTAGTGCGTCGGCTTGTTTCTTGCGTTCGGCTGCTACTACAGCTTCGGGAGCGTTGGCTACGAAGCGCTCGTTGCTAAGCTTCTTCTCCACGCTTGCGAGGAAGCCTTGAGTGTACTGCAGCTCTTTCTCAAGCTTCTCAATTTCCTCGGCAACATTGATATTGTCTTGCAGAGGCACGGCAAACTCGGTAGTGCCCACCAAGAACGAAGCGGCTGCAGGGTCTTTGCTCTCCACAGTAGAGATAGCATCGAGTCCAGCAAGCTTGATGATAATGGGCTGGTAGTCGTTTTTCCAGTCTTTGCTTGCCACTTGGAGTTCAAGCATGGTCTTGTTGGCGATGTTCTTGCTGGCGCGCACGTTGCGCACAGCGGTAACAATCTCGCGAACCTCATTCATCGCCTTGATAGCAGCCTCGTTAACAGGCTTGGGCTCAGGCAGGATGGCATACATTATACTCTCGCCCTCGGCACGCTCGCTGATGTGTTGCCACAATTCCTCGCTGATGAACGGCATGAAGGGATGGATAAGGCGCAGCAATGTGTCGAAGAATCCCAGAGTGGCGTCCATCGTCTTGCGGTCAATGGGCTGCTGGTAAGCAGGCTTCACAATCTCAAGATAGAGAGCCGAGAAGTCTTCCCAGAACAGGCGATAGATAGTCATCAACGCATCGCTGATGCGGAACTTGGTGAAGAGGTCCTTCACTTCGGCAAGAGTGCTATTGAGCTGAGCATCAAACCACTCAATGGCTTGGCGGCTATGCTCTGGCTGCTCTATATCGGCGATTTCCCATCCCTTTACAAGACGGAAGGCATTCCAAATCTTGTTGTTGAAGTTTCGGCCTTGCTCGCACAACGCCTCGTCAAAGAGAATGTCGTTGCCTGCAGGTGCGCTCAACATCATGCCCATGCGCACACCGTCGGCACCGAACTTGTCCATTAGCACTATTGGGTCGGGACTATTGCCAAGCTGCTTCGACATCTTGCGTCCCAAGTTGTCACGCACGATACCAGTGAAGTAAACGTTGCGGAAGGGGATGTCGCCAACAAACTCCTTGCCCGCCATGATCATGCGAGTCACCCAGAAGAAGATAATATCTGGTGCAGTAACAAGGTCGCTAGTGGGGTAGTAGTACTTGATTTCCTCGTTACCTGGATTGCGGATGCCGTCAAAGAGCGAAATGGGCCACAACCACGAGCTGAACCAAGTGTCGAGTGCATCCTCGTCCTGACGCAACTCATCGATGGTGATATTCTCGTATCCAGGCATCTTGTGAGCCTTCTCGAGAGCTTCTTCGCGTGTGAGAGCAACCACAAACTTCTCGTCCTCTTCATTGCTGGTGGGAAGGAAGTAAGCTGGGATGCGGTGTCCCCACCACAGTTGTCGGCTGATGCACCAATCCTGGATGTTCTCCAGCCAGCTGCGATAGGTGTTCTTGTATTTTGGAGGGAAGAACTTTATCTCGTCGTTCATCACTGGAGGCAGTGCAAGGTCAGCAAAATGCTGCATTTTGATGAACCATTGCATGCACAGACGTGGCTCTACTGCTGTGTCGCTATTGCGCTCGCTATAACCTACTTTGTTTACATAGTCCTCGACCTTCTCCATCAGTCCAGCATTCTCGAGGTCTACAACGATGACCTTGCGAACCTCCTCACGAGTCATGCCAACATAGAGAGGCGACTCCTCGCTGATGGTGGCGTCGGCGTTGAAGATGTCGATAGTCTCGAGGTTATGGGTCTTGCCCAGCATGTGGTCGTTCACGTCGTGTGCTGGAGTCACCTTGAGGCAGCCAGTACCGAACTCGATGTCCACATATCGGTCTTCGATAACAGGAACCACGCGGTTAACGAGAGGAACTATCACTTTCTTGCCTCGCAACCACTGGTTCTTAGGATCCTTGGGGTTGATGCACATGGCGGTATCGCCCATGATAGTCTCAGGACGAGTGGTGGCAACAACAGCGTAGCGTCGGCCATTGGCGTCACGATGAACGACTTCGCCTTCAGCACCAGTTTCGCCACTCATGTCATCATCGGCAACATAATACTTGAGGTAGTAGAGCTTGCTGTTCTCCTCGCGGTAGATTACCTCCTCGTTGCTGAGGGCAGTTTGAGCTTTAGGATCCCAGTTCACCATGCGGAGACCGCGGTAAATGAGTCCTTTTTCATAAAGGTCAACAAATACCCTCAACACGCTCTCGCTACGGATTTCGTCCATAGTGAACGCTGTGCGGCTCCAGTCGCACGAAGCGCCAAGTTTGCGCAACTGCTTCAAGATGATTCCACCATGCTCGTGGGTCCACTCCCAAGCGTGCTTGAGGAACTCCTCGCGTGTGAGGTCGTTCTTTTTGATGCCTTGCTCGGCAAGACGTTTCACCACTTTGGCCTCGGTAGCGATGCTGGCGTGGTCGGTGCCTGGCACCCACAGGGCGTTCTTGCCCTCTTGACGCGCGCGACGCATGAGGATGTCCTGGATAGTATTGTTGAGCATGTGTCCCATGTGAAGCACACCAGTGACGTTGGGTGGTGGAATCACGATTGTATAGGGTTCGCGCTCATCGGGCACCGACTTGAATAAGTCGTTGTCAATCCAGTACTTATACCATTTGTCTTCGACCGCTTTAGGGTCGTACTTAGTAGCCAAAGTGTTCATAATAAACAATAAAAAATAGATTATTTTTCAATTCAAGCTGCAAAGATAGTAATTTTTTAGTTATTAGTTGTCTTTTTTGTCTTTAGTTTTTTAGTCTTGTTGTTGTAGTTGTGCTTTGTAGAGTCAACAAGCAAATGCATATTTTTTGACAAAGTTAAGAAAAATGTTTGTAGAACTCTCTGACGGGCGTGCTGAATTTGAGTTTTTTTCTTGG
>CAJOFH010000052.1 GCA_905233845.1 uncultured Muribaculaceae bacterium | reverse complement strand
CGGGTTCAATTTAGTAACATCAACTGATGATTTTACAACACGCGATGCATCTTGCAGTAATGAAAGAAGGTGCCGATCGTGATTCTACTGCTACTTCTCAAGAAACCATCAAACTTTTTGTCTGTCTCATGCTGATCGTACTTGGGATTCTGCTCACTTACGATATGGAAGTAGTCACGCCCTTGTTCGCCTAACGATGCTAGAGCAAGGCCTATGCTTACCCAGTCGGCATAGTTATCCGTCATGTCTGTGTGTCTCCGTTTTATTTCCTCACAAGCCATGAAAACTCTCTCGTCAGTGTCATCCACAAAGTTTCTGCGATTCACTGGGCGAAAGGATGGTTTCGGTTCTTCGTAAACACCATCGTATGGGATTGCGTTCTCGTTAACATACGGAGCACAGTCATAGCTGATACAGCGTAGACGACTCACGTCACTGCAGTTGTGGTCGATGATGATACCAAGTTTGGCAAAGGCCTGTTCCAAGTGACGGAACTGGCGGACATGAAGCTTTGGATACTTTAGAGGGATGATTGCAAAATATCCTTCTCCACTGACTGAGTGAGCTGCATAAAGGATTTCTTCAAATCGAGAGAGTATATTCTCCTTCAAATTCTCGAAATTTGTCACGCCAGGATTGTCCTTTTTGTCGATATCGACGCAGAGAAGAGCATTGTGATAGGTCTGTTCCTCTGCCTTACGAGGTCCCAGGAACACACCACTGATTGTGGCTTGAGGAAGTTGCTTCTTCAATTGAGCTCGAACATCCTTGTCGTAGCAATAACGCATACGCATGATCTGCTCTTTGTGTTTCTCACTCATGCAGAAAAGGAACTCACGCAGTTTGATTTCACGTTTCTCCTTTCCGTACACATTATTGTAAACACTGACCATACGGTCTAAATAAGGTATATTGTTTTGCTCAACCATATTGCAAGATAAATTATTAATTTGAATGTTTCCCATGTGATAGATAATTAAGATAAAAAAACTTCAATATCAACGGAAACTTGAAACCACACAGCATGTTGTTGCTTTTCAGAGTGTTAGCTTCAATTCTGTGTTGATAAATTAGATTACATTGTATTGTATGATTGTCAACATTGTTGATAATCTCAGTCTTTCTAAATGATTGATAATCAGATGCCATTTCAAGAGAAAGTCAACGCTGAAATAGGTTGATAACCGCTGCTTGACAGTGTGTTAAGGCGCTTTTCAGTGTTGACGTTTCAACAGATTATGAGTTTCAATCATTCTTGGCAGGTTTGAGGATTTTTGAGACATATCCTTTGTTCTTGCCAATTCCTTCAGCAAACTTAGTCAGATTGACAATGGGAATTGTCTTGTTGAAATCGCGGATTATCTGAGCTTGTGTTAGGTTTTGCTTTGAACCTGCAGGACACCCTCCACATATTTCACAATATACCTCAATTGCAGTCTGCTCGAAGTAGTCCATGCATCGGATTGTATATTCCATCTCTGCTTCAGCCACAAAACGGTAGTTGAAATATGCAGGGTGATTTATCAAACCCATCATGTGTACTATTCCGGCAAGGCGTTGAGCCTGTATCTGCAGTTTGCTGTATACCGACAATATATAACCATCACCTGTTGTCTCTTTAATTTCTGCCTTTTTACGCTGAATATTGTTGAAGTATTCAGTGTAGAGTGCGTCTGCTCCAAGAGATAGCGATATGATTCCCCAGTCAGTGAAATCCAATCTGTAGAGAAATTTCACTGCGTCAATCCAAGCCTGAACGAGTTCGAGCTTCATTGATTGAACCTCTCTCTCAGGAAACTCGAAGATCTTGGGCATTGTGAAGAGAAAACGTTGGTTTAATCCGTTCTCCATGAACTGCGGACTTCCAAAAGTGGCTTTTAGAAGTCCGGGTTGGATGTCACCGAGAATGTTCATGAACACCTTGTTGAGGATAACGGGGCGCTCTTCTCCCTTTCGGTTGAGATACACATCATCACCGTCAAACATCCTTAGCAGTTTATCGACAAATCCTCCCTTGTTGTAGCGTTCAGAATCGTCGAAGAATCCCTTCACTTCTGGATAATATCCTAGAATGCCATGAGAACTGAATTGCAGGATTTTTAAGCGGGCTTCCTCAGTGCAGTCACCAACTAGAAGTTGATTGAATCTTGGTTGATTTATCTCATCTCTTTCTTTGTTGGATTTCCATTCGTTATATTCCCTCTCATAAATCTGATAGTTCTCTTTGTTTATCTCTCGCAGAGGACGAAGCACCTCCTTCACAGGCTGAGTTTTGTTTGAGCCACTTATTGCGACATTGACAAACCAAAGCATGAGAGGGTTGGTGTATTTGCCGTCTGTAATCAAGACACGTTTTCCTACAGCCGAAGATATGACACTGAAAACAGCGACAATAGCAAACTCAATAGGGCAATGGTACACACGTACAATCTCTTTGATGTACAGTTGCACCGGTTCAGGCAGTCCGTCTGTTGGCAATTTTGCCTCCTGATTCAGACGGACTCTGCCTGAGCTGGGGTCAAATGGAGTGTTTTTCATGGAATAGATTATAGTTTACACCCCGCTAGACGCTCGATGTCGCTCTTGCGATAACGACGCTTGCCACCGATCTCCACCTTCTTGAGGATACCGTTGTGGTCCCAGCGGTGAAGGGTCATCTTTGATACTGACAACAACTTTGTTGCCTCATCGATAGTTAATAGCTGGTCAGCCCTGGCTGCTGCCTCGGCTTCCTCACGAGCGATGCTCTTGGCACCAAGCATAAGCATGTTTGCGAATTCTTTAAGGTCTTCAATTTTCACTTGAATGCTAACATTACTGCCAATGAAATCGCTAAGATTTAAATTATAAGACATAATTTAATAGATTTAAGGTTGATTAAAAGAGGGGGACAACCCTCGTTAACTTGTGTCCTTCAGAATCAGGCTCTCGACAATTGTCCTTGTCAGTCCATCATCATTCGGACTTTGCAAAGTTATATAATTAGGTTCGAAAAATAAAAGACAAAAATGATGCAGAATAATATCTTGTTTTATAATGAGTTAGTAAAACTAATAATAATCTGATATCATTATTGTAATCAAAGTTTCATTTTCTATCAATCTGTAAAATACCATTTTTTATCATTTTGGAACATTTTGGAAACTTTGGAACACTTCGGATTTTTGATATGGGTAAGTCGTTGCGTATTTAATATAATTTAACAGGTTTGCGTAATTAAAATAGTACATATTTCATCACAGTTTTGATGTAATGTGCTGATAAATAAAACATAAAACTAATATGACTATAGTTTATAATGCACCACTCATGTATTCTTATTTCTCGTATAGACATAAGTCTCACATATATCTTTAATTCACCATCATTGAATTATGATTGAAAAAGGAACTCAATATATATTATAATGTGTAGAGAAACCATCCAAGACAGATTATGGCACTATTTAATACGATTAAAGAATGTTAATATATTTGGCCTTGTGCTGACATGATGTATGAGAAGCGCCTAAATCTACCACGATATGGGGATTTATATGGGGATTGCCCAAAACAAAAATCAGCCAACGAGCTAATTATTAGCTGATTGACTGATTTGGAAGGTGATCCGCTTGGGGCTCGAACCCAAGACCCCAACATTAAAAGTGTTGTGCTCTACCAACTGAGCTAGCGAATCTCCGTAAAAGCGATGCAAAGGTACTGCTTTTTTTTGAACTGACAAATATTTTCACGTCATTTTATAGATTTTTTAAAAAAAACATTCCCAAAACAGTCCTTTAACGTCGCTATGAAAGCCTTTAGAATGGCAAATCGTCACCTTCGGTGGTGGTGTTGGTGGCGTTTTGAGCGGGTGCTGGCTGGGCAACGGTGTCTTGCTGTGAGGCTTGTGGATTCTCGTTGCGTTGGCCGCCACCTAACATTTCAAACGACTCGACGATAATCTCGGTGATGTATCGCTTGATTTTGTTCTTGTCCTCGTAGTTACGAGTGCGAAGCCGTCCCTCAATATATAGCCTGGAGCCTTTGCGGATGTATTTCTCGGCAACTTCGGCGTTGCGCCCCCACATCACAATGTTGTGCCATTCGGTCCTCTCTGGCACTTGTGTGCCCGACGAGGTAGTGTAGCCCCTGTCGCTAGTTGCAAGTGGAAACGTTGCAACAGTTTGTCCTTGAGTGGGATATCTAACGTCGGGGTCTCGCCCCACATTTCCTAACAGAATTACTTTGTTTACTGACATGTTGTGAATTTATTAGTTTTAGAAATTAAAATACTTGTGCCTTGAGTGCGAGACCGGTTCGCTCATGCAATCCGAAGAGCAGGTTCATGGCATGTACAGCGTTACCAGCGGCTCCCTTGAGCAAGGCATCGGCGACGGCAGTGATTTGCAGGTTGTTGCCGTTGCTGCTCAGGTGCAGCAGGCACTTGTTGGTGTTGACCACATGTGACGTGTCAACTTCCTCTTCGCTGAGGAAGGTGAAGTTGTGGTCATCGTAGTAATCAATAAACAGCTGCTTGACAATGTCGATGTCGTCTTTGCAATCGGTGGTCACCGTGGCTTTGATTCCTCGAGGATGCTGTTCTGCGCTACATGTTTTGACGTGAAGATTGCTCTTGAAGCTGGGCTGTAATGCCTTGAGAACAACCATTATCTCGTCGTCGAAATCAGCGTCAAGTTGTTGCAGTTCATGTCCGAATAGCTTGCCGCATTCAATTTTGACATGGATGTCGCTGCCGAGAATCTGGCTCTTAGCTAAAGGGATAAGCGACAGCAAGGTCACCATGGCACCTGGGGTGGGCAGGTTCACGATGTCATAGCAGTCGTGCACCATGAACTTGCGGTTTATCTCACATAGCCCATAGATAATCTCCTTGTGGTTGATGGAATGAGTGAGGTCGATGATGCGAAGCTTCTCAAAGCTTGCCCCGGCTTGCATTATCCATTGTGACGAGGATTTGTCGCAACAGAACACCACATCAACTTCGTCGAGCAACGGTGCCGAGAAACTGAGGTCACATTCGCCCAATAGCCCTTTGTGGTGGCTTGATATGGGTCCTGTGGCGTTGGTGCTCGACACCCATTTCACGTTTGAGTCGGTATGGTTTATCAATAGCCTTATCAGCTCGCCCGCTACAACGGAGGCCCCACCTGTTATTCCAATGTTTATCATAGTACTATGTTAAGATTATGAGTTGTTGTTACAAGTGCAAATCATTGATGGGGATGAACCGCGAGAAGAACCTCAAGGCTTCCTCATGTGAGATGTCTTCACGCAGGATGGCAAACACAGTGTCGGCACCAGCTATTGTTCCAAGCACTTCGGGCGAATGACTCATGTCGATGTCATAGGCCAGACCAGCGGCATAACCATTGCGAGTCTTGATTACTGCAATGTTGCCCGAGAAATCTATTGAGATAAATCCCACTTGCTGGTGAGCGGTCATGCTGTGGCGTCCGCTCATTAACATGCTGTCCTGAAGCTTATTGTTGTCGGGGATAATGTACATGTATCCACCATCGTTGGTCGCTACTTTTGTAATCTTCATAGATTTGAGATCTCTCGAAAGCGTGGCTTGAGTTACATTGCAGCCATTTTCTCTGAGTAGTTGGGCTAACTCGTTCTGACTGCCGATACTGTTCTTTCTTACGAGACTCAAAATCAATTGTAGGCGTTCTTTCTTATTCTTCATTGTTTGTCCAATTTTTATATTAAGATTTAGTAATTATGCATCGTTTTAGGTATGAAAATTCTTTTTGCAAAGATATAATAAAAATAATTACTAACCTAATAAAAAATGAAAAATCATCAATTATCTTCCTTTTTTATGATAAATGGGTGTATAACGATGATAAATGAGTGTATAGTGATAGGTGGCGCAAACGTTTGCATTCTTATTTGACAAATAGCTAAGTGTGCAATAATAAAAAAGTTGCGAGTTTTTTATATCTTTGCTTGCAATAAACAAAGACTTTATCACATGAACAACAAACCATTAACAAAACGAATACTAAGCTTGGTATTTTTGACTTGTTCTGTAATGACAAGTTGGGCGGTGACCACGTTTGAAGGTGGGCGCACCGATTTTCGTGACGAGACTATCTATTTTGCGATGACAACTCGCTTCTACGATGGCGACTCAAGTAACAACACCTACTGCTGGGACGGAAACCATGCTGGCAATGTCGCCAATCAAGACCCTGAATGGAGAGGCGACTTCAAGGGCTTAATTGAGAAACTCGACTACATCAAGGCGTTGGGATTCACTGCGATATGGATTACACCTATTGTTCAAAATGCGTCGGGATATGACTATCACGGTTACCACGCCATGGACATGAGCCAGGTGGATCGACGCCTTGAAAGCGATGACGTGAAGTTCCAAGACCTCATCGACGCTGCTCATGCCCGTGGCATGAAGGTGATTCTCGACATTGTGATAAACCACACCGGCAACTTTGGTGAGGAGCATCTGTGCAAACTCTTCAACCGCGACTACAGTGTGCCGCAGAGCGACTTGAGCCAGTGCATGATTCCTTTCACCATTTCTCAGGGTGGGTTGCTTCAGGATAACTATAGCAACTTGGGTGGCAGTGCTCAGTACAGTGACCGTCTAACCAAGATGAAAAATACCGATGGAGTGAACCACGACACTCACAACTTGTGGCACCACTATGGCAATTTTAACTGGGATGAGCCAAACCGATGGTGGGCGCAGATTGCTGGTGACTGTGTGGACCTCAACACCGAGAATCCCCAAACTTATAGCTATCTCATCAACTGCTACGGCGAGTTCATCAAGATGGGTGTGGATGGCTTTCGCATCGACACTGGAGGTCACATCTCGAGGTTGTCGTTCAATGCAGCTTTCGTTCCCGCTTTCAAGGCTCTGGGTGAGCAATATAAGAGCAAGCGCCTGAACGATTGCCCGTTCTATATGTTTGCCGAGGTGTGCGCTCGCTTCAGCGATGTCACCTACCGCGGACAGCCTTCGCTGTCTCCCTATTTCTACACTTGGCAGAGCGACCAGTCGTTGCTGAACCAATGGAACAGCGACCCCAATTATTGGAATGGGGTAGAGGTGTATGAGAGCACCGACCCCGCTACCCTCGACAACCAAAAGCTGTGTCTTGCTGAGCATAATGCCAACATGAGCGAGAGCGGCCAGCCCCGAAGTCAGAATGCGTTGCTCGAAGGCAACAATTACCATACTCCCGACTACAGCCAGGCAAGTGGACTAAATGTAATAGACTTTACCGTGCACTGGAACTTTCAGAGCGCAGGACGTGTGTGGGGTGTACTCGACAAGGATAACCTCTATAACGATGCCACTTTTAATGTCAACTATGTGGAGAGTCATGACTATGGCCCCGACAGTTTCAATCGCTTCAACGGTGGTACTGAACAATGGGCCGAGAACATGTCACTAATGTTCACTATGCGTGGCATTCCATGCCTGTTCCAGGGTGGAGAGATTGAGTTCCGGAAGGGCGTACGAATAGATGAGGGTACCAACATTACCTTAAAGAATAGTGGTCGTGCCTATTATGGTGGTTATCTCAAGGGCAATGTCACAACAACCGACTTTGGTGAGTATAGTAACGCTACCGGCAATGTGGCGGCAACGTTGAGCCGCCCGTTGGTGAAGCATCTGCAGCGCTTGAACAAGATTCGTGCCGCAGTGCCTGCGCTCCGCAAGGGACAGTACACTAAAACCGGCTGTTCGTCAAACGGTGGTTACGCCTTTAAGCGCCGTTACACCAGTGGCGATATCGACAGCTACGCCTTAATTGCCCTCAACGCTGGTGCCACATTCTCCAATGTGCTCAATGGCACTTACACCGATGTGATTACTGGCAACACCATCACTGTGACAAATGGAACCTTGACAATTCCTTCGTTCAGCGGTAAGGGCAATATGCGCATCTATGTGCTTAATGGCCCAGGCAAAATAGGAGATGACGGACCATTCCTCTATGCTGTCAATAAAGTTACTCCCACGCAACTTTCTTATGACGGCACCGAGGAGGAGGGCGATCCCACGACTACCTATGTGAGCGGTGGAGGCAGCAGCGGTGGAGGTGTCGACATCGATAACTTGGAGGTCTACACTCCCACGATTAATGAAGACGAGCTGAGTGTTTTTTACGAGACCTCGACAAGTAACACTTTCATTACTCTTTGGGTGTGGAACAGCAGCACCAATTTCACTGGTGGCAGCTGGCCTGGCCAAAATGCAACGCTCATGGGCAAGACCGAAGATGGCTCTCGGCTCATTTTCAAGTGGACCTACGACGGTGAGTTCCCAGCCAACAATATGCCTACGGGTCTCATCTTCAGCCAGAGCGGAAGCAACCAAACAGCCGACTTGCAATTTGTGAACCACGGATATTATATCGATGGAGTTTACAACCGCACCATTACCGAGCAGGAACCTGTTGACCCGAGTGTTGCTACGTTGAGCGTCGACAAGGAGAGCGGGGAATATATTGATCAGGTGACTGTGACCGTAACTTCTACGTTCAATAATGCCACAATTGTCTACACTACCGATGGCTCTGCTCCAACAGCATCAAGCGAGCGGGCTACTGGCAGCGTAACTCTCACTTTCAACAAAACCACTACGCTGCGCGCTGGTGTGCTGCAGAATGGTGTGGTGAAGAACACCATCACTCGCACCTATAAGATTCGCTCAAGCCATGCTCAAAAGCTTCATGCCTATTTCATTGCACCGGCATCATGGACCAATACCATCTACTGCTGGGCGTGGAACGCACAGCTTGGAAATCAGAACTACACTGGCGGCACTTGGCCAGGTGTGGCTTGCAACCTTGTGGGTAGCAAACTCTATAATGGTCTCGACATCTGGGAGTGGGACGGTGGAGAAGTGGGCGACGATATTCCCACTGGCATCATCTTCAGCAATCATGGGAGTCCGCAAACTGCCGATCTACCTTTCGTGAACGGAGCCTACTACAACGAGAATGGCCTCGTGACGATGGTAACTGGCGATGTGGACTTCGACGGCACGGTAACATCAACCGATGTCACTGCAATTTATAACGTGTTGCTGGGTAACGACTACACTTATCTTTTCAATGCCGACGTTGATGGCGATGGCACGGTAACAGCTACCGATGTCACAGTTATTTATAATATTCTTTTAGGCAATTAGAATAAAAGTGGGCGAAAACTTGTTCTTTTCGCCCACTTTTTGCTACTTTTGCAAGTTTTGTAAAAAATAACGCCATTGTTTAATATCTTAATATATTTGTTTCATGAAGAAAATTACTACTCTTTTGCTATCTATAGCGTTTGTAGCAATGAGCGCAAGTGCTACTGTTACTATTAACGTTCGCACCACAACTGGCAATGCTCCTTATCTATACGTGTGGAATGGTGCCGGCATTGCTTTGAATGGAGCATGGCCAGGTACGCTGATGAAGGCGAGTCAAACCTATACTACTACCGATGGACTTGTCTGGTTCACTAAGAGTTTTGAGGAAGATGCTCTCAACATCGTTCTTAACGATGGTGGAATCGACGAAGATGGTACTGACGCTATTCAAAGCGCTGATATTCGTGGTGTCACTGGCACAGCATTCTACATTTTCAACATTGAAAATGGTGAATATGAGAACGTGACCAGCACCTATATCACTCCGACTGAATTTGACGTTAACTCTTTGCCTAAGACTGTAGTTTATGTTGAGGATAAGGAGTTTGCCTATTTTGTTGCTCCCACAACTTGGACTCAGTGTAATGTGTGGGCTTGGAACGGCACGACTGGCACCAACTTTACTCAGAGCGGTGTGTGGCCTGGCGATGCCATTGCCTTAGTGGGCAACACTACCGATGGCAATCCCGTCTATCAGTGGATAGGTCCCGATATCGTGGAAGGAGATAGCCCAACAGGTATCATCTTCAACAATGTTTCTACCCAAACTGGCGATCTCGACTATGTGGCTGGTGGTGTTTATGAACTCTCTGGCAAGCTGCTCTACACTGTTGAGCCCACTGGCAACAATCCAATTGTTGGCGATGTGGACGGTGACGGCATCGTTACTGCTGGCGACATTACTATTCTCTACAATTGGCTGCTTAACGGTTGGACCCATGGAATGGTTAACGGAGACCAAGATGGTGATGGCATTATCACAGCTAACGATATTACTGTAATCTACAATATTCTGCTTGGTCACTAATCAGTTGTAATTAATAATTTTACCCAAGTCGGGTTGAACTTTATAAAGGGCGCTCCATTAAGGTGCGCCCTTGTTGTCTCAGAAAAAATGATTACCTTTGCCAAATAAAAACTCACATTGTATGCGACAAATAATTTTTACACTTTTAATGCTTGCAGCTTTGAGCTGTAACTTGCATGCTCAAGAAGTTGACACTATTGCCTATTTCGACCCTGAGCAAGTCATGGTAGTGGAGGAAGACACAGCGGAAATGGCGCGACTCGAAGCGTGCCAACTTGTGGCTGGAACTTGGCAATATAACAAGCCATATGTCCATGCACAGGGTTCTAGCGTAATGGGCAAACTGGGCAAACCCATCGCCAAGAGTAAGCTAAAGAAGGGACTGGACAAGGCTTTCAATAAGCTTAATATAAAAACCCGATGGAGCTCGATGACACTGAGCCCTGATGGGACTTATGAGATGCACATTCTGGGTCTACCGATAAAGGGAAAATACGACTATGACCCAGCGAAGCAGTCTCTCACGTTACGGTACAAAGGCATTCCACTCAAGTCGCATGCACACTGTGACGGTAAGAAACTTTATATGGCCTTCGATGTCGACCGACTGTTGGTGATTATGAAAATCATCAGTGGCATGAGTCACAGCGCTACGCTAAAAGCTCTATCATTTTTGAGTCAAAACTACCATGATGTAATGGTAGGCTTTGAGATGAAAATCGCTAAATAACCCGTTTATTTACCGATTCTTTACCTCTTACATCACTCGTTGAGTTCAGGCTTTTTGAGTCCAGCGAGTTCTTTGATTTTTGTCCCCTTGGATAGAATCCCACCCTTGCCTTCAAGCTTTCGCTTTGCGTTGTCAAATGTGTTTTGCATGGCATTGATTCCGTTCTGTATCTTTTCGAGGTCGGATGTGAAGGAGTCGACTTTTTCCATAAGTTTCGTTACCTCCTTGGCAATCGCCTCGGCATTCTTGTTCTGTTTGTCGCGCGACCACAGTTGCATGAGCAGCTGAGCAACGCTGAGCAGATGGGTGGGGCTCACAATAACGACGTGCTTGGAGTAGGCATATTCCCACAGCTGCTGGTTGCCCTGCATGGCTGCGAGATAGGCAGGTTCGCTGGGAATGAACATTAGAGCAAAATCAGCAGCATTTTTTATATTGACGGTATACTCTTTTTTTGCGAGCAAGTCTACTTGCGCTTTTACCGATGCTATGTGCTGCTTGAGCGCTTGTTCCTGGGCTTCAGGACCAGTGGCGTTGGCGTACTCCACAAAGGCCGTGAGCGACACCTTGCTGTCGATGATGAGTTTCTTGCCGTCGGGCATGAAGAGCGCAAAGTCGGGACGCAGCATAGCTCCTTCGTCGTTGCGAATCACCTTGCCGTCGTCGTGAGTGACCTGTATCTCATAATGTACGTTCTGTTCCAACCCCGAGAGGTCGAGGATGCGCTTGAGCACGCCTTCTCCCCAGTCGCCCTGTATCTTGTTGTTGCTAACTAACGCATTCGACAGTCGTGTAGCCTCTTGGGTGATTTCTTTGTTTGCGGCAACCATCTTCTCGAGCTCTTTGCCGAAGAGTTTTGAGTTGAGGTCCTGTTTGTCTTGATAGTCTTTGAGTTCCTTGTTCAGGCCATTGATTTGTTCTCGTAGCGGGTTGAGCAGCTGGTCGAGGCTCTGCTTGCCTTCCTCGTTCATTGTCTTGCGGCTTAGGTTTAGTAACTCGGCAGCGACAACCTTGAAGGTTTGTTTCGACTCTTCTTCGAGTTTCTCACGTGTCACAGTAACCGCGTCGAGCCGTGCTTGCAGTGATGCTTTGTCGCGGTCGAGCGAGTCTTTGAGTTCGTCGAGTTCTTTTATCTCATCCTTGAGTTCACTGACCGAGGAATTGAGCTCATCAACCCTGAGTTGCATGATTCTCGCATTCTCTGAGGCGGCTGCGTGTTGGGCTTTGATGTTGGCATTGTCATTGACGAGTAGCTGCGCTTTTTCGCTGGCTTCTTTCAGCTTTCCTTTTAGTTCTTGGTTCGATGATTGAAGTTGACGGGCTACGTTCATGGCATTCTTGCGAAGCAACCATGCGATGACCGAGGCGAGCAAAACTACGGCGATTATCGTTATAGTAAATACGGGTGTTGTTATCATTTTCGGAAATCCTTTTTATCGTTTGTTCTCTTGATTTGTGCAAAAATACATAATACTTGGTTAAGTGGCAAGTAAAGTTCCCAAAAATGCCAAAAATGGGGTCATAAACGAGTTGTTAATAGAAATATTGTGCAAAAAACGATTTTTTTTCATTTTTTTCTTTGAAAATTCTTGAAATCTTCGTATCTTGTGGCGTTTTTAAGAAACGACTACTTTTTTGCATGGCAAAATTGAATATAAGCGAAGACTGGTGGACAGCACCAAGTGAGGACCGCGAGGGTCGCACGGTGATGGTTACTGGACGACGCTCTCTTGACAATGTGATAGCTACAAAGCGATATATCTATCGCATTGAGATGACCTGGGAATACGAGCCCGATAAGGGAGGTATGCCCGACTTCACCACTTCTAGTAAGATGGAGGTGGTTACCGACTTGTTGCAGGAGGCACTTCGCCGAGACCCCGCGGCAGTGATGACAGGCATCTACACGGGTGCCGGCGAGCGCAACTGGGTGTTCTATGCAGTGACACTCAAGGCGTTTCAGATGCTGCTCAACACAGCGTTAAGACCCATCAAGGAGCAACTGCCACTCTCGTTTCACGCCGAGGAAGATCCCGAGTGGGAGGAATACCGTGAGATGTGTCAGTGCGAGATAGCACGCGAGGAATAGCTTTGCAACAGTTGGGTGTTTAATTAATTAACTCTTTAAAGTACATTTGATTATGGCATCTATTGGACTTTATGCACTGCTTGCTCTTGGCATTGGATTAGTGCTAGGCCTGATAACCAATGTCATCGTCCGGATAGTGCGCCGTCGCAGTGCCAGCGCAGCCCATACGTCCGACGACTTTGATGAGGAGGATTACAACAGCAATTTCCTCATGTATAGCCTAGGCTTCACAATCGTTGCTTTCATTGTGATTTGCTTCGCCAGTGGAGTATTCGACAGAATTGGATATTAACTTTAAAAATTGACTGCTTATAGAACAACATTACTCTTTTTAATCTAAGAAAATAGTAAATTGTCAGGCAAAAGATGCCTACCCAACGAAGCAAGGGCTCGTGAAATCCTTGCAGGTGATTTATGTTGCTATTCGTTGACACTAAATTTGGATGGTAAGCCTCATGGCGTGCCAACTGATTTTGTGTGAAATAGCTTAGGGTTAAGAGGTCATCTTTACTATTACCTTGTTTACTCGTCAGCTTGTTAACTTGTATAAAGATTTATGAAACAAAACTGGAGACCTGGAACAATGATCTATCCGCTGCCTGCCGTGTTGGTGTCTTGCGGAGCAACCCCCGAGGAGTATAACCTTTTCACCGCTGCTTGGACTGGAACTATCTGCAGCGACCCCGCTATGTGCTACGTCTCGATAAGGCGGGAGCGACACAGCCACGACATTATCGAGCGTAATATGGCGTTCACCATCAACCTCACTAACGAGCAGCTGGCACGAGCCACCGATTGGTGTGGAGTCAAGTCGGGTCGTGAATTCAACAAGTGGAAAGAGATGGGCCTCACACCAGCGAAAGGAGTTAAAGTTGAGGCCCCATATATCGAAGAGGCGCCAGTCAGCATCGAATGTCTTGTCAAGGACATCATGCGTTTGGGCACCCATGACATGTTCATCGCCGAAGTCCTAAATGTCATTGCCGATGAACGATTCATTAACCCCACCACCGGCGCACTCGACCTCAAAGAAGCAGGCCTCATCACCTACTGCCACGGCCACTACTACACCCTCGGCAAAGAACTAGGCCACTTCGGCTGGACAATCCGCAAGAAACCAAAATAAAGCTGTTAAAAATATCCTGCCGTCGGTCTATGACCGATTCTGGTTTAAGATAATGACTTTTCGAAGAATAATGAGATATGATTGGATCGGTTCAAGGAATCAAAAGAAAAACGTATCTTGTGCTGTAGAAACAAGAATTTTTTGGGAAAGATTGGATTCTTCCCCGAACAATAAAAAATAGAGTTTATAGAACATTTATAGAAGTTGCGCCCGGCACGTATTAAGGGTATAAAGAGTATGTCTTGGTATAAATATGAAGGATATGCATCATGTGATGTTATTTATTTTTCAAAATTATTAACTTATGAAGAAATTGATAGAGTTGTTTTGCCTACTACAGTGACAGATAGTAATACAGCTTATTTAAGAGGTAGGCTATTTCGTTTTACTCTTGTTAAAGAAGAATCAGAAGAAACCTCTTGGTCGGATGTTTCTTGGAGTGAAGCGCAGGAATTAAATGAGGATGGTATTCATGAACCACCAAAAACTACCTTTAGATATTTTCAGGTTGATGAACTTTCTCCAGATGAGGTTGGTAAAGAATTATATAATAGTATTAGCGTAAAGAGACTTAGAGATCTAAACGAAGGTGTGGCACTTAGAGAGATAAAAAGAGATGGTTTTAGTTTCCCGCGATTCCTCATCAATCATAACACAAAATGTGCTTATGAACTTGTGGATAATGAAGGTAAAAGACTTTTGTTTGTCAAACGTGGTGATATCGATTTTGATTCTCTCAAATTGGTTGATGGGGAAAGAGATATAATTGACAAGTATAAAAATAGAGATTTAGGGGGAAGTCCATTTAACAACCTTGATATTTATAGCCAATTTAAAAAGACTATTTATGGTGCTATTGATACTGACCTTTTGCATGAAAGACCTTTTTGTGTCATCTCAACAATTTCAATTGGCGAATTTAAAAATGGGGTCGCCGAAATGAGTTTTCAGGTTAAAAAAGACAGACCGATAAGGCTGTACGGATTTATTAATTCTCATGCGCAAGTTGTTGCTAAATTCAAGTATGTCTTAAGTGACAATGAGCGTGAAGAGATGCGTAAGATGGCCGAAGGACAAGTTGCTTCGCAATTGGAGATTACCGAGGAGCAAGTTGCTTCGCAAACAGATGATGGCCGAAAGAAAGGCTTCTTAGCAAAACTGGTCAAATGGCTTAAGAAAGCATAATTATTGTCCAGTGTCTGCCTAAACCACAGGCAGATAACTGTTTTTGCGCCCAAGAAAGATGCTCCAGGACTTGAGCCGGCATCTTGTTACATAGATAGATGGTGCTGAGAAGGGCCATTGCCACTGACTTTGACAACCTCAAGGATGTTAACTCCCAGGTTTACGCCCACTCGGGTTAATGGGTTTTGGAATATGCCTATAAGTGGGGCATGACGCATTATGAGTGCGACATCCATGCTTACATTAAGGAGTTCCCTTATCAGGTCTATGAAAGTGTGACACTTTAAAACGCTAAATATGTGGGTGGATTTGTGATGCATGGCAAAGGCAGCATTGCATAACATGCTATTTGGTCGATCTTGTGGCTTTAGCTTGTGTGATAAAAGTACTTGACGCGTCATTTTAAGTTTTCTTTAAAATACTTAGAAATAGATTTTGCCATTTATTCTTTGAGTAAATAAAAAAACTCTCAACTAATGACTGATAACTAAAAACTATTTACTACCTTTGCCGAATAATTAGAAAACCATTTTAGACTAGTCTATAAACAACATTAACATTATTCTTAAAAGATGAAGAGAGACGATTTACTGTTCAGTATCATCGAGCGTGAACACCAGCGTCAACAACGTGGCATTGAGCTTATTGCCAGTGAGAATTTCGTAAGTGAGCAGGTTATGCAAGCTATGGGCAGCTGCCTGACAAACAAGTATGCCGAGGGTTATCCTGGCCACCGCTACTATGGTGGATGCCAAGTGGTAGACGAGGCCGAGACTCTAGCTCAGGAGCGCATCAAGCAGCTCTTTGGCGCCGAGTATGCTAATGTGCAGCCACACAGTGGTGCACAGGCCAACATGGCCGTCTTTATGGCATGCCTGAAACCCGGCGACAAATTCATGGGCCTCAACCTTGCTCATGGTGGACACCTCTCACACGGAAGCCCAGTTAACTTCTCGGGACTCGTGTTCCACCAGTGCGAGTATAACGTTACCCCCGACACCAACATCGTTGACTACGACATGATGGAGGAGGTAGCACTGCGCGAGCAACCCAAACTTATCGTGGGTGGCGCCAGCGCCTACAGCCGCGAGTGGGACTATGAGCGCATGCGCAAGATTGCCGACAAGGTGGGTGCTATCCTCATGATTGACATGGCTCACCCCGCTGGCCTTATCGCTGCCGGCTTGCTCAACAACCCATTGAAGTGGGCTCACATTGTTACAAGTACAACCCACAAGACCCTGCGTGGTCCACGTGGCGGTATCATCTTGATGGGCAAGGACTTCGACAACCCATGGGGCAAGACCACCAAGAAGGGTGTAGTACGCAAGATGTCATCACTGCTCGACTCGGCCGTGTTCCCCGGTGTTCAGGGCGGTCCTCTCGAGCACGTAATCGCTGCTAAGGCAGTTGCATTCGGCGAGGCACTCCAACCCGAGTTCAAGGCTTATCAAATGCAGGTTAAGGCCAACGCTCAGGCAATGGCTAAGGCTCTGCTCGACAAGGGTTACAAGATTGCCAGTGGCGGTACCGACAACCACTGCATCCTCCTCGACCTCCGTCCCAAGTATCCCGATTTGACCGGTAAGGTTGCCGAGAATGCTCTCGTAGCTGCCGACATCACCGTGAACAAGAACATGGTGCCATTCGACGACCGCAGCGCCTTCCAGACCTCAGGTATTCGTCTGGGTACTCCTGCCATCACTACCCGTGGTGCTAAGGAAGACATGATGGGCGAGATTGTTGAGCTCATCGACACCGTGCTCCAGAAACCAGAAGACGAGGCTACTATCACCGCTGTTCGCGAGAAAGTGAACATGATGATGAAGGACTTCCCAATGTTTGCTTGGTAATCGTCGACAACACATCTTTATATAATAAGGAGGACGCACTTAACTCAGCGCCCTCCTTATTACTTTTTCTCATACATCTTTTCTCATTTCAGGAATTATAACTACTTTTGCAGTCGCAAAACATAGCAAACAATATATAACAACAAATAAAACAGAAGATTAAATGAAGTTATTAGAAGGAAAAGTGGCGCTGATTACTGGTGCCGCACGTGGAATTGGCAAGGCTATCGCCTTGAAGTTTGCTGCTGAAGGCGCCAACATCGCTTTCACCGACCTCGTAATTGATGAGAACGGCAAGGAGACTGAGCAGGAAATCGCTGCCCTGTGCGTTAAAGCCAAGGGATATGCCAGCAATGCTGCCGATTTTGCCCAGACCGAAGAGGTAGTAAAACAAATTCATGAGGAGTTCGGCAAAATCGATATCCTCGTCAACAATGCAGGTATCACTAAGGATGGCTTGATGCTCCGCATGAGCGAGGCTCAATGGGATGCAGTTATCGCCGTGAACCTCAAGAGCGCATTCAACTTCATCCATGCCCTCACTCCCATCATGATGCGTCAGCGTGGTGGCTCAATCATAAACATGGCAAGTGTGGTTGGTGTGCACGGCAACGCCGGACAGAGCAACTACGCAGCCAGCAAGGCTGGCCTTATTGCACTTGCCAAGAGCATCGCCCAGGAAATGGGCAGCCGTGGCATCCGCGCCAACGCCATCGCCCCTGGCTTCATCGAGACAGCGATGACCGCAGCATTGCCCGAGGAGGTACGCAAAGACTGGGAGCAGAAGATTCCACTGCGCCGCGGCGGCTCGGTTGACGACATCGCCAACGTAGCCACCTTCCTCGCCAGCGACATGTCAAGTTATGTCACCGGCCAGGTGATCCAAGTGGACGGCGGCATGAATATGTAATCCTCATTATTACGAGAAATAATATAACGCATCAAGCAGGTAAGCTTGATGCGTTTTTAATTTGAAAAGATTATTGCAATCGACAGGGTGTACTATCAACTTGGTTTATATGAAAAGCGAAAAAACATGTACAATATTATTATGACTCAAACGTTATTAAAAACAAAGTGTTAAGTAATTAAGTCGATTCTAATTTATAACGTTAAAAGTATGGCATTATATATAAGAGGTGATAGAATTCTCACAGAGGAGGAGAAGAACAATGAGGATGGTATATGGGGCACTATTATTCTTATAACACTCTTGATTTGTTTTATTTTTGTCCTGGCACCTGGAATATTAATAACTTCGCATTTGACCTCATATATTGATATGTCTACTAGTCAACTATGGGGGACTGCTATCGTGTCAAGTCTAGCTTTCCTTGTTATCTTGATATTATTATTTGGGAAAGAAAAATGTTTGAAAAATTACGCTATTGCTGCTAGTGTTTGCTTTGGATATATGCTACTTTTCTACCTGTTTAACAATGATTGTGTTTACTATAAGACAATAAAAGAAATGTTTCATATAGAAACAAAATCTTCTTTAACCGAAGGTAAAACAAACGAAGTAAAAACAAATAGAAGCAAACCCAAAAAACGAAAAACAAAACACAAAACTAAAGCCAAAAGCAGAACCAGAAGCAAAACGAGAAGATTTAACCGCGTATATGCAAATGCTTCTACAGTTAGTTATGAGTACGACTGGGATATAGAAGTTTGTCAAATTACATTCCGAGTTAATGGGCAAGTTGTTGGCTAGTCTTATAAAAGCCCAATCGATTGTGCATCATCTATTTCCTACCCGAGTTCGGGATAAGGAAATATGTTGTTTTTATCAAAAATAGTGGGGCTAATATTTGGAAAATAGCGAGACATTTTGTAACTTTGTGGTTGACAA
>CAJOFH010000051.1 GCA_905233845.1 uncultured Muribaculaceae bacterium | reverse complement strand
TGTTTTTTTAATAATGTTTTTTGCACTACAAAATTACTAAAAATCTCGCTATGTTCCTAATTTTCAGCTAAATAAAATTCATCGAACTCACGTTAATTATAATTGTAATTTTAGAGCCGTAGGCTCTTTAATTTCCATGCGCTTACGCATGGCAGAAAGAGTTGTTTGATACTCTGCGAAGTTGGTTAGAGTGAAGTTGGCTATAGGACTGTATCTTCGTCGATAAGGTTGTTAAGGAGGGCGTAGACAGTAAGGCCGGCGACACTCTTGATGCCAGTTTTGCGCACGATGTTCTTGCGATGGGTGGTTACGGTAAAGATACTCACATTGAGGCGTGCAGCAATCTCCTTGTTGGAGAGACCTTTTGCCACCTCTATCAACACAGCCGTCTCACGCTTGGTTAGCTCATGGTTGCTCATGGCTGTCTCGCCAGTCGGCACCTTGTTGCTCAGTTCGCGCACCATCTGCAAAATCGACTGCTGGCTGTCGCGAATGTCTATCACGCCGTCAAAGCGTTTGAGTCGCGACTGCTTCACATATTGATAAACCAACGCCACTACCGCCATACTGCGTCCGTTACGTAGCTCAGTCACGTTGTCGTTGAGCGTAGGGTTAATAATTAGGATATCGGGTTTGAGTGCAATGATACGCTGGTCAAGGTCTTCGGTCGACGACAATGGCTGCAGCAGCTTTAGGTCGCTATGTTGCAGCGTGGCTGTGAGCCCTTCGACAATCACTTCCGACGGCTCCACTATTAATACTTTCCTTTTCATAGCGCAGTGCTTTTTTCAAGTTGCTTAACGTAGGGACCCAAGATTTTGTCCTCAATGAGCGAGTGCTTGCGCAAGTCGTGCGAGAGTTGCAAGATATCAAAAATCATGTCGATGGCATCGTCATCGCCCGTGGTGTTGCGCAGTTCCCCCTCTAAGCTAGAGGGGAGAGTATGACAATCCTCATGGCAAGGTGAAGCAGGCAGGTACTTGAAGATAATCTGTACGAGGTCGCTGAGCTTGTCCTCGAGATTGTCGTGGGTGTCTAGATAGCTCTTTATTGAGAAGCTGTCGAGGCTATCGCGGTTGAGCAAGCGGTTGATGTGAGGATATACAGTCTCTTCCTCGTGGGCAAAATGCTCGCGCACCTCGTCGACATAGGCGTTAAAGAACTGCTTTATCGCTTTGCCAGCGCGTGCGGGTAGCATATCGGCAATCTTCTCGAGGTGGTGTCCGATGTGTGGCAAACGGCGGTTGAGGTAGTAGTCATGCGAGCGCAGCAGGTAGGGCACGAGCCCGTCCATGGGTGTGCTCATAATCTCACGTTGTGACGGAAGATGGCTGTCATTGCTGTACACCTGGCAGATAAGCAGGAAAAACTTGGGGTTTACGCCGTGTTCAGCGCACACCTGTGCTATCGTCTTGTCGCCAAATCCCATAGGGATGCCAAAATGCGACAGCGTGAGCAGCAATTCAGGCTGTGCCGTCACCATTGCCGACAAGTTGTCGCTCTCGTTATAAATGTAGTCATTCATATTGTTCTTGTTTTATGCCACAAAGTTAGGGAGAATTTTGCTTTCCACAAAATCCTCCCTATTCTATTATTTTCTATAAAATCTAGAATTTCTAGACCATCTAGATTTCAAAGCATTATTTCACAGGCACTTCCTCGAGGGCCTTCACGAGCAGCTTCCAGAATGGTTCGGCAGCTGGGATGTAGGCGCGCTCAATGGTAGTGTGTGGGCTCTTCAGTGTAGGACCGAAGCTCACTACATCCATGTGTGGGTACTTGCCCAGGATAATTGAGCATTCCAAGCCGGCATGGTCAACTTGCACGATGCCATCCTCGTTGAAGAGCTTCTTGTAGATGTCGAGGAGCATGTGCAGTGCCTCGCTGTCGGGATTTGGATCCCAACCAATGTAATCGCCACCAGTCTCTACCTTGAAGTCGGCAAGGTGGAAGCATGTCATGAGCATCTTAACAATGTAATCCTTCATGTCCTCACGTGCCGAGCGGGCGAGAATCTGCACTGCAGCCTTGCCGTCCTCGATGTCGATGATGGCGAGGTTGCTTGAAGTCTCCACTACGTTGGGATAAGCGGGGATGAAGCGCACTACGCCGTCATGGCAAGCGTAGAGAGCGCGCAGGATGGTGGTCTGGTCGTCGAGAGCCATCTTCATCTTGGGACGGTCAATCTTCTTGAGGGTGAGGTCCACGTTGTCCTCGATGAGTTTGAATTGGCTCTCAAACTCTGCCTTCAAGTTCTTGATGAGCTTCTTCATGCCCTTGAGGTTATCCTCGGGAAGAGTCATCACAGTCTCGGCCTTGAATGGGATGGCGTTGCGCATATTGCCGCCATGCCAGCTCACGAGGCGAGCTTTATGGTCCTTGATGGCAAACTGCACGAGGCGAACCATCAGCTTGTTGGCGTTGGCGCGGCCTTCGTGAATCTCGAGTCCACTGTGTCCGCCCTTGAGGCCCTTGAGTGTGACGCGAACGGCAATCTCGCCAGCAGTGGTCTTGACCTCATTGTATTTGCGTGTTGCAGTAACGTCGATGCCACCAGCACTACCAATCACGAACTTGCCCCAGGTCTCACTGTCGAGGTTAAAGAGGATGTCGCCCTTCATCTGGCCCTTAGGCAGGTCGTTGGCGCCATACATGCCAGTTTCCTCATCTTTGGTTATAAGACCCTCGATGGGACCGTGCTTGAGGGTGTTGTCCTCCATCACTGCCATGATAGCGGCGATACCCAGTCCGTCGTCAGCGCCCAAAGTGGTGCCGCGTGCCTTGATCCAATCGCCGTCGATATATGGCTCAATGGGGTCGGTCTCAAAGTTGTGTTTGCTTTCAGGCGTCTTCTGTGGAACCATGTCCATGTGAGCTTGCATGGTGATGCACTTGCGGTTCTCCATACCTGGAGTGGCTGGTTTGCGCATCACGATGTTGCCAGCAGGGTCCTGGAACGCCTCAATGCCAATTTTCTTGGCAAAGTCGAGCAGATATTGCTGGATTTTCTCTACGTGTCCCGAGGGACGAGGAATTTGCGTCAGCGCATAGAAATTGCGCCAGATGCATGTCGGTTTCAGTTTTTCAATCTCGTTCATGTCGTTTTTATTATGTTAATTAATATATTGGTTTTTTGTGTTTTGAATCCCTATGCAGTATTATTGCTCCACGCCAGCGAGGAAGGTGCGGGCGATGATGGGAGTTGTGTAGGCGTAGGGGATGAAGTCGAGGCTTGAGATGGGCTTGGTGATAAAGAAATTAGCCACTTTGCCAGGAGCTATCGAGCCGTAGTCGTTGCTCAGACCCATTGCCGCTGCACCATTGATGGTTGCTGCGTTGAAAGCCTCGGCGGGCTGTAGACGCATCTTGATGCAAGCGAGCGAGACCACAAACTTCATGTCTCCACTTGGTGTAGAGCCTGGGTTGTAGTCGCTGGCGATTGCCATGGGCAGTCCTGCGCTAATCATTTTGCGGGCAGGAGCAAATGGCATGTTTAGGAAGAACGAAGTGCCGGGCGACGCGGTGGGCATTGTGTCGCCTCCGCGCATCATGGCTATGTCCTCGTCGGTCATGCTCTCAAGGTGGTCGACCGAGAGGGCGTTGTGCTTCAACGCCACTTCAACGCCACCCGAAGGAGCGAGCTCCTGACCGTGAATCTTGCCACGCATGCCATACTTCAGTCCGGCCTCAAGTATGCGAGATGTCTCCTCGGGAGTGAAGAATCCCTCATCGCAGAACACATCTACAAAGTTTGCCAGTCCTTCGGCAGCGACGGCTGGAATCATCTCATTGATGATGAGGTCAACATAATCGCCTTGACGGCCAGCATATTCACGTCCCACGGCATGAGCGCCGAGGAAGGTCGATACCACGCGCAGTCGAGTGCTCTCCTGAATGCGGGCTATCACACGCAGCATCTTGAGTTCATCTTGCGTGTTCAGGCCATAGCCGCTCTTTATCTCGATGGCTCCGGTTCCCTTGGCAATCACCTCACGCACACGTTCCATTGCTTGGTCATAGAGCTGTAGCTCGGTCATTTCGTGCAGACGGTCGGCGCTATTGAGGATGCCGCCGCCACGCTTGGCAATCTCGGCATAGGAGAGGCCATTGATTTTGTCCACAAACTCCTGTTCACGACTGCCGGCATAAACAATGTGGGTGTGGGAGTCGCACCAGCTGGGCATTACAGTGCCGCCTGCGGCGTCAACTGTCTCGTCAACATCTGTTGGGGCGGGGCGGTTGGCAGTAGAGTCAAACTCGGTGATGATGCCGTCTTCCACGAGCATCCATGCGTCGTTGATGGCATCGAATTGCGCCATCTCTTCGCCACATCTTTTGAGCACCCCCCCGCCGTCGATACCAGCGAGGGTGGCGATATTCTTGACTAAAAGTTTCATTTACGCAGGAATTGGATAGCTTTCTCGATGAGAGGATACATAATCACGTCATCGCCAATGAACGGCACCTCTTTGCGGAAGTCTTCATGCATCTTCATAATGATAGGCGAAGACTTCTTGGGGAAGCGGAACTCCAATGCTTGGGCAGCATTGAACAGTTCAATAGCAAGCACGCGCTCGGTATTAAGCACTACCTTGTAGAGCTTGATGGCGGCATTGGCACCCATGCTCACGTGATCTTCCTGGTCTTGGCACGAAGGAATGCTGTCAAGGCTTGAAGGGGCCGCAAGTGACTTGTTCAAGCTAACTACGCTGGCTGCGGTGTATTGGGTAATCATAAAACCACTGTTAAGGCCTGGATTTGCAACGAGGAAGCTGGGCAATCCACGAGTACCAGAAACGAGGCGATAGATACGGCGCTCGCTGATGTTGGCGAGTTCACTCAGAGCGATGGCAAGGAAGTCCATAGGCATAGCGATGGGCTCGCCATGGAAGTTACCAGCGCTGATAATCAGGTTCTCGTCGGGACAAACGGTTGGGTTGTCGGTAGCGCTATTGATTTCGGTGTCGATAACCGATTTCACATAGCGAATAGTGTCCTTTACTGTGCCGTGAACCTGTGGCACGCAGCGGAACGAATATGGGTCCTGAACATGCTCCTTGTGACCGGCAATGAGTTCGCTGCCAGTGAGCAGCTCTTTCATATGTGCTGCAGTCTCGAGTTGGCCCTTGTGAGGACGAACGAGATGTACTGCTTCGGTGAATGGCTCAATGCGGCCGTCGTAAGCGTCGAGTGACATGGCGGCAATCTTGTCGGCCCAATCACTCAAGCGCTCGGCTTGGAGCAGTGACCATACGGCGAATGAGCTCATGTTCTGGGTGCCGTTCAACAGTGCCAAGCCCTCCTTGCTGGCAAGCTCTATAGGCTCCCAGCCTTTGAGTTTTAGAAGCTCGGCAGCAGGCATCACTTTGCCCTCATATTCTACTTCGCCAAGTCCTACCAATGGCAAGCTCATGTGGGCCAGTGGCACGAGGTCGCCTGATGATCCAAGTGAGCCTTGACGGTAAACCACTGGAATCACGTCTTCGTTAAAGAAGTCGATAAGACGCTCCACAGTGTCGAGCTTGCTACCCGAGTAGCCATAACTCAGAGATTGAATCTTGAGCAGGAGCATGATGCGCACTATCTCGTTGGGCACACGTTCGCCCACGCCGCATGCATGCGACATCATGAGGTTGATTTGAAGTTGTGAGAGTTGGTCTTTGCTCACTTTCACGTTGCACAGCGAGCCAAAGCCAGTAGTCACGCCATAAACAGGCACGTCGCTGGCAGCAATCTGCTCGTCAAGATACTTACGGCAACGGATGATGCGCTCGCGAGCGTCGTCGCTCAGCGCGAGTTTGATGTTCTTCTCAATTATTTCGCCCACACGCTCAATCGAGAGGTGCTCGGCGCTAATGTAATGAATCATGATTGGTTTTGTTAATGCTAATAGTTGTTTTATTATATTATGAGTGCAAAGTTAGTCATATTTTGCCACATAACGAACAATGTTAACCGTTTATTTTACTTATCACGCACTTGCCTCGCAATCTACCAAGAATAACCTAATTCTCTAAGTTTGTTTTGAGCGGAAACACATTCTTGTCTTGCCGATTTGCGGTAATACTCAATGGCTTTGGTCTTGTTGACTTTTACTCCTTCACCATTAAGATAGCAATCACCTAAAATAAATAGAGCTTCGTCATGACCTTGGTCGGCAGCCTTACTTAACCAATTAATAGCTTTATTGTAGTCTTGTTTTACTCCTTTGCCCTCAAAATAACATGTTCCCAAAAGTTGCTGTCCCCAAGCGTAGCCTTGATTGGCAGCCTTTTGACACCAAGTGGCGGCTTGTTCATAATCTTGTTCTACGCCTGTGCCGTGGAAATAGATTATTGCCATCATTATTTGCGACATTGGGTAGCCTTGATTGGCTGATTTCTTATACAAGTTGCAACCAGTTTTGACATCTTGGTTTACATCTCCATTGCCCGTGTAATATAGACATCCCATTACCCATTGTGCCGGTGCATCGCCATTGTCGGCCAAAGGTTGTGCTTGTTCGTGAGCTTTGGTGTATAGTTCTTGTGCTTTGGATTGGTCTATACCAACTCCAAAGCCACTATAGTAACAAACAGCAGTTAAATAAGTTCCTAAAGGATAACCTTGTTCACAAGATTTGCTTGCCCAATAAAAAGCCTTCTCGTAGTCTTTCTTTGCGCCTATGCCATAAAAAATGCAGTAAGCAAGCTCCGATTGGGCGTGGGCATCCCCGTCTTTGGCCTTGTTGTACCATTCAAGAGCTTTGCCACTAAACTCCATAGGACTTGCCTTATTGGCTTTCATTGTTGTAGTTGTGCCTCGGCGCGACGATTGTTTTTTGCGCTTCGCATCAACATTTGTTGTGAACAGCATGATAAATGCCAAAAGGAAAATGACTTTCTTCATAGAAATAGTTTTTAAAAAAGTATTATTTAATCAGATGTGATTGTTTTTTATGCTAATAACTTTGTGATATGCAAAGTTAGGCATAAAACACCAAATAACGAAAAATGGACCAAGATTATTTGCACATTCTGTTGGGAAGAAACAAAAACATTCTCATTCTTATGGTGTGATGATTATTGGTTAGTACATCAATCCAAACATCCAGAGTGGGATAACGTTGGTGTAGCCTATTTCGATGTCGTCTTTAACGACGAAAGCATTGTCAATGTCTTTAATTTGCCGTTGTTTTTTGCTTTTTCCTCCCACCTCAAAGGTATATTTGTCGTCAACGAGGAAGTCGCTTGCCGGTGATGAGCAAATATCGTGCTTGATGCGTACCTGATTGAAGAAAAACGTCTCTCTTATAGTGCCGATATCAGTGTGTGACTTACCCAAAGTGTTTATAAGTACTGTGTTGTCAAGATAAATTTTATCTACTTTTCCTAAGGATAGTATGCCTTTCGTTGACTCACGAAGTTGTGCGATAAGTCCTGATCGTTCTATCATAGTGCACATGTCGGCTACTTGATTTCTTGAAACCGAGATCTGCCCTCCAATTTGAGTGAAATTCGGTTTAAATGGCGAACTTTGAGAAATGATGCTCAATAGTTTCTTGAATTTGCGAGCGGTAGCAATTGTAAGGTTTGCGTACTGTGGTATGTCATTCTCAAGGGTAACATTAACAATCTGATTAACAAGAATGTCATAGTCTTCGTTCAGAATTGTGAAGGGGTAGTATCCGCGCTTGGTGTATTCGGCAAAATGAGGCAAGGGCAAGAAGTTTTGTGGCAACTCCACACAATGATTTAATATTGAGTCAAGAGTATAAACAGGAAACTCAATGTCGTTTTTCATTTTCAGATATTCTCTGAATGACATTCCATGAAGGTGATAAACTAGGGCGCGACGGCTTAAATCGGACATGCCCTCGACAATATTTAGCACAGATGAGCCAGTGAATACCACATGAAGGTTGGGGTGGTAGTCATAAATCAGTTTTAGTTCACGGCTCCATCCATTGTACTTGTGGATTTCGTCAATAAAAAGATGTCTCCCACCCATACGTACAAAAGCATCGGCCAAGTCAACTAAATTATGAGTGCTGAAATAAATGTCTTCGGCAATGACATAAAGAGATGTGTTGCGCTCAAGTTCCTCTTTGATATGCTGTAGTACGAGAGTGGTTTTACCAACACCACGAGGCCCAACGATACCAATCATTCTGTTTTCCCAATTTATCTCATGGTATAAATATCGATGAAACTCACAGTTTGTTGACCGCAAGAGTTGATCAAAATGTAATTGTAATTTTTCCATAACACATTAAATTTATGGCACAAATATACAAATAAATCCAATATTGCACAAAAAATAGTGCGTTATTTTTTAAAAACGCACTGTTTTTAGTGCGTTTTGCCCATACATTAGGAAAGAAATAGTCTCGCCATATTGCTTGGCGAGACTATTGTGATAGCTTTATAAATTGTAATTAGTCCTCGAATAGAGCATCGTCGACGAGATTGGGCATAGTTACCTGGAGTCCTGGGGTGCGTTCCATCTCGCGGCGGATGGCGTCCATTGAGCCATTGTTGCGAGCCCAAGAGCGGCGTGCGATGCCGTTGTTCACATCCCACAGAAGCATCTGGCGGATGCGGCGGTCGGCTGCTTCGCTACCGTCAATCACCATTCCAAAGCCACCATTGATTACTTCGCCCCAGCCAACGCCTCCACCGTTGTGCAGGCTCACCCATGTGGCACCGCGGAAGGCGTCGCCAATCACGTTGTGAACTGCCATGTCGGCGCAGAACTGTGAGCCGTCGTAGATGTTGCTAGTCTCGCGGAATGGCGAGTCGGTACCACTCACGTCGTGGTGGTCACGGCCAAGAACAACAGGTGCTTTGAGTTCGCCGCGACGAATTGCATCGTTGAACGCCAAGGCAATCTTGGTGCGTCCTTCGCAATCGGCATAGAGGATGCGGGCTTGCGAACCCACCACGAGGTGGTTCTTGCCAGCCTCACGAATCCAGTGCAGGTTGTCGGCGAGCTGGCCCTTGATATCGTCGGTCACGGTGCCCATCATCTTGTCGAGAACCTCGGCAGCAAGGCGGTCGGTAATTTCGAGGTCGTGAGGGTCACACGAGGTGCAAACCCAGCGGAAAGGACCGAAGCCGTAGTCGAAGAACATTGGGCCCATGATATCTTGAACGTAGCTAGGATAGCGGAAGTGGGTCTCGTCCTTCATGATGTCGGCACCAGCGCGGCTTGCCATGAGCATGAAGGCGTTGCCGTAGTCGAAGAAGTACATTCCTTCAGCAGTCAAGCGGTTGATAGCAGCCACTTGACGACGCAGCGACTCAAAGACGCACTCCTTGAAACGTTCGGGCTCCTCGGCCATCATGCGCTTCGACTCCTCAAGGCTATAGCCCACAGGATAGTAGCCACCGGCATATGGGTTGTGTAGCGATGTCTGGTCGCTACCGAGGTCAACATGAATGCCTTCGTCGGCAAGGCGCTCCCATAGGTCAACCACGTTGCCTACGTAGGCCATTGACACGACTTTCTTCTCTTCCACAGCCTTGCGGATGGCTGGGATGAGTTCGTCGAGGTTTTCGTGGAGTTCGTCAACCCATCCCTGGTCGTAGCGCTTACGTGCTGCGAGGGGGTTGATCTCTGCTGTAACGCTTACCACACCAGCAATGTTGCCAGCTTTGGGCTGAGCACCGCTCATGCCGCCAAGTCCAGCGGTAACGAACAATGGTATGCGCTTCTCGCGCTCGTCGCCCATCACCTTGCGGGCAGCGTTGAGCACTGTGATAGTGGTGCCATGCACGATGCCTTGTGGGCCGATGTACATGTAGCTACCAGCTGTCATCTGGCCATATTGGCTCACGCCGAGGGCGTTCATGCGCTCCCAGTCGTCGGGCTTGCTGTAGTTGGGGATTACCATACCGTTAGTAACCACTACTCGTGGAGCATCCTTGTGGGATGGGAAAAGACCCAGTGGATGACCGCTGTACATCACGAGAGTCTGCTCGTCGGTCATCTCGCTCAAGTATTTCATCACGAGGCGATACTGTGCCCAGTTTTGGAACACGGCGCCGTTGCCGCCGTAGGTGATGAGTTCGTGTGGATGTTGAGCCACAGCCTTGTCGAGGTTGTTCTGAATCATCATCATGATGGCGGCAGCCTGACGGCTGTTGTGAGGATAGTCGTCGATGGGGCGAGCCTTCATCTCATAGCGTGGACGCAGGCGGTACATATAGATGCGGCCATATTTCTCAAGCTCCTCGCGGAACTCTGGTAGGAGAGTAGTGTGGTGCTTAGCAGGGAAGTAGCGCAGTGCGTTGCGCAGCGCGAGTTTTTTCTGCTCTGGGTTGAGAATGTCCTTGCGCTTGGGCGCATGGTTTATCTCAGGGTCATAGGGCATTGGTTCTGGAAGTACATCGGGTATTCCTGCCCTAATGTCGGCAATGAATTCTTCTTTTGTCATTGTATTTGGTTTTATACTAGACATCTAGAAGTTCTAGATTTTCTAGGAAATTTATAATTTTGTTTCTACTATTGCGGTGATGTCAGCTTCTTCGGCGTTGGCTTTTGCGATGAGCATATTAGCTTCGGCGATGAGGGCGTCGGCAACGGCGCGGTCTTTGAGAGAGCCGGCATTTATCTTAACGTTCATGCCAGCGCCGAGAACTGCGGCACGTGCAGCGAGAACGCCCACTCCAGCGTCGCTCACGCTGTTGGGGTTGCCCTCCATAACCATGGCACGGCAAAGCTCAAACACTTTCATCGACTCCTTCATGGTGCGCAGGGGGACTTGTGCTGCATAAAGGGTTGCGTCTTGGATAGCTGCGCTGCGGGCTGCCTTGTCCTCATCAGTCTTCTTGGGCATGCCAAAGGCTGCCATGATGCGATTGAAGGCCTCGGTGTCCTCGTCAACGAGGTGGAGCAGTTCTTTAGAGATGGCCTGGCCCTTGTCGGCCCAAATGCTGAACTCTTGCCAGCGGTCGTCCCAACCGGGTTTGTGGCTCGACAGGTTGGCAACCATAGTGCCGAGAGCAGCGCCCAGTGCGCCCATATAAGCTGAGATGGTACCACCACCAGGTGCTGGTGATTCACGCGAAGTCTCCTCGGCAAAACCAGTAACTGTAAGGTCGACGAGCTTGCTAGCGCTATCGTCCTGTATCATGTATTCAATGACTTTCTCCTTGGGGTCGAAGGGTTTGAGGTCGTCAAGGCCCAACGAGTGGATGGCAATCTCGATGATGTCGCCTTCGGGGATACCGGTAGAGCGGTGCTGCTTCTCGAGGAAGTATTTACCTGCCTCGATGAGGCAACGTTTGGGCAGCAAGCCCACAATTTCGGTGCCAGTGACGCGGATGCCGCGGTTTTGAGCGCAGCGGCTCACCTCATCAAATGCCACATGGAGTGGGGTGGTATTAATGTCGGTGATGTTCATCGACACCTGTGCAATCTTATATTCATCAATATACCAGCCTATTGCCTTGGTGCCCTTGAGGGTGCCAGGTTTCATGATGACGTTGCCGTTCTCGTCCTTCTTGGGGGTTCCGGTGATGGGGTTGCCATCACGCACGGGACGACCCTTCTCTCGAACGTCAAACGCGATGGCGTTGGCACGGCGGGTACTGGTTGTGTTTAGGTTAAAGTTGGTGGCGATAAGGAAGTCGCGTGCGCCAACTGCTGTGCAGCCAGTGCGGGCAACTTGCTCGTCGATGGGGCGTGCGCCAAAGTCGGGGGCACCGTCTTTGCTCACCAATTTCTCGGCAAGTGCCTCATACTCGCCCTTGCGGCACACTGCTAGGTTTCGACGCTCGGGAGTGAACGCTGCTGCCTCGTAGCAGTAGCAGGGGATTCCAGCCTCGTTGGCGATGCGCTCAGCGAGCTTGCGGGCAAGCTCGGCACACTCCTCGAGTGTGATGCCTGCGATAGGAATCAATGGGCACACATCGGTGGCACCCATGCGTGGGTGAGCGCCGTGGTGCTGACGCATGTCGATGAGTTCGCCTGCGCGCTTCACTGCGTGAAATGCAGTCTCAACTACGTCCTCAGGGCTTCCCACGAAGGTGACCACGGTGCGGTTAGTTGCCTCACCTGGATCCACGTCGAGAAGTTTTACACCTTTAGCCTGGCGAATAACGTCAGTAATCTGGTTAATCACGTCCATGTTGCGGCCCTCGCTGAAGTTGGGCACACATTCAATAAGTCGGTTCATGTTGTTTTATAGTTTTAGTAAAAGTTTAGTAGTAAAATAGTAGAGTGGTGAAGAGAATGATTATGCATTGTGCATTATGAATTATGCATTATGCATTGCATTAGTAGGCTTGGCCTGTTGCTGCTAGCAGAGTGTTGTGCATGAGCGAGACGATGGTCATTGGTCCCACACCGCCAGGCACGGGGGTGATGTAGCTGCACTTGGGGGCTACATGCTCAAAGTCAACGTCGCCGCATAGGCGCCAGCCGCGCTCGCGGGTCTTGTCCTCGACACGGGTAGTGCCCACGTCGATAACTACGGCACCTTCTTTAACCATGTCTTCCTTGACAAATTCAGGGCTGCCAAGGGCGGCAATCAAAATGTCGGCTTGGAGACACATCTCCTTGATATTAGGAGTGGCGCTGTGGCACACGGTCACGGTGCAGTTGCCGGGATTAGCCTTCTGCATGAGCATGTTGGCGATAGGCTTGCCCACAATGTTGCTGCGTCCCAGTACCACACAGTGCTTGCCGCGAGTATCAATGCCATAACGCTCGAGCAGCATCACAATTCCCGAAGGGGTAGCGGGCTTGAAACATGGCAGACCAATCATCATGCGGCCCACGTTCACTGGGTGAAAGCCGTCAACGTCCTTGCGGTAGTCGATGGCCTCAATTACTGCCTCCTCGTCGATGTGCTTAGGTAATGGCAGTTGCACTATGAAGCCGTCTACGCCTTTATCTTCATTCAACTCTTGAATTTTAGCAATCAGTTCTTCTTGAGTAACGGTGTCGTCCATGCGAATGAGGGCAGAGTCAAAGCCACATTGCTCGCATGCTTTGGTTTTCGACGCCATATAACTTTCGCTGCCGCCGTCGTGACCAACGAGCACACCCACCAAGTTGGGGCGTCGACCGCCAGCTGCCACAATATCCTTGACTTTTGAGGCAATCTCTTCCTTAATCTCAGCTGATATCTTCTTTCCGTCTATAATCTGCATATAGTATATAATTATTAAACGTGCAAAATTACGCAAAATTCATATAATAGCTATGAAACCAAACATACTTTTAACGCATTTTATTAGTCAGTAAGCATCGATTTAGTCATCAAGGCTCGTCTGCAAGAACACATCATAGATTTTCACATTGCTGGCGTCTTCAAGAGGAGAAGTGCTCTTATAGGTGTTGAGCTTACAGCACATGGGATAGTAAAGTTTGTCGTTGTTGTTATACAACACCATGCCAATCCAGCCATTATTTACATCAAACTTCAGTGGTGTGGTACTACTTGAATAGTCTGTATAGACTCCTGTCTCACTTGCGTCAAGCTGATAGGTCTTAATAGGAGCTAAACTACTACCGCTATAATAGAACTTATTGGAATCAAAAGCAAATGGCTCATGATCAATTATAGTACCCATAAAGGTGGTCGTTCCTTCCATTGAGAGTCCATTTTCAGAAACTTGGCCTGTATATAATTGCAATCCTGTGGATGCCGTGTATCTCAAGAACACGTTGCTATATGAATTCCAAATATAATTCTCATTCATTTTATAAAAACCATCAGCGTTTACATAAACTGTGTCGTCCTTGACGAGCAGTTGGTTAAATAGATAATGTGACCATGGGGTTATGCTGATGTTGTTATTTGCATCAATAATAGCAAGGTCGGCCGTGGCATCTCCCATAGAATAATAAGTGCCACCTTCACATTGATAATTCGATGTCATGCCAACAAGGAAAAGATTACCTGTGTTATCGGTGGCAATGTCATTGACAAGCAAATTAGCAATAGTTCGTAAAATTGTGTTGTTTTTATACACATCAGTGTTTATGTAGCCATCGAGCGTTGAGGTGTTATTAACCCTGATTGCTGATGTATAATAGACATTGTTCTCCTTATCGACCCACATACGTGGAACGGCTGTGATATAATATTTCTCGTTGCCATTAGATCCATATTGTTTGGAGCAGCCGATTATACCTCCTTTGTACAAAATATAGTATCCACTGCCATGAGCTCCTGTTGTCTTGTAGATAGCAGCATTTGCCGATTGTGGGCTTAAATAGGTGTCAGTAATGTTTCGTTGCAGCATGACGTAGGCTGTGCTGCCTCGCACGATGACCTTATTAGCGCTGGTGTAAGAGTCTCTACCACCCAAATACATAGCTTTGCTCTGATTGTTGCGCCAGAGCATGGGTTTGGTGGTGTCGTTCTCTACCACGCTACCGGCAATCCACAAGGTTGGTTCCACGAGGATGTTGAATGTGTAGGTAGCTGTGAAATTGTCCTTAGTCTTGTGCTTAATGGTGAGGGTGGTGGTGCCCACCTTGTGGGCTATTACATTAATTTGCTCTGGTTGGCTGAAGTTCACGTCAATGATGCCACTGGTCGAAGGTGTAGCACTGAGAATTTGTCCGCCAGTGTTAACGCTGTCGCCATTATAGGCACGGAACATGATGTTTGTGCCCACTGTGATGCGCACGGTGTCGGTGTTGCTGTTGGCGTTTCCCCTGATGCTCTCTTTAGTGTCGTTATTGTAGCCTCGCATCGAGATGTCTCGGTCCCAAGTGTTTTGCCATGGTGAGTATATTGATGCCAAAAATCGGCCTTGGTTTAGTTTGTCTTGGCCGTAGTTCCAGAAGTAGGCATAGCCATTGCTTTTGGCATAGTTAAGTGTGAGCCAACCGTTGACACGTGTTCCCATTTCCCACACACCGTAGGCATAACCCTTATTGGAACTGTCAATGTTGACAATTGGGGCGTGGTCGCTTGTCTGAAAAGCGTCATAGTCATACATTGTAAACCATGATACCTTGGTCAACGCATCAAGGTGCGTAACGCTGCCGTAGAAATAATCGCCTTCGTTGGCGCCATACACGTCGATTCTAGAAACAAAGTGGTAGAAATAAAGATCTTTGAGGGTGATATGAAACTTGTTGTCCTTTGTGTAGACTGTGTAGGTGCCTGAGTGATTGACACATGCCACATCACCCGTGATGGGAATGTGGTTATAGTACGATTCTGCCACATTGCCCCGCTGCACATACACTGCATCGACAGTTCCACCCGAGGTCTTGAATCCTTCTTTGCTGTTGCCCTGCACGTCATTCAGCTCCCACTTGCCGCCGTTTCGCACCATGGCATACACGTTTTTACATGTAGTGGAATTGTCGCCGTCTATAGCAAGGTAAATCACATCGCCATCCACCCACTGGTGCTTTGGAATAAATGACAACTGTGCTGAATTCTCAAAATAATCTTGCATTTCCAGCTCCGAGCCGCTGGAGTATCCTCCACCGCCATTGAGCAGGATATTGTATATGATTGTAATATCGACTGAGGTTATGATTCCGTCTCCGTCTTGGTCTCCGTTGAAGATGGCACTGCTATCGCTGTCAAGCAGGTAGTTGTAGAGAGCGGTCACGTCAACACTCGAAACGAGTCCATCATTATTCACGTCGCCCATGAGAATTCCCTCGTCAATCACATAGTCGTTGGTGTTTACTGCCATTGTGGTCAACGAAACTATCAGCATAAGACAAGTGAAAATGAGTTTTATGCTTTTCATATCTGTAAAGTTATGTTATTACATGTATTTTGACAGTTGCAAAAATAAGAAATAATGTGGGAATAATCAAGAAACTTCATTGTTAACATTAATTTTGTAAAAAAATATCCTCGGTTTGCTCGAAAATTGCTAATTTCGCAGTTGTAAAAATCACAGAAAGTGAGGAAAAAGGAACCGACCCTTTTTCTTCATTTAAAAAGAGTAAATGACATGAAACCAATAACTAATATATTATTGTTACTGGCTCTTGTGAGCTATATTTTCCTTCCTTTATTTGAGATTTCACTGATTGGAAATCCATCGGGTTTGCAGTTTACGGCAAGCATGATAACAGCTAGTTCAACCTTTAAGAACATACTATATTCACTCGCTCCGTTCTTGTTATTGTTTGCTGCCATAGCCTTTAACTGCCTGAAAAACCGTTATTGGGGAGTGTTGGTTGCAGTTTTGATATTTGGAGTGCTTTATTTTCTTGCGACCTTGACAAATATGTTCCAGGGGTTCTCGCTTGCTCATGACCCCGATGTTGTTGCCAATACCGAGATGGGAGAGGGTATGCCAATCGTTGGTGTAGGAATAGGGTTTTATGTTAGTTTTATTCTCATTGTCTTGGCATTTATTTCGGCTTTAGTGTCACTTATGCCGTTCAAGTTCAACAAGAAACTCGAGGAGACCATCGACAGCCATTTTGGCAAGAGATTAGAATCAGGAAAGAAGCACATCTCAAAGGTGGGACACGGCATCCACGACGAGTTCCACAAGTTATCAAATAAATAAGTGAAAAGAATCAAAGAACAAGGAATAAATGGAGAATAAAAGATGCTAAAGTTGTAAAGTCAAGACTATTTTAAAGAAGCATTATAAAGCTGCACAAGTTCTTGTAATTATCTCTTGTTTCTTATTTTAGCTCTTTCATAAGAGTTGTATCGCCTACAGTCCAAATTATGTCGCCTTCCTCGAAGACAATGTCGGGGGTGGGGGAGAGGAAGTTGTCATCGCCACGTTCCACTGATACTATCATCGACTTGTAGTCTTCGCGCAGACTTGTGTCGCCCAAGCGCATTCCCACAAGTGGAGATTTCTCGCTTAGGGCGAAATGGGTGAACTTCACCTCGCTGCTGGTGTCGGCTGGTGCAGTGCTGGTGGCCTCGAGCAGCGGAAGTAGTGTCTGAATCTGGTCATCAGTGCCTATTACTCCAATCTGGTCACCAGGGAAGATGCGCATATCACCCGTTGGGATATTGTGTCGCACGGAGTTTCTCAAGATGGCGACAACATTCACGCCATATTTTCGTCGCAGGTCGGCGTTCTTTAGTCGCTCTCCCACAAATGGACAGTCGTGCCCTACTGTCATATAGGCGAGGTGCATGTCGCTTACCAGGTTGTTCTCCTTGCCAGTGCGACGGTTCTCGCGTTCGTTCACATTGCTGATAAAACGTTTCTCCACATTCTCGAGCTGCTTGCGCGCCATAGGAGCAAGCAAGAGCAGAAGCACAACGATATAAATAATTGAGACAATCACTGACGCGAAGCTGGAGTAAAACCCAAAGAGCAGTGAGTTGATGAACGCTAGTGTGAGCATACCTCCCACCAGCATCATCACAACACGAGGCATTACCACTATATTGCCATCATTCGCCTCTTTTAATGCGTTGCGTTCCTTGCGGTTGAAGCGAGGGATGATGATGGCATAAAAGAAAGGTGAGAGGACGAGCAGCGAACCTATAATGCTGATAAGCACGGCAAGGTTGTGGCTCATCACATTCTCGAGCATGGTGATGATAAGAGGTATGAGGTAAGATCGTAGCACGAAAATAGCCGCTACTATCACTGCCGAGTAAAGCACTAGTCGTGTGGTGTGTCGCTTCACGATTTTTACCCAAATATTGCGCTGTGACGGTTTCACGTCGGCGTTGGCGGTCTTGCTGTAGCCTTCGAGCAATGCGCTCCATTTCTTGGGCAAGAGCTTCTCGACTAAGTTGTAGCACGGCAGGGCGCTCTTGATGAAGAAAGGAGTTGTGAATGTGGTAATAACACTCACCGTCACAATGATGGGATATATGCTCTCATCAAGCACACCCAGGGTTGTTCCCAACGTGGCTATGATGAAAGAGAACTCTCCAATTTGCGTGAGGCTAAATCCACTCTCCATCGCAATCCTCAATGGTTGACCAGTGGCGAGCATGCCTGTGGTACCAAAGATTATCATACCAACAATCACAACAACCGAAAGCAGGGTTATCATGCCGGCATACTGCACTATCACTACTGGGTCGACCATCATGCCCACCGAGATGAAAAATACGGCACCAAATAGGTCTTTCACAGGGTTAACTATTCGCTCTATTCGCTCGGCATCGGGCGTTCCAGCAAGTATCGAGCCCATAACGAATGCTCCCAACGCAAGAGAGAAACCGCTCTCTACCGAGAATATCGCCATCAGGAAGCATAGTCCCATAGCAATGACGAGCATCATCTCATCGCTTATCACCTTGCGGAATTTACGGAAGATGGTGGGGATGAGGAACACACCCACCACAAACCAGATAATGAGGAAGAACGACAGTTGCAGGATGCTTTTCACCATCTCGCCACCCGAGACGGTCTTGTTGATGGCAATGGACGAGAGTATCACCATCATAACCACAGCGAAAAGGTCCTCAACGATGAGGACAGCAAAGACGCCAGGCACAAAACGGCGGTGGCGTAGATTCAAGTCAGTTAGAGCCTTGAGGATAATGGTGGTTGACGACATCGAAAGCATGGCGCCCAAAAAGATGCTGTTGACCGTGGTGAAACCCATTCCTTTGCCTATGACGAATCCCGTGCCCATCATACCCAGGACGATAATCAGGGCCGTGGCAATTGCCGAGCCGCCAGCATTGATGAGTTTCTTGAAGCTGAACTCCAACCCAAGAGAGAACAGTAGCACGATGATGCCTATCTGGGCCCAGAACTCAATGTTCGCCTCATTGCCCACCGAGGGCAAGAATGCAAAATGCGGACTGGCGATAAACCCCGCAACGATATATCCAAGCACTACAGGCTGCTTGAGCAGCTTGAAGATGATGGTCGCCGCTGCTCCCAGCGTCAATATCAGTGCCAGGTCATAGATTAGAGCTTGTATTTGAACTTCATCCATGGTGATGTCAATGTAAAGCTTTGTGCAAAGGTAGTGAAAAGTTTTCAGTTTTTGGTTATTAGTTTTTAGTTTTTTAGTTGGTTGATGACTGGCACAAATAGCTGGCGGCTCCTTAAGTGAGGAAAAAGGAACCGACCCCTTTTCTTCATTTTTTCCTGACTTCGTCATTGCATACCCCAAAATTCATCAGTAAATAGTTTTGCTATTCGCTGATGTCGTTTCATGGGCATAGTTTTGGTGAAAGTCTTGCCGCTCTCTGGCAGGCGGAAGACTATCGTGGTCACTGTCTTT
>CAJOFH010000050.1 GCA_905233845.1 uncultured Muribaculaceae bacterium | reverse complement strand
AGACCGTTGTTGCTCGGAACGTCACCAGCACCGAAGCAAGGACCGCAGAATGCGGGCTTGATAACTACACCGGCCTCAAGAAGCTCCTCGGCGATGCGGTTGCGAGTAGTTGCCAGATAAACGGGAACCGACTGTGGATAAGCACTCATGGTGAAGTAGTCGTTGCCAATGCTAGCACCCTTCATGATTGAAGCTGCAGCACTGAGGTTGTCGTAGGTACCGCCCGAGCAACCAGCGATGATACCCTGGTCGGCGTGAACCTTACCGTCGATAACCTTGTCAACGAGGTCAACCTGGATCTTGTCGCCAAAGCGCTTCTTTGCATCTTCCTCAACGGCTTTCAGGATTTCAACAGGATTCTCCTGGAGCTCATGGATGGTGTAAGCGTTAGATGGGTGGAATGGGAGAGCGATCATCGACTCTTGAGTGCTCAGGTCGATCTTGATCATAGCGTCGTAGTAAGCTACCTTGCCGGGCTTGAGCTCGCGGTAGTCCTGTGGACGCTTGTGAATCTCGTAGTGATGCTTAACCTCATCGTCGGTAACCCAGATAGAGCTCAAGCAAGTGGTCTCGGTGGTCATGATGTCGATACCGTTACGGAAGTCGATAGGCAACTCCTTAACGCCGGGACCAGCAAACTCAAGAACTTTGTTCTTAACGAAGCCGCTCTCGAATGTGGCTTTCACGAGAGAGATAGCAACATCGTGAGGACCAACACCCTTGCGGGGCTTGCCTTCCAACCATACGAGCACTACCTCGGGAGCATTGATGTCCCAAGTGTTCTTCAGGAGCTGCTTTACGAGCTCGCCACCACCTTCACCAACGCCCATGTTGCCGAGTGAGCCATAGCGAGTGTGGCTATCGCTACCCAGAATCATGTTGCCGCATTTAACCATTGCCTCACGGGCATACTGGTGGATTACGGCTTGGTTGGCGGGAACGTAGATACCACCATACTTCTTGGCGGCTGAGAGACCGAATACATGGTCGTCTTCGTTGATTGTTCCGCCCACCGCGCAAAGTGAGTTGTGACAGTTGGTCATTGCGTAGGGCAATGGGAACTTGTCGAGACCGCTGGCGCGAGCTGTTTGAATAATGCCCACGTAGGTGATGTCGTGAGACATCATAGCGTCGAAGCGGATTCTCATCTTCTTACCCTTGCTGCCATCAACATCGTGTGAACGAAGGATGCCATAGGTGATAGTGTTCTCGCGAGCCTCGTCGGCTGCGGGCATACCAGTTGCATCGGTGCGAATCTCGGCACCGTCAATCAAGTAAACTCCATGTTTGATTAATTCTACCATAGTGAATTTTAGAAATTTAATTAGTTAAAACTATTAAAATAAATTATGATTGATTATTTAAAAAATGAGCTGAGGAAAAAAGTCAACGACAGCATGTCGGCAGCGCCGCCAGGTGAGATGTTGGCTTTGATGAAACTTTCATTCATTTGCTCCAGACCCTCGATGCTGAAGTTCTCGAGCAAATGACGTGCATCAAGTTTCACTTGTTGAGCCTTCTCAAATCCTACACGGTGAATGACATTTGTGTCGTCAAGTTCACTCATTATTATTAATAATGTCTTATAGTTGACATACTCATCGTGGCGGTTGTCACGATAGAAACTGAGACACCTGCTGGTCTGTTTGCTATAGCCTGTCCTTGCAATGTTGAGAGCTCCCTCGACTTGGTGCTTGTTGCGAATGGTGTGGCCATGAGTGCCATTGCCGCCAGGCATCTCGCTTGCAATACTTGCAACTGTTTTGCTCCAGTGGTTAATGAAATTGCTGGTTTCACCTGAGGCAATCACATGACAAGCAGCAACAACAGCTAGTCCCATCGAGAATAAAGCTCCACGATGGGTGTTAACACCTCCGGTGGCGTTGAGCATTGTCTTCTCGGCTTCGATACCAAGATGCTGCAGCTTGGATGCTGCAGGCACTTCGTTGCAGTAACTCATCACTGCAAGTTGAGTGAAATATGGCCTTAACGCATTGATGCTTCTGAGCATCGTGTCGTAGTCCATATCGCGATGTGCACCATTGTCGTGAGTGTCGACGAGTCCAGGCTTGGGAGTAAGGTCGAGTTCTCGCTTTAAAGCGTTAACAGCGAGCCATGCCACGAGATAGGGAAGGGTAGTGTTAGGCACTAGCCTCATAACTTCATTGAAATCACCTTTTTCAAGCAACTGTCTTATTTCCGAAGCGCTGATGTGTCTGCCGTCTTTTTCAAGACGTGGCAGCTCAACAACCTTGATGCCTCGTTGTGGCAGTTGCTGGTGCATGGCCTGGTTGTAGGCGCGTGTGAGTTCATCACTTGGCTCATTTCCCACGAATCTCACAGTTGCACCCAAAGCTGGCGCAATGTGTCTTGTTGTGACGTCGAGGTCTAGCTCTATCTGAGCCATGGCAGCGTCGCTCGCCTGCTTGATGAAATAGGACGGGAAGGTGGCCGCCGAGATGATGTAGCTGCTGCCGCGGCACACTGTCACATTTTTCAAGTGTGAGCACCCGGCCTCGACCATCGCCTGTCGCTCGTCGCTTGAGAACAGCGACTTGTCTTCGGCAACGACAATGACATAGAGGTTGTCGACCTGTGCAGCCGCTTGCTCCACAAGATACTGGTGTCCAAGAGTGAACGGGTTGGCGTTCATCACAATGATTCCGTTGTTGCCGTCACGCTTGAGGGAATGCAGGTAATTGACGTAGCTTGACAGTCCGTCAAGGCCGTTCTCAAGCAATATTGCCTTGCTGCTCTCGCCCAGAGTTTTGAATCCTAGGCTCTCGAAAATGTCTATGTTGCCGGGCTTGGTGAAAACTTTAACGTTGTTATGACCTTCGACATTCATCTGCGACATTAGGTGTGATATGAGCTGCTGGCTCATGCCTGTGCCACGCAGCGAATCATCAACAGCGATACATTTGATGATGTCGTCCTTGAAACCGCCACCTGCAAGCATGGTGTAGTTCTCGCGGTCAACAACTGCGGCATAGTAGTCCATGTCGTCAAGACGCAGACCGCTCTTGTCGAGGAAAATCTCGACCATCGCGCGGTTACGCTTAACTGTTAGGGGCATTTCCACTATGTCATAGTTGTTGAACATAGGCATCGACCATCTCTTGGATTTTAGTGTTTAGCTCTTGGGGAGTGTGCGTGCGGTTGCGCATGCAGTAGCGTGCCTCGTTGTCGCACAGCAAGCATCGACGTGGCGCAAAACCAATGGTCTCACGCTTGACGGGCATTCCGTCATTGTCGAAAATATCTATATCAAATAGTCTGCCTAATGGATGGTTGTCTTCAATGTCGCAAGCAATCATTTTGGCGTCGTGTTGTGAAATGCCCGTAACGACATAGGCTTCAAAGCCTGTCTCAAGGTCACGTGTGACAATATCAACGATGTTGCCCTCTAGACGATTGATAATAGCGTTAATGGCTGCTTGTGAGACAATTAAAGAACAAAGATTACGCTTGATATTTCCTGGCATTATCACCGTGAGGCACGCAATAGTGAGGTTGGGGTGTTTTTCCCTCAACTTTTGTTGCAATTCAACTCTGCGGTCACGGCTTGCCAGCAACTTGTCAAGCGTAATCTCCATTATTTAGGCTTCAAGAATTATTCCGTTAGTCAGCAATATTCTTGATAACATCCATAACCGAGCCGTCGCGGTTCATCACGATGCCAACCACTTTGTCGCCGAAGGGCAGTGGAGCGGCTTCGCCGATGATGCTCTTAGCACGGTCACGAAGGGCAGTAATCTCAACAGTCTCAATGCCGGCTGCCTCCAAACGCTCTTTGAGTTTGGGACGGTTTGGATTGACTGCTATGCCAAACTCGGTAACCACAACATCTACAGTAGAACCAGGAGTGATAAGGGTGGTAACCTCGTCAACAACGCATGGGATGCGGCCGCGAAGCAATGGGCATACGATTACTGACAATGCCGAGTCGGCAGCAGTGTCGGGGGGGCCACCAATGGCGCCACGAATGATACCATCACTACCCACGAGAACGTTCACGTTGAAGTTAACGTCAACCTCGAGTGCCGAAAGGATTACTACGTCAAGGAAGTGGGTCGCTGAACCTGGCTCAAGCATTGCTGCGTACTCGTTGGCAGCGACGCTTTTGTGCATGGGGTCATTGAGCAATGATTCTGCAGCTACCTTGTCAAAAGACTGAACGTCGATAAGACGGTCAATCAGGCCTTCCTGATGCAGTTTTACCATGTGGCTGGTGATACCACCCAAAGCAAAACGGGCCTTGATGCCCTTGTCAATCATTGCTTGACGCAGATATTTGGTAACAGCAAGTGAAGCACCACCCGAGCCTGTCTGCAGTGAGAAGCCGTCCTCGAAGTAACCACTGTTGATGATAACTTTGGAAGCCTTCTTAGCGAGGAGGATATCGCGTGGGTTTTTGGTGTCGCGGATAGCACCTGAGGCAATTTTGCTTGAATCGCCCACCGAGTCAACAACTACTACGTAGTCTACGTCGGCCTCGCTAATGGCGTTGAGTTGGTTTGGATAGTCTACGAGGTCATCGGTAAGGATGATTGTGCAGTCGGCATACTTGGCATCGGGGAGTGCATATCCCAGTGAGCCACAGATGCTCTTGGCATTCTCGCTGGTAGAGAAACCTGCAGCGTTTCCTAGGGGGTCACTCGAAGAGGCACCCAGGAAGGCTACATCAATATGAAGTTCGCCCTTGGCAATGGCATAACCGCGAGAACCGTGTGAACGGAACACGACGGGTTCTTCCATCAAGCCGTGAGAAATAGCGGTAGCGAGTTCGCCACGAAGACCAGAGGTCGAAATTTTGGTAATTACGCCATTCTTGATCTGGTCAATAAGGGGCTTGTGAACATCGATAAGGCTCGAAGAAGCAAGATGAAGATTCTTGAAACCCATCTCGGCGAGTTTGGCAACTACCATGTTGATCACCTTGTCACCGCCACGGAAGTGGTGGTGGAACGAGATTGTCATGCCGTCTTTGAGGCCGCTCTTCATGATAGCTTCCTCAAGAGTGACTACTTTGCCTGCTTCTTTTTGCAGTTCGTGGCGTGGGGTACTGATTTTTACTAAGTTGTCTTTGAAGACCTCTTTACCCATTTTCTTTGCAGCTGCTGCAATAAGCTCTGCTCTATCTTTTATGCTGTTCATTGTATGTCCTCCTTTGTTAAAATACCTGATGCGATTGCCAGGTCGATTGTACGTTGTGCTCTTAAAACTACTGGGCGGTCAACCATCTTGCCATTAACAGCAATTACGCCCGAACCTTTCTTCTCTGCCTCCTTGATGGCGGCGAGGATGGTGAGAGACTTTTGGATGTCTTTCTCCTTTGGAGCAAATACTTCGTTGACAACCTCAATTTGTCGTGGATTGATGATGGACTTGCCGTCGAAGCCAAGCTTCTTGATGGCTTCAACCTCATTGCGGAAGGTTTCCATATCGTTGAGGTTTGAGTAAACAGTATCGAGTGCGTCGATGCCTGCCGCACGGGCGGCAACTACAATAGTCTCACGAGCAAGAAGAAGCTCACTACCTTCAGGTGTGCGCTGGGTCTTAAGGTTTGCGCTGTAGTCCTCGGCGCCAAGTGCTATACCCATCATGCGTTTTGATGCAGTAGCAATAGCGTAAGCATTTACTACACCAAGGGCACTCTCGATGGCTGCCATGATTTGGGTGCGGCCCAAGCAACCAATTTCTTTCTCAACTTTTTCAATCTCACGCTCTACCTCTATTACCTCTTCGGCAGTCTCAGTTTTTGGCATACGGATTACGTCAACACCAGCCTTCACTACGGCTTCAATATCCTTCTTGCCGTAAGGGGTGTTGAGGGGATTTATGCGAACTACCATCTCGGTGTCACCGTAGTCGATGGTCTTAAGGGCGTTATGCACGAGCAGACGAGCAGTGTCTTTCTCAGCCATTGTTACGCTGTCTTCCAGGTCGAGCATGATAGAATCGGGACCATAGATATATGCATCTGCCATCATTCCAGGATTGTTACCTGGAACAAACATCATTGTTCTTCTTAATCTTTGCATAGTTTCTTGATTTTTTAAAAGGGTTACAGTAAACGGTTAAGCCCATACGTCAACGCCTGTCGAGCGCACAGCGGCAGCAGTAACGCGAGCCTTGATTGTACAGTCGAGAGCGCCCTTATCGGTGGCTTTCACATTTGCTTGGGTAATGCCCAATTCTAGAAGGGTGTTGATGATCACTTTTTTGATTTGCTCGCCAAATTGATAGGCTACCGTGCTGTCGAGCTCAATGTGTAGTCCGTCAACGTCAGATGGCGCAATTTGGATAAGAATGTCGCCCGACTCAAGTGTGCCGGCCATTGCATTTTTTAGTTCCATCAGGTTCGTTTTTGGTTTTAAATGTTGTTTATAAAATATTGTTTTAAGAATAAATAATACTATCTATTAAAAAGCAAGCAAAAGTAGGTATTATTTTGGAACTGACAAAAGTTTTTCAACGAAAAAAACGCCTGAAAAACATTTATTTAAAACAATTTCACTATTGATTGAAGATGCAATAAAACCAACTTTTCAGGGTTTTCAAGGATGAGGTTTCACTTTGTAGCAATGTTGTGGAATAATATTGATTTGTTAATATTTTAATATCTAAATATTATAATTTGTAATATGACAAATTGGGCAAATTCTATGTTGAGAATTCGCCCAATTTTTAAGCTATTTAAAATGATTATTCTATGGCTCACGACCCTCGATAATGGCCTCGGTGTCGCGGGCAATCATGTATTCCTCATCGGTCATGACCACAACAACTTTCACCTTGCTGTCGGGGGTGCTGATTTCGCCTTCTTTGCCGCGCCAAAGCTTGTCATTGAGTTCTTCATCGATTTTCACGCCCATGAACTCAAGGTTGCGACAGATGTTGCGACGAGTAGGAGTCTGGTTCTCGCCAACTCCGCCAGTAAACGCGATAATGTCGACACCGTTAAGCTCTGCGGCAAAGGCTCCGATGTACTTCAAGATGCGAAGCTCATACATGTCCATAGCGAGCTTAGCGATTTCGTTGCCGTTGTCAATTTCGTCACAAATTTCACGCATGTCACTTGAAATGCCCGAGATGCCGAGTACGCCACTCTCCTTGTTTACAATCTTCATTAGGTCTTTGGCGGTGAGGTTATATTTCTCCATCAAAAAGATAAGAGCGCCTGGGTCAACATCACCACTGCGAGTGCCCATCATCAAGCCCTCGGTAGGAGTGAGGCCCATCGATGTGTCGATGCTCTCGCCATTGCGGATTGCGCTGATGCTTGCTCCATTGCCAATGTGGCAGCAGATGATTTTCTTGTCACGCCAATCGGTGTTGAGCATTTCGCACACGCGGCGTGAAACGAAGCGGTGGCTTGTGCCGTGGAAGCCGTAACGACGCACATGATCCTCTTTGTAGAACTTCATGGGAAGAGGATAGAGGTAGGCGTGCTTGGGCATGGTTTGATGGAATGCGGTGTCGAATACTGCCACTTGAGGTACGTTTGGCAGTACCTTGGTGATGGCTTCGATACCTGCCATGTTCACAGGGTTGTGCAGAGGAGCAATGCTGTAGCACTCCTTAATCATGTCTTTCACTTCATCGGTGATGAGCATGCTCTTGTTGAATTTCTCACCACCGTGCACAACGCGATGGCCCACAGCGTCAATCTCGTCAAAGCTCTTGATGCAGCCGTATTCGGGGTTTACAAGTGCGTCGAGAATTGCCTTGATAGCACCGTCGTGATTGATTAGTCCCAGGTCAACGGTTTTCTTGCCGTCAGCAAGTTTCATCTTGATGAAGGCGTCGGGCAGACCAATTTTCTCCACACCGCCTTCAGCAAGGATAGTGTTGCTTTTTACCTCAATGAGTTTGTACTTGGCAGAGCTACTGCCACAGTTGAGCACTAGAATGTTCATAATCAGTTTATAGTTTTTTATTATCAGTTCTTAGTTTTGGTTATTAGTATGTTCGTTGAGTGCTTTCAACTCTTCTTGCTAATTGCCTGGTTGCAGGTAAGGAGGACGGTCTTATAAACATCGTCGGGTGAGCAGCCACGTGACAGGTCATTTACTGGTGCGCCAAGTCCTTGAAGCACGGGGCCAACAGCGGTAGCGCCAGCGAGACGCTGTACAAGTTTATAGGCGATATTGCCAACTTCGAGGTTGGGGAACACTAGCACATTGGCTTTGCCTGCGATGTCGCTGCCTGGAGCCTTCGAGGCACCCACGCTTGGCACGATAGCTGCATCGGCTTGGAGCTCGCCGTCAATCTTCATGTCGGGATTCATTTCTCGAGCAAGACGCAGAGCTTCGGTTACTTTGTCAACTTTTTCATGGGTTGCGCTACCCTTAGTTGAAAAGCTGAGCATAGCCACCTTGGGGTCGATGCCTGCGATGTCGCGGGCGGTCTTCTCGGTCAACACGGCAGTTTGTGCAAGTTGGCTTGCATCGGGATCAGGGATAACGGCACAGTCGGCAAATACCATGGTGCCGTTCTCGCCATAGGGGCTATCCTCAGGCAGAAGCATGATAAATGCTCCCGAAACGGCGCTTACGCCGGGAGCGGTCTTGAGCACTTGGAAAGCAGCGCGTAGCACGTTGCCGGTAGTGTTCTCGGCACCAGCTACTTGAGCATCGGCATCACCGTTCTTTATGAGCAGGCAACCCAAATAAAGAGGGTCGGCAGCTGTGACTCGTGCTTGCTCAATAGTCATGCCTTTTTTCTTGCGTAGCTCTTGCAGCAACTGAGCATATGGCTCAAGCTCCTCGGCATTGGCTGGATTGATAAATGTGGCTTGCTCGATGTTTTTGAATCCGAGTTCGTTGGCTTTGGCTACAATTTCTTTCTTGTCGCCAATGAGGATTACTTGAGCTGCTTTGCGCTCAATAACGAGGTTGGCTGCTTGCAGCGTGCGTGGTTCAAAACTCTCGGGTAAAACTAAGCGTTGCGGAGTTGCAATCGCTTTTTTCTCCAGGTCGATAAACAGTTGTTCCATTGTTCTTGATATAGTTTTCTTGTAGTTTTTTAATCTTTTGCAAAGGTACTGCAATAAGTGGGAATAACAAAAATAAATAAGATTTTTTAAACAATGTCTCAGAAACAAACTGCACCACAAAAGTTTCGTTTATGACTTTTGTAGTGCAGTTCATTTCTTTGAAATTATGCATGTTTATTTGTTTTTCTCAAGGCGAGATTTGACGTAGTCGACTATGAGCTTGGCTGTGCCTTCAGGACCGAGTTTGGAGCAGTCGATAGAAAGGTCATAGCTCTCGCTTACGCCCCAGTGCTTGTCGGTGTAGAAGTCGTAGTAGTTTGCACGAAGTTTGTTTTGCTTGATTGCCATTTCTTTGGCTTCCTTTTTTGTTTTACAGTCACCGCGATTGATGATTCTCTTTACTCGGTCTTCGAGTGAAGAGTGCAGGAAGATGCTGATGACGTTAGTCTCGTCGCGAAGGATGTAATCGGCGCTGCGCCCAACAATCAAGCACGGGCCTTTCTTTGCCAGTTCTACCATCACTTGGCTTTGAGCATGATAGACATTGTCTTCTTTTACTGGCTGATCGCCAGCAAAGAGCGCGCCGCTGTAGTACCCCAGATTAAAAGACCACAGCGACGAGAAAAACTTAGGAGTACGCTCATCTGAAGCCTCAAACACAGCTGGTGCCACTCCACTAGATTTTGCAGCCTCAAGAAGCAATCTCTTGTCGTAATATTCTATTCCAAGCATGTTGGCTACTAATTGGCCAATCTCTCTCGCTCCGCATCCAAACTGCCTGCCTAGCGTTACCACATAATTACCTGATTTTTCCATGACTTGAAGTGTTAGAGTTAAACTACTGCAAATGTAGTGATAATAAATGAGAATTCCAAATAAAAATGTGGTGGTGTAATATTTTTAGCGATTCTCTTTCTCGAGGTTCAGGAGGTAGAGTTTTTTATCGGTGCCGCTGGAATATCCTCCCAGAGAGCCATCGGCGTTGATTACACGGTGGCATGGGATGATGATTGGAACAGGATTGGCACCATTGGCTTGCGCTACTGCTCTGACAGCTTTAACGTTGCCTATGCGTTGCGATTCTTCCTTGTAAGAGATAGTCTCGCCGTAGGGTATTGTCATCAACGCATTCCAAACCTTCTTTTGGAACTCTGTGCCAATGAGGTGCAATGGCATTGAGAACTTGTGGCGTTTGCCAGCGAAGAATTCATTAAGTTGCTTAATGCAGTTCTCGAGCAATGGATTAGTGCTGTTGCTCAGTTCGAGCTTCATTTTAGTTGCTATCGAGGAGAAATCCTTCTCGTCGAACTCAATAGCGACGATACCAGTTGAGGTTGCTGCAATTGAAAGTCTGCCCATGGGCGAATCAGTTACTACATAGCTCAGTTTGCCCTCATCCACGGGCTTGATGCCCAGATTACAAGCTTTTTCCATCATGTAGTGGTGAGCTTGTGCATAATCGTTGCCAATTACTCCATCGAGTATGGCGTCTTTGATGGCTTCCTTGATTTCGCCCACAGGGCGTGACGGAGCAAGACCAAAGGTGTCCATAATCTCTTTGCCGTCGACTGGTGGCTGGAAGTTACGCACTCGGTCTTTCTCCTCAATATCAATTATCTTTTGCTTCACGAGTTCGTAGTTCTCGCGGAAACGATTTACTTTCTCTTGGTTCTTGCTCGTGATGTCGGCACGACATAGTATCATTAGGTCGTCGACATCGTCGCCAGCTTCGAAGAGCATGCGGCGAACGGCAGAGTCGGTGACCTCTTCCTCTACAAGCGCAATAGGGCGCATGTGCAATCCCACAAGTTTCTTCACATATTTCATGTGCTCGTTCAGCGGCAGACGCATCTTGGCAAATATGCGAGGCACCATTTTCTCGCCCACAAAATTGTGGTTGTGGAAAGTCCAGCCAAGTTTCTCGTCCCAATGCTTTGTTGATGGCTTGCCGATGTCATGGAACAAAGCAGCCCATCGCAACCATTCGTTGTCGCTCTCAGCAGCCACGTTGTCGAGCACTTGCATAGTGTGCAGGAAGTTGTCTTTGTGACCACGTCCATTCACAGTGTCCACGCCCTTAAGGTTGGCGAGCTCGGGGCAGATGAGAGGCAGTAGACCACTCTTATCGAGCAGGAAGAATCCTCGTGATGGAGCAGGTGAGCGCATGATTTTCATCAACTCGTCGGCAATGCGCTCACGAGTGATAATTTTGATGCGTTCGGCGTTACGCCTGATGGCGGCAAATGTGCCATTCTCTATCTCGAACCCCAGCTGCGTAGCAAACCTGATGGCGCGCATCATGCGCAGTGGATCGTCGCTGAAAGTGATGTCGGGGTTCAAAGGTGTGCGTATAAGTTTTCGTTTCAAATCGCCAATGCCGTCGAATGGGTCGAGCAATTCTCCCCAACGATCTTTGTTGACCGAGATTGCCATCGCGTTGATTGTGAAGTCGCGGCGACATTGGTCATCATTAAGGGTTCCATCCTCGACAATGGGATTGCGGCTCTGTCGGTTGTAAGATTCTCGTCTTGCACCAACAAACTCCAATTCTACTCCCATTAACTTGACTTGGGCTGTGCCATAGGTTTTGTACACCGCAAGATGTGACTTTTCGCGTCCAACCTTTTGTGCAACGGCTTTAGCGACCTCAATGCCGCTTCCCACTGTCACGAAGTCGATGTCCTTTGAAGGTCGCTCAAGGATGATGTCGCGCACATAGCCACCAACGACGTAGCACTCGCGGCGCATCTCGTCGGCGACCTCTCCCACGAGTTTAAACACTGGGTGAGATAGATGCTTTGATATGTTGTCTTTGCTGGTGTTCATTTCTTGTTGTAGTGTTTGCAGTATTGTTTTATGCTACAATTTAGGCAGTCGGGTTTGAGTGCTTTGCACACGTAGCGGCCATGTAGCAACAGCCAGTGATGAGCATTGTAGCGGTCTTTCTCGGCGATGTGGCGAGTGAGAGTTTTCTCCACCTCGAGCGGAGTCTTGCCTTGAGCGAGGCCAGTGCGGTTTGCCACTCGGAACACATGGGTGTCGACAGCTATGGCAGCTTTGTGGAACACTACGCCCATAATCACATTGGCTGTTTTGCGACCAACGCCAGGCAAGCGTGTCAACTCTTCCATCGTACTAGGTACCTCACCTTCAAATTCGTCGACGAGCATCGCCGACATCGCTTGCAGGTGGCGTGCCTTGTTGTTGGGATAGGACACACTCGAGATGAATCGCAGCAGGTCCTCGTGTGATGCAGCCGCCATTGCCTGTGGAGTGGGATAGGCCTCAAATAAAGCTGGAGTCACCATGTTAACTCGTTTGTCGGTGCACTGTGCCGAGAGTATCACTGCCACAAGAGTCTCAAATGCGTTGGTGAAGTTGAGTTCGGTGGTGGGATTGGGATTATCGTGCTTGAGTTGGCCAATGATTGCTGCGTAGCGTTCTTTGATTGTCATCTCTTTATAATAAAGAAAATGATGTGTCTCGCATGATTGCCTTTGAGATACATCATTTCTAGTAGTTGTTAGTTATAGTTAATGAGTATGCTCAAATTCTCGCAAGAATCGCACATCGTTCTCACTGAACATGCGCAAGTCCTTTACCATATATTTGAGGTTGGTGATGCGCTCAACGCCCACACCAAAGGCGTAACCAGTGTAAACTTTGCTGTCGATGCCACAAAGTTCAAGTACGTTGGGGTCTACCATGCCGCAGCCCAAAATCTCTACCCAACCAGTGTGCTTACAGAATCCGCAGCCCTCACCGCCGCACAGCATACACGAGACATCCATCTCGGCGCTGGGCTCGGTGAATGGGAAGTAGCTAGGGCGCAGACGAATCTTTGTGTCGGGACCGAATAGCTCCTTGGCAAAGTACAGCAGCACTTGCTTGAGGTCGGCAAACGACACGTTTTTATCAATGTACAGACCCTCAATCTGGTGGAAGAAGCAGTGCGCACGGGCAGTGATGGCCTCGTTGCGATAGACTCGTCCTGGGCAGATGATACGGATGGGAGGTTGAGTGGTCTTCATCACGCGTGACTGTACCGAGCTGGTGTGGCTGCGAAGCACGATGTTGCGTGTCACGTCACCACCTTTGTCCTCGTTGATGAAGAATGTGTCCTGCATATCGCGGGCGGGATGGTCGGCAGCGAAGTTCAGCGAAGTGAACACGTGCATGTCGTCTTCAACCTCTGGTCCGTCGGCAAGGGTAAAGCCCAGACGTGAGAAGATGTCGATAATCTCCTTGCGAACCATTGAGATGGGATGTCGTGTGCCAATCTCCTCGGGGAAAGAAGGGCGAGTGATGTCAATCTTATTGGCTGACACCTCTTTTTCCTTGAAACTCTCCTTCAGTGAGTTGATTCTATCGGTTGCAAGGGTTTTGAGCTCGTTCAGACGCTGTCCAAACTCGCGTTTCTGTTCGTTGGGCACGTTGCGGAACTCGTTGAACAAGGCTGTAATTTCTCCTTTCTTGCTCAAGTATTTGATGCGAAGGGCCTCAAGCTCCTCGCTGTTGTTGGCTTTTAACTCCTTGATTTGCGCCTTTAAGGCTTCGATTTTTTCTAGTAACATATATCGAGTAGTTCTAAATTCTTAAAAAATCATGCAAAGGTAGTAAAAAGTTTTCAGTTATCGGTTATTGGAGGTCAGTTTTTTTCGGGGAGAGCAAATTGAGCCTATCGCAGCGGATTGTTGTAATGCTGAAAAAAGCACGCTGACCATTCGTGGTCAGCGTGCATGTAAATGGTTTGTTAGCTGAGGATTATTCTTCCTTTTGTGCTGGCTTTGCAGCATCTTTAGAAGCCTCGGCGAGAGCAACTTTTTCTTTGTCCATAGCAGCCTTGATTTTGGCGTTGGTGATGTTCAGGTTCTCCTGCTTTTTAGGCATTGGAGTGGGTGTTCCCTTAGTCTCCTCGACCTTGATTTTGGCGATTGAGTCTTGCTGCGCAATATAAGCATTGCAAGCCTCACTGTCGGGCTTGAGCCAAGTGTCGAACCAGCGGAAGAACTCACGTTGCCACATCAATGAGTTTTGTGGTTTCAAAATCCAGTGATTCTCCTCGGGGAAAAGCAGCATGCGTGATGGAACGCCGAGAATTTGTGCCGCATCAAAGGCTTGGCAAGCTTGAGTAAAGACGATGCGGTAGTCGAGTTCGCCAGCAGTAATCATGATTGGAGTGTTCCAGTTCTGGACGAAGTTCTTGGGATTTGCTTCTCGATAGGTCTTCTGAGCCACTGCGTTGTCTTTCTCCCAGCAAGGGCCGCCAAGGTCAAACTGAGTGAACCACAGCTCCTCGGTCTCGAGATACTGTGCCTCGAGGTTGAAGATTCCGGCGTGAGCAAGGAAGCAAGCGAAGGTGTTGTTGTGGTTACCGGCAAGCCAGTAAACCGAGTAGCCTCCGTAGCTGGCACCTACAGCACCCATGCGGTCTCCGTCGATGTAGGGTTGCTTCTTCATGTACTCGGCAGCGCTCATGTAGTCTTTCATGTTCTGGCCTCCGTAGTCGCCGCTGATTTGTTCGTTCCACTCTGAGCCGAAGCCTGGCAGACCGCGACGATTAGGAGCGATTACCACATAACCTTGACTTGCCATCAGGCGCAAGTTCCAGCGATAGGAGAAGAACTGGCTCACTGGCGACTGAGGACCACCCTCGCAGAAGAAAATTGATGGATACTTTGTGGTGTCGTTTTCGTTGAAGCCAGGAGGCAGAACCACCCATACTGTCATGTCCTTACCGTCGGTAGTCTTGACAATCTCCTTGCGCATCGAGATAGTGTCGACAGTGCTGAGAATCTCGTCATTGACATGAGAGAGTTGAACGGGCTCTTTGCCCATTTCCATAGTAAACAGCTCGTTAGGCTCGGCGAAGCTATGACGCAGGGTGAGCATTTTACCGTCCTTCAACGGAACGATGGCGGCATAATCGTGCCAGTCGCTGGTGCCTGGATTCACGGTGTCAATCTTCTGTGTCTCAACCTCGAGGCGGAACATTGGGATAGTGCCCATGTAGGGTGCGAGGAAGTAGATGTACTTGCCGTCGGGCGACCAAGCGAGGTCGTCGGCGCTGTAGTCCCAATTTGCTGTGAGGTCTACCGCCTTAGCGCTGTCGTTCTCCAGGTCAAGAAGCATGATACGGTTCTTGTCGGCCTCATAGCCGTCGCGCTCCATCGACAGGAATGCCAGCTTATTCTTGAACACACGAGGATTGGTGTCGTAGCCCATCATGCCCTCGGTGAGGTTCTTAATGGTCTCGCCCTTCTCCACATCAAAGACGTAGAGGTCGCTGTTGGTAGAGTAGGCATATTCCTTGCCAGTCTTCTTGCGGCAGGTGTAAATTACCTGCTTGCTGTCGGCAGTCCAGGCAAATGACTCGATGCCTCCCCATGGACGCATTGGTGACTCGTACTGTGTGCCCTCAAGGATATCCTTGGGATCTTTAACAACGTTGCCAGTGAAGTTTGCAACGAAGGGGTGGGGCACTTCGGTAACCCACTCGTCCCAGTGCTTGTACATCAGGTCGTCGATAAGTCGAGCTTTAGCTTTGTCAAGGTCGGGATAGTTGTCAAGAGGCTGTGTCTTGCCATACTGAACGGTGCTGATGAGCAGAATCTTTTGGCCATCGGGAGAAATGACGAAGCCTTCCACACCATTCTCCATCTCGCTCACGGGCTTGCGGCTACCACCGTCAGCATCCATCACCCACACTTGAGGCTTGGAGTCCTCTTTCTCGGGGTCGCGATAGATAAAGGCGATTTGTGTGCCTTCGTTTATCCACACAGCGTTGCCCTCGCTGCTGGGAGTCTTGGTGAGTTGAACAGCAGGCGTCTTGCCGTCGATGTCCATCACCCAGAGGTCGGCGTTGCCTTTGTTCTCTTTAACGTCTTGGTAGTTCACACTGAAGAGCACCCGAGTGCCGTCGGGCGACACTTGAGGATCGCTAACGCGTCCCAGTGATAATAGTAGTTCGGGAGTGAATGCTCCGAGTTTGCTCTCAACGGCTTCTGCTTCGGTGGTAGCCTTGCCGTCAGACGATTGTCCGCCCGAAGCTTTCCCGCTACCGGTGGATGCCGAATTACAGGCAGTCAATGCCATCAAAGCCGCTAATGAAGCCATAATAGTTGATTTTAATAGTTTCATGAAATGGTTGTTAATGAATTGATTAGTATTAGTGTTTTTAAATTCAATTTTTACAATCTGCAAATTTAATGAAAAATTATCACATCACCCTACTTTCTACTTCTTTTTTTATTAACAATTGGTGATAGATTGCTCAGAATGAACTTGCTTGACTTAAGTCTCACGCAAAATAGATAAAACAACTGGAACAAATTGTGCACCGCGCCGGCGGTGCAATACATTGACAGCTCCTAGGAGTGTGTGGGACACTTTTTGAAAAAAATATTTGATGATTTTGGAGTTTTTGACCATAAAAATGAGGTTTTTTGGTTAAAAACGGAAGTGGGTTGGGACAGTTTCTAAAAAAAATTGGTTTATGGGACCAACGGGACTTTGTGGACAATTGGGACAGGAGGGACATGTTGACAATTGAACGCCGCGGAGCGGCGCAATACATGAACAACGCCTTATCTCGCATGTGGGACAGTTTTACAAAAAAATCTTATGAATCACTTACATCACTTTGTGATTTCTTCTTCCTATGTGCTTCTTCCTCGATTTCAAAGAGCTCTTGCGACGGGTCGCAAGGCAAAGATAACTGCTTATTTGAAAAGAAAACAATATTAAAAACGGCGAATTGTTCGAATTCCACGAATTGTATTAGATATAAAAGGTTACGCGTGGTAGTGCGTTTGAGGCTGGGGTAATCTCGAAAAGCTACACCTCGAAAAGCCTCGCAAGCTCGGATTTTTGTGTCACGCAAATGTCGCGAAATGTTTATCTCGCAAAAAATGATTAAACAACTGAAACAACTTGTGCACCGCGCCTGCGGTGCAATACATTGACAGCTCCCAGGGAAGTGTGATGCGGTGAGGACGGGACACGACTTGGTTTTTTGTGCACCGCGCCGGCGGTGCAATACATTGACAGCTCCCAGGGGCGTGGTGCGGTGAGGGCGGGACCAACTTGTTTTTTTGTGCACCGCGCTGGCGGTGCAATATATTGTCAATAGCCTGGGATGTGTTGTGGGTTGATAAAAGTTGTTAATATAGTTAAGGTTTCTTAATTGTTGTGTTTTATGATGAGTTTTGGCATGGTGGAGTTGTTGCTAATAATAAATAATGTTGTACCTTTGCACGCCGATTATATCCAAGATAATTTCAACGGTGTGCCAGAGTGTGATATTTGGCCGTATCATCGTGTGCTCTGTTGAACATTTAATTAATTTTTAATCAGGATTTTAAAAGTGAACACTTTAAGTTACAAGACCGTGTCTATCCGCAAGGAAGACGTACAGAAAGAATGGGTAGTAGTAGATGCTACCGATCAGGTACTGGGTCGCTTGTGCGCAAAAGTAGCGAAAATCTTGCGCGGAAAGTATAAACCCAGTTTCACACCACACGTTGATTGTGGTGATAACGTTATTATCATCAACGCCGATAAGGTTAAGCTCACTGGCAAAAAGTGGGATGACCGCACCTACGTTAGCTATACAGGCTATCCTGGTGGTCAGCGTTATGCAACTCCTGCCATACTTCAAAAGAAGTCGGAGAACAAGAACATCAGCAAGGGTGGCAAGCACCCATTGTTCCTCCATGTGATTAAGGGCATGCTTCCCAAGAACAAACTTGGTGCGAAGATTTTGAACAATGTATTTATCTACAATGGTCCAGATCATCCCCACGAGGCTCAGCAACCCAAATTAATTGACATTAACAAACTTAAATAATTGGAAGTATGGAACAAATTAATGCAGTAGGTCGTCGTAAAGCAGCTATCGCACGTGTATACGTTAGCGAGGGCAATGGCGAAATCACAATCAACAAGCGTACACTTGAAGAATATTTTCCATCTCCAATTCTTCAATTCATCGTTAAGCAACCATTGAACACCCTGGAGGCAGCCGAGAAGTACAACATCAAGGTTAATCTCATTGGTGGTGGTTACAAGGGACAGGCCGAGGCTCTTCGTCTGGCTATCGCTCGTGCGCTGGTTAAGATTAATCCCGAAGACAAGAGCGCCCTGCGTAAGGAAGGCTTCATGACTCGCGACCCACGTGCCGTAGAGCGCAAGAAACCAGGTCAGCCCAAGGCCCGCAAGCGTTTCCAGTTCAGCAAGCGTTAATATTTCTACAGTATTTATCGCTTCGTTCTGGACTCGTAAAAAAACAGAGTTTAGTATCCAAATTGCATAGACTCACTTGCCCAGCGGCATAACAAACACATTATATAATATAGTCCACATGGGCATGGCTACTATGCGATTGATTTAAGTCGAACGTAAACAAACAAATTAAAAAAATGCAAACACCAACTTTTGACCAATTACTCGACGCTGCATGTCACTTTGGTCACATGAAACGCAAATGGAATCCTGCTATGGCTCCTTACATCTTGATGGAGCGCAATGGCATTCACATTATTGATCTTCACAAGACACTGGCAAAGCTTGAAGATGCATCCGCTGCACTCAAGAACATCGCTAAGGATGGTAAGAAGATTCTCTTCGTAGCCACCAAGAAGCAAGCAAAGCAAGTGGTATCGGACCGCGCTACTTCGGTCGGAATGCCATTCGTTATTGAGCGCTGGCCAGGCGGAATGCTGACCAACTTCCCCACTATTCGCAAGGCCGTAAGGAAGATGGCTTCAATCGATAAGATGGCTACCGACGGAACCTTTGACAACATGTCGAAGCGCGAGCGCCTTCAGATTACTCGTCAGCGTGCTAAGTTGGAGAAGAACCTTGGCTCTATCGCCGACCTTAACCGTCTGCCTTCGGCTCTCTTCGTTGTAGACGTAATGAAAGAGCACATCGCCGTTGCCGAGGCCAATCGTCTGGGTATCCCCGTGTTTGGTATTGTTGATACCAACAGCAACCCCGACAATGTGGACTTTGTGATTCCTGCCAATGACGACTCTTCTAAGTCGGTCGACATCATCTTGAACACCGTTTGCGAGGCCATCAAAGAGGGTCTTGAGGAGCGCAAGATTGAGAAGATTGACAGTAAGGAAGAAGTTGCTGAGGGTGAAGCTGAGGCAAAGCCTCGTCGCGGACGCATTCGTCGCAGCCGTGTAGCTGAGGACTCTAAGCCCAAAGAGGAGCCCAAAGCCGAGGAGCCCAAAGTAGAGGAGCCTAAGGCCGAGGAGCCCAAAGCTGAGGAGCCCAAAGCTGAGGAGCCCAAAGCCGAGTGATTGTCAAATCTTAATCAATAATTTATTTAAACAATTGTAGAAAACAATTATGGCTGTTTCTATTAACGACATTAAGAAATTACGCGAGATCACCAACGCTGGTATGGTTGACTGCAAGAAGGCTCTTATCGAGGCCGAGAACGACATGGACAAGGCTGTGGAGATTATCCGCAAGCGTGGTCAGGCTATCGCTGCAAAGCGTGGCGACCGCACTGCTGCCGAGGGTATTGCCAAGTGCAAAGTTGAGGGTAACTTTGGTGCTATCGTAGCTCTGAAGTGCGAGACTGAGCCAGTGGCTGGTACCGAGAAGTTTGTCACTCTCGCCAACCGTATCCTTGATGAGGCTGTAGCTGCTAAGGTACAGAGTCTCGACGAGCTCAAGAACCTCACCTTCGACGGTGCCACTGTTGCAGAGCAAATCACTGCTCTGAGCGGTATCACTGGTGAGAAGATGGAGCTTGGCGCTTATGAGTGCCTTGAGGCTGCCGGCATCGCTGGTTACAACCACTTCAACAAGAAGCTCTCGACACTGGTTGCTTTTAACGAGCCCGTGAGCGAGGAGATTGGTAAGGCTGTTGCTATGCAGGTTGCTGCTATGCGTCCTGCAGCTGCAAACCGTAATCAGATTCCTCAGAATGTTATTGACGAGGAGACAAGCATCGCCATCGAGAAGACCAAGAGCGAGCAAGTGCAGAAGGCTGTTGAGAACGCCTTCAAGAAGG
>CAJOFH010000049.1 GCA_905233845.1 uncultured Muribaculaceae bacterium | reverse complement strand
GCGTGTTTTTTTAATAATGTTTTTTGCACTACAAAATTACTAAAAATCTCGCTATGTTCCTAAATTTCAGCTAAATAAAATTCATCGAACTCACGTTAAAATAATCTTTACTGAAAATATGATTGTGTAAACAAAGAACAAACAAAGAGAATAAAAAGTTGTTGATGTTGTTCTGTTTTGTTGTTTTGTTTGTTTTTTAACGAAAAGGAAAAAACTGGGGGCCGAAAACTGAAAACTGAAAACTTTTTACTACCTTTGGATAAATTAGGCTACACCTCGGAAATAAAAATGAAAATCTTTAGCTTTCATTTTGTATTTCTCTCGGTTTGCACTAATTTTGTGGCGTGATTCTAATGAGTTTGGGGTGCTGCACCATTTAGGCTCTTGTGATTCAACAGCTTTCGATAGTAGCGGTCATGAGTTGCTGGTATGGCTGAGAACATACCCATGGAATCTGAACCGGGTAATGCCGGCGTAGAGAACAAAACTTATTAAATGAAAATTATGAAGAAGACTATGCTTCTTGCTGCCGCCATGGTGTGTGGCAGCTTGTTGGCCACCGCACAGCCACTGGTGGTCCGCGACTCTGTGCAGCTCCAGGAAATAGAGGTGCTCGCGACGCGTGCGTCGAGCAATACTCCTGTAGCTTTCACCAATGTTAGTAAAGAACAACTGGCAAGCGTCAATCTGGGCAAAGATATCCCGTTGTTGCTGTCATTCACGCCTGGAGTGCTGTTTACCAGCGATGCAGGTGCTGGTGTGGGTTACACCTCGATGCGCGTGCGTGGCAGTGATGCCACACGCATCAACATCACGATGAACGACATTCCCATGAACGACGCCGAGAGCCACACCATCTACTGGGTCAACACACCCGACCTCACCTCATCGCTGCGTGACATCCAGGTGCAGCGCGGTGCCGGCACGTCGACTAATGGCTCAGGGGCCTTTGGAGCCAGCGTGAACATGCAGTCTCAAGAGTTCTCTAAGGTTCCTTATAGCGAGATTTCTGGCTCCTACGGCTCGTTCAACACCAACAAGGAAACCGTGAAGTTTGGCACTGGACTGCTGGGCAAGCATTGGGCATTTGATGGCCGCCTGTCGCACATCTCGAGCGACGGCTACCGCGACCGTGCCACCTCGTCGTTGTTCTCCTACTATGCTCAAGTGGCTTATGTCAACGACAACACTCGATTGAGGTTCATTTCCTTTGGCGGCAAGGAAGACACCTATCACGCTTGGGACGGTATCAGTCGCAGCATACTTGAGACCAATCGCAAGTACAACCCCAACGGCGAGATAAAGCACGATGACGTTGTTACTGGCTTCTACAGCGACCAAAAGGACATCTACAAGCAGTTCCATTTTCAACTGCTTTTTGACCACAAGTTCAACTACCGCTGGAAACTTAACGCTGCGTTACACTACACCGATGGTTATGGCTACTACCAGGAATACAAGAACCAGCGCACCCTCAAAGAATATGCTTTAACACCATTTGAATTCAACGGCGAGACCGTGAAGAAATCTAACCTCGTGCGCAAGAAAATTGTGGACAACGGTTTTGGCGGCGCGCTCTTTTCGTTACACTACAATGGCAACAGTCTGGCAAGCGTGCTTGGCGCAAGCATTAACACCTATGGCAACGACCACTACGGTCAAGTAATCTGGATTGAGAATTACATGGGTACTCTTGAGCCTGACCACGAGTACTACCGCAATAAGGGCAAGAAGACCGACTTCAACATCTACTGGAAGAACAACTACACCATCTGGGACGGACTGAGTGCCTATCTCGACCTCCAATTCCGCCATATCAGCTACAAGATTGAGGGCGACAACGACAAGTGGGACTGGACTGCAAGTCCCGAGCATCTACAAGTGCTCAATGTTGACGAGAAGTTCAACTTCTTCAACCCAAAAGCTGGACTTAACTGGCAAATCGACCGCAAGAACCGAGTATATGCCTCGTTTGCCGTGGCGCAGAAAGAGCCAACCCGCAACAACTACACCGATGGCCTTTTCCTCGAGCATCCCCGCGCCGAGAAGCTCTATGACTGGGAGGCCGGCTATGAATTTAAGAGCCGACGTTTCTCGGCGGGCGTCAACCTCTATTACATGAACTATAAAGACCAGCTCGTGCTAAACGGCAAGCTCAACGAGATAGGCGAGCTGATGGCCGAGAATGTGCCTGACAGCTACCGCTGCGGCATTGAGCTGATGGCAGGTGTGAAGTTCACCAACTGGCTGCGCTGGGACGTGAACGCCACCTTCAGCCGCAACATCATCAAGAACTATGTTGGCTATGTGAGCGACTATGACGATAACTGGGAGGAGATGTGGACCCAGACTGCCATCGAGAAAGGCAATACCACTATCGCCTTCTCGCCCAAAGTCATCGTCAACAGCGTGCTACAGTTCAACTACAAGGGCATTGAGGCAAATCTTCAGTCGCAATATGTGAGCCGCCAATATCTTGACAACTTCGAGAGCAAGGAAGACTCTCTCGACCCCTATTTCATCAGCAATTTGGGTCTCTCCTACTCTTTCAGTGTGCCACACGTGAAGAAGATTACCGCCGGCGTGACCATCTACAACTTGTTCAACAACAAGTATGAGAACAATGGTTACTCGCAGACTGCAGCCGTCTACAAAGACGGTGACAAGAGCAATCAACCAACGCTTGTCAGCGATCCAAGCTTCTACCCCATGGCAGGCACAAATGTGCTCGCACATATCACCCTGATATTCTAACAAGATGCTTCAATCTATCGACTGGATAAGAGTAATTGACATTACAGGCTTGGTACTCGGGCTCATCTATCTGTGGCTCGAGTACCGTGCCAGCATCTGGCTATGGGCGGTGAGCATCATAATGCCCATCGTTCATTCCTATCTCTACTTTGCCAAGGGACTCTATGCCGACTTTGGTATGGAATTCTACTACGTGGTGATTGCCATCTACGGTTATTATTGCTGGCGATGGGGAAAGCGGGACAAGAACACAAATAACAAAAATGCGCTGCCAATCACCCATTACACCCGCAAGCACATCGCCGCCTCGATTGTAACATGGCTTGTGCTGTGGGCTTTCATCTACTGGGTTCTAATAACCTTCACCGACAGTCGCGTGCCAATGCTCGACAGCTTCACAACTTCGTTGAGCGCAGTAGCGATGTGGGCGTTGGCAAAGAAATATCTGGAACAGTGGCTGTTGTGGCTTGTCGTTGATGCCGTGTCATGCGGCCTCTACATTTACAAAGACATCCCCTTCAACGCCACACTCTATGGCATCTACACCGTCATTGCAGTACTGGGTTACTACAAGTGGAAAAAGATGATGACATTGAAGAATGCATAATGCATAATTCACAATGCACAATCAATGTAAAAGCACTAAGAACCCTCCACTCTCAGCTCTTCCCTCTTCCCATGTATTTTGTCTATGATTAGAGCGATGGCGCCGTCACCGGTTACATTGCATGCGGTGCCAAAGCTATCCATAGTGATGTAGAGGGCAATCATAAGAGCCTGCTGCTGAGCATCAAAGCCGAGGATAGACTGTATAACACCCAACGCCGCCATGATTGCACCGCCTGGCACTCCAGGAGCAGCCACCATCATTACTCCAAGCATAAGGATGAAGCCCGTGAACATCCCCAAGTCAAATGACATTCCTGTCATAAGCATCAACGCCACCGAGCACGCCACTATCTTGAGGCAACTGCCCGAGAGGTGGATTGTAGCACACAAGGGCACTACAAAACTGGCGATTCCGTCACTCACGTCATTCTTAAGGGTGCGGTTGAGAGTCACTGGAATGGTCGCGGCACTTGACGAGGTGCCCAAAGCCGTGAAATAGGCTGGAAGCATGTTCCACAACAATTTGAAAGGGTTTCGATGAGTGATTAGACCCGCGATGCAGTATTGCAACACAAGCAGGAAGATGTGCAGCAAGAAAATCACACCGATAATCGAGATAAACACGTTGAGAACATGCCAAGCCTGACCAGTGTGGCTCATCTCCAAGAAAATGCCAAAGATGTAGATGGGCAACAGCGGAATGAGCGCCACCTCAATGGTCTTGGCGACAATCTCCTTGAACTCGTCGAAGCCAGGTTTGAGAGTCTTGGAGCCGAAAAACGCGATTCCCAGTCCCACGGTAAACGCAGTCACCAGCGCCGACATCACATCGACAAGTGGCGGTATGTTGATAGTGAAATAAGGGTCAAGCGCTTTGACCTCAGCGACCTTCTCCACCCCTTGCCCATGGCTGATAAGAAAAGGGAAGACATTGGAACCGGTGAAATAGGACAAATATCCCGAGAACACCGTGTCGCCATAGGCTATGAGAGTAGTAATTAGCAGCAGTTTGCCCGCATTCTTTCCAATGTCGCTAATGGCGGGAGTGATAAGTCCAATTATGATGAGCGGGATGAGGAACTGCAGGAAATTGCTGAAGATGCTATTAAATGTCACAAACACCCTCACGACTGGTAGTGGTAGCACCAACCCAAGCCCTATACCCAGCGCGATCGCAATGATGATGCGCGCCAGCAATGGTAATTTTTTAAGCTTCTTCATTGAGTTAATTAGTAGGTTTCAAGAAAATGGTTATCTGGTTTTTATCTGCGCGACTTCTTAGACTTTTTTGATTTATTTGAGCTATAGCTCTTTTTTGTTATAGCCACATTCTTAAACACCGAGTTGACAAGACTCTTGTTAAGCGCTTCTATGTCGGTTGGGTTCTTGATGGCATTCAAGTAGTTGAGCATTGACCGCTGTGCCTCCTTGTCAAAAATTTTGAGCATGCCACGAGTCACTGGACGCATCGACAGAACTGCCCAGCGGTCCTTCATTCCCTTGTAGGGACTGCGCACCCACTTGAGGGCGAACTTCTCGTCTCGGAAATTGGAATAGAAGGCGTCAAGCTGCTCGTCAAAGGGGGCTGCCAGCTCCACAGCAAGATTGGAACCTTGAGGCATCACTTTCCACAGCAGCGGTCCGTGCAGTGAGCCGTGGCCACCATAACCGCAAGGTCTAGACAGCAGGAATTCATATTCATCACGCGAAATCTCTTTACCATCGCCATAATAGTGCTCAACTCCATTCTTATCCAATGTCTTTGTTGGTTCAGGCATGTGCACCCTCTTCATGCGCTCAGGACAATAAGCCACAACAAGTTTGTCAAATACTTCAGGAAAACCGTCCTTAAACCCTCTATACTCCAACTGATATTCTGAGCCTGGGAGCAAAGACCTATCTCCACTATACACCGCGCCAAAGATTACCGTGTCGCTGGCGTTAGTGTTAGTCCCCACATAAACACCGTTAATCATGTCACGCAGGTCATTGATAGTTTCCTCGTCATTTCTTGAATTCTGTTTCAGGATTACATCAAGAACTGCACCGTTAGGGTTGCGGAACACTATCATATCCCATTTACCTGCTACCAAGTGCTGAGCAGTAACTTCAGGATGGTTTACCACAACAGGTTTGCCATTCACCAATGTCACCTGATAGTAGCGGCTTAAGTTTTGTAATTCTTCACGAAAAATATAATCGGTATAAAATGCCTTTCCTACGGGCTCGTCTTTCTTGTCATAGTAGGTATCTGCTTGACATTCGCTGATTCCGTTCCTCCATGCTGTATTGTCATCGGGCAAGAACACATCATTGTTGCCTTGCTGGAACTTTGCCTTAGCGTCGGCCATGACAGCCTCAATCTTAGCATCTCTGTCTTTATCATTACGGCTTGCAGCATTAACAGCCACAACGGCGCATAATGCCAATGCCAATAAAAAAAATCTTCTCATAATTATATATAGTTTATAGTTTATAGTTGATAGTTTACAGTTAATTAATGGATGATGAATCATGAACGGTTCTCAACTTCACTCTTACATCCCATTCAACATAGTGCCAATCAAACTCTTGTTTAGTTTCTCGATATCGGTGGTATTTTCGCGGGCGTTTAGGTAGTCGAGCATCTGCTGCAACGACACTTTGTCAAAGAATTCTAATATGCCGCGCGTCACAGGGCGCATCGAGAGCACCGCCCAGCGATTCGGGTTGTCTATATATGGGCTACGCACCCAGTGGAGGGTGAATTGCGGGTCGCGAAACTTGGAATACCAGGCGTCAAGTTCCTCATCGTAGGGCTTATTGAGCTCCACAGCGAGATTTCCCTCAACATCTTTGAGCCACCATATGATAGGTCCGTGCTGTGAGCCGTTACCACGATAGCCGTTGGTATGTCCACCTTCAATATCAATACTTCCCGCCCCTTTCACGCGTTCTTTAACAAAAATCAGCTTCAGTTGCTTGGTTTTGTCTTCATTTTTGCGAGAACCAGATATTACATACTCAACTCCAGGGTAAAGATATTTCCATTTCCACTCAAGCTGAGAGATGTTTCCAAAGACTGTCACCTGATTGCTGTCGTTGGCCCATACACCGGCAAACATGTCTTGTATATCGTAGTTTTCTGCAGTTTCATTTGTATAACTTTCGTGTTCCTTGCATTTAAGCAGCACATCATGCACCTCGCCCTTTTCGTCCTGAAACACAATCATGTCCCATCGCCCCGCTATGAGATGGCGAGCAGTAAAGCCAGGGCGGTTTACCACAACCGCCTTACCGTCAATCAATTTTACATTATATACATACTTGTATTTGCCCTTTTCAACATCATAATCAAACTTGAATCCCAACTGGTCGTAATCGCCATGCTCATTCTTTAACGTTTCGGTTCGGCAATGGCTCATTCCATATCGCCACTGAAGACTGCTGTTTAGCTCAAACACGCTGTCATCGCCCTGCTCGAGTGGCAGCAAGGCATCGGCCATAAAGGCTTCCAGCTCTTTCTCACATTCTCTGTCGCTTTTTTTGCGGGCATCAATCGCTAGCACGCAGCAAAATAGCAGCACAAGAGTCAAAATCTTCCTCATAATGGTATAGGGTTTTATAGTTAGATTGCAAAGTTAGTAAATAGTTTACTCTTTTCCACAAATTAGCACAAAAAACTAACCGCCATTCCGTTTCAATCACAGAATGGCGGTTGTTATCTAATGCACAATTTTGTTTCTACGATCACGAACGACGCGCTAATAAGCGCTTAGTTGCGATCGTCGTAGCTCTGGTCGTTGCGGTCGTCGCGACGACGGTCATTGTTGCGGTTGTCACGGCGAGGAGCACGATCGTTGCGGCGAGGACCACGGTTGTCGTTGCGGCGAGGGCCGTTGCCACCGTTGTTGTTGCGTGGACCGTTGTTGCGTGGACGGTTACCACCGTTGCCACCACGACGCTCCTCAAAGCCCTCGGGCTTGTCCTGCAGAGCACGCATCGAAAGGCGGAACTTGCCGGTCTTCTTGTCAATCTCAATGAGTTTGACAGTCACCTCGTCGCCCTCGTGCAGACCACTTGCCTCCATGTCGGCTAAGCGCTCCCAGCTAATCTCGCTGATGTGGAGCAAACCTTCCTTGCCAGGCATGAACTCAACAAAAGCACCAAACTCAAGAATGCTCTTGATTGGGCCAGTGTAGATTGTTCCCTCCTCGGGCACGGCGATAATGGCCTTGATGCGCTCAACGGCAGCTTCGATGCTGTCTTTGTTGGCTGCCGAGATTTCAATCTCACCCTTGCCGTCAATCTCATCAATAGCGATAGTGGCACCAGTCTCTTCCTGGATACCTTGGATAACCTCGCCACCCTTGCCGATGATAGCACCGATGAACTCCTTGTCAACAGTCATCGAAACGATACGTGGCACGTGAGGCTTGTAATCCTCGCGTGGCTCAGGAATTGTCTCATTGATGATATTGAGAATGTGAAGGCGACCGTCACGAGCCTGACGCAAAGCCTGCTCCAGAATCTCATATGGCAGTCCGTCGCACTTGATATCCATCTGGGTTGCGGTGATACCGTTCACAGTACCAGTAACCTTGAAGTCCATGTCGCCCAGGTGATCCTCGTCGCCCAGAATGTCGCTCAGCACAGCGTGCTTAACGTTGCCCTCGTCGGTGATAAGACCCATAGCGATACCTGCCACGGGGCGTTTCATCTTAACACCGGCATCGAGCAGTGCCAATGTGCCACCGCACACTGTTGCCATCGACGATGAGCCGTTGCTCTCAAGAATGTCGCTCACGATGCGGCAGGTGTAGGGGAAGTCTTCGGGGAACATGCGCTTGAGAGCGCGATGTGCCAGATTGCCATGACCTATCTCTCGGCGGCTCACGCCACGTGGGGCGCGTGCCTCGCCGGTAGAGAATGCGGGGAAGTTGTAGTGGAGCAAGAAGCGCTCGTTGCGGCGTGTCAAAACGTCGTCGATAAGCTTCTCGTCAAGCTTTGTGCCTAATGTCACTGTTGCCAGAGACTGAGTCTCGCCACGGGTGAACACAGCGCTTCCGTGAGGGCCGGGAACATAGTCGGTCTCGCACCAGATTGGGCGAATCTCGGTAGTCTTGCGGCCGTCCAGACGGATGCCCTCGTCGAGAATTACTCGGCGAACGGCGTCGCGCTGAACATCGTGGAAGTAACGCTTAATCATAGGAGTCTTCTCCTCGCGTTCCTCCTCGGGGATGGTCTCGATAAAGTCTTCCTCAATCTTGTCGAAGCTGTCGTTGCGCCAGTGCTTGTCGGCGTTGCCAGCCTTTGCGATGTCGTAGCAGGGCTGATAGCACTCTTTGCGTACGCGCTCCTTAATCTCCTCGTCGTCAACCTCGTGGCAATACTCACGCTTAACAACACCGAGCTGCTCAGCAAGCTCCTTCTGTGCCACGCACATAGGCTTGATAGCGTCGTGAGCAAACTTCAGAGCTGCTATAAGGTCTTCCTCCTGCACTTCGTCCATCTCACCCTCAACCATCATAATATTGTCGTAAGTAGCACCTACCATCAATTCCATGTCAGCGTTTTCGAGTTGTTCGAAGGTGGGGTTGATAACGAAGTTGCCGTCGATGCGAGCCACGCGCACCTCACTGATGGGCTCCTCAAAGGGGATATCGCTCACAGCGATAGCGGCGCTGGCGGCAAGGCCTGCGAGAGCGTCGGGGCAATCGGCACCGTCGCTCGAGAACATCAAGATGTGGACGATAGTGTTGGCATGATAGTTCGAGGGGAACAAAGGCCTGAGCACGCGGTCCACAAGGCGTGCTGTCAAAATCTCATAATCGCTGGCGCGACCTTCACGCTTAGTGAAGCCGCCAGGGAAGCGTCCAAAAGAAGAATATTTCTCCTTGTATTCTACTGTGAGGGGCATAAAGTCGGCACCCTCTTCGGCGTCCTTCGCCGAAACAACTGTCGCTAACAACATGGTGTTGTTGAAGCGCAATTCAACTGCTCCATCGGCTTGCTTAGCAAGCTTTCCTGTTTCGAGGGTGATTTCGCGTCCGTCACCCAACACGATGGTTTTCTTAGTAGGTGTTAACATCTAAAATTGTATTATATATAATAAAAAACTGCTTTCTACTTTATTTCCGCTTAAAAAATCGTGCAAAGGTAGTGATTTTTTTTGACATAGCAAAAAAATTATTTAAGAGTGAGAGGAATGAAGAGTTGAGCAATATATAAACTAGCAAGTCTAGAAGATCTAGAAAAACTAGCAAGTCTTGTAAGTCTATAAAATCCAGAAAAAAAGGAGAGCGGTTTTTGCCGCTCTCCAAATTAATAAAAAATCTTATCTAAAATTTCTTATTTCAAGACCTTGCGAGTGGTTACTGAGCCATCGTCGTAGCGAGTTACCACGATGTTAACACCATTGAATGGAGTGTCACTCTCAAGACCAGCAGCGTTGATGTACTTCTCGCTAATCACATTGCGATAAGCATCAACACCATTGATGCTAGTTGGGATTTCATTGGTGAGCGCGTCACTAATGGTGTACTCAGCAATGTAGTAATCACCATTAGGATCAGCAGCCTTAGAACCACTTACCGACTTAGTGAAGTAAACGCGAACTACAAACTCCATAGGAATTGTCTCGCCAGATTCAAGCGTCACGGCTCCAAATGTGCCTTCAAAGACACCGTTAGAACCTGCACTACCAAGTTCCTCGCCTTCATAACATGAAGCATGATCGATAAACTTGTACTCACCGTTGGCGTCGAGAGTCAAACGTCCCTCATAGCCACCACCAGCTTTCTCACCAAGATACTGAGGATCAATCTTACGCCAAGCGCGAACCTTAGCTACCTCATATCCATCAGGTAAGTCAAGTTTGGTAACATCAAGTGAAACATAGTAGTAATTGTAATCCTTGCCATTAGCAGTCCAAGTATTGCCTTCGCTAGTGTTTTGCTTCTTAATAACATTTACCTCAACTACGCCACCAGCAGTCATCTGTTGTGGACCACCATAGGTGTTGTAGTCAGTACGGTCGGCACCGCTTGGAAGCTCTACTGCCTGAACTGGAGCAAAGAGCTCTACTACTGGAGCATAGGTGTAGGTATCACCTTCTGTTGCCTCATTAATCATGTAATTATCCTCAAACGAGGCAGTAACATCGGCATAGTTAGCACCAAAGTTCTCAGTCCTACCAGTAAAGTCGGCATTCATAGCCACGGTGTAGTATTCACCCTGGTTGCCAGCCTGACCTTGTGGTGATGAGTCGTCTCCGTTGCTCTCATAGATTGTGAGAGTGTCATTACTTGCCCAGCGATAGATGTAGTAGCCAAGAATCTCACTCCTACTGCTGTAACGAGTATTGACATCAAACTTGGTAGCAGCTGGTGTTTCGTGAGTTATATCATTCTCAACATCTGTAGCGCTGATTGGGTTCATTGTCATACCAGTCTTGTAAACAGGAACACTTACAGTGTTACTTCTTGCATCCTGGCTGGTGCTAAGCACGTTAACCATTCCACTGGTAGTGTAATAACCACCATTAGCAAAGTCAAAATTGCCAGTCTGTTGACGACCATTATCTGACCAGTTGAAGAGAATCTTGTTAGGAGCATCTGAACCAGCAGGGATAGCCCAGCGATAAACGGCATTGGTGCCGTGCATGCCTACATATTCCATTTGTTGACCTGGCCATGTGCCACCAGTATAGTTGTAGTCATTGTTGTTGCTATCCCATGCCCAAGCACGAACATCAGTCCAGTTGGTATAACCCTCGAAGTAAGCAAATGTCTTGCCGTTCTGCCATGTTGCACAATCAGGAACGTTGTTGGTACCAAGGTCAAATGGCACTGCAGTTTCAAGAGTCACATAATAAACATACTGTGCTGGATGAGCATTTTCAGACACATTAACGCTGAAGTTGTCATAAAGCTTCAAGCCGTCAAATACAACCTCTCCATTAGCAACAGAGATAGTAGAAGTTGCCACATTTGCGTGATAGCCATGTCCGTAAGGCTTAGAGCTAAAGTCGGTTTGGTCATTCCAGTCCTTATAGGTAAGTGTACCGCCAGTAGCAGCATTCCAGTTGCTAACCTCTGCAATCACAAATGGATTCTCGGGAGTAACAACATTACCTGTCTGCTCGTCGATAGTAGCGCGCCAGAATTTGAACTGGCTGCCGTTCTCGATATACTGTGGTTTCACGTTAGTACCAATGGTATTATTGGCAATAAGTGAGTTGGAGTAGTTGTTAGTCTGGTCGGCTGCATCGTAACGGCTGAAGTAGTAGTCGCTATTAAGTGCAATGCGAATCTGCTCGGCACGGTCGAGACCAGGGATAATAAAGCTTTCCTCGTTCGACATCTGTAAACCCAAGAACTCACCAACATCTTGACCTTGAACAACGTATGTTACTTGCTGACCATTGTGCTGCATTGGCACATTGTCATAAGTCTCAGTTTGATTTGGTGCTAAACTTCCAACCTTTTGATATGTCTTAGTGCCATCAGGATTTGTTATTACACGATAAAGAGTGTATTTACCCTGCTCACCAGGAAGGAAGTCAAGAAGATTCGAGTTCCAAGTCAAGTGCAGTTTGTAGGTGTCTTGACCGTCGATTTGCTCACCAGTGATAGGATTCTGCTTGATTACGAACATACCCATTGTTGGCTTATAATCCTGATTGTAGTTCAGGTATTGCTGCACGTGCTCGCCTGGATCACGATGAGAATCCTTAAGCATACGATAGTCAGGAATAAAGAACATTAGGTCGTGAATGTCCTGACAGTCATCGTCCTCACTATCGGCACCATACAACATAAACTGGTGGTTCATAATAGTAATGCCCAAGCAGTCGTGAATTACAGGGAACGACTCCATATTTGTAGTCATGTTCTGATAGAGGTCAAGAGCACCAACCGAATCACTTGGCATTGATGGGCTGAACTGCTCAAACATGTGATAGAACAATGGACCTGTGTTGTGATCACATTCAATAGAAGCTAATCCTCCAAAAGTAGGACTGGTACCATTATACCAATTATTGTAACTACTAAAGGTGTTAGTGTACCAGAACAGATAACCGGGTTCTGGTGCGAAATCCCAGTTTGCATTTAAATTCTCATCTGCTGTTGTGAAAAGATTTGATGCATTATAATTAATATAATAATAAGAATTGTGGTCAAGGTGCAACTGCCCCTTTGCAAGCAAGAAGAACTTGTTCATCTTGTCGCAGTCAATCTTGAACAGCGTTCCAGCCTCAACGCCCTCACCAGTACGCTTAGCTTGAGTGATAATGCGAACCGACTTGACAGTATTGGCAAAGTAAGCTTTCAATCTGTCATACTCGGTATCATAAGTGCCACTACTGATAGTGTTGTTTGAACCATCCACATAAGTGTCCTTCAATTCCACCAGCAGCAATGTCAAACCTTCTTCCTGGGGCGTATATTGATGCTGGTCAAGTGCGGCATAGTAGGCCATATAGTCCATGTATGGTGACGCTGAGTAATGCCATGCCAGATAACTTGATTCCTGAATCTCATTGATATTGCCAGTGATACCCCAGCCATATCTATCGTAGTACTCATAACTATCTACAAGGTTAACATAGTTGCCAGTCCTCTTAACACCACCTACGCCAGGATAATAAACTTCCTGGTTGGTCTCGCCAGCGTCGGTACCGTAAGCCGAGAAACCACGCTTGAGGTTGCCAGGAATTTCGGGATCGGTATATACCTTCTGCAGCATAGCAATAATCTGCTCAGGTGTAGTGGCAGGCTCATTGAGGTGGCTTGTGTGAGTGCCCTCACTATCGGTCCAAGTGTATTCCTTACCGCTAAAGAAGGCCTCGTCTTTAACTGTGATATCGCGTGCGTCAAGCTCGTCAAGAGAAGGATGTGCTTTGTAAATTGTCATTTTAGGCAAGAATGCTTGACGTCCAGCATTTCCTTTATTGCAATAAGATGCATACCATGTACTACCACTTGAAGATTGCAAACCATCTTGTCCAAGCCAGAGAGTGTTATTCGAACTACTGGGGTCGCAAGTACCTGTTGTGGTGTTCACCACCTGCACGAAGAGGTTTTGGCCTGTGTATTCAAGGGGTTCGCTGAATGCCACAGTAAGCGTAGTTGAACCCTGTGTAGGTACCACTGTACCTGTCACTTTAGTGCTTGGTTCATCCAACAGTGCAGCCGACGAGAAAACATTGGTTGTGGTCTCGCCTATCGTAACGGTGATTTTACCGCTACTAAATTTGATTCCATTGGCATCGGTGTAGAATGTAATCTGGGTGATTTGCTCACCTACATTTAAAACATCCTCCAATAATGACGCTGGGTAAATCATTTGGCTGGTAGTATTGCTAATATCATAATACCAACCATATACAGGTACATACTTATTAGTACCAGTGCTACTTTCGAACACAGTTACGGTTTCATATTCCACCTTTGGGCTTGCCGCCTTTGGTGTGGCTTGGTGCATAAATGTAGCACGCTCTTTAGGAACAACGATGTTGCCTTTCACAGCCGCAGCATCTTTCATCTCCTGAATTTTCAATTCTTGGGGAGAACGAGACTGCTCCGGTTTCACTTCTTGTGCCGCTGCACTCTGCCACATGGGCCAGGCGACAGCGGCGATCATTAGAAATCTCAGAATTTGTGTCATAGTAATAAAATTTTAGATAAGTTATTAATAAAACTTTGAGTTATAAAACTTTAATATTTTTGTCAATAGCAACAAGCATGCCTCTGCAAGAGCTTGTGTTTCACTGGTGTGCACAGCTTGCAGAACAATATGGTTATTGCATAAAAACATGATTTCTAAGCACTTTCTTTGCGTTGCAAAGTATATAAATCATTTATCTAACCATCAAAGTATACAAGCCTTATTCACATCAGGCAATTAGTGTGGCACTACGTGTGGTCGTAATTCACGCCTAAAATCGTGCAAATTTACAAATAATTTATGAAAAAGCAACCAATTAACATGAGAAAAATACGAATTGGCATCAAAATTAACGCGTTTGACTGGAATTTAACAAAAATTAAGAAACAATTGAAGCCTGCATCTAAAGACCATTTTACTGGACAACCATTTCGCGTTGTTCACTCCGCCAAGAGCGGCAAAACCGAGCCCTTTCCGCACTACTAGGCGAAACAACTCTTCCCTCTCCCCACTCTCCTCTCACCTTTATTATTTTATCGTTGTTTTCTCTTCCTCGTTCCCTTATCTTTGCGTACATTAAATTATTATAAAGAAATGAACCATAAAGAAAGGAGCCATCATGAATTTTTTTTCAAAAACTGTTCCACACGCACCTGGGAGTTGTCAATGTATTGCACCGCCGGCGCGGTGTAAAAATTTTTTTCAAAAACTGTCCCAACCCACTTCCGTTTTTTACCAAAAAACCTCAATTTTATGGTCAAAAACTCCAAAATCATCAAATATTTTTTTTCAAAAAAATGTCCCAAACCATGAAAAATTTTGTTCTCCCTGTCAAAACAATCTGCGTCCGTTATCTCCATAATATTATATTCGATAATTCGAATATTCGCTGTTCGTTGTTCGACCAACCAAAACCTTCACTTCAAAAATTTTTCAAAAACTGTCCCACACGCTCCTGGGAGTTGTCTATGTATTACACCGCAGGCGCGGTGTTAAATTTTTTTTTCAAAAACTCTCCCACACAACCCACATTTGTTGTGCAGGTTGTATTCAAGTTGTTCCAGTTGTTTGATCAATTTTGCGAGATAAACAATTCGCGCTTTTTGCGATATTTGCGTGAGACTTATGCCAGCTGGTAGAAAAATTTGCATAGTTGTGTGGAATGTTGTATATTTGCGTGTTGTAATAATTTGTTAGCTATGAGAAAGGTTAGTTTTCATATCAAGAAATGGGCGGTGCGATTGCTGGTGACGGCTGGCGCGTTGCTTGGCATCACGTCGTGCTGCATTTTCAAGCATCTGTCGGGCCGAAACCCAGCTGAGGCTGTCTACGGTCCTCCCCCCGACTTAAAACCTCAAAATGTGAAGGTCATCGAGGACGTGTATGGTCCTCCTGTTGAGAGGATTGAGACGATTGAGAAGGAAGATTTTTAGTTTTTAGTTTTGTTTTCGGCTTACATTATTATATGAAAAAGGTTAGTTTTAATTTTAAGAAATGGGCAGTCCGTGGCATGGTGGCTGCTGGTGCGCTGCTGGGTCTGTCGGCATGCTCTGGGGGTGGCAGTTCCTGCAAATCGGCGGAATGCGCCTACGGCCCTCCTCCCGAGGTGCAGAAGGAAATAGAACGGATAGAAGACGTTTACGGTCCACCAGTTAAGGACATGGAGAGGGACACTGTGGAGGCTGTTAAGGAAGATACAATGATGGAAATTGAACCTGTTGAGGTTGTGTATGGCCCTGCACCGAATTAGAATGGGTTAGTTCGTTAGTTTTTTGTTCTGAATTGTCTCCTCTCTATTGACTTGTTTGTTTACTAAAAAGTTATGAGACATTGTGTTTTGACGTTAGTGCTGGTATTGTCGACCTTGTGTTTAAATGCTGGCTTGCATGAGATTATAAAGTTTCATATGGCGAGTTCGGGCAGTGGTTGTTACCCTGGCACCGAGCGTGATGTGGAGGTATATGTTCCCGATGCCTACGACGGCGAGCAGCGTGCATGCCTCTATGTAGGGCTTGACGGCATCTTGTGCAATGCTCCCGATGTGATGGACAGCCTCATCGCCGCTGGCAAGATGCCGGTGACCATAGGCGTGTTTGTGCAGCCGGGTGTCATCAAAGACAAGGACGGCAACGTGGTGCGCTACAACCGCAGCAACGAGTTTGACATGCCCACCAAGACCTTTGCACGATTCCTTGAGAAAGAACTATTGCCAAAAGTGGAAAAGTTGACGACGGCCAAGGGTTATCCCATAAAGTTGTCGCATCGAGACACCGATGGCATGATTTTCGGTCTTAGTAGCGGCGGAATAGCTGCGTTCACGGTGGCTTGGCATCGCCCTGACCTGTTCAGCAGGGTGTTCAGCGGCGTTGGCACCTTTGTGGCGATGCGTGGCGGCAACGACCTTCAGGCGATAGTTCGCAAGAGCGAGCCTCGTCCGCTGCGCATCTTCCTGCAAGATGGCACCAACGATGTGTGGAACCCACTCTTCGGCCATTGGTATGAGGGCAACCGCATGCTTGCCACAGCGCTCGACTTTGCCGGCTATGATGTGCGCTACGACTGGAGCGACTGCTACCACGGCGTGAAGCGCGCCAACGAGATTTTCCCCGAAGTGATGGAATGGATGTGGCAGGGATGGCCCGAAGCACCCAAGTGCGGCAAGACGCAGAACAACCTTCTCGACACCATGCTTGTGGAGGAAAGTGAGTGGAAGGTAGAGGATTATACAGATCTGACCATGCCTCACCCAAAGATTATCATAAGAGTTCGTTATCCAGATGGATCATTTGAGGTTAAGAACCATGAAGGCACCAACTGCCTGTGGCAATACACGATAGATGAGAATGGGGAAGAACAGAATGGTCAACCGTTTTATTGGCTCCACAGCTACGACAATTCGTTGCTGAAAATAGGTGCCAAGACCTTTGATGGTGCAGGCAATCTGTGGGTAGTGACCAACGCAGGAATCCAAATACTTGACCAGAATGGTCGCGTACGCGGCATTTTAATGCTCCCTAGAGAGATAGATGATGTTAAATATATAATAAAGATTGTTTTTGGCGACAACGAAGTTAGTTTGATAAGTGGCAAGGGCTTGAAATTCACTCGCAAGATGCACGTGACACCACCAACCCCCGGCGTCACCCCCAAGAGCCAAGGGCAAGGATAAATCAATGCATAATGCACAATGCATAATTCTTAATGCATAATTGACGTCGATGCAGCAACAGCACAACAACAGTCCGGCACAACATGAGAAGTTTGTGAAGTTGACCACTGAGCCTGTGGGGCGGTTGGTCACTGGGCTTGCTGTGCCAGCGATGGTTAGTATGCTCGTGACGGGCATCTATAACCTCGTCGACACGTTCTTTGTTGGTCAAATCAACACTCAGAGTGTGGCAGCGCTGGGCATCGTGTTCTCCTATATGTCGATAGTGCAGTCCATCGCGTTCTTCTTTGGACAAGGAGCAGGGAATTACATTTCGCGCGCCTTAGGACACGAGGACAGCCACAACGCCAGCGTAATGGCGTCGGTGGGACTTGTATCGACTTGGCTAACAGGCGCAGTAATAGCGGTGATAGGGTTTATTTTCATGGAGGTCACTTTGCTGTTTTTCGGTTCGACAGAGACAATTTTACCCTACGCTTGCGACTACTTCACATTTATCCTGCTTGGCACGCCATTTATTATGAGCTGCTTCACGCTCAACAACTTGATGCGTCATCAGGGCAACGCCATGCTCTCGATGCTCGGCATCATGACTGGAGCTGTACTGAACGTTGCTCTCGACCCAATCTTCATCTTTGGATTAGGGCTGGGCGTGAAAGGCGCGGGAATGGCAACGGCACTGTCGCAGGTGGTTAGCTTCACACTCATGCTTATGCTTGCAGGGAAAAAAGGTGGCATACCCATACGTCTCTCTCAGTTTAAACCCTCGTTGCAACGTTACCGTGACATAGCCGCAGGCGGACTCCCTTCGCTGGCTCGGCAGTCGATGATGGGCATCGCTGCCTTGATTCTGAACCATGTAGCAGGAATCTATGGTGACTCGGCGATTGCAAGTTTTTCGGTGGTGAGCCGCATCACTATGCTCGCCAGCGCAGCGATGATAGGCTATGGACAGGGGTTCCAGCCTGTGTGCGGTTTCAACTACGGCGCAGGGAAATTTGACCGTGTGCGCGCTGCTTTCATCCACAGTTGCAAGGTGTCGACCATTTACTGCACGGTGCTGGCTGTGGCGGGATTTATCTTCGCTCGCGAACTGGTGTCGCTATTTGTTGAGAGCGACCCTGAGGTGAGCCGCATAGGCACCGAGGTGCTGCGATACCAGTGCCTGGCGTTCCCTTTGACGGGCTTTGTGGTGATGGTGAATATGTATCTGCAGAACATCCGCCGCACTGTGCCCGCAACCATCATGGCGATGTCGAGGCAGGGCATCTTCCTGATTCCTGCTCTGTTCATAGGCAACTGGATGCTCGGCTTTCTAGGTGTGGAAATTGCACAAGCCGTGGCCGACACCGCATCGTTCCTCCTCGCCATTCCCCTGGGTCTCAGCACCCTCAACCGAATGGGGAAGATTAATGCATAATGCACAATGCACAATTTATAATGCACAATTCATAATGCACAATTCATAATGCACAATTCATAATTAGGCTGCGCTAGGCTAATGCATAATGCCAAATGAAAGCACCCACCCTCTACTCTTCACTCTCAACTCAACAAAGTACAAAAAAATAGCAAGGATTATTTTCGTCAAATGATCCTTGCTAAGCATTCAATAGGTAATAATTTTGTGTGTAAGGTAATAAAAGAATGTTTTGAGGTTTATTATAGATGCAAAGTTAATGCTTGATTGTGAAATGCATGTTATTTTTGTACGTGTTTTACAACATATTTTGCATTTCGTGTTTTATTAGAAAGTTGTAATAGTTATGCAATCCAATTGAAAGATAACTGGTTACCATCCGCGGTTGTGGTCATCAACCTTCTCACTTAAAAAAAGTTAATGCAAACGATTGCGAATGTCTTTCCAAAAAAAATCCAGAAGAGAAGTCTCTGGATAGGAAAGCTCCAAATATTCTTCAATGACCTTGTGTTTTTTATTTTCGATGCAAAGGTATGCATAATTTTTTAATAATCAATGATTTTTTGATAGAAAAATCACAGCATCCTTGCAATCTGCTATAAATCAGCAATATAGAAAAACATGTTTTTAAACATCAAATTTGTGAAGCTCCACGACATATCCATCAAAAGTGGCATAGGTGAACTGATGGATCCAGTCGCCAATGATGGTCATCGTGCGGTCGCCCGGTAGCGACAACTGACGAGCAAGATGCACATGACCGAAAACATAGTGCTGAACCTCAGGGTGCTGCGACAGATGTTCGTTGCAGAAGGTCTCAAGACGCTTACAGCACACCTCCTTGAGGTTGTTCTCCTTCTTCTCTGAACGAGAGATGCGGTTCTGCTTCGACCAACCAGTAGCAATAGGATGGGTCCACCGCGGATGAACACCGGCATATAGCCATTGGCACACCCTGTTATAGAAGCACCAGCGAGTGAAGCGGTACATGGGCTTCTGGTAGCCTACGTCATCACCGTGAGAGAGCAGGAATTTCGTGCCCAAAACGTCCATAATGGTGTTATCCTTCACAACTGTCAGCCCCACCTCATTGGCGAGGTAGTCAAAGAGCCACACATCGTGATTGCCTGTGAACCAAAAGATTTTAACGCCTGCGTCACTCAGCTCAGCGAGTTTGCCCAGGAACCGCACATGTCCACGCGGAACCACATTCTTATACTCATACCAGTAGTCGAGAATGTCGCCCAGCAAATACAGCTCGGTAGCATCATCCTTGATGCTGTCGAGGAAGCGAACCAAAAAGCCTTCGTGCTTGCGCTTGTCCTTGATGTAGTGCGCTCCAAGATGCGCATCCGATATGAAGTAGGCTCTTTTCATGTTTCTTAGTTACTCGCCAAGGTCAAATCCAAGTTCCAATTTTGCCTCATCGCTCATCATGCGCACGTCCCACTCGGGCTCGTAGACAAGGTTGACATTGCAGCTTGTGATGCCGTCGATGCTCTCAACTTTTTGCCGCACGTCCTCAAAGATGAAGTCGGCCATAGGACAGTTTGGTGCAGTGAGAGTCATATCGATGTTTACTGCACCATCGTCTTGTAGGTCAATCTTATAGACCAAACCCAAGCTATAAACGTCGACAGGTATTTCGGGGTCAAAAACCGTCTTGAGCATCATGATAATCTGCTCCTCGAGTTTAAGTTTCTGTTCTTGTTCCATAAAGATGAATTGGTTTTATGGCTGCAAAATTAGTGCAAACCGAGAGAAATACAAAATGAAAGACTAGTTTTTCATTTTTATTTCACCAGTGGAGCCTAATTTATCCAAAATCTGTATTTTTTGATCAGACAATAAAGGACAATAATCATTTTGTTATTTTATTACTGACAATTGACTCGGTGGAATTAGTGTAGATTTGAAGAAACTAGTTTTATAGATCATAGTTAAACTGAGCAATTATCGAGTTGGGGCATGTTCAACCAGATTGCTTCATCTCCGCATCATAATGAAGAATGAATGTTTAGAGATAAAGGCTTTGTTGCTTAAGGAGATATAAGTATCTTAGAGCAAGTATAGATAAGAAAGTATATCTGAGTTCGGGATTAGCTCTATCAAAAAATCGACAATTGAGGCGACTGTTCAATGTTGAACCCTCTAATGGCAGTGGGTTTGTTGTCAAAGAAGCAATATGCCCCCAATACGGCGGTGAGATTCATTATGAAGTTGTGGATAGAACGGTGCCTTGAATGCACGAGGTCAGCCGTATTCTTGAGCAGGTCGTTGATCGTCTCGATGACATAGCGCTTGCGTAGCATCACCTTGTCATATAGCGGCATAAGTCTGTTTTTCATGTTGGATTTCAGCCCCGTGATGATGTGCGTCCCATTCTGGAACAGGAAGTCGAAAAGCTTGGCCGAGATGTACCCTTTGTCCCCGAACAGACGCCCGTAT